>DASUGU010000143.1:0-4637 GCA_036273855.1 Pseudonocardiaceae bacterium
CCACTCCTCCAGGTCCGTTACCGACACCGCATCAGCATCGACCACCGGCTCATCCCCGAGATACACAGGCACGCCACATGTTCTCGCGGCACCGACCAGCCACACCCAACGACACGCCGACTTCTAGCCCTGTAGTACTAGTGGACGCGGCCGGCGGGTTCACCGACGCCGGCCGGGAAACCAGGCAGCGGATCGAAGCACTCACCGACCAGCTGGCCGCGCCGGCCTACGACGTACTCACCACGGACGAGCTCGACGAGCTGGTCGCCGGGCTCGACCCGATCGCCACCGCGGCATCGGCCGTCGACGACTGAGCGGGCCCATCAGGCGAGCGCCACGGCCCCAGCTCGGCCACCGAGCGAGCAGATCACCCGCACGGTCACGGACGCGGCGAGCTCGTGCTGGTGGCCTCGCCGTAGAGCTGCTCGGCGTACCCCGGCCCGTAGTGGCGCTGCAACTCCGCCAGGCTCGCCTCCGGCCGCTCCACCGCCTTGACGATCACCGGCCGGGACGGCGCCTCGTCCGGCCGCCACGACTCCGACTGCCACAGTTTCGACCGCAGGAACGCCTTCGAGCAGTGGTAGAAGACCTCCTCGATCTCCACCAGCAACGCCAACGCCGGCCGGTGACCGCGCACCACCAGGTCGTCGAAGAACGGCGCGTCCCGCACCAGCCGCGCCCGCCCGTTGATCCGCAACGTGTCGCCCCGCCCGGGCACCAGGTAGATCAGCCCGACGTGCGGATTGGTCAGCACGTTCCGGAAACCGTCCACCCGTCGGTTGCCCGGCCGGTCCGGCACCGCGATCGTCGTCTCGTCCAGCACCAGCGTGAAACCCGGTGGGTCGCCCTTCGGCGACACGTCGCAGGAGCCGGCCCGGTCGGACGTGGCGATCAGGCAGAACGGTGAGCTGGCCAGCCACTCCCGGTCGACCTCGTGCAGTGCCGTCCGTACCTTGCCCGCCACCCGGGGTGTCGGCTCGCCGACCAGCTCGGTGAGCTCTCTCGGCGTGGTGATCTCAACGATTTCCCTGGTACGCGACATGATTCCCCCTGCGATTAGTTTCAGTTCCCACTGAAATTATAGTAATTAAATTGCCGGTGGCCGTCCCTCGAACGGCGTGGACAGCACCACTGTCGTGCGGGTCGACACGTTGGCCGACTCACGGATCTGCCGCAGCAGCTCCTCCAGCGCCAACGGGCTGGCCACCCGGACGAGCAGCACGTACGACTCGTCACCGGCCACCGAGTAGCACGCCTCGATCCGGGACAGGTGCTGCAGGCGGTTCGGGTAGTCGTCCGGCGCGGCCGGGTCGATCGGCGTGAGCGAGATCAGCGCGGTCAGCGGCAGGTCGAGCTGCTCGAGGTCGAGCCGGGCCGCGTAGCCGCGGACGGCGCCGCGCTGCTCCAGCCGCCGCACCCGCTGGTGCACGGCCGACACGCTGAGCCCGACCCGCTCGGCCAGGTCGGTCAGCGTCTTGCGGCCGTCCGTCACCAGCTCGCGCAGGATGGCCCGGTCGATCGGCTCCAGCGGTGATGTCACAACGAGACCAGATCGTGTGGTCGGTTGTTCAGTGACGCGACCCCGTGCTCGGTGACGACCACGATGTCCTCGATCCGGGCGCCCCAGCGGCCGGGCAGGTAGATGCCCGGCTCGACGCTGAACGCCATGCCGGGCTCCAGCGGCAGGGTGTTGCCGGCGATGATGTAGGGCTCCTCGTGCACGTCCAGGCCGATGCCGTGGCCGGTGCGGTGGATGAACCGCTCGCCGAACCCGGCGTCGGTGATGATCCGCCGCGCGGTCGCGTCCACCGTCTCGGCCGTGACTCCCGGCCGGATCACGTCCACCGCGGCCTGCTGCGCCCGCTGCAACACCGTGTAGGTGGCGGTGACGTCGGCATCGCGCGGTTCGCCGAGCACGTAGGTGCGGGTCGAGTCGGAGTTGTAGCCCTCGGCGACCGGGCCGCCGATGTCGACCACGACCACGTCACCGCGCTCGATGACCCGGTCGGACACGTCGTGGTGCGGGCTGGCGCCGTTCGGGCCGGAGCCGACGATCACGAACCCGGCCAGTTCGTGGCCCTCCGCGACGATCGCGGCGGCGATGTCCGCGCCGACCTGCGCCTCGGTCCGGCCGGCCCGCAGCCACTCGCCCATGTTGGCGTGCACCCGGTCGATCGCCTCGCCGGCCGCGCGCAGCGCGGCCAGTTCCACGCCGTCCTTGCGCATCCGCAGTCCGCGCAGCACCGGACCGGCCAGCGACTGCTCGGCGTCCGGCGCCTCCCGGCGCAGGCCCAGCACGTGCAGCGCGGGCATCATGTCGGTCACCGCCACCCGGCCCGGGCGGCCGCCCAGCGCGTCGAACGCCAGCCGGAACGGGTCCTCGCCGTCCACCCAGGTGGCCACGCCGACGCCGAGGTCGTCGGTGGGCACGTGGTCGTAGCCGGGCCGCTCCAGCGCGGGCACCACCAGCGTCGGCTCGGCCGTCACGTCGGCCGCCGGCAGCACCAGGCAGGTCAGCCGCTCGAACGACCCACCGGCGACGCCGAGCAGGTAGCGGAGGTCCGATCCGGGCGACACGAACAGCGCGCCGACACCCGCGGCGGCCGCGGCCTCCCTCGCCCTGGTGATCCTGGCCGACAACGAGCCGGTGTCCGGCAGATGACTCGACATGGCCGGAGCCTATCCGCCCGGCGCGCCGCGCTCGCGTGCCATTCGTTGGTGATGGCACGCTGACCGGGTGACCCCACCACTGGTCCTGATGGACTCGGCCAGCCTGTACTTCCGGTCGTACTTCGCCCTGCCCGAGTCGATCACCGCACCCGACGGCACCCCGGTCAACGCCGCCCGCGGCTTCCTGGACACCGTGGCCAGGATCATCACCGAACGGGGGCCCAGCCGGCTGGTGGCGTGCCTGGACGCCGACTGGCGGCCGGCGTTCCGGGTCGAACTGCTGCCCAGCTACAAGGCCCACCGGCTGGCCGACGAGGCGAAGAACATCGAGGAGATTCCGGACACACTGACCCCGCAGGTGCCGATCATCCTGGATCTGCTGGCCGCCGCCGGCATCGCCACGGCGGAGGCCGACGGGTACGAGGCCGACGACGTGATCGGCACGCTCACCGCGCTGGAGACCGACGACCCGGTCGAGGTGATCACCGGCGACCGGGACCTGTTCCAGGTGGTGCGCGACGAGCCGAGCCCGGCGCGGGTGGTCTACGTGGGCAAGGGCTGGGCCAAGGCCGAGGTGCTCGGGCCGGCCGAACTGGCGGCCCGCTACGGCCTGCCGGCCACCGATCCCGGCCCCGGCTACGCCGACATGGCCACGCTGCGCGGCGACCCGTCCGACGGGCTGCCCGGCGTGGCCGGCATCGGCGAGAAGACGGCGGCCAAGCTGATCACCGAGTACGGCTCGCTGCACGGCCTGCTCACCGCGGCCGGCGACGGCAGGCTGTCGGGCACGGTCACCGCGAAACTGGTGGCGGCGGCCGACTATCTCGCCGTGGCGCCGACCGTGGTGCGCGTCGCCACGGACGCCGACGTCGTGATGTCCACAACGGACGATGACGTGCCGCGCGAACCCAGGCACCAGGCGGATTTGGACGAGCTGGCCCACCAGTGGGGCCTGGAGTCGTCGGTCAAGCGGCTCACCGAGGCGATGGCCACCAACCCGGCGTACCGCTGAGCGGACTCACGGCGCGGTGAGGACCACCGGGCCGTCCTCGGTCACCGCGACCGTGTGCTCGGCGTGCGCGGCACGCCCGCCGTCCCGGCTGCGCAGGGTCCAGCCGTCGGTGTCCTTCCGGTACTCGTCGCCGCCGCCGATGATGAACATCGGCTCGATGGCGATGACGATGCCCGGCCGCAGCCCGACACCGTGGCCCGGCCGGCCCTCGTTGGGCACGTGCGGCTGCTCGTGCATGGCCCGGCCGACACCGTGGCCGCCGTGCCCGGCGAGGATGCCGTACCCGGCGGCCCTGGCGATCGGGCCGACCGCGTTGCCGATGTCGCCGATCCGGTTGCCCGGCACGCACGCGGCGATGCAGGCGCCCAGCGCGCGTTCCGTGGTCTCGATCAGCACGGTGTCCTGCTCGTCGGCCCGGCCGACGGTGAAGCTCACCGCCGAGTCGCCGCACCAGCCCTCCAGGTGAGCACCGCAGTCGATGCTGACCAGATCGCCGTCCCGCAGCCGGTAACCGGTCGGGATGCCGTGCACGATGGCGTCGTTCACGCTGGCGCAGATCACCGCCGGGTAGGGCGTGTCGGCGAAGTGCGGCAGGTAGTTCAGGAACGACGGCACCGCACCGGCAGTGGCGATCACCCCGGCGGCCACCTCGTCCAACTCACGCAGCGACACACCCACCGACGCGGCCGACCGCACCGCGGCGAGCGCGCCGGCCACGACCCGGCCGGCGGCCCGCAGCGCGTCGATCTCGCCCGGCGACTTCAGTTCGATCACACGACACTCCCGGACCGGTTTCGCACAGTCCGGCGACTTTAGCCTCGATCCGTGGATCGGTTCGTGTGTTGATCTCGTTCCTGATTGTTGATCATTGATCGCTCGCTGATTCGGGATTGGACATGGCTGATCGGCTGGTCTGCCCAGCCTTTCCACGTGTTGGTCCTCGGGTTCGGGCTTG
>DASUGU010000144.1:0-23170 GCA_036273855.1 Pseudonocardiaceae bacterium
CAGCGCCGCTTCCAACTCGGCCACACGTGCAAGCAGCCGCTCAAGCAACGCCTCAGCCGACTCCGGAACCGACACACCAAGATCATCTCAGATCGTGATCACACCACGCCCGCCGGGGCACCAGACAGCTGAATAGCTACCTCCGCTGGTGTTACTTGGTCCTATGACCTTGAAGGTTCGGTTGTCAGTGACGACTCTCCGACCTTGGGTCAGCCGGTGGTGCCGATTTACACTGCTAGGGGTTTCATCCCGTTCAGCATTGAAGTCGGCGAGGATTACCCCGGTTTCGCTCAGGAAATGGCGACGCTGCTTTCGTCTGGTTTCGAGGAACTTGTTACCGAGACTCTGGTCACCGGTAGCGGTTCCAACGAGCCTACGGGTTTGGTGACTGCGCTTCTGGCGAACACCAATGTGCAGGTCAATGTCACGACCAACGGTTTGATCAGTGCTACGAACGTCAATGTTGTGTTCGAGAAGCCGCGTGACCGCTACCGCGCCAAGGGAACGTGGCTCATGTCTCCGGGCATCAGTGACCAGGTTGCTGGTTTCGCGGCTGGCACTGGCTTCAACCCGTCGTTCTTCACGGTGGACTTGACCGGTGTCGTTCAGTCGCTCAGGACCCGTCCTGTTAGGACTAGCGTCTACATGAGCGACAGCACGAACGTCGACGCTGATGTTTGCGTGTTCGGTGACTTCAACCAGTACCTCTACGCCAACCGCACCGGCATGAACGTTGAGTTGCTGCCGCTGGTTGTCGACGGTTCGAGTGGTCGCCCGACTGGTCAGCGTGGTTGGTTCGCGTATGCGCGCCACGGTGCCGCGAGTATCAACGATGAAGGTTTCGTGCTCTTGAAGAATAAGAGTTCGTAACAGCAGCAATAGAAAGAGCCTCAGCGGGTTGGATGATTTCCCGCTGAGGCTCTTTTTGCGTGTTGGCTACAACCCGCTTCCGTACATCGGTCTCCGTCACCGCTAAATGAATAGGTATCCCGATGCACCGGCGATTCTAGGCAGCGCTGCCGACAACGTGGCCGGTGGTGTGGGCCAGGAGGCTGCTCAGCTCCCGCAGGACTCCGCTCCCCGCGACACTCAAGGCCAGCGACACCAATCGATCTTGTTACAGAGGCAACCAGGCGGCAATCCGGCCGTCTCGCGTCTCAGCGGCCCACACGCCCGGACAGCGAACGGCCCGTCTGCCGGGGGAGGTAGCAGACGGGCCGTTCTCATGGGGCCTGGCGACGTTCGGGGCCGTCAGCCTGGCGTGGTTCAGGCGAGGATCAGCAGGAAGCACACGATCAGCACGGACGCAACAGCCATCCATGCGGCCAGCGGAGTCGTCACGCGCCACGATTGCGTGACCCGGAAGGGTGTCCGCCCAATGCGACGTGAGAATACGAGCCTCACTGTGTGACTCCCTTCAATTCCAGTTGAGCGATTCTGACCTTGGCGTCTTTCTTGGTTGGGTAGCTCCGCACGCGCGGTTGCCATTTGGCGTCACCCACGTTCCAGATTCCCCACGTTTCGTCTTGCTTGAGGATTGCAACGAGCTTCACGATTGACCCTTCCTGGTTGCGCGAATGTCGGAGACGACACCAGCGGTGAGCGCTACGACGAGAATCGGAACAACGATCAGCAAGTGAGTCGCAATGAACGTCCACACTGCTGCGAACCAATAAAGCATCACGCTCCACATATCAAATCTCATTCCACGCGAGTACGAACTTGCCAGCGACCCAACCGACTTGCACGTTGTGCGACCAGTCCCACGGGAAAGCCACCCACACGCTGTGATCCAAGACCATGATTGAGTCGGTCCATGCCTCGACAGCGATCAGCAGGCCAGCAATCACGATGAGGCACGTCACCGACCAGAACACGCGACCACGGCCGCCGTGGCGCTTGAGTCCGACCAGCATCACGACTCACCCCACAGTCGGTGTGTGGGCCGCAGAAGGTTCGACAATTCGGCGACAGTCGGGCTGTTCTCCGACAGCAACAACACGTTCGGTTCTCCGTCGCGCTCCACTCGCTCCGTGTACGTGGCGTTGTCTTCGTCAAAACCATCGTTGTAGCGGTTCACCCATCGGACAGGCTTGCGGATTTCGACCGCTCTACCGTGTGGGGAAGTCCGTTGTTCTACCTCGAACAGCGTCACGTCTTCTAGCCACGGTTCGGTGAGTGGCACGCTCAGCGCGTGGAACAGGTGAAGCAGCATCCCTATTTCGTCGTTGGTGGCTACCACAATCGGTCCGTCGTGATCGTAGTGCTTGATTTCGAGCGAGAATGACATTAGACGCTCCCTGGTTCGGGATAATTGGGGACTCGATAGCTTCTGGCGCACACAGTGCAGGCGTAGAGCTTGTCTCCGCCCAAATAGGCAGCGTGTTTTCTCAGCGCGAATGACACCGGTTCACCACAGAAAATGCACTCCCAACCTGTTTTCTGCGCATAGCTCAGCCGTTCCGCATGGATCGGAACGACTCTGCGCTGGTCAGAAGGCTTCACGACTCTCCGATCGTCCAACTGACGCATCACGTTACATCACGCTCTACTCGTGACGTTAGGTGACTGATCGGCACGTCTCAGCACATGCTGTTCGATCTCGTCACACCTTGCTTGACCTGCGACGATTCGTGCCACAAGGTGATCAGCCATGACGGACCGCTCAGAACGTCTCGTGACCACGGCTGAGGCAGCGCGGGCACTCGGTATCAACCGGGGCACGCTGGCTCGCTGGGCGCGCGATGGGGCCGTCGTACCGGCCGTGACGACACCAGGTGGTCAATACCGCTGGGACATGGACGACCTACGGCGTCAGCTCCGCGAGAACCGACCAGCCGAGTAGGCTCAGCTCTGCGCGGTTGTAGTCGGCAAACTCACCCGCGCACAGCAACGGCGGACACCAGTCCCATGAAGGTGTCCGCCGTTGTCTATTTCGGTCAGTGCTGCGAGAGCAATTCGCCCATCATCGATATGTTCGCGTCATTATTTGCCACGGCACCGTAGCGCTTGTACGTTTTGAAGTCCTGCCACCCGAACATGGCCATCATTGGCGCGTCTTGTGCGTGCTGCCTTTTCAACCGGGCAGCGCTGGTGTGGCGCAACCCGTGCGGACCAAACTTGGTCTTCTTAATTCCAGCTTGCTTGAGTCGAGCCTTGACGACGATGAACACAGCGGCACCGGACACGCGGCCATTCGTACGTGCATCGGTGCGCCACGGCAGGATCAGCGCGTTGGACGTTTTCGCTAGCGGATTTTCGGGACGCCAGACGCGGAGGTACTTTTTCAGCGTCTTTTCCGTCTCAGGACCGATCGGCACTTCCCGCGTCTTCATGCGCTTGGAATAGCGCACCAACACCGTGTGACGTTCGCGGTTGTAGTCCTCAAGGTCAAGGTTGCCGACTTCGGCTCTGCGTAGGCCAGAGTCGCCCATCAGCAACAGGATCAGCCTGTCTCGGCATCCCTTGGCGGTGTCAGCCTCGCACGTGGCAAGCAGGCGTGCCCACTCGTCATCACTGAGGATTTCCATTACCGGATCAGGGATCTTGTCCAGCTTGATATTCTCAGCAGGATTGGTGTCGATCCACTTTTCCGTGTGCAGGTACTTGAGCCACGTTTTAACGCGCCCAAGACGCAGGACGACGACACTCGGCTTACGACCCTGGTCGCGCATGTCGATAGCAAACTTGTTGATATGCGTCTTGGTGATCTCGTCTAGCGCATTGACGTTGATAGACACCAAGAACATGCAGAACTGAAAGATACAATCGATGTAGTTGTGAACGGTGGACTCTGCTTTGCCGCGACGCAAGTCAGTGCACCAATCATCAGCAGCGTCAGCGAAACCGGGTGTTTCGTCGCGCATCTTTGTGATGATGGTGTCTGTCCAGCGTCGCATTGGAACGGTTGTAGTCGGCATGGCCGCGACTGTAGCCGCGCGTCCCTACAACTCCATGATCCACACGGGAGCGTAACTAGGTGTTTGGGCTACTTGCGAGGCTATGCAGCCCGTTGATCAAGCTCTGACCAGCACAAACTCTCCGAGCACGTCTCCTGGTGATCCTGCATGAGCAGGACGATGTGCTTGATGTCGTTCAGGGAGCCGCGCGACGGCGGGGTCGCCGCGAGGGCCTGCTGGACGTTGGGCGGCATCAGGGTGGCGGCGGCAGCGGCCGCGGCCGCTCCGGCGGCTCCACCCAGTAACCGGCGGCGAGTCAGTTCCGGCATCTCATGGCCTTTCCGGTCAGAAACACAAGACGGGCTCAAATGTGGTGGCCTTGGCGGTTGTCGACCCTGCACCCCGAACCCGCCCACGGCGAGGCCCGAACGAGAACATCGGAAGAACGGCGGATGAAATGGGACTGTTGGCCGGTTTCTCGTTGTGCGAGAACGACTTCACATCAACAGTTGACACATTTGACGCCGCTGATCAGTCCGAAGGGGACGATCGACGGGTTGACAGCGGGGCGGTGCGGGTGTTCGATTCCTAGATCGATGACAACGTTGTCCAACCGCTCCGGAACCCGCCGGGCCACCATGCACGACGTGGCCCGGCTGGCCGGTGTGAGCCTGAAGACGGTGTCCCGGGTGGTGAACGCCGAGTCCGGCGTGCGCCCGGCCACCGAGCGGCGGGTACGGGCGGCCATCGACGAACTGGGTTTCCGGCGCAACCTCGGCGCGAGCCACCTGCGCCGGGGCACGTCCACCGGCACCATCGGCGTCCTGCTGGAGGACCTGGCGAACCCGTTCTACGCCACTCTGACCAGGGCGGTCGAGGAAGTGGCCAGGCGATCCGGCCGGCACGTGCTGGCCGGATCGTCCGATGAGGACCCGGACCGGGAACGGGAACTGGCGCTGGACTTCTGTTCCCGGCGAGTGGACGGGCTGGTGGTCGTGCCGACCGGGGGGCGGCACGACTACCTCATCCCGGAGATCGACGCCGGCCTGCCCGTCGTGTTCGTGGACCGGCCGGCTGACGGTGTCGCGGCCGACACCGTCCTGCTGGACAACGCGGGCGGGGCCAAGGCCGCGGTCCGCCACCTGGCCGCGCACGGCCACCGGCGGATCGCGTTCCTCGGTGACGCGCCGGGCATCTACACGGCGGCCGAGCGGCTGCGCGGATTCCGGGCGGGCACGGACGGCGACTTCGTGGCCATGGGTCCACATGACGAGACGACCGTCGAGCGGGCGATACACGACTTCCTGGATCGGCCCCGCCGGGCCACCGCGCTGGTCACCGGCAACAACCGGATCACCCTGCTGGCCCTGCGCGCCCTGGCCGGCAGGCGGACCGGCCGGGCCGATCGGACCGGCAGGGGCAGGCCGGCACTGGTCGGCTTCGACGACTTCGAACTGGCTGACCTGATGACCCCACCGGTCACCGTGGTCTCCCACGACATCGAGTTGCTCGGCAGGACGGCGGCGGAACTGCTGAGCGCACGCATCGCGGGGGACGACCCGCCGCCGAGGCAGGTGACCGTGCCCGCCCGGCTGATCGCCCGAGGATCTGGAGAAACACGCCCGTGAACCCATCAGCGACGCCCACGCTGCTGCCGGCCAACCAGCCGCGCCAGTTCTACCGCGGCGGTGAGGCCATCGCCGCGCTGCGCGGTGTGCCTCGCACCTCGGAGTTCGGCCCGGAGGACTGGGTGGCGTCCACCACGACCCGGTTCGGCCAGGCCACCGACGGCCTGACCACGCTGCCGGACGGCCGCCTGCTGCGCGACGCCGTGGCCGCCGAACCGGCCGCGTGGCTGGGCGAGCGGCACGTGGCCGCGTTCGGCACCAGCACGGCGCTGCTGGTAAAACTGCTGGACGCCGGGCAGCGGCTGCCGGTGCACTGCCATCCGTCGAACACGTTCGCCCGCGAGCACTTCGGTTCGCACTTCGGCAAGACAGAGGCGTGGGTGGTGGTCGGCACGGGCAGCGGCGACCCGAGGGTGCACATCGGGTTCCGCGAGCCGGTGGACCGGTACACGCTGGCCGACTGGGTGCGCGACCAGAACCACGACGCCCTGCTCGGCGCGCTGAACAGCACCACGGTGGCGGCCGGCGACACGGTGTTCATCCCGGCCGGGCTGCCGCACGCGATCGGGGCGGGCGTGTTCATCGTGGAGTTGCAGCAGCCCACCGACCTGTCGGTGACGCTGGAGTGGGAAGGGTTCCTGGCCGACGAGTCGGCCGGTCATCTCGGCGTCGGCTTCGACGTGGCGCTGGGCTGCGTCGACCGGGACGGCTGGGGCGACGGCACGTGGGAGTCACTGGTGCGGCGCACCGGTGGCCGCGACGATGCCGTGGTCGACCTGTTCGGGCCCGCGTCCTCGGCGTTCTTCCGGGCCGACCGGATCCACGCCACGCAGCCGGTCGACCTGACGGCGTCGTTCGCCGTGCTGGTGGTGCTGGACGGCGCCGGGACGCTGCGTACCGAGCACGGTGGCAGCCTCGAACTGTGCAAGGGTCAGACGGTCGTGGTGCCGCACGCCTCTGGCGACTCCACAGTGGACGGATCGCTGACGCTGGTGCGCTGCCGGCCACCGGAGCCCGCCTGAGTCAGGCCGCGCCGATGCCCTCGACCAGCGTGTCGGCAGCCGTGTAGGGGTCCAGCTCGCCGGCCATGACCCGCTTGGCGAGCTGGTCCAGCGCGTCCCCGCCGCGCAGGTCGCCCATCCGCTCGCGCAGCTTGCCCAGCGCGATGGCCTCGACCTCGGCGCTCGCCCTGGCCGTCCGCCTGCGCTCCAGTTCGCCGTGCGCCGCCATCCACTCGCGGTGCTCCCCGATGGCGGTGACCACGTCCTCGATGCCCTCGCCCCGGGACGCCACGGTGGGCACGACCGGGGTGCGCCAGCTCGGCCCCTCGTGTTCACGCCTGCCCAGGGAGATCATGTACTTGAGGTCGCGTACCACCTGGTCGGCGCCGTCCCGGTCAGCCTTGTTCACCACGAACACGTCGGCGACCTCCAGGATGCCGGCCTTCGCCGCCTGGATGCCGTCGCCCATGCCGGGCGCGAGCAGCACCAGCGTGGTGTCCGCCAGTGACACGACGTCCACTTCGGACTGACCGACGCCGACGGTCTCCACCAGCACCACGTCGAACCCGGTGGCGTCCAGCACGCGCAGCGCCTGCGGGGTGGCCGCGGCCAGCCCACCGAGGTGACCACGGGTGGCCATCGAGCGGATGAACACGTTCCGGTCGGTCGCGTGGTCCTGCATCCGCACCCGGTCGCCGAGCAGCGCACCGCCGGAGAACGGCGACGACGGGTCGACGGCCAGCACGCCGACCCTGCTGCCCCGCTTGCGGAACGCCGAGACCAGCAGCGACGTCGACGTCGACTTGCCGACGCCGGGCGCGCCGGTCAGCCCGATCACGGTGGCCCGGCCGGTGGCGGGTGCCAGTGTGGTCGCCACCTCACGCAGCCGGGGACTCACGTCCTCGACCAGGGAGATCAGCCGTGCCACGGAGCGGGCATCCCCGTCGCGTGCCCGGCTGATCAGCTCGTCGACATCCGCGGTCCTCGCCACGACCCGACCCTAGGGCACCCTGATGATCAGTGCGTCGCCCTGGCCGCCGCCACCGCACAGCGCGACCGCGCCGACGCCACCACCGCGGCGGCGCAGCTCCATGGCCAGGGTGAGGGCCAGGCGGGCGCCGGACATGCCGATCGGGTGGCCCAGCGCGATCGCGCCGCCGTTCACGTTGACCTTGTCCGCGCCGACGCCGAGCTGCTTGGCCGACACCACGCCGACCGCGGCGAACGCCTCGTTGATCTCGACCAGGTCCAGGTCGGCGGCGTCGATGCCCTCCTTGGCACAGGCCGCGCGGATGGCGTTGGACGGCTGCTCGTGCAGGCTGGCGTCCGGGCCGGCGACCACGCCGTGCGCACCGATCTCGGCCAGCCAGGTCAGGCCCAGTTCCTCCGCCTTGGCCTTGCTCATCACGACCACGGCGGCGGCGCCGTCGGAGATCTGGGACGCCGAGCCCGCGGTGATGGTGCCGTCCGGCGCGAACGCGGGCCGCAGCGCTGCCAGGCCCTCCACCGTGGTGTCCGGCCGCACGCCCTCGTCCGCGTCGACCACCTTCGGGTCGCCCTTGCGCTGCGGAATGGTGACCGGCGCGATCTCCTCGGCGAACACACCGTTCTTGATCGCCGCAGCGGCCCGCTGGTGGGAGCGTGCGGAGAACTCGTCCTGCTCCTGCCGGGTCACCTCGTAGCGGGAGTTGTACTTCTCCGTGGACGCACCCATCGCGACCTGGTCGAACGCGCAGAACAGACCGTCGTAGGCCATGTGGTCGACGAGCTGCACGTCGCCGTACTTGAAGCCGGAGCGCGACTTGGGCAGCAGGTGCGGCGCCTGTGTCATCGACTCCTGGCCGCCTGCCACGACGATGTCGAACTCGCCCGCCCTGATCAGCTGGTCGGCCAGCGCGATCGCGTCCAGTCCGGACAGGCACACCTTGTTGATCGTCAGCGCCGGCACGTCCATGGCGATGCCGGCGGCCACCGCGGCCTGGCGGGCCGGGATCTGGCCCGCGCCCGCGGTGAGCACCTGACCCATGATCACGTACTGCACCTGGTCGGGCCGCACGCCGGCCCGCTCCAGCGCCGCCTTGATGGCGACCCCGCCGAGCTGGGCGCCGGAGAAGTCCTTGAGCGAACCGAGCAGTCGACCCATCGGGGTACGCGCGCCGGCGACGATGACGGATCCCATGACTGGCCTCCACGGCGAAAGCTAGCGGTTGTCAACTCGACCATACCGGGCGGTAACCCGGCGTTCTATGACCGCAGTCACGGTTGGCACGCTTCCGTTGCCCGGTACCGGTTCAGCACTCGTACCCTCACGGCATGGCAGACCTGGGACAGCAGCTCGGCCCGCTGGTCACCGCGATCGACCACGTCGGCGTCGCGGTACCCGACCTGGACGCGGCCATCGAGTTCTACCGGACCACCTTCGGCCTCGCCGTCACCCATGAGGAGGTCAACGAGGACCAGGGCGTCCGGGAGGCGATGCTGCGCGCTCCCGGCGACACGGGCGCGGGTGCGGCGGTGCAGCTGCTCGCCCCGCTGCGTCCGGACTCGACGATCGGCAAGTTCCTCGACCGGTCCGGTCCCGGCCTGCAACAGCTGGCCTACCGGGTGACCGACGTCGAGGCGGCCGCGGCGGCGCTGCGCGCGAAGGGGCTGCGCCTGCTCTACGAGTCGGCCCGGCGGGGCACCGCGAACAGCAGGGTGAACTTCGTCCACCCGAAGGACGCCGGCGGTGTGCTGGTCGAACTGGTCGAGCCGGCACGCTGAGCTGGGTACCCAGCATCGGTGACATGACCCGTTGGTGGGACAAACGGCCGTGCGCTGCCTCACAGGACTGGCTCTGTACCGTTACTCGCCGGTAACCTCCCGCCATCGCCCTGAGTACCGGCAAGGCCCCAGGGAGGCACCTCGTGCGCAAGATCCTCGACGCCATCCTCAACAGCGACCTCGATGCGGTCGGTTCGCTGCCCGTCCCCGCCAGCTATCGCGGGGTGACGGTGCACGCCGACGAGACGTCCATGTTCGAGGGCATGGCCAGCAAGGAGAAGGACCCCCGCCGCTCGCTGCACGTCGAGGACGTGCCCACGCCCGAGCTGGGCCCCGGTGAGGCGCTGGTCGCGGTCATGGCCAGCGCGATCAACTACAACACGGTGTGGACGTCGATCTTCGAGCCGCTGTCCACGTTCGGCTTCCTGCGCCGGTACGGCAAGACGTCGCCGCTGGCCAAGCGACACGACCTGCCCTACCACGTGGTCGGCTCCGACCTGGCCGGCGTCGTGCTGCGTACCGGCCCTGGTGTGAACGCCTGGCAGCCCGGCGACGAGGTCGTCGCGCACTGCCTGAACGTGGAACTGGAGCACCCGGACGGCCACAACGACACGATGCTCGACCCTGAGCAGCGGATCTGGGGCTTCGAGACCAATTTCGGCGGCCTCGCCGAGCTGGCGCTGATCAAGTCCAACCAGCTGATGCCCAAGCCGGCGCATCTCACCTGGGAGGAGGCGGCATCACCCGGCCTGGTGAATTCCACGGCGTACCGCCAGTTGGTGTCGCGCAACGGCGCGGACATGAAGCAGGGCGACGTGGTGCTCGTCTGGGGCGCGTCCGGCGGGCTCGGGTCGTACGCCACGCAGTTCGCGCTCAACGGCGGCGCCATTCCGGTGTGCGTGGTGTCCAGCCCGCAGAAGGTCGAGATCTGCCGGCGCATGGGTGCCGAACTGATCATCGACCGGGCGGCCGAGGGCTACCGGTTCTGGTCGGACGAGAACACCCAGGACCCGAAGGAATGGAAGCGGTTCGGCGCCCGAATTCGCGAACTCACCGGCGGCGACGACCCGGACATCGTGTTCGAGCACCCCGGCCGCGAAACGTTCGGCGCGAGCGTCTACGTCGCCCGGCGCGGCGGCACGATCGTCACGTGCGCGTCCACCTCGGGTTTCCTGCACCAGTACGACAACCGCTACCTGTGGATGAACCTGAAGCGCATCATCGGTTCACACTTCGCGAACTACCGGGAGGCGTGGGAGGCCAACCGGTTGATCGCCAAAGGGAAGATCCATCCCACACTGTCCAGGGTGTACTCGTTGGCGGACACCGGACAGGCGGCCTACGACGTGCACCAGAACACCCACCAGGGCAAGGTCGGCGTGCTGTGCCTGGCGCCCGAGGAAGGGCTCGGTGTACGTGACGCGGAGTTCCGTGCCCGCCATCTGGCGGACATCAACCGGTTCCGAGGTGTGTAATTCCCGTGTGCTAGGACGACACTTGTGGAGCGTCGCGCGGACGGGTCACCCAGCCGGGTAGCGTGAGCCCATGGGTCTTGGTAGCGAGCGCGACCTCGTTCCGCTGGGCGCGGGCTTCGACATCGTCAAGCGCGGGTACAGCCGAACCCAGGTCGAGGAACATCTGGAGCGGCTGGACAGCGATCTCAGGCTGATCGCGGCCGACCGGGACGCTGCGGTGTCCCAGGCCGGCGACCTGGCCAAGCAGATGGAGCGCGCCAGGACGCAGATCACCGAGCTGCGGTCCCAGGTCGACCGGCTGTCGCAGCCGCCAACCACGTTGGAGGGCCTGTCCGAGCGGCTGCAGGGGATGCTGCGGCTGGCGCAGGAAGAGGCCAACGAGACCAAGGCGCTGGCCGAGGCCGACGCCGTCCAGATCCGCGCCCGCTCCGAAGCAGACGCGGGCGCGCTGCGCAACCGCTACCAGAAGCTGATCGCCGAGGTCGACGGCCGGCGCGCAGAGCTGGAGAACGAGCACCGCGAACTGGTCGAGAAGTCGACCGCCGAGCTGGCCGCCCAGGCGAAGCAGGCCGAGGACGAACGCACCAAGGCCGACGAGGAGGCCAAGGCGCGCCGCACCCAGATCGAGGACGACTTCGAGATCGCCATGGCCGCGCGGCGCACCGAGTCGATGAAGGCGCTGGCCGAGCAGGAGGCGACGTCGAAGGCCGAGGCCGAGCGCCGACTGCGCGACGCTGCCGATGAGGCCGCTCGGGTGCGCGCCAAGGCCAACGAGGAGCAGCGGGTCAGCAAGACCGAGGCGGAGCGCCGCTTGCGGGAGTCCTCCGAGGAAGCTGCCCGGGTTCGCGCGGCCATCACCGAGGAGCAGCGCGGCAGCAAGATCGAAGCCGATCGCCGGGTGCGTGAGGCAACCGAAGAGGCCAACCGGCGCCGGCACGAGGCGGTCACCGAGGCCCAGGCCCGGTTGCAGGACGCCGTTGACGAGGCCAATAGGCGGGTGCGCGAGGCGACCGAGGAGGCCAACCGGCGGATCAACGTGGCCGCTGCCCGGGTCGAGGCGCTGCGGTCGCTGCGGGCGCAGATCGCGGAGCAGTTGCGTGCGGCACATGCGTTGATGTCGAACGCGAGCCCGGCTTTGGATCCGCTGCCGGATGAGCAGGACGTCATCGGCCGGCCCACCGCTGGTCGCTGGCCCACAACGGAGGCGCGCCGCCCCGGTCGCCCAGCCGGGGCCCTGACCAGGCCGACCGCAACGAGGCCCACCAACGCTCCCACCCACCCGGCCGACACCACGCCCAACCGACCGGCCGCACCCGCCGACGCGGCTCTCGCCCGCCACGCCGGGCCCACCGACACCGCTCCCAGCAGGCAGGCCGGACCTGCCGAGACCGCTCCCGGCAGGCAGGCCGGACTCGCCGAGACCGCTCCCAGCCGGCAGGCCGCCGACACCGGCCCCACCAGGCCGGCGGGACCCACCGACACTGCTCCCGGCCGGCAGGCGGCACCCACCGAGGCCGCCCCGAAGGGCGCCGAGTCGGCGACCACCAAGCAGACGCCACCGGCCGAGCAGGTGGACGACGCCAAGCCGACAGACCAGGCTCAGGAACCCGAGTCCACGGAGTCGTCGGACGAAACGACCAGCCGAGCGGGCTCCACAACCACCCAGGCCATCGCGAACGCCCCCACCAGGCGAAACCAGCCGGTGGCCCCGCCGAAGAACGGCCAGCCGAGCGGAACGGTCCACCGCCCGCCGGCGGTGCAACCGACCACCCCCAACCGGCCCCAAGGCACCCGCCGAGAATCCAGCGCCAAGCGCTAGCTGCTCCCCGGCACTCGGTACCTCCACATCGGCTGGCGTGTCGACCGCCCAACGGCCGACACGCCAGCCGTCCAACCACGCACCGCCGCCGCCCCGATCTCGAGCGAGCCACCCAACGCAGGGCGGGACGACCCGGCCTCGCGCGAACCGTCCACCCAACGGCCAACACACCGAATCCGCTGCACGCCGGCACCCCTCCCCGCGCGTGTCGACCCTCCAGAGGGCAACACGCCGAGCGGCCCCTCACCAGCGCTCCACACGCCTCGCTCCCATGCCGCCGCGTGTCGACCACTGAATGGCCAATACGCCAAGTTCGCGGACCAGCCGACCACTCAACGGCCAACTCAGCCGCACAAGCCACCGCGCAGATCGACCTCCTAGCGGACGACTCGCCACGACGCCAGCAGCCCGGGCGTGTCGACCACTGAAGGGCCAACACACCAAGCCTGCCAACCAGCCGACCGCCCAACGGCCAACTCAGCCATGCACGTCACCCGCGCGTGTCGGCCGTCAAACGGACGACTCGCGACGGCGGCAACGGGCTTGGGCGTGCCGACCATCCCCGGCCAACTGGCCAACCCGGCCATGCACATCACCCGCGCGGGTCGACCGTCAAACGGACGACTCGCCACAGCAGCAACGGGCCATGGCATGTCGACCATCCCCCGGCCAAACGGCCAACCCGGCCATGCACATCACCCGCGCGGGTCGACCGTCAAACGGACGACTCGCCACAGCAGCAACGGGCCATGGCATGTTGACCATCCGGCGGCCAACTCGGCAACACCAAGCGTCGATCAAATCCACCACCAAGGCGCGCCCGTCATCGACCGCGTGTCGACCCTCCAGGGGGCAGTTCACGGACCGCTGATCTCCGGGATGCCGACCATCCAGCGGCCGACTCACTCATCGGCCATCGACCAGCCCGACTTCTCCTACCTGGCCACCGCCAATAGCCCGTGTGTCGACCCTCTAGCGGCCAGCTCGCGCATCGCTGATCCGGCAGTCGACCGTCCACTGGTCAACTCATCAGTGCGGTCAATGCTGGCTGGCGTTCGGCGCTCAACCACATGTTCGCGCTCGTCGCCCGCGTGTCGACCGTTCGGCGGTCAGTTGGCGTGTAGTTGATCCTCCAGCGTGCCGGCCGTCTGATGGCCGTCTCATCGCCAGCCCGTCGGCTGGCACCCGAGAACCACCTGTTCGCGCTTTGCCCGCGTGTCGACCCTCCTGCGGTCGGTTCGTGTGGCGCTGATCTTTGGCGGGTCCGTCTTCTGCGGGTCGTGCGCGCGGGATCTGTCGGCTTACCAGCGGCGCGAGGTGGGGCCTCTGCGGCCTCGGGCAGTCCAGCAGCCTGAGTGCCAGTGGCGGCGGTCGGCTACCGAACCATGTTCACTGGCAGGCCACGCCACTACATGCGCTACGCCGGGTTGGATCTCGTGGTCGCAGCCTGGACAGCGGTAGGTCTTGGTCGCCGCCGTCGCGGGAATGTGCCTCACCAGCCACTCGCCGTCCGCGCCCGACTCGGCCTTCGCCCAGCCTTGAGTACTGGACAAGGGCCGCTCGACCGGCTGTCCCGATCGGCCACGGGAACGGCGGGAGCGGTTGTGGCGAGGCACGATTCGACGGTAACGGACCACACCCCGCTCCTGCCGCACGGTGCGACAATGGCCCCATGCCGACCTACGCCTACCGCTGCCGCGAGTGCGCGGACCAGTTCGACGTCTCCCGGCCGATGAGCGAGTCGTCGGCGCCGGCCGTCTGCCCCGAGGGTCACCACGACACCGTCAAGCTGCTCACCACTGTCGCCATGACCGGGAGCGCCGGCGCCGCCGCTCCCGTCGGCGGTGGTGGCGGTGGCTGCTGCGGTGGCGCCTGCGGGTGCGGCGGCTAAACGGACCAATCGGTCGCCGCCGACCGTGGCGGACGCCTCCCGACCGGCCTATCGTCGGGCGCATGCCGATGAACCGGAGGCACCGCAAGCTCTGCTCGTCACCTGAATGGGCAACGACCACGGCGACCCGGTTACCGCTGGTACTCGACCGCGCGGAGCTTGGCGACGACGTGCTGGAGATCGGTCCCGGCTACGGCGCGACCACGAAGTTGTTGGTGCAGCGGTACCGGCACCTGACCGCCCTCGAGGTCGACACCCGGCGGGCCGAGCGGCTGGCCGGCGAAGTCGGCGACAAGGCCCGTGTCGTGCCGGGCAGTGGCGCGGAGATGCCGTTTCAGGACAACGGTTTCAGCGGCGTCGTGTGCTTCACGATGTTGCACCACGTGCCGTCCGTGGCGCTCCAGGACCAACTGTTCGCGGAGGCGCACCGGGTATTGGCGCCGGGCGGCATGTTCGCCGGTTCGGACAGTCAGTTGAACCTCTCGTTCCGGTTCCTGCACCTCGGCGACACGATGGTCGTCGTCGACGCCGCCACGCTGGCGGATCGCCTGGCCAGGGCCGGTTTCACCGACGTGCGCATCGAGCACGAGCCCAAACGGATCGTCCGGTTCTGGGCCACCAAACCGGTAGCTGCCACGTCCGGGTGATGGTGTCGATCACCTCGTGTAGTCGCGGAAACCCTTGCCCGTCTTGCGACCCAGGCGCCCCGCCGTGACGAGGTGCTCCAGCAGCGGCGCAGGCGCGAAACCGGCTTCGCGGAACTCCAGGTAGAGGGTGCGCTGGATGGCGAGTGACACGTCGAGACCGACGACGTCGAGCAAGGCGAACGGGCCCATTGGCAGGCCGCAACCGACGATCATGGCGGTGTCGATGTCATCCGCCTCGGCGTAGTGCGCCTCGAGCATCTTGACGGCGTCGTTCAGGTACGGGAACAACAGCGCGTTGACGATGAACCCGGCCCGGTCGCCGCAGTGCACCGGGTGCTTGCGCAACCGTCGGCACACCGCGTCGGCCGTGGCGATGGCGTCGGCGGACGTGGCGATCGTGGACACCACCTCGACCAGCTTCATGACCGGTGCGGGGTTGAAGAAGTGCAGTCCGACGACGTCACCCGGACGACTGGTGACGGCGGCGCATTCGATCACCGGCAGTGACGACGTCGTAGTGGCGAGTACGGCACCCGGCTTGCAGACCTCGTCCAATGCGCCGAACACCGCCTTCTTCACGGCGAGCTCCTCGGCGACGGCTTCGACCACCAGATCGCAGTCGGCCAGTTCGTCGAACTCGACCGCCGGCGTGATCCGGGCCAGAGCGGCGTCGCGGTCCTGTTCGGACAGCTTGCCCCGGACCACGGCCTTGTCGAGCGAAGCCCGGACCTTGCCGAGTGCTGCGTTCGCCTTGTCGTCCGACCGTGCCCTCAAGACGACGTCGAATCCGCTCTTCGCGAACACCTCGGTGATGCCCGTGGCCATCGTGCCGGTGCCGATCACGCCGACCCGGTGGATGTCGCGGCCCGGCAGGCGAGCGTCATCGGGCGCGGGGTCGTGCACGTCGGGGACGACGGTCGGCGAGTCGGGCGAGTCGTAGGTGTAGAAGCCGGCACCGGTCTTCCGGCCGAGCAGGCCAGCGGTGATCATCTGCTTGAGCAGCGGAGCCGGTGCGTGCAAACGGTTGCGCGACTGGTGGTACATCGTGTCGAGAATCTCGTAGGCGGTGTCCAGGCCGATGAGATCGAGCAGTTGGAGGGGGCCCATCGGGTAGCCGCAGCCGTAACGCATGGCGGCGTCGAGGTCCTCGCGGGTGGCGTAGTGCTGCTCGTACATGCTGACGGCGTGGTTGAGGTAGCCGAACAGCAGGGCGTTGGCGATGAAGCCCGCGCGGTCGCCGATGACGACGGGTTCCTTGCCGAGGGAGCGGACGAAGTCGACGGCGTCGGTGATCACGTCGGGCTCGGTGACGACCGTGCGGACGACCTCGACCAGCGTCAGGATCGGCGCTGGGTTGAAGAAGTGGAGTCCGACGACCTTGCCGGGACGACTGGTGTGCACGCCGATCTCGGTGACGGAAAGTGACGAGGTGTTGGACGCGAGGATCACGTCGGGGCCGATGATGCTGTCGACCTCGGCGAAGACCTCGGCCTTGGTGTCGAGGTTCTCCGGGATGGCCTCGATGACGATGTCACAGTCGGCCAGCACAGGGAGGGTGGTGTGGTACTCGATGCGGGCGAGCAGGGCGTCGCGCTCGACCGGGGTGAGCTTGCCGCCGGCGACGGCACGGTCGGTGGAGTGCTCGATGTGACCGCGGCCACGCCCGATGGAGTGGTCGTCGACCTCGACAGCCACGACGTGGCGGCCCGTCCGGGCGACGACCTCGGCGATGCCGGCTCCCATGGTGCCCAGGCCGATGATCCCGATCGTGGCGAACTCGCGCGACATAGCTACCTCCGAATGCTACGCATCGGTAACTTGTCGAGATCGTGCCATGCAATCGTCGTCCGCCCGCGTGAGGTTCGTCTCCGGATCGAGCCAGAGACCACCGATCGGGTGGTCGACGCCGGCGGGGTCAGCCAATGCGGGCCGGTCCATGACCTGGCCGAACGGTCAGTTCACTGATGGTGAGTGTTCGGTGGCTGTGGCCGTTCTGATCGCCGGCTGATGGTGGCGTGCGCGGCGGCGCAAGGCATCGAATGACCGGCCGAGCATCTCGGTTGCGGGAGTCGACCACTCGGCGGACGACACGCGCCCTCACGACGAGCAGCGAGCGGCCGGACAGCGAGTTGCGGGCGGGCGACCAACCAGCGGGCTGCGGACGGCGGGCGGGTGATCGACCTGCGACCTGCGACCTGCGAGCAGCGGACAGCGGCGATTGGCGAGCAATGGGCAGCAGCGGCGGGACAGCAGCAGCGGGTGAGCAGCGGGCGAGCAGACAACGGGCAGCAGGCAGCGCGAGCAGCGGCAGCCCGAGCTACGGACAACAGACAGCGGGCAGTGCGAGCAGTCGAGCAACGCGAGCGGCGGGCAACACGAGCAGCGAGCGGCGGACAGCGGCAACGGCAGCGGACAACGGGCAGCAGGCAGCGCGAGCAGCGGCAGCCCGAGCTACGGACAACAGACAGCGGGCAGTGCGAGCAGTCGGGCAGCGCGAGCGGCGGACAGCGGCAGCGGACGAGCAGCCGGCATCGGCGGGCGGCGGCGGACGAGCAGCGGCAGGGGCAGCGGCAGCGGACGGCGACGGCGACCACGGCGGGATCGCGCTCGGTCGACGCGGGTGCGCGCGTGTCGGCCATCGGATGGACGACACGCCAACACACTGCCTGTTGCGGCACGAGCGGCGTCGCCCGTATGTCGGCCGTTGGATGGACGACACGACTGCCGATTATCAGGTGGCCCGCGTTGCAGCGTTGTTTGGGAGTTGGCCGTGCAGGGGACGACTCGCCGGCCGATTGTCAGACGACCGCACCGGCAGGGTCGTCGGGCTTGTCGTCCGTGCAGGGGACGACTCGTTTATTGGTCGTCACTTGGCTGACTTTGTGGCTTTGTTCGGGCTTGTTGACCGTGGGGTGGACTTCGTTTGCGGCCGCTGTTGACGATGCCGGCTGGGTGTGTCAGTCGGTGGGTGGCGGCTGCTGGAACGTTTTGGCTGTCAGTGCGATTGTGGGGGGAGTTTGGGCCAGATTGCGGCCGCTACTGCTTTCGCTGCTGTGCAGGGGTTTACCTTGCTGCCCTTGACCGTGTCGACGCCAACTTCCGCTATCTCCACCAAGCCCGCCGCGGCGCTCGTGTCGTGGTCGGTGTACGGGTTCAGGCCCGTGTTGATCCAGCAGATTGAATCCGAGTCTGCTTGGGTGTACAGGCTCACTATCGACTGGCGTTTGGCGATCGTTGCCTTCGAGTCCGTTGTCGGGTCCAGGATTGTGGGCTGCTCGCCCACGACGAAATCCAGCTGGGCCGTTGGTAGGTTGATGTCGCTGTCCGACGCCCAATAACATTCGTGGGCCTCGGGATACGCGAACGTCGAGATTTCGGAGATCCCGGCTGTGGACAGTTGAGTCTGGTCGATCAGACCGCACGGGTCGATCTTGCCTACCGAACCCTGCGTATACGTCCGGTGCCGTACCGCACCGGCACCGATCTGGCTTCCCGCGTTCTCCGCCATCGCGACCGCGGCCGCGCACACGTTGGCATGCGAGTCCGCTGTGGACGGGCTGGAACTCACGTGCAGGTCGAGATCGTCAGGGAAGATCACATAGGCGTCGCAATAGTCCGCCGAGTCCGGTTTGCCGACCTGGACGATCATGCCGTCCGGCAGCGTCGTCACCGTGTCCACCGGCGCTCCGGTCATGTCGTCCGAGTTCTCCAGCGGCCCTACGGTCACGTAGGCCTTCGAACCGTCTTTCTGGGTTACCAACACCGGGCAGTCGTCCAGCGCATCCGCCGACTCCTGCCGCGCACTGGTCACGCCGTGCACCGTCGCGGTGTCCACCAGGCTGCACGGGTCCACGGTGGTCGCGTCGCCAAAGGTCTTCTGGGTGTCGATCGGCGTGTTCGGGGTGCTCGACCCGTGCGCCGCGGGCAACGCGCCCGGCGCCGGTATCGCCACACCCTGGACCGTCGACGCACAGCCCGCCACGACCAGCAGCGCCGCCATGCCCAGCGTGCCGCCCATCAACCGCCACCGGGTCATCGCCCTACCCCCATGCGCCCAGATCCCCGCTCCGAAACGCATTATTTCTCTACTCGCCGAAGTTGTCGTCCGCCAATTGCCGGATGCGCCGCAACGCTTCCGACGCCTGCTCCCCGCGCGCGGACACCACCAGCCTGTCACCCTTGCGGGCGCCCAACCCCAACAATCCCAACACACTGCGCGCGTCGGACGTCTGGTCGCCGAACCTCACCGTTACGTCCGCGGTCACGCCGGTGAGCGACCTGGCCAGCTGGGCGGCCGGGCGGGCGTGCAGGCCGATCTCGTTGGTCAGTTCGATCTCCGCCTCATCCGCCGGGCCCGGCGACGAAACAGCGGCAGCTGCCGAGCCGGACGCTGCGGCTGCCACGTCCGCCATGGACGCTCCACCGGCGGCGGCTACCGCTGCGGCGACCGCACCTTCCACCAGCGGCGCGTCCGCGACGACCGCCCGGTCCGGGTCGGCCAGCGACTCCACGACCAGGTCGGCGGTCATCTGGGCGCTGCCCAGGTCGAACAGGAGCACGACGCCGTCGCCTTGATCCGCCGCCGTGACAGCAGCGGTGACGGCTGCGAAGTCCGTGCCGAGTCCGCCGTCGGGCATGCCGCCTGCCGGGATGATCGGCACGCCCGGCGCCATCTGGGCGGCCAGTTCGACCACGCCGGCAGCCAATGTGGCGCTGTGCGACACGACGACCAGGCCGACGGTCACGCGGCCGACCGGTGTTTGGCGGCCGAGTCGGCGAAGGCACGCAACAGCAACGACGTCGAGCGGGCACCAGGGTCGAGATGGTTCGCGCTGCGCTCGCCCAGGTAGGACGCCCTGCCCTTGCGGGCCACCAGCGGCACTGTGGACTCGGCGCCCTTCTCGGCCGCGTCGGCGGCTGCCGCGAGCACACCCGCGATGTCCGCTCCGCTGTCCAGCGCCTCGGCGGCCGCGTCCACGGCGGGGGTGAGTGCGTCCACCATGGTCTTGTCGCCGACCTCGGCCTTGCCCCTGGCGACGACACCGCCGAGCGCGGCTCGCAGTGCGGCGACCGTGGTTTCCGGGGTGAGCTCGTCGGCGTCGCCCAGGGTGGTGGCCGCCCTCAGGCACGCGGTGCCGTAGAGCGGGCCGGCCGCGCCGCCTACCGTGCTGATCAGGGTGGTCGCCAGCAGTTTGATCACCGCGCCGGGCGTGTCCGGCGTGCTGCGGGTCAGGGCGACCACGAACGTCTGGAACCCCCGCCGGAGGTTCTCGCCGTGGTCGCCGTCGCCGATCACCCGGTCCAGTTCGACCAGTTCGTCACGGTGCGCCCCCACCGTGTCGGCGGCTGCCTTCAGGGCGGCGACGACGCCCTCGGTGCGGCAGGCCATCACACGCCCCAGCGGAGCGCGGCCGTCAGCACGGGCGCGTCCCAGAGTTCGATCATCTCGTCATCCAGTTTGAGCGCGGTCAGGCTGATGCCCTGCATCTCCAGGCTGGTGATGTACGGGCCGACCAGCCGGCGCACGATGCTGACGCCCCGGTCGGCGAACAGGCGCTCGGCGATGCCGTGGGCCAGGTACAGCTCCAGCAGCGGCGTGCCGCCCATCGAGTTGGTGAACAGCAGCACGCGGTCGCCGTCGCCGAAGGGCAGATCGGTCAGGATCGGCTCGGTCAGGCGCGCCACGAGCGCGGCGGCCGGCTCCAGGGCCAGGCGTTCGCGGCCGGGCTCGCCGTGGATGCCGATGCCGACCTCCATCTCGTCGTCGGCCAGGTCGAAGCTGGGCGTGCCGACGTGCGGGACGGTGGGTGCGGTGAGCGCGAGGCCCATGGAGCGGACGTTGGCGATGACTCGTTTGGCCAGGCCCTCGACCGATTCGAGGCTGTCCCCGCGCTGCGCGGCCGCGCCGGTGAGCTTCTCCAGCAGGACCGTGCCGCCGACACCGCGCCTGCCGGCCGTGTACGTGGAGTCCTTGACGGCGACGTCGTCGTCGATGACCACGGAACGGACGCTGATGCCCTCGGCCTCGGCGAGTTCGGCGGCGGTCTCGAAATTCAGTACGTCACCGGTGTAGTTCTTGACGATCAGCAGCACCCCGGCGCCGCCGTTGGCCTGTTGAATCGCGGACAGGATCCCGTCGGGCGTCGGTGAGGTGAACACCGCGCCGGGGACGGCGGCGTCGAGCATGCCTCGGCCGACGAAGCCGCCGTGCAGGGGTTCGTGGCCGGAGCCGCCACCGGACACCACGCCGACCTTGCCGGCTACGGGGCCGTCCGCCCGCGCGATGACGGCGGGCTCGGTGCTGATGCGTAGGAGGTCCGGGTGGGCAACCGCCATCCCGTGCAGCGAGTCGACCACCACGGTCGACGGATCATTGATGATCTTCTTCATCGCAACGCCTTCCGTGGCCCCGAATCCACACCGATCCGGTTCTCCCCACCTTTCTACACCCGACTACGCGCTGCTCAACGCCCATAGCGGAGGCGTACCAGGTGGACAAGACGCCGCACTGTGCCGCCACCTCGGGAGAAACTCATCGGCCGCAGCGGCGACCGGAACCGCTGTCGGGTGACGGACTGGGCGCGGGTGAACTCACGGAGTCCGTCCTCACCGTGGATCCGGCCGAACCCGGAATCACCCGATCCGCCGAACGGCAACGCGGGGACGGCGGCGTAGGACAGCACCGAGTTGACCGACACCATGCCGGCTCGCAGTCGGGCGGCCAGTTCCGGACCGCGGGCGCGGGAGAACACCGCGGCGCCCAGTGCGTAGCGGCTGTCGTTGGCCAGTGCGACCGCCTCGTCGACGTCCCGGACGCGGTTGATCACCACGGTCGGGCCGAACGTCTCGTCGGTGACGGCGGGCGAGTTCTCCGGCACGTCGACCAGCACGACCGGACCGACGTAGGGGGCACGCACCGAATCCAGGCCGCCGACCACGGCGGTGCCACCCCTGCGCAGCGCGTCGGCGATGTGGCCGCGGACGACGTCCACCTGGGACGGCATGGTCATCGGACCGATGTGGGCGCCGGAATGCGATCCGGTGCGCAGCGGGCGGGCCTTGGCGGCGACCTTGGCGACGAACTCGTCGGCCAGCGAGTCGACGACGTAGACCCGTTCCACGCCGGCGCAGGTCTGGCCGGCGTTGGACATGGCGCCCCACACGGTGGCGTCGGCGGCTCGCGCCACGTCGGCGTCCTCGGCGACGATCAGCGCGTCCTTGCCGCCGCACTCCATCAGCACCGGCGTCAGGGATTCCGCGCAGGCGGCCATGACCCGGCGGCCGGTGGCGGCCGAGCCGGTGAACGCCAGTTTGTCCACACCCGACCGGCACAACGCCGCACCAGTTTCACCCGATCCGGTGACAGCTTGGAGCACCGGATGCTCCGGGACGATCTCGGCGAACGTGTCCGCCAGCCACGTGCCGACTCCGGGGGTGTACTCGCTGGGCTTGAACACCACGGCGTTGCCGGCGGCCAGGGCGTACGCGATGGAACCCATCGGGGTGAACACCGGGTAGTTCCACGGGCCGATGACGCCGATCACGCCGAGCGGCAGGTACTCCACCGAGGAGGCCAGGTTCAGCGCGATCAGGCCGCTCGGCACCCGGCGGCGGCGCAGCACCCGGTGGGCGTGCCGGGCCGCCCAGTTGAGGTGCAGCACGGCCAGGATGATCTCCAGCCGGGCGTCGTCCAGCGGCTTGCCGGTCTCCTCGTGCATCAGCTGGGCGAGCCGCTCCATGTACCGGACCAGGTAGGACTTCCAGGCCAGCAACCTGATGCGGCGCCCGGACCAGCCCAGCCCGGCCCACCAGCTGGCCGCCTCCCGCGCGGCGGCGACCGCCGCCTCGACCTCGCGATGCCCGTCCACGCCGAAGGTGGCCAGGACCTCGCCCGTGGCGGGATTGACTGTCTCGAGCATCGGTGACCAGTAAAGCACCGAAGCTACGCTTAGCGTGAGAGGGGGCCCGCTTGCCGCCACGCCCGTATGTGCTGCTGTCCTGCGCCACGTCGGCCGACGGCTACCTGGACGACGCCAGCCCGGAGCGG
>DASUGU010000145.1:0-3707 GCA_036273855.1 Pseudonocardiaceae bacterium
GCTGTCCTGGTAGTAGGTCGGGAAGCCGTCGGTGGTGGTGACCGGGCCAACCTTGCTCAGGAAGCTGGTCTGTGTGTTGAGTTGCTGCGCGTCACTGGTCGCCGACAGCAGACCGACGGCGGCCAGCGCGGCGCCCACCAGTGCGAGCGACCGCGTCGACAGACGGCTCCAGCGCCAGGGCCGTCTTCGTCCGCGGGTTCCTGTTGGTAATGTGTCCATGAAACGCCCTTCCTGTGACGTATGCCTGGGCCGGAGCGGGGGTCCGGTCGGCACGCGAAGAATCGGCCGGCGACCCTATGAAAACCTTGGGCCGCAAGACTGGGGCCACGCTTGGTCAGCGGTCGACTGCGTAGGGGAGCGTGCCTACGCACGGCTTCAGCGAATACCCAGCTTGGCTACACCCGCAGTTCACCGTGGTCACGTTGACTGATCGTCGCCATCGGCGTTTCCCGTGCCACGCCCTGCGACCGTTCGGACGCAACACAGGGCGTCGATCCGGTGCACCCATTCTTCGGGGTCACCCGTCCCCCAAACCTGGGCTGCGGCCACGTCTGCCCCGCGACGGAAAGTTACTTACCGCACGATCTGGCAGCCCGCACCGTGACCCGAGGGGGAATGGATGCTCCATGTCCGCTTGTTCGGGGGGACGCACGTTCTGGACGGACCTCATGTACTCGGCCCGGGTGACTTCGGTGGCCGAAAACCCCAGCGGATACTGGAAGCACTAGCTCTGCACCGGCGGCAGCGGGTGACCAAGGACCGGCTCACGGACATCCTCTGGGCGGACACTCCACCGCCGGACCATCTGTCCACAGTGGAAAGCTATGTGTCACTGCTGCGAAGACACCTGCAACCCGGGATGCCGGCCAGGCAGTCGGTGATCCGTACCGTGTCCCGCGCCTACCTGCTGGACCCTGCCACGACCAGTACCGACCTGGATCTGTTCGACGATCTCGTTGCCGAAGCCGACAACCGCTCCGATCAGGAAGCACGAAGCCTGCTCGACCACGCCAGCGCGCTGGCATCGACCGGCCTGCTCGATTCCGCGGACGACACCTGGTGGGCCGAACCAATCCGCGCCGACTACCGGCACCGCGCCGTCCGCGCGGCACTGCGCGCCGGCGAACTCGCCCTCCCACACGACGCGGACGCGGCGCTCCGGTTGGCCGGGCGCGCCCTGGGACTGGACATCCTCTGCGAACCGGCCTGGCGACTGATGATCCGGGCCCACGCCACCACCGGCCACCGCAACGAGGCGCTGCGCGCCTACCGGTCCTGCCGCAACCTGCTGACCCGGGAACTGGGGATCCGGCCGGCGCCACAGACCAGGGCGGCACTGGCCGACGTGGTCACCGGCACCCGCCGGTCCGCCGATCCGCACACCGACGATCTCGACACCGTCATCGACGCCACCCTCACACTGTTCGAGCACCACCGAATCGGCGAAGCCAGCACAGGACTTGACGACGCCGTGCGCGTCATTTCGGCGTTGCTGCCCTCCGACGCGCCCACTTCCGTGGACCGGCCGGCCACCACCATCGACCCGCGACATGCGCTGCGAAGCGCCGGCGCCCGCCTGATCCAGGAGTTCGACGGCATACTCCGACACGAGATCGTGCAACGGTTCCTGTACGCCGACTACGACCGGCTGCGCGCCAACAGTACCGTCCGCAACCACCTACCGCTGCTGGCGGAACGGTCCGCAAGACGACGACTGCGCGCACTGGCCGCGGCCGACCCGGACAGCCCCATCCCGACCGTCGTCTTCCTCCACACCCCCGGCACCGCGTACAGCCGGATGGCACTGGGCTTCTTCGAGCACCTGGCCGGTGACCGGGCCGTGGCCTGGTGCGAGGGATCCGAACCCGACCGGACCAGCCCGGCGGCCATCGCCTCGATGGCCGAACGAGGTATCGACATCACCGGCCAGGTCCGAAGACCATGGACCGACCGGCTGGCACGTACCGTCGACATCGTCGTGGCCATCGGCGACGCCCAAACCCCAGCGGCCTACCCCAGCAGGCGTCACCTGCACTGGAAAATAGACAAGATCACCGACGACCATGTCGAGAACATCCGACCGATACGAGACGCCATCGAACGACAAGTCGCCACTCTGCTCGACGGAGTGGGTGCGCTCGGCGATGGTTCCGGTTAGAGCCTGTTGGCTGTCCTTTGTAGGTCTGCACGTACCACTCGGCGTTGTGGTCTGGCCCGTCGAGGATCCGGACTGTCCTGAACGTATGGCGGGTGCGGCCGGCATCCGGTGGCGATCCCAAGCGCTGCCGGCAGTTGAACGCCTCCGACACAGTGCTTGACGCCTCGTCATACCGCCGTCAGTGCACGCGGTAGCCCCTTGCGCCGCGTTCGGCATGCTCACAGGCTACGTTGCCCCTACCGATGCTGCCCCCAACTCAATTCCCGGAAAGGGTTCCGACCCAATGTCGGTGCGCTGACGCGCTGGCTCCCGCCGTCTGGCGACGGTCGTTAGCTCGCCCCACCGTCGGACGCTTGTCGCCTTCGGTGACCGATGTGACGATTACCATAGTCAGCGTTCGCGACCGGGCGGTTGATCGGCCGGTTGGTACTCGTCGCCGTGGTGGTGTTCGGCGCCTACTTCGTGCTCACCCACTACACCGGCGACACCACCCGGTTCGGTCGCGAGGCCGGTTCCGCGACCGCACACGCCGATTCCGACCGTGCCGCTGACATGGCGTTCGGCGATGCCTTGGACGCAGGCGATTTCGCGGCAACGAACGAGGTCGTGCGCACCCAGATCTCGTTCATCGAGGTGTATGTGTTGCGAGTGCTGGCCGTGCTCGGGTTGGCCGTGCCCGTTCCGGACGGCTCGTGGTGGCGCGTCTGGCCAGCCAAGCCACCCGCTGTCCCGGTAGACCCCAACGCTCGACCCCACCGCCCTGCCGTCGGACCCCGCGCTCGCCGGATAGACGGACGTGAATGTCGTTGCGCCCCGGCGGTGATCCCGTCGGGGCGCAACCACGTCAGCCATGCTGGTCGGTTCAGTTCGTAGACGGGGCGGTCGCCTCCTGCTGCGCCGGTGCGAGCCCGAACCGCCTCGGCGTGTCCTGGGTCCTCACCGCCACGCCGTCGGCGACCAGCTCGTCCAGCGCGTTGCTCACCGCGTCACTGGACTTCCCACCCAGGTCCCTGGCGATCTTCGTGGGACTGACCTGCTCAGCGGAGTGGTCGCGCAGCCAATCCTCGACCAAAGGTGACCGCAAGTCGTGGGCGATGCTGCGGCGCCGGGTGTTCCGCGATCCGCCCACGGAACGGAATCGGGCGTGGCAAACCGACTTCAGCGAGTTCGAGACGCCGATGGCGGGATCTGGCGGATCGGCGCGGTGATCGACTACGTCACCACGCGACGGATGTCCACCGCTTCCGACACCCCTACAACACCGTCCGACCGCACCAAGCGCTCAACGATCGGACGCCCGCTGTGGCCTACCTCGGCAGGGGCGGTGACTTGTACGGCCACGGCGCAGGGGCGGGTTTCACCTGTCGGTGCTGTTCATCAGCTGCTCGATCTTGGCGATGATCTCGCGATCAGACCCGTTTCCGCGAGTAGTGGGCTGAGTTGATCTCCAGACGGGTGGTGTTGATCTTCGGATGGGTGTCCTCGCGCCCCCGGGCACAGCGGTGGCCCGGTGGACGCGCCGGGTTCGCGTTGTCCGAGGCCACGGGTA
>DASUGU010000146.1:0-2185 GCA_036273855.1 Pseudonocardiaceae bacterium
CCGAGGCACCCGCGCGGTCGGCGGACGCGGCCCGTTCCCGCATGGCCAGCTTCCAGCGAGGCGTACGCGAAGGTCGCGCCGCCGCACCCCAAGTCGAGGAGCCGTAAGACCCGATGAAAGCTCAAGGCCGAGCCACAGGCACAGCGAGACGAGGAGGAACCTGTATGGACGGGCGACGAGAGGAGTGCGCATGAGCACGCCAGGGCGCCCTGCGCAGGACCTTAACTGGCTGATCACCAACTTCGTCGAGCGCGTGCCCGATGTTGCTCACGCGGTGGTGGTGTCCTCGGACGGCCTGCCGCTGGCGTTCAGCGCGGGCTTCCCGCAGGAGCGGGCCGACCAGCTGGCGGCGGTGACGTCGGGGCTGACCAGCCTGACTCAGGGTGCGTCGCGGGTGTTCGAAGGCGGCGCGGTAGTGCAGACTGTGGTGGAGATGCAGCGGGGTGTGCTGGTGATCATGGCGATCAGCAACGGCTCTAGCCTTGCTGTCCTCGCTGCGTCCACCTGTGATCTCGGCCTCGTGGCCTATGAGATGACTCTGCTGGTTGAGCGGGCCGGGCGGGTCCTGACCCCCGCGACCCGCGGCGTCATGCAAGCAGCCATCCCGGGTGATGGCCGACGATGACCGGAGGTTGCAGTGGCGGGCCAAGGGCGAGGTGACAACCAGTCGCCGTTCGTGGGCTTGCCCGGTTCCTGGCAGGGACGGGCCGGTCTGTGGGATGAGGGGCCGGGACCAGGGCGTTCTGGTTTCGGCTTCGCGGCTGAGGAAGATGGTGCGACACGGCTCGTCCGGCCGTATACGGTTACTGGTGGCCGGACGCAGCCGAGGTACCAGCTCGCCATTGAGGCACTGGTCACGGCGACCGTTCTCGAACCCCGGGACCTCTCGGTGCTGGCGCCAGAGTGTCAGGCGATCCTCCAGTTCTGCCGGGACTGGAGGTCAGTCGCCGAGGTATCAGCGGTATTGCGGCTGCCGCTAGGCGTAGCCAGGATTCTCATCGCCGACATGAGCGCGGACGGTCTCGTCCGCATTCACCAGCGCGATGATTCTGAGGGCCGTCCGGACCTCAACTTGCTCGAAAGGGTGCTCAGTGGACTCCGTAAGATCTAGCGTCGCCCAGCCCAGGTCCGACGCGCCTGCCATGACGTCGGTCAAGATCGTGGTGGCCGGTGGATTCGGTGTAGGCAAGACAACATTCGTGGGCTCGGTGTCGGAGATCACGCCGCTGACGACCGAGGCCGTCATGACCGTGGCCAGTACGGACGTCGACGACTTGTCGCATGTGCCGGACAAGTCGACGACGACCGTGGCGATGGACTTCGGCCGCATCACCCTGGACAAGGACCTGGTCCTCTACATGTTCGGGACGCCGGGCCAGCACCGGTTCTGGTTCATGTGGGACGACCTGATCCAGGGCGCGATCGGCGCGGTCGTGCTGGTGGACACCCGCCGCCTGGCCGACTCGTTCCCCGCGGTGGACTACTTCGAGGCATCCGGGCTGCCGTTCGTGATCGGCATCAACGGGTTCCACGGGCAGTTCCCGCACCGGTCGAGGGACGTGAGCGAAGCCCTGGCCATCTCGCCGGACGTGCCGGTGATCCCGTGTGACGCGCGGAACCGCGAGTCGACCAAGGCGACCCTGGTCACCCTGGTCGAGCACGCCATGTCGATGCAGACCGCCGGCCGGTACTGATTAGGTGGACGCTGGCCGCTACACGACCAGCACCGCTCTACTCGAGGCTCTGGCCGAAGCCGGGGTCAGGTACATCTTCGCGAACCTCGGCAGCGACCACCCGGGCCTGATCGAGGCGTTCGCGCAGGCCCGGGCCGAAGGCTGCGAAGACAAGTTCCCGCGGCTCGTCGTGTGCCCGCACGAGATCGTCGCGCTGTGCGCCGCGCACGCGTACGCCACCGTGACCAGGCAGCCGCAGGCCGTCTTCGTGCACGTCGACGCGGGCACCCAGAATCTCGGCGGTGCGGTCAGCAACGCCCTGCGCGGCCGCGTCCCCGTGCTGATCTTCGCCGGGGCCGCGCCGTTCACCGTCACCGGCGAGCTGCCCGGCGGGCGGAACGAGTTCATCCACTGGATCCAGGACGTCCGCGACCAGCGCGGCATCCTGCGCGGCTACGTCAAGTACGACAACGAGATCCGCACCGGGCGCAACGTCAAGCAGATCGTGCACC
>DASUGU010000147.1:0-86052 GCA_036273855.1 Pseudonocardiaceae bacterium
CCGTGGCCACTCGATCAGGGGCTGCGGATCGGCGGTGTGCTGGCCGACGCCCTGGCGCACGCACACGACCGGGGCGTGGTGCACCGGGCTGTGCAGCCCTCGAACATCCTGCTCGATCGGGAGGACCTGCCGCACCTGATCGATTTCGGTATCGCAGTGCTGGCCGGGTCGCCGCCATTCGCCGGCCGGAACGAATCTCTCCCTGCCACGGCCTATCCGGCACCCGAACAGTGGTCGGACGACCAGACCGGTCCGCCCGCGGACGTGTACGCATTGGGGTCGGCGCTGCTGGAATGCCTGTCCGGCCGGGCGGAGCAGCTACCGGCCGGCCTGCCGCCCGAGGTCGCCGACTTACTCAACGCGATGACCTCGACCGAGATCCTCGATCGGCCGACCGCGCAGGCCTGCGCGTCACGGCTGCTGGCCGCGGTCGACGACACCCCCGCCGCCCGGGGTGTGGCTGAGCTTGGTCAACGTCGATCGAATGCCCACGGCGGGCCACCCTCATTGGTCGTGCCGGACTTGATCAGTTCACGCAGGTCAGAGACATGTTCCATCACTGGTGGGCGCGGGTCTGTACATCCGCCGGCTTCGGATCTTGTCCGAGCGCGGCGTGGCCCGACTGGCATGATCGAGGATGCGTTTGGGCTGCCGCCGCAACTGGTCACCGGTCACTCTCGTCTCAGTTCTAGTCTCGGTTCGGGCCCGTCCAACTGGGTCCGTCCGGCCACCATCATGCCGCTGAGCAGGACTGATGGACAGCTGCGGACGCCGCTGAACCGCTGATCGATGGCCTCGTAAATGTCGCCAGGACGAGATGGCGTTGACAATAGCTGGTCAAAACAAGGACATCTCAGCACTGGGCACAGATCCGACTTGATACTTCTACGCTGAGTGACGACCGTGTTCACCCAGGGAGCGCGTGGTGGAACGTGCTGTGTTCATCAACTACCGCGGAGAGGACAGCCACAGCTATGGTGCCCTGCTCTACCACGCCCTGAGTGGTCAGTTCGGTGAGGACTTGGTGTTTCTGGATGCCGAGTGCATCCCGGCTGGCGCCGACTTCGTCGAGGACATGTTGAGCAGGGTGCGGTCGGCCCGGGTGCTGCTGGCAGTGATCGGGTCGCAATGGTTGACCGCGACCGACCCCGACACCGGGCGGCGTCGGATTGACGACCCGGCCGATTTCGTCCGCCAAGAACTGGCCCAAGCCTTCGCCGCGGGGGTGCGGGTGATCCCGGTGCTGACCGACCAGGCGGAGCTGCCGGTCGAGGTCGACCTGCCCACCGACATCGGCGCGCTGAGCCGCTGCCAATGTCGGCATTTGCGTCGCCGCGAGCCCAAAGCCGACTTGGCTCGCATCATCGCCGATCTGGCCAGCCTCGACCCGGACTTGGCCGCAGCCGCGCGCAGGCGCGATAACGCGCCACGCGAACCAATTGACGGGGCGGCCGGAGTTGCCGAGCAGTTGGCGCAGGCTGTGGGGGCTCGCTGGCGGCGTGAGGAAGAGCGGCGGCGGATCCAGGATCCGTTCCCGCTACCGGTGCGCTGGCGGTTGGCGCCCGAGGGGTTTACCGACCACTGGGCCAACATCAGCCGCGTCCCGGCCGGGGCTACCGCTTCCCCGCTGGCCCTGACCGGGCAGCTGGGCGAGATCGTGGACGTTTACCGACGGGTGCCCTCCGGACGGCTCGTGGTGCTGGGCCGGGCGGGGTCGGGCAAGACAATCCTGACCCTGCGATTCGTGCTGGACTTGCTGGAGGTGCGCGCGTCCGCCGAACCGGTGCCGGTGGTCTTCAGCCTCGGGTCCTGGAATCCCATGGCCACCGCGCTGCGCGACTGGCTGATCAGTCGGCTGGAGCGTGACCACCCCGGCTTGGCCGCGAGGAGTCCGGGGACATCGACGCTGGCCGCGGCGTTGGTCGATGCCGGCCGGATCCTGCCAGTCCTGGACGGGTTCGACGAGATTGCCAACGGCCTGCACCGCGCCGCGCTGCAAGCGCTCAACGCCGCCACGCTGCCGCTGCTGCTGACCAGCCGCCCTGCCGAGTACGCCGCCGCCTTGGCGGGAACCGATGTCCTGACCTCGGCCGCGTGCGTCGAACTGCTCGACCTGGCCCTGACCGACCTGTCCGACTACCTGCCGCGCACCACCCGCAAGACCACCGGCACCGGTGCTGGTGCCACCATCGTGTGGGAGCCGATCCTGACCCAGCTGCGGGAGGACCCTCAGGGCCTGGCCAGCGTCAACCTCGCCGCAGTGCTGACCACTCCGCTGATGATCGCGCTCGCCCGGACCATCTACAGCGACACGCCCGACCACGACCCCGCAGCGCTACTGGACACCGACCGGTTCAGCACCCCCGAGGCCCTGGAAGATCATCTCCTGAGCAGCTTTGTCCCCACGGTCTACCGCCAGCCCGATCACCAACCGACCGGACGCCACCCGCACCGACACTGGCGGTGGGACCCCGACCGTGTCCAGCGTTGGCTGGCCTACCTCGCGTGGCACCTGGATCGACTCGGCACGCAGGACCTCGCCTGGTGGCAGTTGGGCAACACCATCCCTCCATCCCCACGCAGGCTCCTGTACGGGCTCATGGGTGGGCTCGCCGGTGGACTCTCGGGTGGGCTCGCAGGTGGGCTCGCGGGCGGCCTCGCCTACGGCCTCGCTGACGGGTTCCTGTTCGGGCTCACGTTCGGGTTCATGTTCGGGTTCACGGTTGGGTTGGTGGCCGGGCCGCGCTCCGGAGCGCCCAATCCCTCACGCGTACAGCTGCAAATCCGTAGGAGGACAAGGCGGATCCCGCAGGCGACCGTGGTCGGACTCGCGTATGGGCTCGCGGTCGGGCTTGTGGGCGGCCTCGTGGGTGGCCTCGTGGTCGGGCTCGCAGGCGGCGTCGCGGACGGCCTCGCGTTCGGACTCGCTATCGGGATCGCATACGGGCTCTTGACCGGGTTTTCCGGCCCCGTGGACATCAGAGCCACGGTCAGCCCGTCCGACCTGTTGATTCTCGACCGCAAGACAACAATCTTCTGGTTGGTCGCGTACGGGCTCGCCGTCGGGCTCGCGCTCGGGATCGCAGGCAGGCTTGGGGCCACGTTCACGATCGGGCCCGTACTGGGGCTGGTACTGGGGCTCGCAGGCGGGCTCATGCTTTCGCTCGTGCTCAGGCTCCGACACCGGCGTGGGCGTAGACGTGGGCGTGGGCGTGGGCGGAGAATCATGGGCTCGTTCGATACCACTGCTTGGGCTCGGTGGATGGTTCTGTCGCGCATCTGGTTGCCGCTCACGGGTCGGCTGCCCTGGCCGGTAATGGCATTCCTGGAAGATGCCTATCAGCGCGGCGTGTTGCGTCAGGCTGGCGCGGTCTACCAGTTCCGCCACACCCGGCTGCAGGATCACCTAGCCCGCGACTATCGAACACGCCGCAGTGGATCTCGCCAACGCAAGTTCGAAGCGTAGTGAGCCCGTCACTACCGGCGTGGCGAGCGTTGAGGCGCTGCTGTGGGTCGCCGACTTCGCGGTTGTCGCAGGTGGACAGTAGGCCGCGATCCTGGGGTCAAGGGGCCGCGGTTCACATCCTGTCGTCCCGATGCTCGATAGGCTGGTTGGCTTCATGTTCGTGCTGCTGTTCGGGATCAGCATGGACTACCAAGTGTTCATCCTCAGCCGCATCCGCGAGTGCTGGGGCCGGGGCTCGTCACCGCGGGAGGCAGTCGTCGAGGGGATCGCATCCAGCGCCGGAGTGATCACCAGCGCCGCACTGACCAGTCTTCTTCTGAGTGGGACCGCTTCTGCCAGAAGGTGAGACGCCGAGACGCTGTCGCAAGTGGACCTGACGGCGGCTGATCGACTGGATCTGCGGCGAAGATGGCTGGCACGCCGTGGCGTGATGTCGAGCTCGCGGCTTGTTGCGTCCTTTCCGGCTGCGACGCTGGTCAACGAGCCGGCGCGGTACATCGGGTGGACACTGACTGGCGTCGGGCATCGCCGGCGGGGCCGGGAGGAGGCGCCCGTGGATACGCACGCCACAGGGCAGGAGGTTCCCCCGACACTGTCGCACGGCGACCGGGCGACGCCGTCCCGGGGCTGGACCGGATGGCATCGGGTGGTCCGGAGTCTCAACCCTGGTGTGTTCGCGTTCGTGATGGCCACCGGCATCGTGTCCACCGCGCTGCACAGCGACGGCCGGTCGGTGGTGTCCGATGCCCTGCTGGTGGTCGGGGCGCTCGGCTACGTCGCGCTGATCATGGTGTCCGGGGCGCGCCTGCTGCGGTGGCCTCAGGAGATGGCGGCCGACGTGGTCAGCCCGCGCGGGTTCGCGTTCCTCACGTTCGGGGCCGCGTCGGACGTGCTGGCCACCCGGCTCGCCCTCGGTGAGCTGTGGTGGCCGGCGGCCGTGCTGTTGGCCGTCGGCGCGCTCGCGTGGCTGGTGCTCGGCTACGGTGTGCCGCTGGGACTGATCGCCGACGGCCGCCGGCACCCGAGCCTGGGCCAGGTCAACGGCACCTGGTTCATCTGGGTCGTCGGCACCCAGTCGGTCGCCGTGGCCGCGAGCACGCTCGCCCCGCACACGCTGACCGCTGCGCTTACCGGCGCGGCAACGGCGTGCTGGGCGATCGGCCTGGTGCTGTACGTGCTGATGGCCGGTATCGGCCTGGCCCGACTGCTGGTCAGTCCGGTCGCGGCGCGGGACCTGGTGCCTGCGTACTGGGTGTTCATGGGTGCGGCCGCGATCACCATTCTGGCCGGCGCCAAGCTGGCCGCGCTGCCGCACGCCCTGGTATCCCGCGGTCTGTTCACGGACACGTCGCTGGTGCTGTGGGCGTTCTGCACCTGGCTGATTCCCCTGCTACTGGCGCTGGGGGTGTGGCGCCACGTTGTTCGTCGGGTGCCGTTGCGCTACGAGACAGCGCTGTGGAGCATGGTGTTCCCGATCGGCATGTACGGCGTGGCCAGCGCCCAACTCGGCCACGCAGCCGGCGCACACTGGCTGATCGCGTTCGGTGACGACGAAGGCTGGGTGGCACTGGCCGTGTGGCTGGTGGTGTTCGTGTCGATGATCGTCTCGGGTGGACGATGGCTGCGCGGTTACACGAACGAGTGAATCCAGTGCCACCGTGCCAAGTCGTGCGAACGCGGCGGTCGTCCTAGCCTGGTCGGGCAACCGTCACGGAGGGAGCCCGTCCCATGTGCTCCGCTGAGTCGCCGCGCGCCGATCAGCCCGCCGCGCAGTCCCAACAGGACGCTGTCGAGTCGCTGATGCGCACGGCCCAGTGGTTCCTCCCTGGCCGGCAGTCCGACGACCGGCGGGTGGTGTTCCGGGACGGCGGTCGGGCCGCTGAGGAGTTCTCCAGGGAACGGTGGCGGCACGACCGGGAGGTCCGTTCGACCCACGGGGTGAACTGCACCGGGTCGTGCTCCTGGAAGGTGTACGTCAAGGACGGCATCATCACCTGGGAGACGCAGGCCACCGACTATCCCTCGGTGGGCCCGGATTCGCCGGAGTACGAACCGCGCGGCTGCCCGCGCGGCGCGTCGTTCTCCTGGTACACCTACTCGCCCACCCGGATCCGCTACCCCTACGTGCGTGGGCCGCTGCTGGAGTTGTGGCGGGCGGCACGGGCCGAACACGCCGATCCGGTGACCGCATGGGCGTCGATCGTGGCCGATCGCGAGCGAACCCGAAGCTATCAGCGCGCCAGGGGCAAGGGCGGGTTCGTGCGGTCCACCTGGTCCGAGGTGATCGAACTGGTCGCCGCCGCCCAGGTGCACACGGTCAAGCAGTACGGCCCGGACCGGATCATCGGGTTCTCCCCGATCCCGGCGATGTCGATGACCTCCTATGCGGCCGGCACCCGGTACCTGTCGCTGATCGGCGCCACGATCTCGTCGTTCTACGACTGGTACGCCGACCTGCCGATGGCGTCGCCGCAGGTGTTCGGCGACCAGACCGACGTGCCCGAGTCCGGTGACTGGTGGAACGCGGGCTACCTGATCGTGTGGGGCACCAACCTGCCGATCACCCGCACCCCGGACGCGCATTTCATGACCGAGGCGCGGTACCGGGGCCAGAAGGTCGTGGTGGTGTCGCCGGACTTCTCCGACCACACCAAATTCGCCGACGAATGGCTGGCGGCCGCACCCGGCACCGATGGAGCGTTGGCGATGGCCATGGGCCACGTCATCCTGGCCGAGTGCTACCGCGACCGGCAGGTGCCCCGGTTCGCCGACTACGCGAAGACCTTCACCGATCTGCCGTTCCTGGTGACGCTGACCGAACGCGGCGACGGCCACGTGCCCGGCCGGTTCCTCACCGCCGCCGACCTCGGCGAGCAGGTGGAGCACGCCGAGTTCAAGACCGTGCTGCTGGACGACGCGACCGGGCAACCGGTCGTGCCGAACGGGTCGGTCGGATTCCGCTGGGCCAGCGAACCCGGCCGCTGGAACCTCAACCTGACCACGACTCCCGCGCTCACCCTGCACGGCAGGCCGGGCGCCGAGGCGGTCCGGGTCGAGTTGCCGCGGTTCGACACCGGTTCCGGTGAGGCTGGTGGCGTGCAGCAGCGTGGCGTGCCGGCGGTCCGGGCCGGCGGCCGACTGGTGACCACGGTGTTCGACCTGGTCATGGCCCAGTACGGAGTGGGCCGCGACGGGTTGCCCGGCGAGTGGCCGGCCGGCTACGACGACACGGAGCAGTCGTACACACCGGCGTGGCAGGAGGCGATCACGTCGGTACCGGCCGCCGCGTGCGTCCGGGTGGCGCGGGAGTTCGCCCGCAACGCGGAGCGAACCGGTGGCCGGTCGATGATCGCGATGGGCGCCGGCACGAACCACTGGTTCCACTCCGACCAGATCTACCGTGCCTTCCTTGCCCTGCTGGACCTGTGCGGCTGCCAGGGTGTGAACGGCGGCGGCTGGGCCCACTACGTCGGCCAGGAGAAGGTCCGGCCGTTGACCGGCTGGTCCACGCTGGCGTTCGGGCTGGACTGGCAGCGTCCGCCACGGCACATGGTGGGCACGCCGTTGTGGTGGCTGGCCACCGACCAGTGGCGGTACGAGGCGTTCAGCGCCGACGTGCTGGCCAGCCCGCTGAGCTCCGGCCGGCTGGCCGGGCGCAGTCTGCCCGACTGCAACGCGCTGGCCGCCCGGCTGGGCTGGATGCCGTCACATCCCGGGTTCAACCGCAACCCGCTGGACGTGTGCGACGAGGCCGAGCGCGCCGGCAGGGCGGTGCCGGACCATGTGGTGGAGCAACTCAGGTCGGGTGCGTTGCGGTTCGCCGCCGAAGATCCGGACGATCCGGCCAACTGGCCCCGGGTGCTGATGGTGTGGCGGGCCAATCTGTTCGCCTCGTCGATGAAGGGCCACGAGTACCTGCTGCGGCACCTGCTGGGCACGGACAACGCGGTCACCGCGACCGAAACGCCGCCCGGCTCGCGGCCGACCGAGGTGCGGTGGCGGGACGAGGCGCCGGTCGGCAAGCTCGACCTGTCCGTGGCCGTCGACTTCCGAATGACCAGCACCTGCCTGTTCTCCGACGTCGTGCTGCCCGCCGCGACGTGGTACGAGAAGCACGACCTGTCCTCGACGGACATGCACCCGTTCGTGCACGCGTTCAGCCCGGCGATCGCACCGCCCTGGCAGGCCCGCACCGACTTCGACGTGTTCCACACGCTGGCCGCCGAGTTCTCCCGCCAGGCCGCTGTGCACCTCGGGGTGCGGCGGGACGTGATCGCCACGCCACTGGCCCACGACACCGCCGACGAACTGGCCCAGCCGCACGGCGTGGTGCGGGACTGGAAAGCCGGCGAGTGCGAGCCCGTTCCCGGCAAGACCATGCCGAAACTTGCCGTGGTGGACCGGGACTACGGCGCGGTGGCCCAGAAGATGGTTGCCATCGGGCCACTGCTGGACACCGCCGGCATGACCACCAAGGGCGTCACCTGGCTCCCCGAGCCGGAGATCGACTATCTGCGCCGCCGCAATGGCACGGTCCGCGGCGGCATCGCCGACGGGCGCCCGTCCATCGCCAGGGACGACCTGTTCTGTGAGGCGATCCTCACGCTGTCCGGCACCACCAACGGTCGACTCGCCGAGGCGGGATTCCGCGCGCTGGAAGAGCAGACCGGAGTCGGCCTGGCCGATCTGGCGAGCGAGCGGGCAGGTGACCGGATCACCTTCGCCGACACCCAGACCCAACCCCGAGCCGTCATCACCTCACCGGAGTGGTCGGGCAGCGAGACCGGCGGGCGCCGCTACTCACCGTTCACGGTCAACGTGGAGCGGCACAAACCCTGGCACACACTGACCGGCAGGCAACACTTCTTCCTGGACCACGAGTGGATGGCCGAATTCGGCGAGCAGTTGCCGACCTACCGGCCGCCGCTGAACATGCTTCGCCACTTCGGCGACCCGTCGACGGCATCGGACGGCCGGCCGGAGGTGGTCGTGCGCTACCTCACCCCGCACTCGAAGTGGTCGATCCACTCCGAATACCAGGAGAACCTGCACATGCTCACCCTGTTCCGGGGTGGACCGGTGATCTGGATGAGCCCGGCGGACGCGGCCCGGATCGGCGTGTCCGACAACGACTGGATCGAGGCGTACAACCGCAACGGCGTGGTGGCCTGCCGCGCCGTCGTCACTCACCGGATGCCCGAGGGCACGGTCTACATGTACCACACCATGGACCGGCACCTGAACGTGCCGAAGACCGAACGCTCCGGACTGCACGGCGGCGGCGACAACTCGCTGACCCGGCTGCTGCTCAAGCCGACGCACCTGATCGGCGGCTACGCCCAGTTCACCTACGCCTTCAACTACATCGGCCCGACCGGCAACCAACGCGACGAGATCACGGTGATCCGGCGGCGCGCGCAGGAGGTGGAGTTCTGATGCACAGCGACCCCAGCGGAGCGAACAGATGAAGGTCATGGCGCAAGTGGCCATGGTGATGAACCTGGACAAGTGCATCGGCTGCCACACCTGTTCGGTCACCTGCAAGCAGACGTGGACCAACCGGCCGGGCACCGAATACGTCTGGTTCAACAATGTCGAAACCCGGCCCGGTACCGGCTATCCACGTCGCTACGAGAACCAGGAACGGTTCAAGGGCGGCTGGACACTCAACCGGCGCGGCAAACTCACGCTCCGGGCGGGCAGTAGGCTGCGCAAGCTGCTGTCCATCTTCTACAACCCGGAACTGCCGTCCCTGGACGACTTCTACGAGCCTTTCACCTTCGACTACGAGCACCTGACGACGGCGCCGCTGTCCGACTCGTTTCCCAGCGCCCGCCCCAGATCCCAGTTGACCGGACGGAACATGGCGCCGTCGGCCGGCCCGAACTGGGACGACGACCTGGCCGGCTCGGACCGCTACGCGGCGGCCGACCCGAATCTCGACGGCTTGGCCGACCAGGTGCGGCTGGAGTTCGAGCACGCCTTCTACTTCTACCTGCCGCGCATCTGCGAGCACTGCCTGAACCCGTCCTGTGTCGCCTCGTGCCCGTCAGGTGCGATGTACAAACGGGCGGAGGACGGGATCGTGCTGGTCGATGAGGACCGCTGCCGTGGCTGGCGGTTCTGCGTGTCCGGCTGCCCGTACAAGAAGGTCTACTTCAACCACCGCACCGGAAAGGCAGAGAAGTGCACGTTCTGCTATCCGCGTATCGAGGGCGGCCAGCCGACGATCTGCTCGGAGACGTGTGTCGGTCGGCTGCGACACCTCGGCGTCATGCTGTACGACGTCGACGCCGTACTCGCGGCCGCGTCGGTGCGGGACGACAAGGACCTGTACGAGGCGCAGTTGTCGGTGTTCCTCGACCCGCACGACCCGGAGGTGGTCGCGGCGGCCGAGCGGGACGGCATCGCGCACGACTGGATCGAAGCCGCGCAGCGTTCCCCGGTGTACGCGCTGATCGCCGAGCACCGGGTGGCGCTGCCGCTGCATCCGGAGTACCGGACGATGCCGATGGTCTGGTACGTCCCGCCGCTGTCGCCGATCACCGACGCGGTGCACGCCACCGGCCACCACGACGGCGATCCGGACCGGGTGTTCGCTGCCATCGAGTCGCTGCGCATTCCACTGGGCTACCTGGCCAACCTGTTCACCGCAGGGGACGTCGCGCCCGTCGAGCGGGCGCTGCGGCGGCTGACCGTGCTGCGCACCCACATGCGCGCGAGGCAACTCGGTGATCCGGCCGACGAGCAGCTGCTGGCGTCGGTGGGCATGACGGCCGACGACGTCGAGGACCTGTACCGGATCCTGGCCATCGCCAAGTACGACGAGCGCTACGTCATCCCCAGGGTGCACGCGGAGGACAGCGGCCGGCTGCAGGCCCAGCACTGCTCGGTCGGCTATCCAGGTGGCGTCGCGGATCTGGGCGCGCACACCGAGGACACGCTCGCCGCCGGCGGCAGCGGCAGCCAGTTCCGCGACGGCGAAGGCCAACTGCGGTTCAACCTGTTGGGGTGGAACGGCACCGGTCGACCGGCACACCTGTTCGGTGAAGGCCAGGGCACATGATTCGCCGAACCGCGCCGGCCCCGGCGGACACCACGCTGCTGTGCAAGGTCACGTCGATCCTGTTGCGGTATCCGGACGACCAGGTCTTCACTCACCTGCCCACCGTGACCGCCGCTCTCCCGGCGATCACGGCAGCGGATGCCCGGAGCCCGATCGCCGGGTTCACCGGCTGGTTGGGCGGTTGTACGCCGACCGAGGCAGCCCAACACTACGTGTTGACCTTCGACCACACCCGGCGCCGCGGCCTGTACCTGACCTACTACCGGCACGGCGACACCCGCGCCCGCGGCATGGCACTGCTGGCGCTCAAACACACCTATCGCCAGGCCGGGTTCCCACCACCGGAGGACGAACTACCCGACTTCCTGCCGCTCATGCTGGAGTTCGCCTCGATCGCCCCGCAACCCGGACTGCGCGTGCTGACCCAGTGCCAGGCCGGGCTGGAACTGCTCGCCGACGCGGTGCTGGCGGCGGACAGCCCGTACGGCGCGCTGCTCGACGTGGTTCGCGCCCAGCTGCCCCGACTCGGCCCACGTCACCGTGCCGAGCTGCGCGCGCTCGCGACGACGGGGCCACCGGAGGAGCAGGTGGGCCTGGAACCGTTCGCACCGCCGGAATACGTGACGGGAGAACGTCGATGAGTGCCTGGGACCTGTGGTGGTGGGTGATCCTGCCGTACCTGGCGCTCGTCACGTTCATCGTCGGGCACGTCTGGCGGTGGCGGTACGACCAGTTCGGCTGGACCAGCCGCTCCACCCAACTCCAGGAACGGGTCCTGCTCAAATGGGGTTCCCCGTTGTTCCACTACGCCACGTTCGCCGCCATCGCGGGTCACGTCATCGGGATCCTGATCCCGGAATCGTTCACCCGTGCGCTCGGCATTCCGGAGGCGGGCTACCGTTGGTTCTCCGCGATTCCCGGCGCACTGGCCGCCGTCGGCGTGGTCATCGGCATGACCATGCTGGCCTATCGGCGCACACTGGTCCCCCGGGTGCGGGCGACGACCAGCCCGGTGGACTGGGTCGCGCTGATCGTGCTGGGCATCGTGATCGTGCTCGGCGCCATACCCACCATCGGCATCAACCTGTTCGGCGGCGGCTACGACTACCGGAACAGCGTCGCGCTGTGGTTCCGCGGCCTGTTCGCGGGCAATCCCGACGTGGTGGCCATCGCACACGCTCCGCTGATCTACCAGATCCACGCCACCGCCGCCTGGGCCATCCTGGCCATCTGGCCGTTCACCCGGCTGGTGCATGCCTGGAGCTATCCGCTGTGGTATCTGTGGCGACCGTTCGTCGTGTACCGCACGCGGGAAGCGGCACCCCCGACGGAGCCGGGCACGAGTGGTAGGCGGTGGCGCCGCATCGGCGTTCCGTACTGAGGCGGAGAGGCAGACCATGCGGAAGTTCTCCCTGGAGGCGCTGGGCCGGGAACACCTCGACCAGGCCGCGCGCAGTTCGAACGGCCGCAGCGCCACGACCGTGTTCGGCGGGCACGAGCATGTGCTGCGCCAGACACTGATCGCGCTACGCTCCGGCAACTCGATGGCCGAACACGACAGCCACGGCGACGCCACTGTCATCGTACTGCGCGGCCGGGTCCGCCTGCACGCCGACGACGACTCCTGGGACGGCCGCACCGGGGACCTGCTGGACATCCCGCGCACCCGGCACAGCGTGACCGCCGTCGAGGACAGCGTCATTCTGCTCACGGTCGCCAAGTAGCCCGGCCGAACAGCCGCGCAGCGGCGCCCCCGCCACTCGCCGTGCGCCTACCTTCGGCACAGGGCGTGTAACCACCGGACAGCGGCGTGGCCTGTGCTGACTCGCTGTCCAGATGGGTCAGGAACGCGCCGAGCCGTGAACCGGGTCGCGGTATGCCACGTGTGTACCGATGTTCTACTGTCCAAAACGGATGGTTGGGCACGTTGTCCGCAGCCGGTTGGGGCTGTGGAGCCGCACCGTGATGATCCGGCCGCCGCATACAGCCCTCCACGTTCGGTGGCGAGGAGCAGTAGGCCCGCGTTGCGTGCTGGTCCTGCCACTCCATCGACTGCTCCGTCACCTGCGCTGATCGTGCCGGCCACCGATCGCCGCGTGCGGACCGTCTCCATCTCGTCATCAGGGGCCACGCGAAATTATGTGGAATCGCCTGTCACTGCCGTCACGTTGCGTTACGATCGGTGACCAGCACGGCTGGACTGCGACACACTTTGGGGGCAGCGATCAACACAACGGTGGTGTTGGCCAGGCGGTTGCTGTGGAATCGGCCGCAGGGAGGCCGGCCGCGACAACCACCAGTGGTGGTCCTGCTCGGGCCGGTTGGTGCCGGAAAGACGGCCGCGTTGACGGCCATTTCCCGGGACTGCGGCGGCGGCGTGGTCCATGCCCAGTTCGACTTCGAGCGTGCCGAGCCGGTCGGCACCGTGGAAGTGTTGACGCGCTTGGCGTTCGACCTGTCTCGCAAGTGGGCCGCCCGGCGCCCGGCCCGCTTTCTCCGTTTCACCCTCGGCCTGATCGCGGTGCTCACCCCGTTGGACACGGTCATCCGGGACCAGGCCAGAAACGACCTGCAGGATGCCATCGACGGCGCCCTTCCCGGACGCCGTGGGCTCGACGACTGGGTCCGAACGCTCACCGACGCGGCTCAGCAGGCCAAGATCCTCACGCCGGTGCTGGCACAGACGATCAACGTTGTGCTGCCGTCGCTGGTCCGGGCCGTCGAGCGGCGGCCGTTGCGGCACGCCGGGGATTGGCACACCGACATGCCCCAGGCCGAGGATGCCGCGTCGGCGCTGGACGCCCTGGTGATGCTGAACCGGCAGGCCCGCGCGCAGCCCGCGGAGATGACCGCCTGGCTGACCGCCGCGTTCCTGGCCGACGTTCGGGAAAGTCATCTGCGCATGTCCGCGGCGGACCTGCATTCGTCGTGCTCATGTGACAATCCCGACCGAAAACCGCACCTGCACAACTGGGTGGTGTTGCTGGACAATCTGCATTGTTCGGGAGGGCATGAGTTCGTGGCGGACCTGCTGGCCGTACGGGAGCGTCACCTGCGTCAGCATCCGGGCGATCAGGACCCGTTGGTCGTGATCGCATCGAGTGGGCGGTGGCACCATGGATGGGAGACCGACTGGCTGCCACCTTGGAAATCGCCGGAAGGACGACCGGAACAGGTCCGTGTGGTACCGCGCTGTCGCAATGCTGATTACGGCCACTGGTCCGAGGTCACGGATTCCACCCGGCGACCGTCCCCGTACTATCCGGTGCTGCTGGAACCACTCGACAGCGTGGAGACCGCCAGCATCGTCGCCCCGAGCGATGGGACGATCGGACACGATGACGAGAATCGCATCAGACGGGCGCTGATCCAGCGGGCTACCGGTGGGCTGCCCGACACCGTGCATACTCTCGCCGTATTGTTGCGCGGTCGAGAACTGCGAGAGGGGGGCCGGAATGCGCTGCATCCGTCCCTCCTGGGAACCGGCTTGGAAAGCTGGCGTTCCCGGGTCGACGACCTGCGTCTCACCGCGCACCTGTCGAACATCGACGTCGATGACGCCGTTTCGGCCGCACCGTTCGCGACCGCGCCGTGGCTGGTGCACACGGACTCCGCCAACCTGGTCGCCCAGGCGCACGTCGGGCGGATTCTGACCGAGCTGCGCACCGCGCTGTGGGTCATCGCGCCCGACCAGAGCGGTGGCACGCCGGACCGTGTCGAGCTGCACCCGTGGATCGCGCGAACCCTGCTCGCCGCGCTCGCCGAACCGACCACGTCGGAGGGTAAGTCGTCCTACGAAAAGCAGTTCGAGGCATTGCTGAGCGACCCGGCAACCCGAGCCGACCCGGTACGCACGGCATACTGCCAGCTCGCCCTCGGCCGGATCGCCGAGGTCGTCGGCCACTTCGAAGCGAGCTTCCAGGATCTGCCGCACCAGAGCTGGATCGACCAGCTGGAGCTGGTGACCAGCGCGCCCGACGACAAGCCGCTCGGCCGGGACTGCGACGACATCTATGACGAGTTGGTAGCCGAGGACGTCAGCGCCACGGGCGTGGACCGAACGACGGTGCGTAACACCGTCGCCCGGCTGATCGCGGCGAGATGGCTGGTAGCCAACCCCTTCACGACACCCACGTCCACCCTGCGCGACATCATCGTGAACTCGTACGAGGGGCTGGTTCGGGAGTCGCACCGGTCCGACGTGGCGCCGCTGGAGACGGCTGCCGACCATGCTCAGAAGATGTTCTGATCCGACGAAACGGATGTCGTGATGCGCTGGTACCACAGACTCACCTCCAACTTCCTCCGTGGGCGAGGCGGTACCCGGGACACCGCGGTCCGGCCCGCGGTCTGGCCCAGGCGCCACCCGAGGATCGTCGCCGCGATAGCGGTCGTGATCGTGGCTGGTGCCGGGGTCGCGATCTGGCAGGGGGTGTCGCGCACATCCTGCGGGTCCGGCCTGGAGGAAATGGGAAACCCGGCGGTGTGTGTCGGGCTGGACCTGGATTCCGGCGACCTACGCGCCAACGACCCGCTGGCCGACCTGGAACGACGGCTGGCCGGCATGAACAAGGCGATCACCGGACCGAACTTCGTCACCATCGTCCTGCTGGACGACTTCACCCCGGACCCGGCGAACGACAGTCTTGCGTTCCAGAACCTGCGGCACGAGGTCCAGGGTGCGCTTACCGCGGCGTGGCGGGCGAACCACCAGTCGGTCGCCGACGGCACAACGCCACCGGTCAAGCTGCTGCTTGCCAGTTTCGGCAGCGGCGGACAGTTCCAGTCCCAGGCCGTGAACGCCATCACCGGCGCCCGAAACAGCCAGCACATTGTCGCGGTCACCGGGCTCGGGCAGAGCCTGGACACCACCCGGAAGGCGGCCAGCGACCTGTCCGAAGCGCACATCGCGACCATCGCGGCATCCACCAGCGGTGACGACATGAACCGCGACCCTGTCACCAACAACTACATTCAACGATTCTTCCGGATCACTCCCACCAACACGGATGCGGCAAAGGCCGCCCTCACGTACCTGGCGAGGCGGAACCAACACAAGGTCATGCTCGTGGAGGACACCAACGAGCACGACCTGTACGCGACAACACTCGGCCAGGCATTCGATGTCGCCTACCGCGCACGGTACGGCACCGATCCGTACACGAAAACCTATGAGTCTCCGGACGTGCCACTCAACGACATCACACGCGCCACATACATGACGAAGCGATTCGCCGACATGCGGGACTCGATCTGCCTGCAACAGCCAGGCCTGATCTACTTTGCCGGGCGGGGCGCGGATCTCAGCTCCTTCCTGACCGTCCTGGCGCAGGGCGGGGCATGCGGTCTGACCACGGTTGACGTGATGAGTAGCGACGACGCCAACAACATGCTCGGCAGGCCGCTGCCGAATTTCGGTGCATTGCACGTCAACGTCCTGTACACCGCCGTCGCGACCGGCGGGGAGTGGAATGCCGGTGCGCCCGGGGAAGCCGACAACGCGGACGACTACGACGCGTTCTTCTCGGTATTCAAGGGCCAACATTTCGGCACCCCGGGCGACCTCGCCGACGGGTACGTGATGACGAACTACGACGCGATACTTACCGCGGCCACCGCGGCCCGCCACGACCCGGACCCGGTGAACAACCCCATGACAGTGGCCGACTCGATCAGCGAGTTCGACTGCCAGAGTCCGGTTCCCGGCGTCACGGGACAGATCGCGTTCACCCCGGCGAGCCACGGCAACCCGATCGACAAGGCGATGCCGATCGTGCAGATCGCGCCGGACGGGTCGCCACATGTAAAGGACATCATCTGGACCACCGGCCAACCGTTCAAGGCGGCGTCATGCGGCTAAGGTACCCGGCGCGGCTCCAGGCTCAGAATCCCATGACCAAGCGCCTGGTTGCCGGAATTGCCGCCACGGATGCCGCGTTGTTGGTTTTGTGGCACGGTGGATGGTTGATCGGATGACTGCACCACACCGGAGCACCCGCCACAATCAGGAGCGCACCCCCGCCATGACCGAATCCCAGCACGTCGGCCCCCGCGAACTGGACGACCGCTCAGTGCCCAACGCGGCTCGCGTCTATGACTACTACCTCGGCGGCTTGCACAACTTCACAGCCGACCGCGAGTTCGCTCAGCAGATCTTCACCACCGCGCCGACAGTGCCCGCCATCACCCGCCAGAACAGGTCGTTCCTGACCCGCGTGGTCGACTACTACCTCGACGAGGGCATTACCCAGTTCCTCGACATCGGCTCTGGCGTGCCTACCGTGGGCAACGTGCACGAGGTCGCTCAGCGCCGGATACCGGACGCGAAGATCGTCTACGTCGACTACGAACCTGTCGCTGCCAACGCCGCCCGTGACCTGCTCGCCGACAATCCGAACGCGACGATCCTGCACGCGGACCTGCGCGACCCCGACGCGATTCTGAACCACCCGGAGACTCTGGAACTGCTGGACTTCACCCGCCCGTTGGGGCTGCTGATGGTGGGGGTGCTGCTGTTCGTCCCGGACGAGGACGACCCGGCCGGGTTGGTCGCGCGCTACCGGGACGTCTGCGCGCCGGGCAGCCTGCTGGCCATCTCGCACATCACCGACGAGCACGCCCCGCCGGAGTTGAAGCAGGAAATGGCCCGGTTCGTCGGCCTGTACGACAACGCCAACGAACACATCTACCCGCGCAATCACGCGGAGTTGGTGTCGTGGTTCGCGGGCACCGAACTGGTGGAACCGGGTGTGACACGGCTGTGCGACTGGCGGCCCGTCGACGCGGCGGAGGCCGAGGACCCGGCCGCACCCCTCGGGTATGGAGGTGTCGGCCGAGTGCTGTGACGGGCGGCAACGCGCCTTGCCGAGCATGGTGGGTGCGGGCCCTCTGGACAGCCCGGGCGGCCATCCGGGAAGCGGTTGCTGATCAGCGGTGTGCGACAAGTGCCCGCGGGGCGACGGCGTTGTCGTTCGGGGTCGCCGTCGGCCTGCGTGAGGGCCAGCGGAGCGATGACGCTTGGGGGTGGCCAGCGCACGTTCGCAGCGGATCCGCGTACCTGCAGACCCGATGACGGCGCCCACAACGTGTGCGGTCACGCGGGAATTCCTGCTCCCAATTACTTCGACACCGGGGCGGCCCTGCAGGGATCTCGGCGGAGCAGCACGGCTTCTACTACCGAGCGTTGAGCCGACGAGTTCGCCCTGCTGTTCGGGTGTGTCGCACGCGGGTCGCCGCCCATCGCCGCTGACGCTTCCAAGGATTTTCCAAGAACTGCAGGTCCGTGAAATTTGTCAACGGTCATTCATCTCGTGGTGGTTTCGTCGCCCGAACCGCGCCCTGCACACTGCACGTGGCTCTTTGATGGCAGGCCCGGACCTCGGAGGTCGTCATGCGCAGCGTCAAGCCGTCCGGGTTATTCACGGTGATCGTCTTCGGCGTCGTCGGGGTGGTGATTCTGCTCGGTGCCGCCGCTCTCGTGTCGCCCAACCGGGCCTCGGCCACCGCAGCGCGTCCGGCTGTTGCCGCAGCGGCGCACACCGATCGGCTCAAGGTCCGGCCCGCCGACGGGATCGACGAGGATGCTGACGGTGAAGGGAATGCCGTACGGGAGAACCCGTCGGGCGATGAAGAGGAACGCGAAGCCACGGTGCCCCATGCGGGCGCCGTCACCGCGAGTTGCGGTGTCGAACGGTGGTCGGTGAAGACCGGCACCGACGCGGACGTCGCCAAGATCAACCTGGCGTCGACCACATCGACGTCGATCGCGTTTCTGGATGGACTGGCCCAGCCGGCGTCGTTGCCGGCGAACAATCGCCTCGCACCGACCGAGACGACCGTCTTCCAACTGCAGGCGACGCTGGTCGAATACAAGCTGGAAACCGACTCCGACTTCCACCTCGTGCTCTCCGACGGCACGCACACGATGATCGCCGAGATCCCCGATCCGCCATGTGTGGGAGCCGGCAGCCCGCTGCTGGCCGGGATCACCAAGGCACGTAACGAGTTCACCGCCAGGTTCACGCCGACCAGCAGTTTCCAGGCCGCCAACATCCCGGTGACCATCACCGGTGTGGGTTTCTTCGACTTCCTGCACGGCCAGACCGGCGTCGCGCCCAACGGGATCGAACTGCACGCGGTGCTCGACGTGCAGTTCGGCGCCACCACCACCGTGGTGACGGTGACCAACCCCGGTGCTCAGACCAGCACGGTCGGCCGGTCGGCCAGCCTGCAGATCGCGGCCAGCGACAGCGCCGGTGCCACGCTGACCTACCAGGCGACCGGCCTGCCGGCCGGGCTGTCGATCAACGCGACCACCGGCCTGATCTCGGGAACGCCGACCACGGCCGGTATGAGCAGCGTGACCGTGACCGCGAGCGACCCGGCGGGGCGAACCGGGTCGACCCAGTTCACCTGGACCGTCGCGGCCGCGGGCACCGGGACCTGCACGGCCGCGCAACTGCTGGGCAATCCCGGTTTCGAGACGGGCACCGCGGCCCCATGGGCGGCGACCGCCGGCGTGATCAGCAATCGGACGACGCAGCCACCGCGTACCGGCACCTTCGACGCATGGCTGGACGGCTATGGCACCGTGCACACCGACACCCTGTCGCAGGCCGCCACGCTGCCGGCCGGCTGTGCGACGTACTCGCTGACGTTCTGGTTGCACATCGACACCGCCGAGACAAGCTCGACGACCGCGTTCGACAAACTGCAGGTGCAGGTGTTCAACGCGTCGGGTTCGGTGCTGGCCACCCTGGGCACGTTCTCCAACCTCAACGCGGTGACCGGGTACGCCCAGCACACCTTCTCGCTCGCCGCGTTCGCCGGGCAGACGGTCACGCTGAAGTTCACCGGCACGGAGGATTCGATCGACCAAACGTCCTTCGTGGTCGATGACACCGCGCTGAACGTCGCCTGACCGGCCGGTGTCGCACCGGACAGGGCTACCGACATGGGATCGACGGACGAATGATCACCGACATCGTTCGTGCTCGGCAATGCCGACGCAGGTGTGCGTGGCGCGCCCCGCCCGTCATGTCGACCGTGCTGCGCGAGTCGGTTCGGCGGGTCTACGCGCGATCAGGTTCAGCCGGCCGGTAGCGGAGGTCGAACGCCAGGGCGGGGTCGGCACCGTCGCGCAGCAGATGCACCAGCTCGCCACCCGGTGCGTCGTAGAGCCGGATTCCGTCCCCGAGCAGCACCGGCGCGATGTGGATGTCGATCTGGTCGACCAGCCCCAACGCGAGCAGCTGCTTGGCGATGGGTGGTGAGAACACCTGGAGGTTCTTGCCGTGGGCGGCTTCCAGACCGATACGCACCGCCTCCTCGACGGGGCAGCTGAGGAAGGTGACGTCCTTGGCCGGGCGGGCATCCTCGGGATGGTGGGTGAGCACGAAGATCGGACCCTGCCAGGCTCCGCCATAGGGCGGCTTGTCACGGATGGCGCCGTCGAACCCGTCCCGGCCGGCCAAGATCGCACCGGTGGCCTCGATGTACTCCTGCAGCAGGCCTTCGCGCACCGTTGCGCGGTCCATGAAGTCCATCGTGTGGCCGGGCCCGGCCACGAAGCCGTCCAGGGACATCATGAACGCCACATGCACTTTGCCCTGGGCGGTCATCGGAGCTGGGTCGGGTGTCATCATCTCTCCCAACATCGCGGTGGTGAGGTTTCGGCGTTCAGCCGGTCTTCCGGATTGCGGCATGGCCGTCGGCGCGCCGGTGGCTGGGTGAGCGTCGAGGTCGTCCGATGATGGAGGTTCTCAGGCCAGCCATCCCAAACACCTCGACGTTGGGGTGGGCGGTCAACAGCTCGAGTCCGGACGCGCGGTACCTGCCTGTCGTGTCGAGCCGGGCGAGTTCGACCGCTGGTGCCACCGTTGCGGCGCTGAGGGATCGCCACGCGACTCGGTGACCCGCCGGCTCGCGCACGAGCCGTTCGGGCACCGGCCGACCACGCTGCTGCTCACGTTCACCCGTTTCCGCTGCGCCGATTGCCGACACGTGTGGCGCCAGGACACCAGCTGCGGGCCAGTCTGTCGCGACGCGCTGCGCCGGGCGCTGGAGGCGATGTCGCGCCAGCACCTGTCGGTCGCTCGCGTCGCCGAAGCCCTCGCGGTCTCCTGGGAGGACAGGGTGGCCGTGATCGGTGTCGACGAGCTCGCCTGGCGTCACACCCGACGCGGCAACAAGTGTACGTCACCGTGATCATCGACCTCACACCCGTGTGCGACGGCACCGGCCCGGCACGCCTGTTGGCCATGGTGCAAGACCGCTCCAACGTGCGGACACCGCGGACGCAGCGGCGATCCGCTCTACGGCATCCGCCACGTGCTGCGCACCGGCGCCGAACACCCACAGACAAACACAAGCAGCGGCTGACCGCAGATCGTGTCGCCACCAGCCTTGGATGTGCCGCACCCGCAGCGCGTCCACCAGCCTGCCGGTCGGGAACCGGGTCGCGCTGCCCACACGGTGTCACGAGGCCCAGATAGTGGTCCATGTCTCTATTGGGTCACCTTTCAGGCGGTATCGCCGATAGCGCCCCTGCGCATACAGTTGCTGACCGCACGTAGTCGACGTGACAGTGGTACTGATGACGGGTTGAGAACGGACCGTACGGACTGCGACGGGCTTGGAGCGTTCATGGACCACGCCGCCTCGGACGGCTACTTCTCGGGGCCTCGCCACGAAGCGCTTCGGGCGGATGTGCGCAACTTCGCACTGACACACATCACACCGCTCATCGCCGAGATGGACCGCAACGGCCAGGTTCAGCACGATCTGGCCTGGCAGATCGCCAAACGCGGCTGGATCGGCGTCACCATCGGACCCGAGTTCGGCGGCATGGGTGCCGGCCACCTGGCCAAAACCATCATCCTGGAAGAGCTGTCGGCGGTGAGCGCCGCGGCCGGTGCGATCGCGCAGGCATCGCAGCTCGGAGTCGCGAAGATCGTGCACTACGGCACGGCCGCGCAGCAGCGGAAATGGCTGCCGTTGATCGCCCAGGGCGAATGCCTGCCCACGATCGCGGTCACCGAGGAGCACTCCGGCGGCAACGTCCTGGACATGGCGGCCACGGCGGTCCGGGACGGGGACGACTACATCCTCAACGGCCACAAGACTTTCGTCGGCAACTCCCATGTCGGCGATGTCCACGGGGTCGTCGTGCGCACCGGACCGGGATCGAGGGGTCTCACCGCGTTCCTGGTCGAGTCGACACGCCCCGGCTTCGCCCAGGTGCCCCATCCCGACAGCATCGCGCTGCGCGGCTTCAGCTTCGGAACGATCACGTTCGACAACTGCCGGGTGCCCATGGCAAATGTCCTCGGATCGGAAGGCGACGGCCTCAAGGTCGCCTACTCGTCGAGCCTGCTCTACGGTCGACCGAACCTGACCGCGGTCGCGCTCGGAATCCACCGAAGCGTGCACGATGTGACGTCGGAGTTCTGTCGGTCGCAGTATCGCAAAGACCGGCCGCTGTACGAATTACCGACCGTGAAGGACAAGCTGGGCCGGATCCACTCGCTCTGGCTCACCGCGCGGCTGGCGGCATACCATGCGGCACACCTGCTCGATTCAGGTGTCCCGTGCGACGCGGAGTTGATCAACGCGAAGGTGGTCAATGTCGAGAATCTGCTCCAGTCCATCGACCTCGCGATGGACATCCACGGCGCTCCAGGCCTGTCGGGACCGCGCCGAATGGACCGGCTGTGGAGCGATGCGCAAGCCATGCGGCCCCCGGCCGGTACGTCCGGGGTCCAGTATCTACGCCTGGCGGAGATCACCGTCGGAGCCAGCCGCGAGCCCTGGTCGGCGGTACATGGTCAGGCCACCAGGAGCCACGGGACGTGGTAGTTCCGCCCGCCGTCAGCGATTGCCGTCGGGGGAGATGCCGGCGCGGCGGTAGATCAGGTTTGCCACTCGCTCCGCGAAGGCCGTGATCGTCCGGACGTGGTCGATCGTCCAGTCATGGGTCTGACTGTCGATCAGGCAGATGGTGCCGAGATTGCCGTCGCCCGCACGGCCGGGGAGCGGGGCGCCGATGTAGGACTCGATACCGAATTCCTCGGCGACCCGATTGGTCTGGAAGCGGGACCAGCTGGCAACGTCGGACAGCGGGAGAGGTACTTCCCGTAGCACCGTGTGTGGGCACCAGCCGTCCTCTCTGCTCATCTCCCGGTCGATCGTGGTGCCGTCCGGGGTGTGCAGGCCGGCGAAGTACTGCTGGTCGACGCCGATGAAGTTGACCATGGCCATGCCGTCTGGCACTCCGAGCTCCTCGGCGAGATCACGTGCCATTCGGTCGAACTCTTCGTCGGGTTGCAGCGCGACGCCCAGCCGCCTGAGGAGACCGACTCGGTCGGACACGCCAGGATCAGCGGGAGCCCCGAGATAGCGGAGATCAGGCTGAAGGGTCTCGGTGGACGGGTCCGCGGCATCCCGTTGGGGACGTGTGGGTTGGGTCATGGCGGGAACTCCAAGTTCAGAGGGCGACCGGAGATGACGGTGGGTGGGCGCCGGCGCGGACCTGGGCGACCAGGTGCTCGACCAGCGTGATGAGGATGTCCCTGACCGAGCGCGTGCTGCGGGCGTCACAGGAGGCGACGGGGACGTCCGGGGGAATGGTGAGCGCTTCGCGTACGGTGTCGACCGGGTAGCGCAGTGCTCCGTCGAAGTGGTTGATGGCGACCAGGTAAGGGATACGGCGTTGTTCGAAGAACGAGATCGCCTCGAACGAGTCCTCCAACCGACGGGTGTCGACCAACACGACCGCCCCCAGTGCGCCGCGAGACAGGTCGTTCCACATGAACCAGAACCGGGCCTGGCCGGGCGTACCGAACAGGTAGGTGATCAGGTTCGCGGACGGAATGGTGATGCGCCCGAAGTCGAGTGCGACGGTGGTGGTCGTCTTCCGCTCGATGCCGTCGAGGCTGTCGGTTCCGACGCCCGCCGCGGTCAACGTCTCTTCGGTGGTCAGCGGTGCTATCTCGCTCACCGCACCCACGAACGTGGTCTTGCCGACGCCGAATCCGCCCGCGACGAGGATCTTCACGGGCAACGGTCCTTCGTCAGACCTCAATGCGCCTGAGCCCACGGAGCAAGTCCTCCAACATTCTCAATCTCTCTTGTGGGTCTGTGTCGTCGATCGCGGGTAGACCGAGGCGGTCGACCCGGACCGCCGCTCCTAGCTGGATCAGGTCCGACAGCAGAATCTTCGCAACCACGATGGGTCGGTGCAGTCGGGCGGCAATCTCGGCAACAGCGGTCGCCTGGGCACATATCCCCAGGACCTCGTGGAGGAGGGGATCGAGGTTGTGCGGGGCGTCACCACTCGCACGAACGAGCGAAACCAGGTCCAGATCAACGGCCGGCTCGGTCCTGCCGTCCGTGAGTGCGAACGGTCGTTCGACAGGGCCCGCTTCGTCGTCGTACCGGACGTGGTAACCGCCGTCGTTCATACGGATCCGTTGTCGCTCAGTGCCACTCGCGCGGGCGTGCTCAGCTGGCTCGGCGTTTGTCGCGCGAGTTCGTGCATCTTGTAGGTCAACCGGCCCGCGTCGACCGTGGGCTCGGCCAACACCGCGAGCACGCCGTTCTCGCCCGCCACACTGACGTAGAAGATGAGGTTGTCGAGTTCCGACATCACCTGGCGTACGCCCGGCCCGTTGCCGTATGCCTCGCCCACGGCTCTCGCGATGGCGAGCAGGCTGGTTGCCATGGCCGCGAGTCCGTCGGCGTCGTCCTTCCCGAGACCGCGGTAGAACCGAATCATCCCGTCGGACGAGGCGAGCAACGCACATCGCGTGCCTCGGACGCTGTCGAGCAGCTCACGTTGCAGCAGCCACCCATAGTCCTCGGTCGAAATGCTATCGGGCATTGTGGTGTGGGTCTCCTTGCGAATCACCCGGGTGGGCGCCGTCATCCGATGAATCGAGTTGCGCTGTGCCTTCGGCGCGAATGGCCTGCGTCGCCAGCAAGAAATTGGCGATCGCCGGACTGGCGGCAGGGGCAGGCGACGTCGTGGTCGTGGTGGTGGCCGGCGTGCGCAACTGAGAGGCCATGGATGCCGTGCCCGGCGGGCGCTTCGGCAGCGGCGGCAGTGCACCTTCCGGGATGGACTCTTCGCCGCCCGGTGTGTCCGGCGACTCATCCGTGGGCCAGTCACCCGTCTGACCGTCGTCACCGGACCGCGGCTCAGCCCCGGCACGCCCGGGCATGCCGACCTCGGCCGGCTCCGCTTCGTAGACGCCGGGTTGGCCGGAGCCGTAGTGATCGGCGCGGTCGGCATCGACGGTGTCGACGACGCTGACCGCGGCCGCCTCCGTCGGAACGGCGGGCCCCCGGGCCGAAGCAGCCGGCTGCCCGTCGTCGACGTCCGCGGGTTCGTGGATCAGGGCCGGAGGAATCACCACGGATGCGGTGGTTCCGCCGAATATGTTGCGGCTGAGCTCCACTCGCATGCCGTACATCCGGGCGATGTTCGCGACGACCCACAGCCCGACGAGCCGGCCTTCGCGCACCAGTGTGGTGACATCGTTGTCCGTGTTGAGCAGCTCATTGGCCCGGTCAAGAGTGGCGTCGGACATGCCGAAGCCCTCGTCGTCGACACTGACCGCGATGCCGGCTGTGACATACCGTCCCCGGAGCTTGATGCCGCTCTCGGGCTTCGAGTAGTTGGCGGCGTTCTCCAGCAGCTCGGCGACGAGGTGGGCAAGCGGCACGACGACGTGGCCCAGAACCGTGCCCGGAATCGGGCGGACGAGTTGGACGCGGTCGTAGTGATCGATCTCCGCCTTGGCCTGCCGCAGGGCGCTCAGCAGCGTCACCGGTTGCCGCCATTGCCGTGGGGCGGTCGGCCCATCGATGAGAATGAGGTTCTCCGAGACCCGCCGCAAGCGGCTCAACAGATGGTCGATCGCGAAGGAGTAGCGCAGCAGTTCCGGGTCGGAAATCCGGTGAATGAGTTCGTCAAGCTCCTCGATGGCCCGGTGCGCGAAATCCTGTGTGCGCCGCCCGACATCGACCAGAACCTGCCGGAAGCCGGGGTCCGGGGTCGAGCCAGGAGCGATCTCCCCGCTGGTCGCAGGGACGGCAAGGGCACCGAGCAGATCACGCAGCGCAGCGATCGAGGCGATGACCGGATCGTCGTCCGGTCGGGCGCCGGCGGACGCCGTCGCGGGCACATCGTCGGTGTGCCGCGCCGCGCCGGCCGCGGCCGGCCAGCGGTTGGCCGCCTGACTGTGCAGGTCGCGCAACAGTTCGGCGTACTTGTCCCACCGATTCCGGGCGGACCGATCGGCGTTCGCGAGCCCGCCCCGCAGTCGGTCATTCTCCTGCTTGAGCGCGCTCGCGCTCCGTTGCGCCTGGTCGAGTTGGTACCCGATGTTCCGCAGCTCGACCTGCGCCCGTGCCCTGCCGCGCAACTCGGCCGCGTTCCTGACCCGACTGTTCCAGTACAGGACCAGCCCAGTCGCCGCGACCCAGGCACACCCAGCACCGATGGTGACGTAGTTCGACCGGTAGACGACGAGCGCTCCCCCGGCGATGACGCCCACTGCGGCCAGGACGATGACCGGGGGTATCCAGGATGGCTGACGTGCGGCGCCCGGTTCGACGATCACCGGAATCGGCTCTGTCGGGAACTCCTTGGCCGTGCGGGCCTTGTCCAGCGCATGGCGGCCGGAGCGGTGTAATTCAGACAAGCGTGACCTCGCATACGGACGGTGCAGGCGGCGCGAGACTCCGGACCGGGATGTGAGAAGAGTACTTGTGGCGCGTGCGGAACGTGGCCGCGATCGACCAGGCCAACCCATGCCGGCCCGCGTGCCAGTGGCGCCGTGGCCAGCACCCGCTCGACTTCGACGGGTGGGAAGCGCGGTGGCGACACCGGGGACAACCTCCTCGCGAGGGCCCGGGACCAGCAGCTCGCCCGTGGGAAACGCCGCAGCATGCTTTCCCGCCTTCATCGGTCGCCATAGCCGGTCGAGACCAGTTGGAGTGGACTGGATCCTAGACATGAAATCAGATAGTTGGCTCTGCTGACACAGCGGGCCACCGTTGACAGTCTCGTGCTGTTGGTCCGATCGCCGGCCACGAGGGCCACCACTGTCAAGGGAAAGAGCACCCATTCAGCGCCTTGACAGGCCTGACGTCCCTAGACCACGAAAGGACTAGGGGATTTGCCATGTCAACCCCCAATCCGACGCTGATTAGGGGATATCAGCCCCTGTCCAGCCACGAGATCACCTGGGAGCGCAGCCCTCCGATGCCAACGATCCCGTGGTCCATTGTGGAACGAGTGCTCGTCATCGCCCCATCATCCCGCCGGGGCCCGACCGGGGGAGATAACCAAGGGCGCCATCTACGGGCACTGGGAAGGCCTGGCGGAGTTCAGCCGCGCCGCCGCCGTGGAAGAACCGGGCGGCAAGGCTTGACGCCATCGGTCCCAGCGGGCGCCGTGCACGGCGTCGACGCTGTGTCGGCGGGCCCAGCTCGACCTCGGCGAGGTCGGACTGGCGGATCTGCAGCGGTTGGCGGCGAAGACCGGGCGGCGGGGGTTGGCGGCGCGGCTCGCGGGGACTGGCCGAGCGGTCAGGTTGGCAGCCCGAGGCGTTGGACGATTTCCGGTAGGACCGCGTCGACGGTCGGGATCTTGCCGACGATGTCGGTGTAGGCCGCGCGGGCCGCTGCCAGTCGCTCGCGGGTGTCGTCATCGTAGAGCGCCGCGGTGAGCTGGCCGACGAAGGAGGTCTCGTCGAGCACCTCGGGGCGCAGGATCGTGTCGGTGAGCGGGTTGTCGGTGAGCAACGGTGTCGCTATCGAGGTGAACCGCCACGGCCACGAGTCGAACGGCTCCACGGGACCGTCCAGTTCGGTCAGCCAGGTGCGGACGGTCGGCGCGAGGCCATCGAGCCGAGCGGCGTCGAGGTCGCCGGGCGCGACCGTCATCGTGTTGCGCATGGCTACGCCGGGAACGTCGGCGAAAATCGTCCTGGCCAGGGTTTGCGACGGCAGGTGCAGCGACAGCATCGTGTCCGTGCTGCCGATCAGCTGGCTGAACCGGTCGGGCGGACAGGGCGGGAGCAGATGCGACCGGTCGGCCGGCAGATTCTGGAAACCATGCAGCGGCGGACCGAGGATGACGAAATGCGTTTCCTCCGGCAGCCGCCGCAGATGGCTGACGATGAGCTCAGGCAGCTTCTCGGTCAACCGTTGCTGCGGGCTGCCGAGGATCTCGGCCAGTGGATGCTGCCACTGCGACACCGGGATCAGCAGCATCCGCTCCCGGTCGGAGCGCAGCCCGAGCGAGGCGCGGACCTCGCGCCGGGTCGCCTCGGTGACCCGATCACCCTGCCGGCAGGAACGATAGGGCACGCCGTTGCCGATCTCGGCCGTGTCCGGATGCGCCGAGGGCACCGGGCGCAGCTGGACGGGCAGATCGAGGATGTGCCTGCTGATGTGGAGGACGCTGCCGCTGAACAGTTCGGCGCGGAAGTCGGTGCGTTCCCACTCGTAGATGTCGATGGGCAGGATGGGAATTCCCAGGTCTTCGATGAACCAGGGTTCGAGCCGTAAGTGGAACTCCATCTCCGCGCAGTAGGAGAAATAGTCGGACAGCACGATGACATCCGGCGCGAACTCTCGGACGGCGTCGCGCATGACGTCCGGGATGGACTCGCCCATGCTCTCGTCCACCACGGTGTGCGGGTAGCCGTCGGCGCTGACGGCCGGCACGCCTGCGGGTTCGACGATGAAATGGCTGTCGATGCCGATGTCCGCGACCTGGTTGGCGATGTCCAGGCCGACCCCGACCTCACCGGTCGACATCGACGTCAGGGCGACGAACAACAGCCGCACGGCGTCACTTCCGGGGGCTGACGACGCGTGCGGCACCCATCAGGAACAGGTACAGACCGACCACGGCGGGGATGATCCCGACCACGGCGCCGACGTGGTGGGTGTAGGCGTATGTGCCATAGCCGAGCAGTACCAGTCCGAACGCGCAACGGACCAAACCACCACCGCGACCGATCACCACGACCCACCCTCGTTGTGAGACGCTGCCTCCACTGCCATGATAGGTCGCATACGACGTGTCGTCTACGACGTAATTGTCCCACGGGCTCCGGCCCCGGCGCACAGGAAGATCGCTGAACATGACGGGTCCATCGGATGTGGCGGCCGACAAGGACTCCGGTGTCGCGCGTACCGACGCCGCGCGGGTCGCGGCCCACCTGGAGGCCATTCGCCGGGTGCTGCGCGACGCCGCCTGGGCCGAGGCCCGGCGCCACTCGATCTCGGTCACCGCGCCCCAGTTGCACGCCCTCCAGATACTGGTGGAACACCTGCGCGACACCGGCTCCGGCCTGTCCCTGTCCGACCTGAGCCAGCGGATGGGACTCGCGCACAGCACCGTGTCCGGCATCGTCTCCAGACTGGAGGCGCGCAACCTGCTCCAGCGGACCACGCCACCTGACGACCGTCGCTTCAGCCTCATCGAACTGACCACGCCGGCGATGGAATGGGTCGAGCACGACCTGCCGGCCTCCCGGCGTTCCCCGCTGGCCGCCGGCCTGGCCAAGGCGAGCGCCGAAGAACGAACGGCCATCCTCGACGGCCTCGCCGCGCTGGAACGGCTGCTGGCTGGTGGGTCGGCTCAGGCCGGACTCAAACGGCGCTCAGCCGGCCGGACCTAGGGTGGCCGCGGATCGGCTGCTGCCGCCCGTGCTGACGGGGCCGGCGAAGGGAGCGCGATGACTGCGGGGAAGACAGCGGCGTTCCCGGCGCATCCCGTGTTGGCGCTGCCCTTCCCGCTCCTACCGCCGCCGATCGAGGACGGCTGGAAGGTCGGGCCACCGGACTTCGTCGGCATCGGGGCGATGCGGTCGGGGACCACCTGGTGGTGGTCGGTGTTGAAGCGACATTCCGGTATCGCGGCCAACAGCGGTGTGACCGCTCATGGTGGCGACGGCGATCACGACAGGATTCGCGATGCCACCGCCTACATCAACAAGGAGTTCCACTTCTTCGATCATTTCGGCCAGGTCGAGACCGTCGATCCCGCCCAGTACCACCGGTATTTCCCCAGGCCGCCCGGCGCCCTGGCCGGCGAATGGACCCCGAGGTACCTCTACGACTTCTGGACGCCACCGATGTTGTACAGCGTGGCTCCGCAGACCAAGGTGTTGGTACTGCTGCGCGATCCGGTCGACCGGTTCGTCTCCGGCATCGCCCGCTTCACGTCGATGGGGATCACCGCTGATCCGGCGCTGTACAACGACCAGTTCGCCAGGGGGCTGTACTGGCAGCAACTGCGCAACGTGCTGTCGTACTTCCCGCCGGAGCAGGTGCTCGTGCTGCAGTACGAACAGTGCGGCCAGGATTTCATCGCCCAGGCCGAGCGCACGTTCGCATTCCTCGGCCTGGATCCGGCCGCCTGGGACCGGCCGGCGGATCCGCACGCACCGGTCGGGATCGTGACCGACGGCGCCGGGGTGGTCAACGCCGAAACGCTCGCCGCCGTTCGCCGCGCCTATCAGGCTGATACCCGCTGCCTGCTCGCTGATTTCCCGCGGCTCGACGGTGCGCTGTGGACGTCGACGCTCGGGTAGGAGAAGCATGACTCGCGCCGACCCCGATCCGACGGTCACCGCCGATCGGCTGGTGTGCTCGCCGGTGTTCATCCTCTCGCCGATGCGGGCCGGCTCGACGCTGCTGCGGGTGTTGCTGGACAGCCACTCCGAGGTCCGCGCCCCGCACGAGATGCACCTGCGCACGCTCGGCGTGACCTACGCCGAGACCTACACCGAGCTGGCCGTCGATCGGCTCCGGCTCAACCAGCGGGAACTGGAGCACCTGCTGTGGGACCGGCTGCTGCACTGGGCACTGACCCGCAGCGGCAAGCGGCTCATCGTCGACAAGACACCGGGCAACGCACTCGTCTGGCGGCGCATCGCGGAGTGCTGGCCGGCGGCGCGCTACATCTTCCTGCTCCGGCATCCCGGCTCGATTCTCGCGTCGCTGGCCGAAACCTCCGGTATGGCGCCGGAACCGCTGGTGCCCGTCGTGCTCCAGTACGTCGACGAGGTCGAGGCGGCTCGCCAGGCGTTGTCCGGGCACACCGTGACCTACGAGGACCTGGTCGCCGATCCGGCGCGGACGCTGCGGCGGGTGTGCGCCTTTCTCGACGTCGACTGGGAGCCCGCGATGCTGAACTACGGCGAATTCGACCACGGCACCTTCGAGATGTTCCTCGGCGACTTCACCGAGAACATCCGCTCGGGCAGCGTCCGGCCGGCCCGCCGGCAACCCGACCCGGAGACGGTCCCGGCCGCCCTGCACGCGGCCTGCCGCCGATGGGGCTATTGAGCGTTTCGCGAGGGTGTCACTGGTGGACACGACTTGTACACTCTGGTGTTGACTTAAGTCCTGGTGGACGGGAGCGGGTGCATGCCGGTCGTCTCGGTTCGCAATCTCAGCAAGCGTTACGGGGAACACTCGGCCGTCGTTGACGTGAGCTTCTCGGTGGAGCAGGGGGAGGTCGTCGCCGTGCTCGGGCCCAACGGGGCCGGCAAGACCACCACCATGGAGATCCTGGAAGGCTTCCTGAAGCGCAGCGGCGGTTCCGCCGAGGTGCTCGGCGCCGATCCGGGGCACGCGGGGTCGCACTGGCGGTCCCAGATCGGCATGGTGTTGCAGGCGACCAGCCTGGACGGCGCACTGACGGTCGGTGAGACGGTCGATCTGTACGCCGGTCTGTACCCGGCTCCGCTGCCGGCCGAGGACGTGCTGGACATGGTCGGGCTGGCCGGGGAGACCAAGACCAGGGTCGACCAGCTGTCGGGTGGTCAGCAGCGTCGGGTCGACCTCGCCGTCGGCATCGTGGGCCAGCCCAAGGTGCTGTTCCTCGACGAGCCGACCACCGGGTTCGACCCCGACGCCCGTGAACATGCCTGGACCACGGTGGAGGACCTGACCGCCAGAGGCACCACCGTGCTGCTCACCACGCACTACCTGGAAGAGGCCCGTCGCCTGGCCGGCCGGATCATCGTGCTCGCCGAGGGCAGGGTCATCGCCGATGACACGCCGGACCGGATCACCCGGCTGATGGAGCGGTCCATGGTGATCAACTTCCGGCTCGCCGATCCGGCCAAGGTGGCGGAACTGCCGCCCGCCCTGGGCGATCTCGCCGAACCGCACCACGACGAGGTCAGCATCAAGGTCGAGGACGTGCACGGCGCGCTCAAGGAACTGATGGCGTGGAGCGACGCGCACGACGAGCAACTCGCCGGCCTGACCGTGTCCCCGCCCAGCCTGGAATCCGTGTACCTGGAGATCGTGCACCGCGCCGAACAGGAGGCCAGCTCCCGTGCCTGACCAAGACACCGACGTCCGCCTCGCCACCGCGCATGCTCCGGTGGCACGGGCTCGGCACGCCATGGCTGGGCCGCGCGCCACCACGCCGTCCTGGTTCTCGCTGCTCGTCGCCCAGACCAGGTACCAGCTGAAGGTGAGCCTGCGCAACTCGCGCACCATCACCTCGTCGATCCTGCTGCCCGTGCTGATCCTCATCGCGTTGCGCAGCACCAGCGGCGCCGGCCTCGGCTCCATCAACAACCAGGTGCTGGTCGCCGGTGCCCTCGTGTACGGCGCCATCTCCATGGCCTACCTCTCGCACGCGACCGCCCTGGTGACCGCACGGGAGAAGGGCGTGCTCAAGCGGTTCCGGGGCAGCCCGCTGCCGAGTTGGATCTACTTCACCGGCCGGATCATCACCACCACTGTGCTCGCCGTGCTCGCCTCGCTGGTCGCGCTCGAACTCGCCGTCGACATCGTGGGGATCAGCTTCCCGTGGGCCCGGCTGGGCTGGATCCTGCTGGGACTGATGATCGGCTCACTGGTGTGGGCCGCGCTCGGCACCATGATGAGCGGCGTCATCTCGACCCCGGACTCGGCGTGGTCGACGCTGATCACGACGTTCCTGCCGCTGATGTTCATCTCCGGCATCTTCATCCCGACATCGACCGAGCCGGTCTGGCTCGCCGACATCGCCAACTGGCTGCCCGCCGAGCCGTTCGGGGATTTCATCCAGCACTGTCTGAGCGGTCCGTTGGTCGGCCTGCCAAGGGATCTGCTGGTGCTCGCCGGCTGGCTGGTGGTGTCCTCACTGGCGGCCCGGTGGACGTTCAAGTGGCTTCCGGTGACGCGTAAACGCCGGAAGGCGACACGCAAAGCCTAGGATGCGGGCATGAACCGACCGGCGGATGAGCACGCGGACGACTCCGTGGCGCCCAGACAGCCGCTGCACCGGCTGCGCCGCGACAAGCGGCGCAAGCAGATCGTGCAGGCCGCCAAGCGGGCGTTCGCGCAGACCGGTTATGCCAGGACATCCCTGGACGACGTGGCCAACGCGGCCGGGATCAGCCGGGCGCTGATCTACCGCCATTTCGATTCCAAGACCCAGTTGTACGTGGCCGTTCTCGACGATTTCGGCAACTATCTCCAGACGGAGCTCGGCCCACGGGAGAGGTGGGGCGCCAACTCGGTCGACACGCTGGTGCGGGTCGCGATCGAGGACCCGGACGGTTTTCTGCTGTTGTTCGAACACGCCGCCCGCGAACCGGAATTCGCCGACGTGATCGACGAGGTGTGGGACCGTTCGATGAACATCGCCATGGAGCGCATGCCGCAGAAACTGGGCAACGCGACGTATGTCGACTGGGGCGCCCGGTTCATTCCGGCCGCGACGATCCAGGCACTGGTCACCTGGATCCAGGCCGGCCAGCCCCGCCCGGACCAGGCGGCCCGCACGATCAACGACCTCATCGCCGCGATCACCGCCGTGCTGGGCGCCGATCCGCACTGAACCAGCGGTGAGCGGCCGGGCTCCTGGTGACGTGCCGCGAACGCGGCCGGCTTGAGCGGCCCTTGAGCGGCGCTCGTCGCTGCCACGGTATCCGGCTTGACCATCGCCTGAACCGATGTCGAGGATCGCTTGGCGAGCCTGCAACGTGGCTTGTGGCGCGTCCCACGACGAACGTAAATTTTCCCGAGCGCGGTTTCGAAGATCCACGAATCGGCGAGGGGATTTGTAGATGAGCAGCAGTGTTCGGGCGCCGGAGACAATTCCCCACCAGAGCGGTGAAACCTCGCACTGGGCCGGTGAATTCGCCAATGCCGCGCGGATCAGATTACTGGTCGGGTTGATCGAGCAGCAGCTGTCCGGCGATTGGTCGCCGGACGCCACGCAACTGGACCAGATTTGCCGCTACGCTGTCCTGCCCGGACACAAACTCTTCCGGCCGATGCTGCTGCTGGAATCCGCCGGCGCCGTCGGCGGGGACCTCTCGCAGGTGTTACCGGCCGCCGCGGGCGCGGAGGCGGGACACGTCGCCAGCCTGATCCACGACGACATCATCGACGGTGACCTGGTCCGGCGTGGCCGGCCCGCCGTGCACGCCGCGTACGGGCTCAACGACGCGATCATCGCCGGCGACATGCTGATCTTCTACCTGTTCGCGAGCCTGGGCGCCTGCGGGCCGCGCGGTGTCGCACCGGCACGGGTGGCCGACGCCATGGCGGTCGTAGCCGCGGCGGGCCTTGACCTGTGCCGGGGCCAGAGCATGGAAGCCATCCTGTGCGACAGCTTCACCTGTGACGTCGCCGCCTACATCACCATGATCAGGCTCAAGACCTCCGCCCTGTTTCAGGCGTGCTGCCGTAGCGGCGCGATCCTCGCCGGTGGCACACCGGCCCAGGTGGACGCCCTCGGCACGTACGGGGACATGCTCGGGGTCGGTTTCCAGATCGTCGACGACCTGCTCGCCTACACCAGCGACAGCGCGGCCATGGGCAAGGCGGCGACCAGCGATATCAGCAACCGCAGGCTGACCCTGCCGTTCCTGCTGGCCCGCGAACTCGGTGGCCCTTCCGTCGCGGAGAAACTCGACGCGGCACTGCTGGACGACGGTGACGCCGAACAGCGGCTGGACTTCATCGCCAGCACCATTCGGGACGTCGGCGCGCTCGACACGGCCGCGGAAATGGCCGCGAGCCACGCCGAACAGGCGTGCGACGCGCTGGAGACATTGCCGGACACGCCCAGCCGGGCGAGCCTGCGCATCTTCGTCGAAGCGGCCGTGAACCGATGCGCCTAGCGACCGTTCGCCAGTCTGTGGTCGCGCATGTCGAGACGTGGCGACCGTACACCGCCTGCTACGTCGGGCTGGTCGGATTGGCCGGCGCCGCCATCGCCGTGCCGGCCGCCGACCCGGTGCGGCTGTTCGCCGCCTGGGGTGTGCCGACGCTGGGCTGGTTGGGCGGCCTGTACGGCGGGGACTACTTCGACCGCGAGTTGGACGCGAAAGCCAAGCCACACCGACCGATTCCGTCCGGACGGATGCGAGCCGGCACCGCGCTGGGCATGCTGATCGGCTGCACCACGGCCGGTGGGGCACTCGGGCTGCTGGTCAACTGGCGGACCGCGCTGCTGGTGCTGGCCGCGCTGGTGACCGGCATCGCCTACAGCGCGATCTTCAAGGCCCGGGGCGTCACCGGCAACGTGGTGCGCGGGTTGATCACGGTGTGCGCGTTCCTGTTCGGCACCATGTGCGTGCTGGACTGGCCACCGCCGGGGCTGTTGCTGTTGGCCGCTGTGTTCCTGTTCCACGACACCGGATCCAATCTCGTCGGCGCGCTGCGGGACATGGACGGCGACCGCGACGGCGGTTACGACACCCTGCCGGTGCGGCGCGGCACCGACTACTCGGTCAGGGTGGTGACCGCCTGCTTCGCGTTGTCCTACGCCTGCGCGATCGGCGGCGCCGTGCTCGCCGGCCGTTCGTTCGGCATCGTCAGCGTCACCGGAGTCGTGATCGCGGCCGTGCTGTGCGGACGGTCGGTCGCCCTGCTCGGTGAACGCCCGCTGACCAGGCTCATCGCCCTGCATGCGCATGAAGTTCTGGTGCTGGAGCGGGTGTTGCTCGCCGGTGCCCTGCTCTGCCTCGGCATCGGCTGGATCGGTGTCCCGATCACCGTGGCAGCGCTGGTGGCCGCCGGCGTGTCGCAGCGGGCGATGCGGCGCAGGCACGAACTCGGCCAGCAACCCTCGACCGTGGACTCGGCCACGGTGCTGGACTATGTGCGATCCCGGCTGGCCGAACTGGACACACCCGGGCATTCCTTCGCCGGGCTGGCCAACTGGCACCGGGTGATCGAGATTCGGCTGCGCGAACCCGATCTGGTCGTGTCGCTGGTGACCGGTGACGGGAAGGTACGCGAACCGGGTGCCGACGATGCGCCGGACCTGCCGAAGATCGTGATCAGCACCACCGGCGCGGTGTTCGCGGACATCTTCCTGCACGGCACCAGCAACCCGCGCCGCGCGTACCTGGCGCGCACGCTGTCCGTCGAGTCGTCGGCACGGGACATGATGCAGCTCAACCAGCTGTTCAACGCGTTCCGGGCGGGTTCGCCGGGCAGCTGGACGGTGGGTCGGACGCGGGTCGAGCCGGTCGCGGTCGGCGAGTTGCCCGAGCGCGTGGTGATCAGCGACACGACGTTGCGCGACGGTGAGCAGATGCCCGGCGTCGCGTTCTCGCCGAACGTCAAGGTCGACCTGGCCAGGCGGCTCGCCGGGCTGGGCGTTCCGCTGATCGAGGTGGGCTTCCCCGCCGTGTCGGCCGACGAGCGGACGGCGATCAGGACGATCGTGGAGGCCGACCTGGACGCAGCGATCCAGGTGATCGCGCGGCCCGTCGAATCGGACGTGCGGGCCGCGATCGACTGCGGCGCGCAGAGCGTCGCCGTGTTCATCGGGACGTCGCCAGGGCATCTCGAGCGCAAGCTGCGGCTGGACGTCGACGAGGCGCTGCGCCGGGTCGATCGGGCGGTGCGGCTGGTCAAGCAGGCCGGGCGCCAGGCAGTGTTCGCCGCCGAGGACGCCACTCGGACCGATCCGGCCGTGCTGTGTCGGTTCTACGCGGCAGCGGCCGACGCGGGCGCGGACGCCCTCGGGCTCGCCGACACCGCCGGTGTGGCGAACCCGTGGTCCCTGCGCCAGCTGGTGGCGGCGGTCGGCGAGCAGTGCCCGCTGCCGCTGGCCATGCACTGCCACAACGACCTCGGCCTCGCCACCGCGAACTCCATCGCCGGCCTGCTCGGCGGGGCGTCCGGGGTCCAGTGTTCCGTGCTGGGCATCGGGGAACGAGCCGGCAATGCGCCGCTGGAACAGGTGGTGCTCAGCCTGGAGACCAGCCACGGCTACTCCACCGGGCTGGACCTGCGGCAGCTCGAGCCGCTCGCCGCACACGTCGCCGGGCTGGTCGGCACCTCGCTGCCGCCGTTCATGCCGGTTGTCGGCGACCACGCGTTCGTGCACGAGAGCGGGTTGCACGTGGATGGCATCACCCGAGACCCCAGCACCTACGAGCCGTACTCGCCCGACCTGGTCGGCCGGCAGCGGCGCATCGTGCTCGGCAAGCACTCCGGCCGCTCCGCGGTGCTGGAAGTGGCCGAGCAGCACGGTGTCGCGTTGTCCGGCGAACAGGCCGACCGGGTGCTGGAGCAACTGAAAACCGAAGGGTTCGACAACCTCGATATGGCAACGGTCATCAGTCAGTACGTCGGAAAGAAGGCGAGTACGTGACCACACCGCACGCGATGAGCGACCTCGCCGTCGGTAACAACTCATGGATGGTCGACCTCATCGATCAGGCAGCAGCGGGGAAGGCACACTCGCCGACCTTCGCTTCCTGGCTGATCACCAGGGCCTGTCAGCTGAAGTGCTACTACTGCTTCGCGGACGCCCACAAGAAGGACCCCGATGAGCTGACCACCGGCGAAGCCATGGACGTCATCGAGAAGCTGGCCGACGCCGGGGTGTTCTACCTCAGCTACATCGGCGGCGAGCCGTTGATGCGCAAGGACATCTACCAGCTCATCGACTACTCGACCGATCTCGGCATCTACACCGGAATCCACACCAACGGCATGCTGGTCAAGGAAGGCGTGGTGCCGAGGCTGCGCGACGTCGGCTGCCAGATCCTCGGCGTCAGCATCGACAGCCACGACCCGCTGATCCACGACAAGGTGCGCGGTGTGTCCGGCTCGCTGGTCGGCGCGAAACGCGCGGTCATCGAGAGTGTCAAGGCCGGGATGCGGTGCAGCATCCGGATCGTGGTCACCCCGGACAGCCTGCCCGCGCTGCCGTCGCTGTTCCACTGGGCGCGGGACGTCGGTGTCGACGAGCTGATCATCATCCCGATCTTCATGGTCGGCCGTGCCGCGGGCAGCCCGAACGACCGGCGGATGGACATCGAGGGCAAGGAGATGTTCTGGCGCGGCCTGGAGATCCTGCGCGAGATCGGCGCTCCGCTCGGTGTTCACGTGCCGGAGGAGAAGGTGGCCTGCTGCGTCGGCATCGAGCTGAACCCGTCGACCGACACGTTCCACGCCGGCCACGCGATCGGCTTCGAGCGCAGCACCGGCTGCCGGGTGGGCAAGTTCATCATCAACATCCACCCCAACGGTGACGTGCACTCCTGTCCGTTCGTGCACTCCAGGATCGGCAGCCTGCGCGACCAGAGCGTCGAGGAGATCTGGGGTCACCCGCTGCTGGAGCAGGCGCGGCGCGAGGACATGGGCTGCCTCGCCCGGTCGATCATCCACAAGGGACGGCCGGATGTCGCCGACCCGACCTACCTGCGCGGCACCGAGGAACTGCTCGCCGAACTCGGCCCGGACACCGGTCCGGCCCCGATCATGATTCCGTTGACCGAAGCGAGCGCGAAATGACCACGAACCAGACCCCGGAGCAGCAGATCGCCGACGGGAACGGCCTCGCCGGGATCGTCGAGACCCTCAAGGCGATGACCGCGGTCGGCGCACGCGATCGGCTGTGGATGCGGCGCAAGAAGAACATCACCATCCAGTACGAGTTTGTCGCCGACGACGCGGTGCACACCTATCACAGCTGGGTGCACGACTCCGACTGGAAGTTCGGCGAGGGCGCCCTGGCCGACGACGACTGCGACGTCATCCTGCGCACCACGCCGCAGGTGCTCAACGAGGTGCTCACCGGGGTGACCGGCGGTCGGGAGGCCATGCTCAACGGCACGTTGAGCATGCGCAAGGCGCCGTCGCACCCGAAGCTGCTGCTGATGCGGGCGATCTTCAACCGCTACACCAAGGCGAGCGAACGCGGCGACCTCGTCGACCTGAACGCCGGCTCCGCTGGAGCGGGAGAAGGCTGATGACCGGTTCCGCGAGCGACCGACTGGACCAGGCCATCGATGCCGCGGTCGCCGGGCTGACCGCGATCAGGCGCGCGGACGGTTCCTGGCCCGGTCGGCTCTCGCCGGCCGCGACCGCGACGGGTGCCGCGGTGATCGCGTTGCGGTTGGCCGACCCGGTCGGGTCGACGGACCTGGTGGACGCCGCGGTCGACTGGCTGCGGCGCAGTCAGGACCCGTCCGGCGGCTGGGGCGAGGACGTCGGCGAGCCGGCGACGCTCAACGCGACCTCGATCGCGGTCGCCGCACTCGCGTTCGCCGCGCCGGATCGCGCGGCGCGGGAGATCGAGCTCGGCCAGCGGAAGCTGGCCGAGCTGGGCGGCAGGGAAGCGCTCGGCGACCGGGCGCGGTGTTCGCTGAGCGCGGTCTGCCTGCGGTTCATGGCGGTCGCCGGCCTGCACGACGAGAACGCGCTGTCCAGGGTGCCGTTGGAGTTGGCACTGCTGCCCAGGAAGCTGCGCAGCAAGCTGTCCTTCACCGTCCCCGGCATGATGGCCTGGGGTGTGATGGATCGGCACCGGCGACCGGCCCGCGGGCTGACCGGCCTGCTGCGCAGGCTCGGCGAACCGAGGGCGATGGCCTATCTCGACGAGCTCGTGGCGTTCGAGGGGCCGAACGGCGGGTTCGAGGAGTCGCCGCTGATGTCCTCCTGTGTCGCGTTCGGCCTGCACCGCGCCGGTGTCCGCGAGGACATCGTGCGGCACTGCCTGAACTACCTGCGCACGACGCAGAAGGCGGACGGTTCCTGGTCGGTCAACCGCGACCTGGAGATCCCGATCACCGCGTACGTCGCGATCGGCGTGCAGGACGCCTGCGGTGATCCGCTCGCCGAGCAGACCGTCGCCTGGTTCCGCGAGCGGCAGCGGGAGGGCATGCCCATGGTGACCGGCTGCCCAGCCGGCGGCTGGGGCTGGGCGTATCCGTCCGGATGGCCGAACACCGGGGACGCCACCGCGACCATGCTCGCACTGGGCCGGTACGGGCTGCCACCGGACGACCCGGCGATCCAGGGTGGCGTCGGGTGGCTGACCGCGATGCAGAACAAGGACGGATCGTGGGGCTGCTTCAGCAAGGATGCCAAGATCACCCTGGACGCGCCCTGCTCGGTGATGTCCGCGGACGCGGTGAGCACGCTGCACGATGTCGGCGGGCTGGCCGTCGATCATCCGGTGATCCAGCGGGCGGTGGCGTGGTTCGCCAAGTCGCAGCGGGCGGACGGCGCCCTGGCGTGTCGCTGGTACGTCGGGCTGACCGCGGGAACCGCGGGCACCCTGCGGGTATTGACCGAACTCGGCCTCGGCACGAGCCCGACCGCGACCCGGGCCCGAGACTGGCTGCTGGCCGCGCGCAACGACGACGGCGGCTGGGGTCCGGACGCGGGCTCGCCGTCCTGTCCTGAGCTGACGGCGTGGGCGATGCTGGCGTTGCTCGCCGATCCGCACAGCGACGAGGACATCCTCGCGTCGGCGGCGGCGTACCTGATGTCGGCACAGCGGGCCGAGGACGGGCTCTGGACGCCGGTCGTGTTCGGCATCTACTTCCTCGACGTGCTCTACGCGTCCGATCACCATGCCAACGGGCACGCGCTGCAGGCGCTGGCCCGCTACCGCGATCGGTGCGGGGCACGCGTCGGTGCCGAACTCAGCGAACTGCCGGCGAGCCCCTGAGCCGGGGTAGTAGGGGAGAGCAATGCGGATCACCGATCTGTACGTGACCGGCGTCGGCGCGCACGTTCCCGACCGGGTGTCCACTCCGGACGCCGTCGCCCGCGGCTACTACGACGCCGGGCGGGCGGCGCGGGACGGCATCGACGCGGTCGCCGTCGCCACCGACCTGTCCGCGCCGGAGATGGCCGCGCTGGCCGGCCAGGAGGCGGTGGCCATGGCCGGCGGGATCGATGCCGCCGACGTGCGCACCGTGTTCCACACCTACGTCGACTACTCGGGCGCCCGGTTCTGGGACGCCGCGCCCTACGTCGCCCTGCACACGGTGGGCGCGTCCGCCCGCGGCTACGACATCCGGCAGTCCTGCAACGGTTCGCTCGCCGCGATCGAGCTGGCCAGCCATCTGGTGCCGCGCGTCGGCGGCAGCGTGCTGGTGACGTCGGGGGAGCGGTTCGACACCGACGGCGTCAACCGCTGGCAGGCCGACCCGCAGTCGGTGTTCGGTGACGGGGCGGGTGCGGTGGTGCTGTCCGGCCGCGGTGGATTCGCCAAGGTGCTCTCGGCGGCGTCGGCGGCGGACAACCGGTTGGAGGGCGAGTCCCGTGGTGGCCGGTTCCACCCGAACATGGCAGCCCACCTGGATTTCGAGGCGCTGCGTGAGGACTACCTGCGCGAGCAGGTGCCCCTGCGCGAGCACTGGTTCGCGATGGAGCAGGTGCTGCGCGGCGCCCTCAAGGAGGCGCTCGCGGACGCGGACAGCACCATCGACGACATCGCCTATCTGGTGCCGATCAACCCGACCTACCCGATGCTGCTCGGCATGCTCGAACACCTGATCCCGCTGCCGGAAGCCAGGACCACCTGGGACATCGGCCGGATCACCGGCCATGTCGGCGGCGCCGACCACCTGATCGGCCTGCACCACCTCGTGACGACCGGTAAGGCCGGGCCGGGCGACAAGATCCTGTTCGCCGGTGGCGGTACCGGTTTCACCGGCACGTACGTGATCATCGAGATGACCGGAGAGGCGCCGCGATGACCGAGACGAACACCGTGGCGTGGGCGCCGTGGTTCGAGACGACGCTGCGCGCGCAACTCGCCCTGCTCGAGGGCGAGGCGCTCGACCCGGACCGGTTGCTGGTCGCGTGCGGGCTCACCTCGTTCGGCTGGATGGTCGTCGCTGACGACCTGCGGTGCTGGGTGACGCTGCCGGAGGAGTTGTTGCTGCCCAGTACGTTCCGCACCGCGCGATCGTTGTGGGCGGCAGTGTGCGACGCCCTGGCGGACGACGAGGAGACGCCGTGACCGACGAGCGGCTTTCGCTGAGCGGATGGTTCGCTCGAGCTGTCGCGCGGAACCCGGACGGGACCGCGCTGGTCGCGCCGGGCGGGAGCCGGACGTTCCGCGAACTCGACGCGGTCGCCGGCGCGCTGGCCGCGACGATCCGGACCAGGCTCGGCCGCCGGCCGGCCAGGATAGCGGTGTTCGGTGAGCGCACGGCCGGCACGTTCGAGGCGTATCTGGCCGCGCTGTACACCGGCGCGACCGTGGTGCCGCTCAGCCCGGAGATGCCGGTCGAGCGGAACATCGCGATCGCCTCGGGCGCCGGCATCGACGTGCTGCTCTACGCGACGACCGAACGAGCGACCAACGCCATCGAGGTCGGCGAGGCCGCGCTCGGCCTGCCCGGCGTGCTGGTGTTCGACACCGCCACCGAACCATCCGACGGCTACCTGCGCGAACAGGGACTCGCCTCGACCGACGTCGCCTATCTGGTGTTCACCTCCGGCTCGTCCGGCCGGCCGAAGGGCGTGCCGATCAGCCACGGCAACATCGACGCCTACCTGCGGGCGGTCGCCGACCGGTTCCGGCCCAGCCCCGGCGACGTGTTCTCGCAGATCCACGAGCTGACCTTCGACTACTCGGTGTTCGAGATGTGGGTGGCATGGAGCGGTGCGGCGTGCGTGTCGTCGGCACCGAGGGTGCAGGCGCTGAACACGGCCAGGATGGTCAACGATCGCGGCATCACCTTCCTGTCCGCCACGCCGAGCATGATCGAGGGCGTACTCAGCAGGGAACGGGTCACCGCCGGTTCCATGCCAGGCCTGCGGTACGCGGTGTGCAGCGGCGAGCCACTGCGCGAACTGACCGTGCGCGCCTGGTCGGCCGCGGCGCCGAACGCGGTGGTGGACAACCTCTACGGCCCGACCGAACTGACCGTGACCTGCACCGGCTACCGGTGGCGACCCGGCGTGCGCGGTGTCGAGGACATGGTGCCGATCGGCGTCATGCACCCCACCATGGACCACATCCTGCTCGACCCGTCCGGTGAACTGTCCGAACGGGACGGTCAGTTGTGCGTGCGCGGGCCGCAGATGTTCGCCGGCTACCTCGACCCACGCGACGACGCCGGCCGGTTCGTCGAGATCGACGGCCACCGCTGGTACTGCACCGGCGACCGGATCCGCATCGGTGACGACGGGCTGATGTACCACCGCGGCCGGATCGACGCGCAGGTGAAGGTGCGTGGCTACCGGGTCGAGCTGTCCGAGGTCGAAGCCGCGGTGCGCGGACTGGTCGCGGGTTCGGTGATGGCCGTCGACGTCACCGACGGAGCGGACACCAGCCTGGTGGTGTTCGTCGCGACCCCGGCCGAGCTGGACGTACCCGGGTTGCTGGCGTCGCTGGCCGGCACGCTGCCGCCGTACATGGTGCCGGCGCGCGTGTTCACCGTGCCGGAACTGCCGACCAACAAGCACGACAAGGCCGACCGGGGCGAGTTGCGCCGCCGTGCCGAAGACCTGCTCGGCGCGGCTCGTCGCTGACGGCTACGCGCCGTCGGTCATGCCGGTGAATCCGGACGGGTCGTGCGGGCCGATGATCGAGTACTCGAACATGCCCCAACCGGTCACCGGTCCGCCCGGCCCCTCGTAGTAGTAGCGCGACAGGGCTTCGACGACGCCGTACCGGCCACCACGCTCGCGGGCGTCATCGGCGCTCATCTCGACGCTCTGCACGGTGAGCGGGCCCTGGTAGGAGCCGTGCTTCCAGTCCGCGTCCAACCCGTATCCGGTGCCGACCGCGATGTGCAACGGCAGGACCGGTTCCACCCGCACGGTCACCGGTCCGCGATCGTCCCCGCCGAATCGCAGCACCGCGCCGCTGACCTGCCTGCCGCCGGGCACGAACTCCAGCTTCTGTTCGACCCGGCCGAGCGACACCGGCTCGCCGTCAGGGTCGACGCGCACCGCGTGCTCGCGTTTACGGTTGCCGGCGCGGTCCTCCTCGATCGCCACGAACACCGAGAAGTCGTCGAACCGCATGGGCGCGTACACCCAGTAGAACGTGCCGAACGGACGCCCGGTGCGGATGCCCTTCGGCTCGGACTCGCCGACCGGCCGCACGCCCCAGGACCGGTCGCGGAAGCCCTGCCAGCGATCCGGTGTGACCTCGAAATCCGCGTCGCCGATGCGCAGCGCGCCGGCCCAGGTGCCGGTCTGACCGAGCCGCACCGAGTCGACGATGGTGCGGCCGGTGTACTGGTCCCGGCTGACCTGCCTGGGCTCCAGTGCCGGTCCGACCGACGCGGTCCAGGTCAGGTCGAAGCTGATGTCGTGATCGTCGCCGGGATCGCAGACGATCCGCAGCCGCCGCATGCCTTCGATGATCTCCAGCCGCAACGGGCCGATCGCCAGGTTCATCCGGTCGTCACCGAGTTCCCGCGACGCGCGCACCACCTTGTGCCTGCCCGCGACGGCGACGGCGGCGAACGCGTCGGTCACGCCGAGGTTCGGGTACTGACCGAGGCCGAACGCGAGCATGAGCTGGCCGCCGACCGGGAAGCAGTTGAAATAGTAGCGGTCGTAGAAGTTGCGGTCCGACGTGCCGACGTAGCGGATCGGCTCGGCGACCTGATGCGCCGGGTAGTCGTCCAACGGGGAAAGCACGCCGGCCCCTTCCATTACGTCAGATCGGACAGCGTGGTTCGCAACAACCGCGTGGAACTGTTGTCCTGAACCAGGTTCGCGCCAATTTCGGTCGGTAGGATGTTGAATTCGAGCAGCAGCGCGACCGCCCTGATCATCAACAACGCGAAATGATAGCCGGACAGCACCTCGAAATAGGGCAGGTCGCGCACGACGTGCCCGGTCAGCTCCTGGTAGCGGGCGATGGTCTCGGCCGGCTCCGGCATGCCGGCCAGGCGGGGCAGCCGGCAACCCTCGCTGTGGTGGCGGTCGACGTAGAGGAACCAGGCGAGGTCGATCTCGCGTGGCCCGACCATCGCCTTCTCCCAGTCCAGCGCGCCGGTGACGCCGGTGCCGGTGAAGAGCATGTTGCCGATCCGCGCGTCTCCCCACAGCAGTACCGGGTCGTCGTGTGCGGCCGGCTGGTTGGCCAGCAGCCATTCCCGCGCCTGCCTGATCTCGGGCAGGTCTGCCTCGGCCACCCAGTCCTGCTGTGCGCCGAGCCTGTCCAGCAGGCCGCGCAGCGGCGGCGCGCCGGAACCGGCGAGGAACGACAGGTCGTGCGCGTGGGTATCGAACGAGTGCAGCCGCACCAGCGTGTCCACAGCGGACCACCAGATCGCGGTGCGGTCCGCGGGTGCGGTGTCCACCAGCCAGCCCGCCTCGTGATACGGCGGCTGGTCGCCGGGGACCCGGCCGGGCAGCTTGCGGATCACCAGGAACGGACCGCCCAGGATACTCGGGTCCTCCTCGTACCACAGGACTTCCGGGACCGGCACCGTGCTGTGCCCGGCGAGCAGGCGCATCACCTGGGCCTGCTCGGTCAGGCTCACCTCGCGCACCACCCGGAACCGGGTGGACGCCAGCCGCACCACGAGTTCGTGCGTGTGCCGGCCGGTGTCGTCCGACCAGTTCGCGGTGACGATGAGGGTTTCACTGGAGAAACCGGAACCCTCCGGCGGGCGCAGATCCACCAGTTCGGCCTCGGCCGGTTCGCCCAGCTTGGCGTGCAGCCAGTCCAGCAGCGCGATCTTGCTCCGGACCAGGTCGCGCTCTTCCAGCATCGGCATGTGTTCGCCTCCCTACCAGCGGACCGGCAGGGCGACGATGCCCCCCGTGACCTGCGTGTTCCGTAGCTCGATCTCGCCGGCCGGCACGGCCAGGGCCAGGTCGGGGAACTTCTGGAACAGCTGGTCGAACACGATGCCCAGCTCCAGTCGTGCCAGGCTGGCGCCGAGGCAGAAATGCTTGCCGTGGCCGAAGGTCAGGTGCGGGTTGGGACGCCGGGTCGCGTCCATGCGCAGCGGGTCGTCGAACACCGCCGGATCCCGGTTGGCCGCCCCGATCGCCAGGATCAGTGCGTCGCCCTCGTTGATCACGATGCCGTCGCCGAGCGTGATCTCCTCGCGGGCGTAGCGGGCCTGACCGAGGTCGTTCGGCGTGGCCAGCCGCAGGATCTCCTCGACGCAGCCGGCCATGCCGCGGTCGTCGGCCATGGCCACGCGCATCGCGTCCGGGTTCACCAGCAGCATCATGATGCCGAAGTCGATCCGCGACGCGATGGTCTCGTGACCGGCGAACAGCAGGCTGGCCGCGACGAACGACAGCCGCTCGGCTCCGACCGGTGTGCGTGCGTCGGCGCGCAACAGGTCGGAGATGAGGTCGTCGCCGAGGTCGCCGCGCTTGACCTCCAGCATCTCCTGCATGAACTGGATCAGCGAGACCAGGGAGACCGCGGCGCTCTCCCGGTCGTCGGCGACCGCGATCCGGTGTGAGATGCCTTCGAACTTCGGCCATTCGCTCTCCGGAATGCCCAGCATGGTGCAGATCACCAGCAGCGGCAGGCGGAAGGAGAGCTGGTCGTGCAGCTCGACCGGCTGCGGCCGGCGTGCGATGCCGTCGAGCACCTCGGCGACCGACCGGGTCACGAACTCGCGGAGCAGCGCGGTGCGCCGTGCGGTGAACGCGGGCGCCAGCATCGCGCGCACCTCGTCGTGCACGGTGTGCTCGGTGTCGAAGTCGCCAATGGGACCGCCGAGCAGCAGTGACTGGGAGACCCGCGCGGCCTTGGCCGGTTCGCGGTGGGTCCGCCCGACCCGCCGGTCGGCGATCAGTTCCTTGACCTCGGCATGCCGGGTGACCAGCCAGCCGGTGTCACCGGCCGGCGTGGTCACCCGCACCGCGGGAGCGATGGTCTGCAGGCGCAGGTACTCCGGCGCGATCCGGAGGATGTCCTCCTGCTCGAACGGCATGGCCGGCAGCACGTCCATGACGGTCATCGCGCGGTCACCAGGTCACCGGGAGTTCACTGAACCGGTTGTCCCCGAAGAAGTTCATCTGCCAGGTCAGCTCCTCGAGCGGCACGGCCGGCCGCAGGCCGGGCAGGCGACGGGACAGCACCGAGAACGTCTCCTGCAACTGCACTCGCGCCGTCGCGGCGCCGAGGCAGTGGTGGATCCCCCGGCCGAAGGCCATGTGGTGGTTGTTCTTGCGGCGGATGTCGAACACCTCGCTGTCGTCGAACACCCGCTCGTCCCGGTTCGCGCACTGCTCGGGCGCCATCACCAGGTCACCGGCCTTGATCAGCACTCCGGCCACCTCGACGTCCTCCTTCGCCTGCCGCGCCGGGCCGCTCACCTTCGGCTCGAACCGGAGAATCTCCTCGACCGCACCATCCACAAGGGACGGATCGTCGTGCAGGTCACGCAGGCGCCCACCGTTCTCGGCGAGCAGCACGGTGCCCAGGCCGACGGAGTTCGTCGTCGCCACGAAACCCGCGATGAGCAACGTCATGCCCATGGTGACCAGCTCGTCCTCGTTGAGCCGATCCTCACCGTCGCGGGCCTGGATCAACGCGCTCATCAGATCGTCGCCGGGGTTGGCGCGCTTGTCCTTGACCAGCTCACCGACCATGCCGTACACCACCGGCCCCGCCGCGCGCAGTCCCTCCACGTCACCGGCGTCCGCGGTGATCAGCGCGATCGACGCCTCCTTGAAACCCGGCCGGTGGTCGGCCGGCACGCCGATCAGCTCGGCGATCGACTCGACCGGCACGTTGAACGACAGGGTGCTCATCAGGTCGGCGCCCTTGCCGGCCGCTTCGAGATCGTCGGTGAGCCGCTCCAGCAGGCTGGTCACGTACGGCCGCAGCGCCTCGACCCGGCGCGGGGTGAACGCCTTGGACACCAGGCCACGCAGCCGGGTGTGTGCGGGCGGGTCCTGGAACAGTGAACCGGCCGCCGCGGCCTGCGGGCCGAGCGGGCCGGCCGGCTGGCGCGGGCTGAACCGCGGGTCGGACAGCACGAACGAGACGTCCTCGAAGCGGGTGACCAGCCAGGCTTCCGCCCCGTTCATCAGCGTGACGCGGCAGACCGGCTGGTCGGCCCGCAGCTTCGCGTACTCCGGTGGCATGGCCATGGCGCTCGGCCGGGTGAACGGCCAGCTGGGGACCTCGGTTTCGAGCACGGGAAACCCCTTCTTTCGTTGCGGCGAAGAATCAGGCGGACGCGACCGGCAGGCGCCGTGCGTTGGGATCGGGCAGGCCGAGCTGCTGGAGCCGGTCCAGCCGGGAGAACCGCATCACGCCGAGGCCGGAGAGGTTGTACATGACCTTGAACGACAGTCGTGGGTTCGTGTCGTGCCGGTGCAGGATGTAGCGCGCCATCAGCCATTCGCGCGTTGTCGTGCCGGTGAACAGGGTGGCGAAGTTGTGGCTGAAGCGGCTGACGAACTCCATCCTGGTCAGGCCGAGCCGCTGGTACTCGCGGATGGCGGCGTCGGCCTTGGCCGAGGTCAGCGTGTCGATGCCGGCGAGGGCGTCGGCCAGGAACGCGCCGTCCGCGATGGCCGCGTTCATGCCCTGGCCAGCCATCGGATGCACGGCGTGGGCCGCGTCGCCGACCAGAGCGAAGCCGGGCAGTGCCCAGGTCCGGGCCACGAACCGGCGGGCCGACAGCACGCGCGACTCGTCGATGCCGCTACTCACCGCGTCCGCGACCGGCGCCATCGCCGGCACCGAGCGCAACATGGCGTCGGCCCATGCGCCACGCCCGTGCTTGCCGATCTTGTTGCTCTCACCGCGCGGGATCTGCGCGTAGAACCGGCCCCTGCCGTGCGGCATCGGGTAGACCAACCGGATGCCGTCCCTGGTGACCAGGGTCAACGCCTCCGGCGGCAGGTGTCCGACGCCGACGAGGTCGAATGCCATCACCTGGTGCTCGTAGGCGATCATGCTCACCGGGATGCCGGCCTCGGTGCGCAGCTTCGACGAGTAGCCGTCGGCGGCGACGACCAGGTGCGCGTCCGCCTCGAACCGTTCGCTGCCCCTGACCAGGTTGACCCCGGTGATCCGGCCCTTGGCGTCGCGCAGCAGGCCGGCCGCTCTGGTGCCCCTGCGCAGGTCGACGCCGGGCGGCAGCGCGTCGACCAACGTGTCGACGAGGCCCCTGTAGGTGTGCGTGAGACAGTGGTTGTGCGGTTCCGGCAGCTGCCGGTAGTCCATCGCGCAAATCCGCTTGCCGCTGGGCTGTGCGCACACCAACTGGTCGATCCGCTCCGCGCCGGCGGCACGCACCGCCTCCAACAGCCCGAGACGCTCGAAGATGCCCAGCGAACGCGGTTGCAGCACCTCGCCCTTGAACGTCTCCGCGGTGCCATCTGCCTTGTCCACCAGTAGCACCGACTTGCCCTGCCGGGCGAGCGCGTGCGCGACGGTCAACCCACCAGTGCCGGCCCCGCAGACGATCACGTCGTAACTCGGCATCGATCTTCTCCTCTACCGCTGCTCGTCGACCAGGGTTCGCGGGCGCATGTCGGTCCAGTTCGATTCGACATAGTCGGCGCACGCCGCCTTCGGCGCCGGGCCGTGCACCTGCCGCCAGCCCGGTGGGACGTCGGCGAAGCTGGGCCACAACGAGTACTGGCCCTCGTCGTTGATCAGCACCAGGAACGATCCTTCCGGCAGGTCGAACGGGTTGCCGCTCACGGTTGGCCCCCTTCGCGGGGGTCATCGGCCCGGTGACCGGCGAGTTCGGTCAGCGCGACGCACCAGGACCGGGCCAGTTCGCGCACGTCCTCGACGGGCAGCACGCCGGTCGGCGCGCCGAACACGCCTTCCAGCCGGGGCCCGCCCGGTGCGTCCGCGACCGACGCGGTGATGTCCAGTTCGGCCATGGCCGGCATGGTCGGGTCGTGCCCGACGTCGAGTTCGGCCAGTTCGGTGAATGCCGCGACGTCCGAGGTTCGCGTCCACGGTGTGCCGCGTTCCTCGCCGTCGAGGGCGAAGCGGCCCAGGTAGTTGAACCCGATCTGGCCGGTCGGGTACCGGCGGAGCACCGCGCCGGTCCGGTCGTTGAGATAGCGCAGCAGGCCGTATCCGACACCCTTGTTCGGAATGGCGGCGAGTTGCTGGTGCACCGACGCCAACATCGCCGCGCGGTCCGTGGTCGACGGTGTGATGCGGACCGGGAAGACACTGGTGAACCAGCCGACCGTGTGGGACAGATCCGCGCCGGGAACCAGATCCTCTTCGCGGCCATGCCCTTCCAGCCGCAGCAGCACCGACGGCTCGTCGACGCCGCGATCCCGGCGCCACCGGATCACCGCCATGGCCAGAGCGGTGAGCAGGCCGTCGTTCACGCCACCCCGGATCGCGGCCGGCACCGTGGTCAGCAGGGCCTCGGTGACCGCGACCGGCAGGCGCACCCTCACCCTGCGCACGGTGGCCATCACGTCGACGGCCGGATCCAGCCGGCGCGCGCCGAGCACCGGGTCCGGTCCATCCACGACGGACTGCCAGAACGGCAGCTCGGCCAGGCATCCCTTGTCGTGCGCCACATCGACGATGGCATGTGCCCAGCGTCGCGCCGAGGTGGCCACCGCCGGCAACGCCGTCTTCGCGTGCGCGGCGGCGAGATCGGGCAGCAGGATGCGCCAGGACACCACGTCGACCACCAGGTGGTGCAACACGAGCAGCAGCCGTCCGGGGCCGCTGTCCGCGTCGAACCACACGAACTGGGCGAGCACACCGGCGGCCGGATTCATCCGGCCGGCCGCCGCGTCCAGTTCCGCGACCAGCGTCCGACGCCAGCCGGGCCCGGCGAACCCGCCGTGCCACGGCACGTGCCGCAGCAGCGAGTCGACGTCCGCCGAGCCGGACGCGTGCACCACCAGGCCATCGGGGACCAGCCGGGCGCGTAGCAGGTCGTGCTGGTCGATCACCGAGGTCAGCGCGCTCACCAGTCCGGTCCGGTCGATACCGGCCGGCAGGTGGACGACCATCGCCTGGGACAGCCGGTCGAAACCGGCGCCGAAGTCCCTGATCCAGTGGGCCACCGGCATCAGCGGCATCCGGCCGAGCGCGCCACCGGCCAGTTCCGTCAGCGCGGATCTGCCGCGCGGCCGTCCGGGCGCCGAGGCGATCTCGGCCAGCCCGGCCACGGTCGGCCGGCGGTGCAGGTCGGCCGGGCTGATCACGACTCCTCGGGACCGTGCGCGGGTGGACACCTGGATGGCCTGGATGCTGTCCCCGCCCATGGCGAAGAAGTCGTCGTCGACACCGATCCGGCCGACACCGAGCACGTCGGCGAACGCCGTGGCCAGCGTGCGCTCGGACGCGGTGCGCGGCGCCCGGTACGGCGCGCCGACGAAACGCGGCGCCGGAAGCGCAGCACGGTCGAGCTTTCCGTTGGGGGTCAACGGCAATCTCGCCAGTAGCACGAACGCCGACGGCACCATGTACTCGGGCAGCCGGGACGCGACGAAACCGCGCAGCCGCCGCGGGTCCAATGCCCCGTCGCCGACCACGTAGCCGACCAACCGCTTGCCGCCGCCATCCTCCCGGACGGTCACGGCCGCGTGCGCCACCGCCGGATGCGACAACAACACGACCTCGATCTCGCCCGGCTCGACGCGGAAACCGCGCACCTTGACCTGCTCGTCGATCCGTCCCCGGTGGACGAGTGCGCCGTCGGCGTCCGCGCTGACCAGGTCCCCGGTGCGGTACATCCGCTCACCGGGCGCGCCGAACGGGCAGGCGACGAACCGTTCCGCGGTGAGCGCCGGCCGGTTGAGGTAACCCCTGGCCACGCCGACACCGGACAGGTACAGCTCCCCGGTCACCCCTGGCGGCACCGGGGACAGCAGCTCGTCGAGGACGTAGGCGCGCATGCCGTCCAGCGGCCTGCCGATCGGCACGTCGGTGCCGACCTCGTCGGCGGCCCGCACCCGGTGACAGGTGGCGAACACGGTCGTCTCGGTCGGCCCGTAGCCGTTGACGAAGCTGGTGAGCTGGCAGGCCTGCCGGGCCCGGTGCAGCATGGGCGCGGAGACCCGCTCCCCGCCGACCCACACCTCGCGCAGCGCGGCCAGGCACCGCACGTCCTCCTCGACGAGCAGGTTGAACAGCGCGCTGGTCAGCCAGGCCGATGTGACGTCGTGGTCGGCGACCAGGTCGGCCAGGGCCGACGGCGTGAGATCACCCGGTGGCGCGATGACCACCGAGCCGGCGCCGAGCAACGGTACCCACAGTTCATAGGTGGAGGCGTCGAAGACGATGGGGGAGTGGAACAGCACCCGCACGTGGGCGCCGCCGCGGAACTGCCGATCCGTGGCCAGGCCGGCGACGTCACGGTGGCGCACGCCGATGCCCTTGGGCACGCCGGTCGAACCGGACGTGTACATCACATAGGCGAGGGAGTCCGGGTGCACGGCGGGCAGCGGGCCGGGTGCGCCCGCGTCCTGGTGCTCCAGGTCGGCGAGCACCTGGCACGGGCAGTGCTGCCGCAGGTCGGTCGGGGTGGGGTCGGTGCTCAGGGCGAGCGTCGGCGCCGCGTCGCGCAGGAGGAAGGCCAACCGTTCGGCCGGGTGGTCCGGGTCGATCGGCAGATAGGCGGCGCCGGCCTTGGCCAGCGCCAGCACCGTGACGATCAGTTCGGGTGAGCGCGGCAGGGCGACGGCGACCAGCGAGCCCGGCCCGACGCCGAGCCCGGCGAGGATGAGTGCGAGCCGGCTGGACCGCGCGTCCAGTGCCCGGTAGGTGATCATGTCGTCGCCGGACACCACTGCGACAGCGTCCGGTGCGGCGGCGGCCACGGCGCCGAACAACTCCGGAATGGTCCTCCCGGGTGCGGACCGGGTCGGCGCGTTCGCCGGGAACACCTCGGCCGGAATGCCTGTTTCAGTTGGAATGCCGGTTTGGGCGGCGACGCCGGACGGTGGTCGATCCCGCGTCGCCAGTTCACGCATGTCCATCACCTGGCACGCCGTCCGGGACCAGCACGGCCACGCCGACACGATGACGCATACTGTCGATCCTCCAAACATGCGCCTGGACGTGACCTGCCGGCGTCCGGCCGCGGAACATGGTGATCCAGCCCGCCGCCACAAAATAGGCAGCGTTGTTTGAGCCGCCTTTGAGCGCTCCTTTAGTGGGTCGCCGCTCGCGCTGGCCAGCATGGTGCGACCGAGGAATAGGGGATCCGATGGCGACGACCCCAGGCAGTCGGCGGTACCCGGCGTTCCGGACGAGCCACTGTCCACCCGCAAGGACGAAGGTTGACAGTTAAATTGTATTGAGGGGTTGACCAGTAAAACTCAATCGGGTAGGAGGCATCGCAGCCGGCCTGTTTACCGGGAGTAGCGGATCGCGGCCCGATCATCCCTGATCTGTGCCTATGCCAACAATCACGGGCAGATATTAGCGTTCTGTGACGACCCTTTAACCATGTTTTAAGGCGTCCCTTAACCATATATTAAGGAATGTCGGAGGTGAAATCCCCGTACGGCGTGGATGCCTTCTGTTAACGGTCGAATCACCACCCGTTCTCGGCTCCGAGATTGGATCGGATGGCGGATTGCCCATCTGGTCCACTGAATTTAGTCTCAACGCAACCAACGGAAGCGGCCAACCTCAAACCGCCGGCTTCATTGTCGAATCAATTGTGAGGGATCTCACGTAGGGGAATTCCAGATGGTCAACTTCGGCCTGCTCGGACCGTTGCGGATCAGCAACGAGGGTGTCACGTGCGCCGCTCCGAAGGCTCCCAAGGTCAGGCAACTGCTCGCCTTGTTGTTGTTCCTGGCCAACCAGGTGGTGACGATCGACTGGATCATCGACGAGCTGTGGGGGTCGCAGCCGCCGCGCAGTGCTCTGGTGACCGTGCAGACCTATGTCTGCCACATCAGGAAACTGATCACGCGGAATGATCAATCTGGCGCCGCCGGTAAGGACATGCTGGTCACCGTCTCGTCCGGGTACATGCTGTCGGTCGAGCGTCAGCAGTTGGACATCAACCAGTTCCGCGAACTGCACGACCGAGGTCGCCGGCTGTTCGACGCCGGACAGGTGCAGGAGGCGGCCACTCATCTGCGCGAGGCCCTTTCGCTGTTCCGCGGCGCCGTGCTCGCCGATCTCGACGCCGGCGAGCATCTGCAACCGTACAAAGTCCGGTTCGAGGAGGACAGGGCGTCCGCGCACGCCCTGCGCATCCAGGCCGACCTCGCGCTCGGCCACCACCGCGAACTGATCGGCGAGTTGCGGGCGCTCACCGCGAGCCGGCCGCTCGACGAATGGGCCCATGCCCGGCTGATGGAGGCACTCAGCGGCGCCGGCCGGCGCAGCGAGGCGTTGGACCTGTACCAGAGCCTGTACCGGATGCTCGACCGCGAACTCGGCATCGCCCCGTCGCCGGAGTTGCAGACCCTGCAACGCGAGATCCTCGCCATCGGACAGCACGGTCGCAAGCCGGTGATGGAGGGAACGTCCGGCTTGCCCAGCGGTTGATCGACCGGCATCACCGACCGTCACCAGGCCGATGACGACTCGGCGCCGAGCAGGAAGTCGATCAGTACCGGATTGACCAACTGCGGGCTCTCCATCGGCAGCGCGTGCGTACCGGGCAACACAGCGAGGCGGGCGGGGGCGATCGCCGTCACGACCGCCGCGCTGTGCTCCAGCAGGACCTCGTCGTAGTCACCCTGGATGACCAGGGTCGGCGCGCTGATCTTGGCCAGTTCGGTGAAGTCGATACCGGGCCAGCCGGCCACCATGTCGATCGTCTTGGCGTAGACGACCGGGAAGTGGTCTGCGCCGTCCGGTGACGTCGCGGCGTAGGCGGCACGCAGGAACGCCGGCGGGTCGTCGCGCTGCGCGATCAGCTGGCTGGAGAGGCTGTCCTGCACCTCGCCGGACGGGTCGAAGTGCTGGCCGATCAGCACCAGCCGGTCGACCAGATCCGGCCAGTGCCGCGCCACCAGCGCGCCGACGACGGCGCCGTCGCTCCAGCCGACCAGATGTGCCCGCTCACCGACTACGGTATTCAGGAACGTGGCCGTCTGCTCGGCCATTTCGTCGTAGCTGAACGGGCCGGGAACATCAGGCGAATGCCCGTGGCCGCTGCGTTCCGGCGTCCACACCCGGAATCCGGCCCCGGTGAGCGCGGGCACCTGGCCGGCCCATATTTCGGCCCCGCACAGCGCACCGTGCAGCAGTACGACCGGCGTGCCTTCACCGGCCGTTTCGTAGTGGATCGACCGCCCCGACACTTCTGCGACGCTCATCTGGTGGTTCCTTCGGTGAGTGCGGGATCGCGGACACCTTCGAGAATTCGGTAGCCCGATGACGGCATCTCCAGCGGGATCGCCCGGTCCTGCCGCAGACCGGCAGCCGTGAACAGCCGCTCGAATTCGTCCATCGTCCGGCCCCGGCCGGTCACGGACATCATCGACATGTCGGCGATGGCCGCGGGCCGGTAGGTCTCGGGATCATCCGGCGCGTCCGCCCAGTCCGGCACGACCGGCGTGAGCACCGATATCCGCCCGTCCGGCGCCCCGGCCGCAGCGCGGTTGATCAGGATTCGCACACACTGCTCGTCCGGCCAGTCGTGCAATACATTCTTGAGCATAGAAAGATCCGCGCCCTGGGGCACCGACTCGGTACGGAAATCGCCTGCCACCACCGTGCAACGTTCGCCGAGCCCCGCGTCGGTGATCTGGCCCGCGGCACCGGCAAGCCGGATGCCGGTGGTCACCACCTGGCAGCGCGGCGCGTCCGGCGCCGACCGAGCGAAGTCGGCAGGGCTGCTGTTCATGCGTCTCCTACTGGGCGTTGACCGGCGGTGCGGCGACTCGATGGTGTCAGCACGCCTTGGACCTGCGGTTGAGCCCTTCTCGACGCAGCCTTGAGCGGATGCGCTGTCGATGGCGGAAAGCCGTGGTCAGCGTGTGCGGAGCGGTGGGCCGGTGCGGCTTTCGGCCCGTCCTGGTTGAAGCAGGTCGCCGGTTCCCAGAGAAGATCGCCAAGGCCGACAACGGCACCGGACCGTCGTGGACTTCCCGCCCGATAGTGGAACCCGTCGACGGAACGAGGCACGAAGCGCGCTGAGTGCGGCAGCGGAAGCCACGATCGCGGCCGAAACGGCAGCTCGCCATTCTGCGCGACGAGCTCGACCCGGTGTCAGACCCGAGACATGGTCATGCGCCTACTCCATCACGAAGGAGCGCTCCTGCCGCCAGCGGTGGGCAACGTCCCCGAAGTGGGAGAACACGTCGGTCGGGCCGCCGTCGGGTGTGGATCGTGCTGGACAACGCAGCCCGAAACCCAACTCGCCCCGCTACTTCCTGCCAAATCCCGTTGCCGACCGACCCTGGCGATCCGCAACTCCGGATCCGTGGCCCGGGAACACCTAGCCCGCGCAACACATGATCCAGGCATGGTCAGGTCGGGTGGGCTCGGTCTGCTCGGTGAAGCCACGCAGGTCGGTGCACAGCACCCCCATCGGGGAATCGGTCGGCCGGGCGGTGGGCGGAGTCCGCCCGCTACTACGCCCGGCATCACCTACCTGTCGGTCACGGGTGTCAGTCCCAGCCGGGTCGGTGTCGTGTGGCCGAGGGCCAACGACACCGACCCGGTCGTGCGGGACTTCGTTCTCTACTGTCTGGACAACGTCATCTGACAGTCCACAGTGGTCGATGTCAGGAGATCTCGTCGATCAGGTCGTCGACGGTGGCCGGGTCGGTGGCGTAGGGCGGCGGGGTGGTGGCCGGCAGGTTCCGCGGCGCGAACTCGTGGCGGTTGCCGATCGCGATGCGGCTCTCGATGACCTGCCAGCGGCCGTCCCGCACGGTGAGGTGGAACAGGCAGTTGGCCATGGTGCCGGTGGCGACCTGCTTGCGGACCGCGACGTTGTAGAGGAAACCGGACGCCCACGCCGTGGTGGCCGTGTCGTCCAGGACCAGCTGGACGTCGGTGACGTGGTGGTAGCCGAAGGTCCGGTCGTGGATGTTCTGTTGGTAGTTGGCCCGGATGGCGTCGGTGCCGACGAACGTGCCCTTGTTGTTGACCAGTCGGCAGTCGTCGCTGTAGATCTCCATCAGGCCGTCCAGGTCGCCCTCGTCGTAGCAGTAGGCGTACTGGTTGATCACCGCCCGGATGTCCTGGTCCGCCTCGATGCGGGCGATGCGGTCGGCCAGTGGCCGGCCGTGGTCGCGCAGCCGCGCCTGCTTGACGATTCGGACGTGCGCGCCGAGCAGTGTCCTCGGCAGGTCGTACAGGGATTCCGCGAGCTTCATCCCGACCCCTCTCAGTGGTTGTCGCGCGGGATTCCGCGCTCCTGTGCGATCCGCTGGTAGCCGGTGGCGAAGTTCAGCACCATGCCCTCGGCGAGTTGGCTCACCGCTGTCCCGTGCGCCTCCTGCCACGGTGTCTGTGGCGTCGGCACCGGATAGCCGCCTGCCCGGTCCAGTTCGGTGCGTCGGGCCGCCAGTTCGTCGTCGCCGACCAGCAGGTCGACGCTGCGGCGCCGGATGTCGATCCGGATCAGGTCGCCGTCACGGACCAGTGCGATCGGACCGCCTGCCGCCGCCTCCGGTGTCAGGTTCAGCACCGACGGCGCCGCCGACGTGCCGGACTGGCGGCCGTCGCCCAGGCAGGGGAGCGCGTCGACACCGGCCCGCAGCAGCGCGGCGGGCGGGCGCATGTTGACCACTTCCGCGCTGCCCGGATAGCCGACCGGGCCGGCACCGCGCATCACCAGGACGCACCGCTCGTCGATGTTCCGCGCCGGATCGTCGATGTGCGCGCGGTACTCCTCCGGGCCGTCGAACACCACGGCCCGCAGTTCCAGCACGTCCGGGTCGGCCGGGTCGCTCAGGTATCTGGCGCGGAACGACGGCGAGATCACGCTGGTCTTCATCACCGCGCTGTCGGCCAGATTTCCGCGCAGCACGGCGAATCCGCCGTTGTCCAGCAGTGGCCGGTCCAGCCCCCGGATGATCTCCGGATCGGCGGCGACCGCGTCCACGTAGTTCGCCGAGAGGGTCTGTCCGGTGACGGTCATGGTGTCGCCGTGCAGCAGGCCGCCGCGCAGCAGTTCGCCGATCACCGCGGGCACGCCACCGGCCCGGTGGAAGTCCTCGGCGAGGTACTCGCCGGCCGGCTGCACGTTGACCAGGACCGGGACGCCGTTGCCGTGCCGTTCCCAGTCGGCCATGTCCAGGTCGACGCCGGCGTGCGCGGCGACGGCGTTGACGTGGATGGGCGCGTTGGTCGAGCCGCCGAGCGCGCTGGTCAGCACGATCGCGTTCTCGAACGCCGCCCTGGTGAGGATGTCGGACGGTTTCCGGTCGGCGCGGACCAGTTCGACGATCCGCCTACCGGTCAGGTAGGCCATCCGGGCCCGGTCGCGGTGCGGTGCCGGGATGGCCGCGCAGCCCGGCAGGCTCATGCCGAGCACCTCGACGAGGGAGTTCATGGTCAGCGCCGTGCCCATGGTGGTGCAGTGGCCGGGTGAGGGCGCCGTGGCCGCCACCCGTTCGATCAGCTCATCCTCGGTGATCTCCCCGTTGGCCAGCATTTCCCGCGCCCGCCAGATGGTGGACCCGGCGCCCGCCCGGCGGCCGTGGAACCAGCCGTTGAGCATCGGCCCGCCGGACAGCACGATCGCCGGGATGTTCACGGTCGCCGCGGCCATCAGGCAGGCCGGCGTGGTCTTGTCACAGCCGGTGGTCAGCACGACACCGTCCAGCGGATAGCCGTACAGGACCTCCACCAGGCCGAGATAGGCCAGGTTGCGGTCCAGTGCGGCGGTCGGCCGTTTACCGGTCTCCTGCAGGGGATGCACCGGGAACTCCAGCGCGACCCCGCCCTCGGTGCGGATACCGTCGCGGACCCGTTGTGCCAGTTCCACGTGGTGCCGGTTGCACGGTGTCAGGTCGCTGCCGGTCTGTGCGATGCCGATGATCGGGCCACCGGCGGCCAGTTCCTCGCGGGTCAGGCCGTAGTTCATGTACCGCTCCAGGTAGAGCGCGGCCATGTCCGGCTTGCCCGGCGCGTCGAACCACTGCCGGCTGCGCAGCGTCGGCCCGGGGTCGGTCATCTCGTGTCCCTCCTACGCCACCACTGCCGACGCACGCCACCGCGCGACGGTTTCCGGCGGATGACCGAGTTCGCCGGTCAGGATGGCGTCGGTGTCCGAGCCGAGCGGCCGGCCGGCGAACTCGACGGCGCCCGGCGTGCGGCTCATCCGCCACATGACGTTGGGCATCAGCATCGGTCCGTCGACCGGATCGGCCACCCGCACCAGCATCCCGGTTGCCCGCACGTGCGGGTCGTCGACGATGTCGCGGGCCGAGTAGACCGGCGCGATCGCCGCCCCCGCGGTCTCGAACGCGGTCATCACCTCGGCCAGCGGGTGGGCCGCGATCCATGCGCCGACCAGCCGGTCGATCTCATCGGCGTGCGCCGCCCTGCCGCCGCTGGTGGCGAACCAGGGCTGTTCGGTCACGGTGGCGTGCCCGACCAGGGTGAGCACCCTGCGGGCGATGTTCATGGTGCTCGCCGACACGGCGACCCACCGGTCGTCCCGCGTCAGATACGTGTTGCGTGGCGCGTTGTTGGTGGACCGGTTGCCGTGCCGGGTGTCCACGACGCCCAGCGCGTCGTACGCCGTCGGCCCCGGGCCGACCACGGCGAGCATCGGCTCGATCAGGCTGAGGTCCACGTCCTGGCCTACCCCGGTTTCCTCCCGATGGCGCAGGGCGAGCAGCGCGGCGGTCGACGCGGCGATCCCGCAGATCGAGTCGGCCAGGCCGAATGCCGGCAGGGTGGGTGGGTCGTCGGCGTTGCCGGTGAGTTCGGCGAAACCGCTCATCGCCTCGGCCAGGGTGCCGAATCCGGGCCGGGCGGCGTACGGTCCACTCTGGCCGAAGCCGGAGATGCGTACGATCACCAGACCGGGATTGCTCTCCCGCAACTCGGCGGCACCGAGGCCCCACCGGGCCAGCGTGCCCGGCCGGAAGCTCTCCACCAGGATGTCGGCGCTGGCGGCGAGTTCACGCAGCAGCCGGGCGCCGTCCGGCGTCCTCAGGTCGAGGCCGATGGACCTCTTGTTGCGGCCCAACACCTTCCACCACAGGGAGGTGCCGTTGACGGCGGCACCGTGGCCGCGCAGCGGATCGCCGGCCCCCGGCTGTTCCACCTTGATCACGTCGGCTCCGAAGTCACCGAGGATCTGGCAGCACGTGGGTCCGGCGATCACAGTGGACACGTCCAGGACGCGGATGCCTTGCAACGGTTTCATGGCAACCCGTCTCCCGTGTCCCGTATCGTGGCAAGATTTCTTGCGATGCGGGGAGGCTATCCGGTACGGTCCGCCCGTGTAAAGAGTGTGGGAGGTCGGTTTCGCGTGTGGCGTTCGATGCTGTTCGTGCCGGTGACCGTCGAGCGCTACCTGCGGCGGGCGCCCGAGCACGGAGCCGACGCGGTCGTCCTCGACCTGGAGGACGGCATCCCGCCAGACGGGAAACGGGAGGCAAGGGCCGCGCTGGAGTCCGCCGTGGACATCGTGGGCGCGAGCGGCTCCGATGTGCTCGTCCGGATCAACTCGCCGTGGCGGCTGGCCGTGCGCGACCTGGAGGCCGCCGTCCGGCCCGGCGTGCACGCGATCGTGCTGCCCAAGGCCGGCAGTGCCGACCAACTCGGCCAACTGGACGAGCTGATGTCCGAACTGGAGCGCGAAGCCGGACTGCCGGACCGTCGCATCCGGATGATCGCCATGATCGAGTCGCCTGCGGCGCTGTTCGGCGCGGTTCAGATCGCCAGGGCGAGTCCCCGGCTGTGCGGCATCGGCCTCGGCGCGGAGGACTTCGCCGCCGACACCGGCACCACACCGGACAGTGACCTGGTCGCCGACGCCAAACGCACGGTGGCCCTGGCCGCCGGTGCGGCCGGGATTGGCGCGTACGGCATCGTCGGCGCCATCTCCAACTACACCGACCTGCCGGCCTTCCGAGCCGCCGCGGAGGCCGCCCGCGCGCTCGGGCACGTCGGCGGGTACGCCGTCCACCCGGCACAGGTGCCGATCCTGAACGAGGTGTTCACGCCGGGACCGGCCGACGTGGACTGGGCCACGGCGGTGCTCGCCACCTTCGAACAGGCCACGTCGGCCGGCCGGGGCAGTGCGGCTCGGGACGGCCGGATGGTCGACGCGCCGGTCGCCCGGCGGGCGCGTCGGGTGCTGGAGCGGGCCGCGTCGGTCGCCCGGCGGCCCCGGCCACAGTGATGTCACTTCGGCTACCAGTGGACCGACAGCGTTGACACCCGCAACGGCCGTGCCTACTCTACCCGCATGGTAACAAGTCTTCCCACGATACGGGAAGACTGGGATCAACGACATCCCTCCATTCCGTACTTCACCGTCGAACATCGGGGATAGGAGCGTCGTCATGACCAGCAGATGGGGCAGTGCGGCTCGGGCGAGCGGCCGGGCACGGTGGTCCGTGGCGCTCGCCGTCCTGGGCATGAGCGCCGCGGTGGCCCTCGCCGGCTGCGGCTCGTCGGCGGGCGCGACGGGTTCGGGCGCCAACGGGCCGGTCCGCGCGATGGTGTCCGGCGGCGGCTGCTGTGAGACGCCGAACCAGTTCATGTTCAAGGACGTGTTCGCACAGAAGGACGTCGGGCTGAACGTGGACTGGGGCCCGATCACGTCGGGCGGTTCGACCGTGCTCGGACTCGCGCTGTCCGGCAAGGAGGACGTGGTGCAGGTCAGCGCCCAGGCCGTACTGGCCGCGGTCGCCGCCCACCAGCCCGCCGTCGTGATCGCCAGCGTCGAGCAGGGCACCTACATCGGGTTCTCGGTGACCAAGCAGGTCGCGGACAAGCTGGCCGGCGAGGGCATCACGCCTCGGTCGCCGCTCAAACAGCGCATCCAGGCACTGAAGGGCCTGTCCATCTGGGCCAACAATCCGGGCGCCCGCGACGTCAACGACAACAAGATGTTCATCGACAACGGCGTCAGCCCGAAGGACGTGAAGTACCAGTACGGCAGCGACTCCGCGGGCTCGGCCGCGTGGAAGAGCGGCAACGTCCAGGTCTACGAGTGCTGCGACCCGTCGGTGTTCCAGATGCGACCGGACGCGGTCGCCTGGATCAAGCCGGGCGAGGTGCCCGAACTGATGGCCGATGTGCACCTGGTGTGGGCGACCACCCAGTCCTACGCCCAGGCTCACCCGGACGTGATCAAGAATCTCATCAAGGGCATGAACGCCACCACCACGATGCTCGCCACCGCCAAGCCCGGCACCCCCGCGCGGCAGAGCGTGCTGAGCATGATCGACAAGGAGGACCCAGGTGAGTCGCCGGCGGACATCCAGTCGTCGTTCAACGAGAACTGGGCCAACCACGTCACGATCCTGAATCCGATCGACTGCAAGACGATGGCCACCACCATCGCCGACTACAACGCGGGCCAGCCGGCCTCCGGCGCGAAGGTCACGGCGACACCGCAACAGGTCGTCGCCTCCGGTGCGCTGAAGAACGACTGCTAGGAGTGGCGAACGTGAGCACACCGTACGGTCCGGTCGTCGACCAGTACCGGCACTACGACGCCGACCGCTGCGCCACCTGGGCACCGTCCCTGAAGCTGGCGGTCGAGGCACCGGAGCTGTCCGAGCGGGACGTCGCCGTCCTCACCGTGGCGCTGGACTCCGTGTCCCACATGGCGTTGCCGGTCATCGAGGACCACGTCGACGCGGCACTGGACGCCGGGTCGTCGGTGACCGAACTGATCGAGGCGATCATGCACCTCGGCGGCCTGGAAGCCGGCACGCACGGCCTGCACGACGGGCTGGAGGCGATCGCCATGGTCGCGCTGGCCCGTCGCGACGCCGGGCGGGACGTGCCGGTCGACGGTCCGCCGCTGGGCGAGCGGGACATGGTGCGCGAGGCGCCGTGGCCGGACCCGCCGGTGTTCCCGTACCACTCGCCGTATCCCCGCCACCACATGCAGGTGCTGGAGCGGTACCACCCCGAGCTGTTCGTGGCGTTCAAGGCGTGGCGGGACGCCCAGTTCCAGCTGCGCAAGGTCCTCACCCGACGGATGCAGGAACTGCTGGTGACCGCGTGCGACACCGGCATCCACTGGCCGGAACCGTTGCTGGACCACCACATGCACGCGGCCTTCGAGGTGGGCGTCACGGTGCGGGAGATCGTGGAGACGGTGCTGCTGGCCGCCGTGGTGATGCCCGGTGCCCGGCTGGGCAACTTCGCGGGGCGCCGGCTGGACGGCGGCGTCCAGGCCGTCCACCACGGACTGACCGCACTGGAACGGGTACTGGCCCAACGGGACGGCAGGGAACTGTTGGCCCGCCGGGACGCCGACTCCCCATGGCAGGGACTCGCCCACCTGGGAGCCCGTTGACCTGTTCGTGAGCGCGGGCTAGCCTGGCCGCATAGCAGCAAAGCTGCCCGCGATGTGGCAAAACTGGAGCGGTAGGAACATGGGTGAACCTGGCGACGTCGCCGAGCAGCCGTCCGCCACGGTGGCGGCGAAGGACCGGCCCAGGCCGATCATCGAACTGGAACACGTCGGCAAGCGGTTCACCGGCGACGGGGAACGCACGTCACACGAAGCGCTGCAGGACGTGAACCTGTCCATCGACCGGGGTCGCTTCGTCTGCCTCGTCGGACCGAGCGGCTGCGGCAAGTCGACCGTGCTGAACATGATCGCCGGCCTCATCACGCCGAGCGAGGGAACGCTGCGCTACGCGGGCGGGCAGCAGCAGGGCATCAACACCCACGTCGGCTACATCACGCAGAAGGACACGCTGCTGCCGTGGCGCCGGTTGGAACGCAATGTCAGCATCGCCCTGGAGTACCAGGGCGTGTCCCGGCAGGAACGGCGGCAGCGGGTCCGGTCGGTGATCGAGCAGGTGGGCCTGGCCGGGTTCGAGAAGTACTACCCGGCGCAACTGTCCGGCGGCATGCGCAAGCGTGCCACGCTGGCCCGCACCCTGGTCTACGAACCCGAAACGCTGCTGTTGGACGAGCCGTTCGGCGCGGTGGACGCCATCCAGCGGGTCACGCTGCACAAGATGCTGCTCGACCTGTGGGAACGGGCCGGGTTGACGGTCATCTTCGTCACCCACGACCTGGAGGAGGCGCTGCTGCTGGCCGACGAGGTGGTCGTGTTCGGGACGAAGCCGGGCCGGATCGTGCACCGCGAGTCGGTGCCGTTCGAGCGGCCCCGCGACATCCTCTCGTTGCGTGGCAACGCCGAGTTCGGCGAGCTGCTCTCCGCGCTGTGGCACCGGTTGGAGGCGTCCAACGCGACCACCGGCATCCGGCCGGGCGGTGAGCGGTGACCACGCGAGCCGAACGCGGCCGGCGTCCCCCCGGCTCGCGGCAGCGGGTGGTCGTGTTCGCCGGTCAGGTGCTGATCATCGCACTGATCTTCCTGGTGTGGCAGTCGATGTCGGGCAACCCGCAGAACGGCAGCCCGGTCAACGAGTTCCTGTTCGGCAAGCCGTCGGACATCTGGCTGCGGTTCGTCGAGGGCATCCAGGACGGCAGCCTGCCCGCCGCCATCGGCGTGACGCTGGAAGAGGCACTGATCGGCCTGGCCATCGGCGCGGGCGCCGGCATCGTGTTGGCCTTCGCGCTGTCGCTGACCTGGTTCGGCAGGCGGGTGCTGGCTCCGATGGTGTTCGCGCTGTACGCGGTGCCCCGGTTCGTGCTGGCGCCGTACTTCATCTTCGTGTTCGGGCTGGGGCTGTGGTCGAAGGTCGCGCTGGTCGGCGCGGTGAGTTTCTTCTACGCCTTCATGAGCACGTTCCAGGGCGCGCTGTCGGTGGACGCGGAACTGGACGCGGTCGCCAGGATGATGCAGGCGTCGCGGTTCCAGCTGGTGCGCACGGTCAACTTCCCGTCCGCGATGATCTGGGTGGCGCTGAGCCTGAAACAGGCCACGCCCAACGCCTTCCAGGCCGCCATCGTGGCCGAGCTGCTCGCCTCCAACGCCGGCCTCGGCCTGGTGATGAGTTCGTCGGAGAACCGGTTCGACATCAACGGCGTGCTCGTCGGCACGCTGGTCACCACCGCCCTGGCGATCCTCATCTACGGCCTGGTGCAGCTCGCGACCCGGCCGCTACTGCAGTGGAGGAGCACACCGGATGCCGACCGATAGCCGCATCGTCGAGACCGCCGCGCCGCCCCGGCCGACGGCGAACTGGGCGGTGCGGCACAAGGCCGGCCTCGCCCAGTTCGCGGTCATCGTCGTCCTGGTCGCGTTCTGGCAGGTGGGTGCCAGCGCCGGCTTCCTGGACCACCAGGTGTTCGGCAGCCCGGAGTCGGTGTGGCAACAGCTGTCCGCCTGGTACGAGAGCGGGCTGCTGCTGTCCGGTGCGCTGAGCACCCTCGGCACGTCGCTGCTCGGTTTCGCGATCGGCAGCGTCGCAGCGGTGATCGTGGCGTTCCTGCTCTCGCTCACCCGGATCGGCCGCACCCTGTTGGCACCACTGGTCTTCCTCGGCTACTCGGCGCCCCGGCTGGCGTTCCTGCCGATGCTGATCATCTGGCTGGGCATCGGCATCCAGGCCACTGTCGTGCTGGCCGTCCTGGTGGCGTTCATGGACGCGTTCTTCCCGGCCTACGAGGGCGCCATCGGGGTGGACTCCGAACTGCTGTCGGTCACCGCGATGATGGGCGGCAGCCGGTTCCAGGTGTTGCGCACGGTGCGGTTCCCGGCCTCGCTGGCGTGGGTGGCGCTCGGCTTCAGCGTCGCCATCCCGCAGTCCTTCGGCGCCGTGGTGTTCGCCCAGCTGTTCGCCGGCACGAGTGGTCTCGGCTACCTGCTGAAGACATCGGCCGACGACTTCAACGGTGCGGGCCTGATCGGCGGCACCCTGGTCGTCGCCGCCATGGCGATCCTGATCAACTGGATCGTCGGCGCCATCGTGGGCCGTTACCTGAAGTGGCAGACGAATGAGACCGCGACCCGCTGACTCAGTGCGCCGCCCCGAGCAGCGCGGCGATCCGCCGTGCCGCGTCCACCGCCTGGCCGCCGATGACCTTCAGCCGCTGCTCCGACATGCGCGTCTCCGGGCCGCTGACGCTGATGCACGACTCCACCCGGTCCGCGTCGACCGTGATCGGCGCGGCCACCGTGCGGATGCCCGGTACACGTTCGCCGAGCGAGACGCTGTAGCCGCGCCTGCGGATGGTGGCCAGTTCGGCGCGGATCCGGGCCGGCTCGGTCGGCGTGGCCGCGGTCGCCTTGCCCAGCGGCCGGGCCAGCACCTCGTCGCGTTCGTCGGCGGGCAGGAACGCCAGCAGCAGCTTGCCCGGTGCGCCCTGGTGCAGCGGTATCGACTCGCCGATCTCGGTGTACTTGCGCCGCAACGGCTGGTGCGACTCCACCTGGTCCACGACCGTCCGCGTGTTGTCCGGCAGCAGGGTGTGCAGGCCGACCGTCTCGTCGGTCTCGTCACGCAGTTCCCGCATGATCGGCAGGGCGACGTCCCGCAGCCCGGAGGACACCTGCAGGGTGCCGGCGAGGCGGAGGATGAGCGGGCCGAGCCGGTACGCCCTGCTGGCCGTCTGCCGCACCAGTCCATTCTGCTGCAACGAACTCAGCAGCCGGTACGTCGTGCTGGTGGACAACCCGGACTGTTGGGCGAGGGCGGACAGGCTCAGTTCGGGGCGCTGCGCGGTGAAACACCTGAGCAGGCTGACGGCACGGTCGATCGACTGCACTCCGCCTCGCGGGGATTCGTCACCCGCGCGGTCCGCGACCGTTGACACCGGACAAGCCTACCAATAACCTAAACCGCATCGCAAGATGCATTCCCGTGATACGGCAAAGGAGACAGATGGACGTCTTGGTGTGGTCCAACATGCGTCGAGAAGTCCCTGGCTGGGCGGAGGCGATGACACTCATCCGCGACGCCGGCCACACCGTCGTCGACCCCGGATTCGGTGACTTCGACCAGCGTCATCTCCTGGCCGGCGCGGACGCGCTCATCGTGGGCAGCAATCCCGTCGACGCCGGACTGCTCCGGTCGGCCGGCCGGGCACGGCTGGTGGCCAAGCCCGGCATCGGCGTGGACAACATCGACGTCGCAGCCGCCACCGAACTGGGCATCGGCGTGTCCAACACGCCAGGATCCAATTCGGACACGGTGGCCGACCACGCACTGGCGCTGATGCTGGCCCTGCTGCGCAATGTCGTCTCGCTCGACGCCGTCACCCGCACCGGGCACGGCTGGGACACCTGGCCGGTGATCGGGCGCGAACTGCACGGCGCGGTGGTGGCGGTGCTGGGCACCGGCAACATCGGCGCCGCCGTGGTGAAGCGGCTCGCCAGGGGGTTCGATTGCACGGTGCTGGCCAACGACGTGGCGCCGCGGCCGGACCTGGAACGGGACTTCGGCGTCCGTTACGGGCCGCTTGCGGAGATCCTGCCACTGGCCGACGTGGTCACCGTGCACGTGCCGAAGCTGCCATCGTCGGTCGGCCTGCTGGGTGAGCGGGAGATCGCGTGCCTCAAGTCCGACGCGATCGTGGTCAACGCGGCCCGCGACGGTGTGGTCGACGAGGACGCGCTCGCCGCCGCGCTGCGGGACGGGCGGATCGCGGGCGCCGCGATCGACGTGTTCACCGGCGAACCGGCCGTCGACAGCGTGTTCTTCGGACTGCCCAACACGATCGTCACCCCGCACATCGCCGGGTACTCCCGGGCGAGCATGACCAGGGCCCGCATCATGCTGGCCGAGGACGTGGTCGCCGCGCTCGACGGCCGGCCGAGGCATCTGGTCAACCCGGGCGTCCTGACCGGCTCCGCCGTTCGGCGGTAGGCCATGTTGCTGCTGCTGCACCCGGTCGGACTGGACCACGACTGCTGGCGGTTCACCGGACTGGACGCGATCACCCCCGACTATCCCGGCCACGGCGGCCGCGACTTCGACCCCGACCGCTACTCGCTGGCCTCGATCGCCGACGAGATCGCCGACACCCACGACGGCCGGTTCGACGTCGTCGGGCTGTCCATGGGTTCGCATGTCGCCCAGTACCTCGCCGTCCGGCACCCGCAGCGGGTGCGGTCGCTGCTGCTGTGCTGCGGATCGCTCGGCGGCACACCGGAAACGGCGGCCGCGATCACCACGGACGACCGCGCCGACGAGACCCGCGAACTCGGCATGGCCGGCATCCTCGATTCGACGCTGCGCCGCTGGTTCACGCCGGAACTGCTGGCCCGGCCCGACCACCGGGCCCTGGTCTACACCCGCGACCGGCTGCTCACCGACAATGTCGAGGCGGTTGCCGCGTCCTGGCTGGCCATCCGGCGCAACGCCGTCGCGGACGAACTCGCCGGCCTGCGGGTGCCCACGACGGTGCTCGGCGGTCGCGCCGACAGCGCCGCCACCCCGGACCGCGTGCTGCGGCTGGCACTGGCGATCCCGCACTCCCGGCTGGAGATCATCGACGGACCGCACATGCTGCAACTGGAACGCCCGGACGACTTCGCGGCCGCAGTGCGCCGGCATCTCGACTGGGCGGCGGCGTGATCAGCGCCGACTTCGCCGCTGCGCTCGCCGGCCTGCGCGACGGCGGGGTCAGCGGTGCCGTCCGGGACGAGACGGTCCGGTCGATCGTGAACGTGGTCGGCACGTCCATCGGCGCCGCGCGCAGCACCGGTGTCGACATCATCGTCGACACCGCTACGCGGCACGGCGGCGCCGGTGCGGTGCCCGTGCCCGGCCGCGCCGAACGGATCGACCCGACGAGTGCCGCCCTGGCCACCGGCACGGCCGCGCACATGGACGACTTCGACGACACCCACCTGGCCACCATCGTCCACCCGGCCGCCGCCGTGTTCGCCGCGTCGATCCCGCTGCTGGCCGAACGGCCCGTCAGCGGCAGCCGGTTCGTCACGGCGGTCGCGCTGGGCATGGAGACCGAACTGCGGTTCGCCATGGCGATGACGCCGTGGCACTACGACGTCGGCTGGCACATCACCGGTACCGTCGGCGCGCTCGGTGCGGCCGTCACCTGCGGGTTGCTGCTCGGATTCGACGACACCACGCTGGCCCGGTCGCTGGACATCGCCTCCGGCATGCCGCTGGGCCACCGGGAGGGTTTCGGCACCATGCTCAAGCCGTTCCACCCCGGCAAGGCAGCCGTCAACGGCCTGCTGGCCGCCCGCCTGGCACAGCAGGGCTGCACGGCGTCCGGGTCCGCGTTCGAGGATCGGCACGGCTACTTCGCCACGCTGTCCACCGAGTTCGCCCAGGAGCGGCTCACCGACGGGCTCGGGAATCGCTGGGAGGTGTGTGAGAACACCTACAAGCCGTTCCCCTGCGGCATCGTGAGCCACCCGGCCATCGAGGCGGCGGAACGGCTGCACCAGGGCCTGGCCGGCCGGGAGCCGGTGGAGATCCGGGTCGTCTGCCACCCGCTGGTGGTGGACCTGACCGGGAACCCGGCACCGCACGACGGCCTGTCGGCGCGGTTCAGCACCATCCACGGCGTGGCGGCCGGCCTCGCGACCGGTGTGGTGGGCCTGCCCGAGTACGCGGCGGACTACGTGCTCCGCGCGGACGTCGCCGCGCTGCGGGCCCGCACCAAACTGGTGCCGAGCGCGGCCATCGCCAGGGACAGCGCCCGCGTCGAGGTGGCATTCGCCGACGGCGACACCGAATCGGCCGAGATCGCGCACGCCAGGGGTAGCCGGGCCCGCCCGATGACCGACGGGGAACTGGACGACAAGGTCACCCGCCTGATCGACCGGACCCTGCCCGGCCGCGCCGGCCAGGTGCTCGCCCTGACCAGAGGTATCGACGAACTGGCGGACTGCCGGGACTTCCTGGCCGGTGTCACGGCGGGTGCCGATGACTGAGAGCTGGACCGTCACCGAGCAGTGGGCGGCGTTCGCCGCCGGCCTCTGGACCCAGCCGGTGCCGCCGGCGACGTTCGCCGCCGCACGAGGGCTGTTCGCCGACGTGCTCGGCGTCGCGGTCGGCAACGCCGCCGGCCCGGCCTGCGACGCGGTCGTCGGCGCCGTGACGGCCATGGGCCTGTCCGGTACGAGTCCGGTGCCGGGCCGGCACGAGCGCTTGCCGCCGGTGTGGGCCGCGCTGGTCGGTGGTACCGCAGCCGGTGGCCGGGCCGCGCCGGTGGTCGCGGCGTCGCTCACCTCGGCCGAACTCGTCGGCGCCAGCAGGGACGACCTGCTGGTCGGCCTCATCTGTGGCATCGAACTGTCCGACCGGCTCGAACGCGGCCTGACCGAGGCGCACCAGCGGCGGGGCTGGGACGTCACGGGCACCGTCGGCCACGTCGGCGCCGCCGCTGCCGCTGCCACGCTGCTCGGCCTGCCCGAACCGGAATGGTGCAACGCACTCGCCATCGCGGCGACGCAGGCGGCAGGCCACCTGGCGCAGGCCGGCACCATGGCGCTGTCCGTCCACTCCGGAAAGGCCGCGTCCGACGCCGTCGAGGCGGCGTTGCTGGCCGAAGGCGGCTTCACCGGTCCGCGTACCGCGATCGACGGACCAAGGGGCCTGGCCGCCATCCTCACCGAGGACGCCGACCTGCCGGCGCTGGTACGCGACCTCGGCGTGGTGTGGGCGACCGACCGTGCGCCGGCCGCCCGACCCGACGACTTCACCCGCCGGGTCGGGCCGGTCCTCGGTGACCGGGCCGACGCGCTGTGGGACGCGGCGACCGGCGCCGACGGGTCGGTCCCGGTTGGTTCCATCTTCGCGCTGAGCCGTTCCACCAGCCATTCGACCAGCAAGGTTCGGTAAGGGGTGTCATGCGTTTCGTCCAACATGTCGTGTCAGGGAGCCGCAGGCTGAGCGTCGTCGTCGACGACCTGGCCGCCGATGTCGCCGGCATTCTCGAACAGCGCGTCCTGGTCGCCGACGGCTACCGGGGCGAACGGGCCGCGCGGCTCGCCGCCCACCTCGCACCCACCGAACTGGCCGACTTCCTGGCCCTGGGCGAGGCCGCCATGGACCGTGCCCGCGCGGTGGCCGAGTGCGTCGCCGCCGACCGGGACTCGACGGCCGCCACCGGCTACCTGACCCCGTTGGCGGACCTCACCTACGCGTCGCCGTGCTCACCGACCAGCGCGCTGTACTGCGCCGGCCTGAACTACCGCGACCACGTCGCCGAACAGGCCGGGCGGGCGGTGTCCGAGTACCCGTCGATCTTCCTGCGCATCGCGGATTCGGTGGTCGGCCACCGGCAGCCGCTGGTCCGGCCCTCCGGCGTGTCGGTTGACCTGGACTTCGAGGGTGAACTCGCCGTCGTCATCGGCCGCCCGTGCCACCGGGTGGCCGCCGCGGACGCGCTGTCCCACGTCGCCGGCTACACCGTGTTCAACGACGGCAGCGTCCGCGACTTCCAGAAGCGCGGCCCGGAACTGTTCCCCGGCAAGAACTTCTTCCACACCGGCGCGATGGGCCCGTGGCTGGTCACCGCCGACGAGGTGGGCGACCCGCAGGACATCGACCTGACCACCACGCTGGCCGGCGAGATCATGCAGTCGTCCAACACGAGGTACATGATCTTCGACGTGGCCACGCTGATCGCCACGGTCAGCGACTTCTCCTACCTCCAGCCCGGCGACGTCATCGCCACCGGCACCCCGGCCGGCGTCGGCTTCCGCCGCACCCCACCGCGTTTCCTGGTGCCGGGTGAGCGGATCACGGTCACCTTCGACCGCGTGGGCACCCTGGAGAACGACATCATCGACGAGACGGACCGGCGCTGACCTCACCCAGGTCCCAGCACAGGCCGGCCATCAGGCACAGTGACTGTCTGGCCAGCGGGGCGAGCAGGTGTTCGTCGGGCGCGTGCTGGGCGCAGGCCGGGTAGGAACGCGGGAGCCACACCGTGCGCGGGCCCAGTTCCTCGGCGAACGCGTCGTTGGGCAGGCTGCCGCCGAGATTGGCAGCAGCGCAGTGGCGGCGCCGATGGTGCGTTCCAGGGACTCCAGGCCGAACCGCACCCACGGGTCGTGCTGGTCCGTCCAGGTCGCGCGCATCACCAGGCCAGCTCGTCGCGGTGGCGCGCGCAGAACTCGCGCAGCCCGGGCGATCCGTCCTCCTCACCGGCGCCTCGATCAGGATCGTCGCGTTGAGACCTAGCCGGTCACGCACCCGCAACACCTGTTCGGCGGCAGCCAGGTTGATGGTGTGCTGGCCATTGTTGTCGGCGGTTCCCCTGCCGTACCAACGGTCCTGCTCGACGGTGACCCGCCACGGGTCGAGTCCGTCCCGCCAGCCCGCCGGGTCGGCGCCCAGCCGGCGCGCCGCAGTGGAGACGAGGTCCGCCACCCCGCCGCCGAGGGCCTCCGCTGGTGGTGGGGTTGTTGTGTTCACCGTGGCCGCGGTACCCGGGCGTATTGCGGGCCAGGGGCCACCGCGCGGAGCTCCCTAGTCGTGGCGTGGTCATCGTCGGCGGCGCTGATGAGGTCTGCCAGCTCGTACCGCAGGCCGTAGCCGAAATCGAACACCGGGACGCAGTCGCCGGGCACGTCCGGCCTGTTCGCTACGACCGTGTCCATTGAGGAGGGAAGCTGGAACGGAAGTGTGCCCAGCGGCTGGGCCTCGCCGAACAGCACGCGGGCGAACGCCTCGCCGCACGCGCCGAAGTTCGCGATCAGCGACATACCCAGGCCGATCAACGGTGTCAGGATGGCCGGGCGCTCCAGGTACACGTCGACGACAGTGGGCACCTGCTCGGCGACCTCGCGGACGTGCCGGATCTGGTCGTGCGCGAACTCCAGGCTGCCGGCGTGCATGAACGATTCCATGCTGCCCGGCCCGCCGCGCTCCTCCCACGGGGAGAGCAGACGTAGCACGGCCACGTCGGCCTGGGCCGGCGTGGCGGCCACCTTGGCGCGGCCGGCCAGCGCGGCGGGATCGATGCCTTCGGCATACACCGTGATCCCCTTCGCCAAGGGCAGGTGGTTGGCGCCGGCCGGGTTGGTCAACAGGGTGTGTGCTGCCGCTTGTGCGGCCAGGCCCGCCTCCCGTGCCTGTGGGGAGCCGACCAGCTGGTCGGCACGGTCGGCGTCGACGAACGGGTTGTCGAACAGCCCCAAGCGGAACTTCTGGGCCAGCAGCCGGCGAACGGAGGCGTCGACCCGGGTTTGGGTGACCTGGCCGGTCTTGATCAGCCGGGCGAGGACTTCCGGCTGATCCTCGCCGCCGAACTGATCGACGCCGGCATCGAGCGCCATGCACATGCGCTGCTCGTAGGTCAGGTGCTCCACTCCCCAGTAGGTCATGGACAGGACCCCCCAGTCGGTGCAGACGACGCCGTTGAAGCCGAGCTGTCCGCGCAGCAGGTCGGTGATGATGGCGCGGTTGAACGCGAAGCCGACCTCATCCACGCCGTCGACGCCGGTGGGCACGCCGTAGTAGGGCATGAGCTGTTCGACACCGGCGGCGATCGCCTCGCGGAACGGCGCCACATGCAGGTCGAACTGCCCGCCCGGGTACACCTGCCGGGTGCCGTAGTCGAAGTGCGGGTCTTCGCCGTCGAGTTGGGGGCCGCCACCGGGGAAGTGTTTGGCCATGGCGCTGACCGACTCGGCACCCAACTGGGCTCCCTGCAGGCCCCTCACGTAGGCGGCGCCCAGCCGGCCGACGGTCGCGGCGTCCTGGCCGAACGTGGTGTTCTGCCGGCACCACCGGGGTTCGGTGGCCAGGTCGAGCTGCGGGTGCAGGGCGACCCGGATGCCGCAGGCCACGTATTCGCGCCGAATGATGTCGGCCCACTCGTGCACCAGGTCCGCGTTGCCCAGCGCGCCGAAACCCAGCGGCTCGGGCCACTGGCTGAACGGGCCGTTGAGCACGTTCGCCAATGGATTGTTGCCGAAGGAATTCCTCGGGTCGCTGGCCACGGTGATCGGAATGCCCAGCGGTTGCCGGCGAGCCTGCGTCTGGATGGCGTTGACCCATTCGGCCAAGCGACGTGCGGTCGGCACGGCCAAGATGTTGATGTGGTTGATCCGCTTGTCCAGCAGCTCCCGCGCCGAGGGCAGGCCGAACGGGCCGGGGTAATCCAGGTCCTCCCCCGCCGTGGTCAGCGCGTGGAACATCAGGCCGGCCTTGTCCCGCAAGTGCATGCGGGACAGCAGGTCCTCGACGCGCTGGTCGACGGCGAGGGCGTGGTCCTGGTACGGGAATCGGACTTCGGTGTCAGCCACGTCTGTCACAGGCGTTCGGCCTTTCTACGGCGTGTTCACTGTGGTGTTGGCGGCAGTGGGCGCGGTAGCGGTTGACCCGTTGCTTGGCCGGCCTGCAACAGGCGATGCTCAATCGATGCCGGGGCGGTCCTCAGGTCGCGGACCGTGGTCGGGCAGTGCTCCGTCCGGGCGGTACCGACGCACGCGCGTAGGAAACATTGCCCGGAACCGTCGTGATAGCGCTTGTCCGCTGCGGCCGGAAGCTTCGGTTGACCGATGCCTTACCGCAATCAATCGGGGCTTTGTATGGGTCAATTGTGTTTTGCGTGGCGAACCGTAGGCTAGGGTCCATTCGTGTGAATGTATCGACGGCTATTGCGCTGGGCGAGGCCGAGATGGCGTGGTTGGGCCTGTTGGGGGAACGAGTCCGGCGCACGCGATCGCGACCTGACCCAGCGGCAGGCCGACGCTGCCGGAATCCGCGAAAACACCCCGGTCGACGTGGAGAAAGGCCGCTAAGCCCCACATGTGGCGGATCGCCGGGCCGATGCGGGTTCCGTTACCCGACCTGCTGCCGTGACCGTCGGTCGCCACCTCTGCTATCCGATCGGCGTAGCAACTCGGGCCGATCGCGGTGTTACATCGGTCGTCTACACCGGCGGCCGTGCCGCCACCATCCCACCGCAGGGCGGCACCACCCAGTCCACCCCGACCGACTGCGGCCCGGACAGCCTCGTCCGTGACATCGGCCGGCACGGCCCGTACCAGCACGGTCCTGGGGTACGCAGTCTCGACTCACTGGCCGCGGGGCTGGCGCGCATCGTACTCGCGGTACACGAACGCGGGGTCGTGATGCATGATCTTTCGCCCGCCAATATCGTCCTGGGTAACGGGCCACGCATCATCGATTTCGGTCTGGCCGCGCACGGCGGACTGCATATCGCCGGGGGCACACCCGGGTACGCGCCGGCGCGCCAACTCCGCGACGAACCACCGAGCGATACCGACGATCTGTACGCATTGGGGATGGTATTGCTGTTCGCGGCAACAGGACTGCATCCGGTCACCATAGGGGAGGACCCTGAGCTGCCGAGAGTGCGCGCGTTGCAGACGATTCGACGGCACTACGGAGCAACGCCCAGCGGAGTCATCGCTGCGATCGTGGACCTGCTCGGCGAGGACGGCGAACGTGCCCGCACGGCGGTCCGCCAGCTCGCCGAGGGCAGCGGCGAACATCGCCCGGTACCCGCGCCATCCTGCCCCGAGGTCCCCGATCTCACTGCGGAGCTTGCCGCCGAGATAGCCCGGAGCGTGCTCGACGAGCTGCTCGACCGCCTGAATCACGTGCTGGAAGCCCCGGACAGCAGCATCGCCGGCGGTGAGGTGAGTCTCTACTTCGGCAGCGCGGGCATCGGCCTGGAACTCCTGCACCACCGCCAACGTCACTCGGCGGTCGACCGCACAGTCCGCGAGTTGGCCGCCTTCACCGCACGCGTCGCGGGACAGGCGAACCAGTCACCGGGTCTGTTCAGCGGTGCGACGGGTACGGACTTGTTCCTGTGGGCAGCCGCTCAAGCCGGTCTCGGCGCGCCGCGATGGCCAGGCCGCCGCCTGCTGCCGCCGGATTGGCAAGCGACTCCGGTCGACCTGATCGAAGGGCAGGCCGGCGTCGGTCTGGGGCACCTGTGGTTCTACCAGGCCACCGGCGACTCTGCTGACCTGGCCGTGGCTCGGCAATGCGTGGCTACCGTGTCGGCGGAGCGACTACCGGCACGGGAGTCGACCCCTGGGCGCGCCGACGCCGGGCTGGGTCGAGCGCACGGGCTGGCCGGTGCGGTGGAACTACTGATCGGCTTCGCTGCCGAAACCGCCGACCCGCATGCATTACAGACTGCGGCAGACCACGCTTCCCATCTCGCCGCACTCGCGGAAACGCTCGCCGCCGAGGCGGAGCACCCGACGGCAGAGCCGATGACCCTGTCGTGGTGCCGGGGCCTGAGCGGGATTGGGCAGACCCTCCTGCACGCCAGCACGCTGCTGGGGGAATCGGACCTGCCCGACCTCACCCGACGCGTCGCCGACGCGTGCGTTCGCCGCTCGGTCCAACTGAATTCGCTCGGCCAATGTTGTGGCGCCGTCGGCGTCGGCAACTTTCTGCTGGACGTGGCCGCCCGTGACCAATCTGGACGTTACCGGCAGGCCGCTTTCGATGTCGCCGCCCACCTACTGCTGCGCAGCGGCGGCCCACCGGAACGACCCCGGTTCGTCTCCACCCACGCAGGCTCTACCAGAAGTCTTTCCTGGGCACAGGGGCTCACAGGCATCCTCGGCTTCTTCCGTCGACTCGCCAACGGCTGTCCGACCACTGGAACCGCGACGAGTCGAGATGGTTGGCTGGCGCTGTGAACGGCACTCCAATCCGCGAGTCTTATGAGCAACGCAGAGCACGGCCGTTCCTACTGCGACCTCATCCCGGACCGAGGATCTCTTCGAGCAGCCGGAACTGAGGACCTGATGGCAGATTAGGCAGCTGTTCCGTGAGCGCTATCAGGTGCTCGGCGGTGCCTTCGCCTGCCAGGGCGCTTGCGGGTGATCGTCGGTATCCTGTTGGGTCGGTGGCGCCATCCCCTCGCGCCGAGTGGTTTGGTTCGTCGGCCTTTTGCCAATCCGTGCCGCTGCCGCGATCGTATTGGGCACCGCGAGCACGTGGTGGCAAGTGCTGCTCGCCAGCGCTCTGACCGGGCTGGCCGGCGGCATGTGGCGCTGTTGGATGCCGAGGACCCACGTGGTGCGGTCCGCGTCCTTGGCCTCGCCCTGGTCGCCGCTGCAGGATCTGATGGGCTCCAAGGTTTCGAGCAAGCGCTGACCAAGTTCCGCGGCGTCACCCGCCGTTGCTGACCGGTGAGTAGTGTTCGGGCAGACAGGTGAGCGTCGCGCAAGGTGGTGCGACACTTCTCATCGACTACGGCCACACCTCTAACGGCTCATCGATCTCCTCGCCGTCGAGGAAGGCGCCGAGCAGTGCGGGCAACTGGCCGGGATAGAAGCGATCACCGCTGCTGACAACGTCCTGTACTGGCCACCAGCGGTAGCCGACGTAGTCCTCCCTTTCGTAGTCCAGTCGCTGTGACTCGTCGATGTCTGGTCCAGGCATGGCCAGGCGCAGCGTCACGATCACCTCGTCCTGCAGACGCCGTGTCTGCCTGTGCCGAAACGAGGCTCGACGTCTCCACGCCGGTGGTCCCAGTTGAGAGCGGGCCGCAACGATCCCGGTCTCCTCGCGAAGTTCCCTGATTGCGGCGTCACGATAGGTCTCTCCAGCCTCGATACCGCCGCCGGGCAGTTCCCACCACATCCCGAGGTCGGGACGGTCGGGGTCGCGTGTGCGGAAGAGCAGTAACCTGCCCGAGACGTCGAGCACGACCATTCGGACGACGTTTCGCTCGACAATTGGCAGGTCGTCCGGCAACGAATCTCTTTCCGCGTTCATGATCGGACAGCCTCCTCGGCGGCCACGTCAGCCAGCGACCGCACGCGACCGGAACTCAGTCCTGCCAACGCATATGCGGCAGCGAGTACTCTCCAGACAGTAGGTCAGGACACGGGATGTGGGGAAGGATGGACTCACTCAGTGAGCCAGCCGAGCACCAACCTCGACGCCGGCCGGCCCACTCGACCGCGCTGCCGCCGGTAGACCTCCGAGGTAGGTCCAGGTGAGCTTGGCGGCTCACCCACTGCCGTTGGCCTGTGCCGTCATGCGCCGATCGTAATCATCCCCAGGGAGTGAGTTCGACCAGCTCGACATGGGTCGAGATTCGGTACACATCCTCAGCGATCTCATACACATCCGTAGTCACTTCGTCAGCTCCTGCGGCAATCGTTGGTTCGCCGTCTGTCCCCGAGCTTCCGACCGCTGCGTCCACAAAGGTTCTGGGTCGCGCACCGGCTTCGTATGTCGCTGTGGCTGTCAGCCGATGAGACGCGACACCGCGTCCGCGACATCGTGCAGGGAGGGCACCACCAAGTCAGCTTGGTGCAACTGCCCCAGTGCGTGAGTAGTGCGCAACGCAATCACGGTCATGCCGGCAGCCTTGCCTGCGGCCACGCCGTTGGGGGCGTCCTCCACCACCACACAGGCCCGCGGATCCAGCTCCAGACGGTGCGCGGCCAGCCGGTAGCAGGCCGGGTCGGGTTTGCCGACCGCCACGTCGGCACCGTCGACCCAGACGCGGGGCACCGGCAGGTGCAGTCGGCGAAACGCTCGTTGCACCAGGGCGTGACTACCGGAAGTGACCACGGCCCACGCTGCTGAGATCCGCTCCAGCACATCGGACGCACCGGTCATGGCCGGCACCCACTCGTACTCGACGCCGATGAGCTCCTCGAAGCGCCGCACGGCGGCCCGTTCGTTCACCAGTGGGGCGCAGAGACGGATGATGTCGATCGGTCGGCGACCATGGGCGGTGGCCCAGATGGAGTCCTCACTGATGCCGTACTCGTCGGCCCATGTCCGCCAGGCCCGTTGGTAGGCGGGGATGCTGTCCAGCAACACTCCGTCGACGTCGAACAACACGCCCGTACGGGCACTTGCCCCTGAGGACACAGGTACCCCCCGACACTCCACGTCCACCACCGTTCAGCCGGGCGAAGCCCCTTGCCTCCTGGTAGTAACAAGTCCTGGAAGGCGACCGTACGGGGCGCGACCTCCCCTCGGCGATGCCAGAATCACTGGGTGAGTCACAGCGCGCCGTCCTCGATGATCGGCCGTGTCATGGTGCTGCTCGACGTCGTCGCGGAGGCTGGCGTCATCACTCGCCGCGACCTCGCCCGGGCAACCGATTTGTCTCAAGCGACGTGTAACCGGATCGTGGCCAGACTCATCAGAGAACGTCTTCTCACCGACGCGCCTCAGGGCCTGCGCCTGGGAATGCGGCTCTTCGAGCTCGGTACTCAAGCTGGCCAGGCCGGTGTCGCCCTTCTCGACTTCGCGGGCCCGTACCTGCTTGACCTGCACGACGCGTGCGGGTGGACAACGCAGCTCGCCGTCCTGGATGGTGACGCGGTCATCTATCTCCTCAAGATCGACAGCTCTCGCCGTCCTCGACTCGACACCCGCGTCGGCGGACGCTTTCCACCACACTGCACCGGGGCGGGCAAGGCTCTGCTGGCATTCAGCCCGGTCGAAGTCGTCGACAGCATCCTCGACCGAAGCGCCCTCACCGCCCGCACAGCCGCGACCATCACCAACCGGCCCGTCCTGCTCAATGACCTCATCGTGACGAGACGCCGTGGCTATGCCATCGACCATGCCGAATTCCAGACCGGCATGACCGGCGTCGCGGTCCCCATCCGTCCAGCCGCACGACTCGTCGGTGCCGTGACGCTTACCGGAGCCACCGATTCGTTCGACCCGCCACGCGCCGCCCGCACCGCAGGCGCCGTCGCCCAGATGATCCAGACCCGACTGTTGACCCACCCTTGACACTGGACGGATTCGAGGTCGCCCGCCAGGCGTCGACGGGTTGCTCACCGTGGTGGACGCGCGGCGAGCCGGCGGACACGTGCGCCAGCGTGACCCTCTCCGATCCCGGTATCGTGCCGGTGCCGCTGCCGCCCGCGGTCGGGCGAGCCGTCGACGTGTTGGTTGGACCTTCTTGGCTAACTTGCTCGCGATGCAGGCGCGGCGGCGGGTCGGGCCGTGAGCGCGCCAAGTACGTCGGTGAGTTCGACAATCGCGCCGGGGTGCACCGAGTAGCAGATCTGGGTGCCGCGGCGGCGCGTGGTGACCAAACCGGCGTCCCGTAGCACCTTGAGGTGCTGACTGATGGTGGGCTGCTTCAGCCCGAATACGTCGCTGAAGTCACACGCGCAGGTCTCGGGCTCGGCCGCCAGTCGTCGCACGATGCCCAGCCGCACCGGATGACCCAGCGCTCGCAGCATCTGGGCCCATCGCACCTCTGCGTTCTCCACGTTGACATGTTATAAGTCATGTGACTATATAGCAAAGTGACTAAACTAGCCTCTGTGGCCGGTACGCAACTTCCGATCTGCCGTACGTGCGGTGTGCAGTACGGGACACCACGCGCTGACTGTCCGATTTGCCTGGACGATCGGCAGTACGTCGGTTGGGAAGGCCAGCAGTGGACGACACTGGCCGAGTTGCACGCTTGTGGCCATCGCGGTCGGGTCGAGGAGGAAGGCCCCGGGGTGCTCGGGGTCAGCGCGGTGCCGTCGGTGGCCATCGGCCAGCGCGCGCTGCTGATCCGCGCACCATCGGGCAACGTGCTGTGGGACTGCGTGGGCTACCTCGATGACGACCTTGCCGTGGAGGTTGAGAAGCTGGGTGGGATCAGCGCGATCGCTCTCAGCCATCCGCACTTCTACGGCGTGATGACCGAGTGGAGCCGGACCTTCGACGCCCCGGTGTATGTCCACGCCGCCGACCGTGACTGGGTCGGGCGGCCCGATCCGGTGATCGAGTACTGGACGGGCGACACCCACCAGATCGCGCCTGGCATGACGCTGATCAACGCGGGCACGCACTTCGCCGGCGGCACCGTGCTGCACTGGGCCGGCGACCCCGAGGGACGCGGTGCGCTGTTCAGTGGTGACATCTTCATGGTGGTGATGGACCGGCGGTGGGTCAGCTTCATGTACAGCATTCCCAACTTCGTTCCGGAGCGACCCCGCACCATCCGCCGCGCACTCAGGTTGATCGAACCGTTCACCTTCGAACGCATCTACGGCGCGTTCTGGGGCCGTGTGGTCACGGCCGACGGGGCGGCCGCGGTGCGTCGGTCCGCTGACCGGTATCTGCGCTTCGCGCTGGACGACGACGCACAGTCGTAGCGTTCCGCCGATCAATCCCGGCCCAGCGACTGATCGGGGTGAACGCACTCTTCCGCCGCCGAGCATACGAAGCACAGCGGCGCTTGTCCGTCAGGGTTCCCGCACCCACGCCGACCTCACGGGGGAACGGGCCCGACCTGCGGAGATTCGTGATCAGATGAGTGATCCGGGACGGGTATCACGATCGCCTCGAAACACAGCGCCACCGAGATCCTTGGGCGGCCCGAAGTCGGGCCGATCCGAGGTCGGGGTACTCAGCGCCTGGTCTCGTACCTGGTCAGGACCACGCCGTCAGGGAACGTCCGGGTCTCCACCAGGGTCAGGTTCACCCAGCTGTCCAGGGCCGCAAAGAACGGCGTGCCGCCACCGACCAGGACCGGATGGGTGACGATCGCGTACTCGTCGATCAGCCCGTCCCGCATGGCCACCGCGGCGAGTGTGGCGCCGCCGATATCCATGGGGCCGCCGTCCTCGGCCTTGAGCCGGGTGATCTCGGTGACCGCGTCGCCGGTGACCAGGCGCGCGTTCCAGTCGACCGCGCTGGTCGCCGAGGAGAACACCACCTTGGGCATGTCCCGCCAGCGGCGGGCGAACTCGATCTCCGCCGGTGTGACGCCAGGCTGCTGGTCGGCCGTCGGCCAGTGGGAGCTCATCGTCTCCCACAGTTTGCGCCCATACAGCGCCAGGCCCGTGGCCCCCACCCGGTCAGACCACCACTGGAACAGCTCGGCGCTCGGCACGCTCCAGCCGAGGTCGTCGCCGGGCGCGGCGATGTAGCCGTCCACGCTCAGGTTCATGCCAAAGGTCAGTTTCCGCATGACGTCAGCCTCCCATGAGCCGGCATTCGGCGTACAGACCAGCACGGCGCGGAGAAATCATCGGTCAGGCCACACGCGGCCGGTTGACCACCACGCCAAGCGGATGCTGCGTACCGACCGGAACCGGCGCCGGCACACCGTCGCGTCGTCCTTGAGCACTGGCCCGAGGAGGTGTGCCGCAAGGCTGGTTCGGTCACGTGTGCCGTGAAGGGAACGACAACGGGGATCGCGCCCGGCTCGTGTTCAGACGCAAGCGAGCGCCTCCCGGCGCGACTCAGGTGCTGCACGATTGGGAATGCGCCACGCGAGCGGCCGGACCACACGTGGTGCGTATGCACGACCTACTCAGGCGGACGGCGCCGAACAGACGGAGGACGAGACGCCTCGCTCTCGCAATCGCCTCACACGAGCAGCCAGCTCAAGCACCCGCCTTTAGCTCGCCGCGACAGCTCACGACCTGACTCGCCAGCCGCCCGCTTAGCGCGGCGGATGCGATTCTGCCCCCCGCGGGCCGTGACCGGTTGTGCTCGTGGCGCGCAGCAAGGCCCGGCCAAGTGCTGGCGGGGTACCCTGCATCGGCGCGATCGCGCTACTCAGCACGAACGAGGTCGATGCGCTCAAGTTCGTTTGGAGTTCCGAGGAGACCGCGTTACGGGACGTCGAGGAGTCCCAGCCGGTAGGCGATACCAGCGGCCTCGGTGCGGGTCTTGGCGTCGAGCTTGGTCAGGATCCGGGAGACGTGGACACTGGCGGTCTTGGGGCTGATGTATAAGGCCTTGCCGATCTCGGGATTGGTGCGGCCTGCCGCGATGAGGCGCAGCACGTCCAGCTCCCGGTCGGTGAGCCCCTCGAACTCGTCCGGCACCGGCTCTCGCTCGTCCTGGGCGGTGCGGACGCGAGCGCGGCGCGAGACAGCCTCGATTTCTCGTAGCAGCGGTTGAGCCCCAAGTCGTGTGGCCGTGGTCCGGGCAGCGGTGAGTGGCTCGACAATCCGGGCTCGCGGCAGGTTCTCGCCCAGCGCGGCGTCGGCTTCGCGTAGGTGGGCGTACGCGGCATGGAACGGTCGCCCGAGCTGCGCCCAGCGGTCGGCGTGTGCTGCCCAGGCATCGGCATTCGTATCGCCGGACGCGCGCCTTGCTTCGAGCTCGCACAGCTCGACCTCCAGAAGCATGTCGGCTGGTGGGTGCCCGAGTGGACGTGTCTCCGGGGCGCTCAGAGTTTGTATTCGGCTGAGCAGGGATTGCGCCTGCTCCACCGCCGCACGCTCGGCGCCGGCATCGCCGACCGCGCGCGCCTGGCTGGCGAGCTCGGCCTCCGCCCTCACCGCGTATACGAACGACGGAAGGTCGAACGCCGGGTCGCTTTGTCGCGCCGGCGTGTCCACGTCCACGATCAGTCGGGCCGCTTCAGGATCGCCGCGCGCGAATGCCAGCGCCGCGGCCGCGACGCCTTCCTTGGCGCCGAGCCACAACGCGGTATCGCTGTGCCGCATTGATCTAGCCGATTCCAGGCTGGCGCTCGCCGACTCGAGTTCGCCGCGCAGCGCCTGAAGCTCGGCGACTCGTCAAGCACCAACGCGGTCGTCCAATGCGGTCGGGCCGTGTCCGCGGCCTCCCGGAGTAGCGCCGAGGCTTCCTCCCAACGGCCTAGGCGCTTGAGTCGCCCACCTGCCTCCGCAGCAAGGAACCATGCGGCAGAGCCGATTCGCGGCCGCAGCGCCTCCCACCCCTCCCGCGCGACCGCGGCGGCTTCGTCCAGCCGCCCCGCGTGGTCGAGGCTCTGTCCGAGGTTGATGTACGCCCGCCGAAGCTCCTCCGGCGCTCCCAGATCCTCGGCAAGCTGCTTGCCACGGCGAAGCACGTCGATCGCGTCCTCGGGTGCGCCGAGGATCGCGATTACCGCGCCCAGCGTATTCAGAGCGTCGCACTCCAATTCCGCGGCACCGACCTCGCGCGCGATGCGGACCGCCTCCTCGCACGGCCCGCGCGCCTGCGCCGCCTCCCCCTCGAGCATCAGGATGTGCGCCTCGCCGGCGAGGATGCTCGCCCGCGCGGCAGTCGGCTCCGCGGGCACGAGCGCCGCCGCCGCCCGGTACTCGATCAGTGCCTCGGGCTGCAAATAGTCGGCCAGCAGGTACCGACCAAGCCGGCCGTGCGCGAGCGCGGCCGCCATCGGCTCTTGCTCCGGGTCGATCATCTCGAGTGCGCTACGGGTGAGCGTGACCGCGCGCGGACTCTGACCCGAGAGATAGGCCGCCTCCGCGGCGCGAGCAACGAGGTCGATGAGTGAGATGTCGTCCGGTCGCTGCCCTGCCTCGACGCGGTCCCACAGCTCGATCGCCTGCTCGAAATGGCCGTTGGCTTCGGCGAACGACCACACCCGCTCGGCCTCGATTCCGGCCTCCACCGACGCCGCGAGCGCGTTCGCCAGCTCATGCGCCGCGGACCAGTGCATCGCCCGCTGCGCGGCGGCGCCGTGCGCCCCGACGGCGAGGTCGGGCGCTACCTCCAGCGCGGCTGCCAAGGCTGCATGCAGCGCCACCCGCTCCCGTGGCAACAGCTCGTCGTAGAGCGCGTCGCGCAGCAAGTCGTGGCGGAACGCGTAGCTTTCCCTCGCGGGGTCCGGAACCAGCACATTGTTCTCGATCGCCTCGTGTAGCGCGTCGAGAAGCGCCAGATCGCCTAGGCCCACGATCGCCGCCAGCAGCCGATGTCCCACCACGGAGCCCGCGACCGCCGCCAAGCTCACCGCCTGCTGCGCCTGTGGCGAGAGCCGCTCCACACGGAGGGTGAGCGCGTCGCGCAGGCTCTGGGGGACCAGGTGCGGGGCGCTTTCGTCCGATGCGGCTAGCAGTTCCTCGGCGAAGAACGCGTTGCCCTGGGAGCGCGCGAACAACTCCTCGACAAGAGCGTGATCGGGCGCCGCCTCGAGAATTGCGGCTAGCTGCTCGGCGAGCTCGCGGCGGGTGAACGGCTCGAGCCCGAGTCGCTCGACCGCCGGGAGGCGCTCCACCTCGGCCAGGACCCGGCGCAAGGGATGGCGGCGATGAAGCTCATCGCTTCGATAGGTGGCCACGAGCAGCAGCCTCTCCCGCCGGATGTTGCGCACCAGGAAGGACAGAAACCCTCGCGTCGACGGATCCGCCCACTGCAGGTCTTCGATCACGAGCACAACCGGCGCGCTCTCGCCAAGCTTGTCGAACAACCCCAGGAGTGCCTCGAATAGTCGCGACTGCGCCAGCGGATCGACGGCCTGGTCGCTTACGGTCCCGACCGCCAACTCGGGTAACAGGCGGCCGAGCTCCTCGGCACGGGCCCCCGCCAGCTCCTCCAATTCAGTCCGGTCGATCTCGCGCGTGAGTGCTCGCAGCGCGGCCAGCACGGGCGCGTAGGGCAGCTCGGAGCCGCCGACGTCTACGCATCCGCCGAGCAGGAACCGTCCCTCGTGCTCCAGGACGACTCGTTCGAACTCCATGACCAACCGCGATTTCCCAACCCCGGCGTCCCCCGCGATGAACACCGCTCCCGCCTGTCCCGCGACCGCGCGCGAAAACGCCGCATGCAGAGCCCGCACCTGCTCGCCTCGACCGACGAAGGTGGGGCTCGAGACACGACGGCGCACCCGAGCATTCTGACGGGCCAGACCCAGAGCGTGACCACGACGCTCGCGACCCGCGCTAAGACCCTCCAACTCGCGCTCACACAGTGGGCAAACGCCCCATGTGCGGATGGCCCACTTAGCTGCATCGTGTCCTTATCAGCAACCAGCGATGGAAAGACATCATGTAAAGCGAACTCATCTACCAAGCTCGAAGGGCCGTCATTCAGGAGCGGACTCACCGGGCCTCGCGGCCGATCTGAAGCCCAGAGCGGACCACAGCAACAGCCACGACAGCCCGGCCATTTCCGTAACTGTGCGCTGCTGCCAGGCGAGGCGGCGGCGGGTAGCATCGCCCGCGGTGAGCGATGTGGATCGTTCGATGCTCGTGCGCTCGGGTAGCGAGGGTCTCTCTTGCGAAGGCGCTGCCGGGGGGGCCCCGCCTGCGGCGAGGGATGATCTCACGCTGCTGCGCGCCCATGAGCCGGTGGTGCGGTTCACGAAGGGGGAGCTGTTCTTCCCAACCGCGGTGGCACCGTACGTGGCGCACTGCAGCCTGTGGCGGGGGGACAGCGGCAGCGCCCCGGTCTGTGTGGTTCCCGCCGGCGAGCTAAGCCTGGAGCGCCTATGCGAGATCTCGCGCGAGCATCCGGAGTGGCCGCTGTCGTTGCGCTTCGTCCGCGAGCCGCTCGCACGCGGACGCTACCGGGAGTGGAAGCGCGAACCCCGCGAGCGGTTCGAGGCGACGCTGCGGTTCACCACCACCGGCACGTTCGGGCGGGTGCTCGAGGCGGCTTTCCGGGCGTCGCTGCTCACCCGCGGCACGGTGGCTCGGGGGTTGGCGGCGGCGGCTGAGATTGCCTA
>DASUGU010000148.1:0-3575 GCA_036273855.1 Pseudonocardiaceae bacterium
GCTGTCCTGGTAGTAGGTCGGGAAGCCGTCGGTGGTGGTGACCGGGCCAACCTTGCTCAGGAAGCTGGTCTGTGTGTTGAGTTGCTGCGCGTCACTGGTCGCCGACAGCAGACCGACGGCGGCCAGCGCGGCGCCCACCAGCGCGAATGTGCGGGTCGACAGGCGTGTCCAACGCCCGGACCATTTTCGGGCCCGCCCGCGTGTGTTGGCAGGTAATGTGCCCATGAAATGTCCTTCTTCCCTTTTGGCGTAGGCAAACCGGAGCGTGGGTCCGGCAGCCGCGCGAAGGATCGGGCGGCGACCCTATGAAAACCTTGGGCCAGCCGGGCCGTGTTGCGCTCGGTCACCAGTTGACTACGCAGGGAACGGGTCATTGGGGCGGGGCATCGGGGGAGACTGGCACTATCCGGTACCCGATCGGGCGTCACGGGAGACGCCAAGCCCAGAGGGTGTCATCGCGCGGATTCAGCAAACATCCAGCGTGGGTACACCGGAAGTTCACTGGGGGCACGTTGAATGATGGACGCCGTCGGCACGCTCCCGTACGACGCCCTGCGACCGCTCGGACGCACACAGGGCGCCCGTGTGGCGTACCCCTTCTTCGGGGTCGTCCCCTCCCCCAGCCTGGGCTGCGATCACGTGTGTCACTTAACGGACTGTTGCCTACAGCAAGTTCTGGCAACCTGCACCGTGGCCATTGGGGGTATGGATGCTCCATGTCCGCTTGTTCGGGGGTACGCACGTTCTGGACGGCACTCACGTCCTCGGTCCCGGTGACGTCGGTGGCCACAAACCCCAGCGGATCCTGGAAACTCTGGCTCTGCACCGCGGCCAGCAGGTGAGCAAGGATCGCCTTGTCGACATCCTCTGGACGGACACGCCACCACCCGACCACGTAGCCACGCCGGAGAGTTACGTGTCGCTGCTGCGAAGACGGCTGCAACCTGGAACGCCGGCCAGGCAATCGGTGATCCGTACTACCGGCAGCGCGCGGTCCGCGCGGCGCTGCACGCTGGCGAACTAGCACTGCCTCATGATGTGGACGCCGCGCTCCGGTTGGCCGGACGCGCGTTGGCGCTGGACATCCTCTGCGAACCGGCCCTGGCGCCTGGTGATCCGCGCGCACGCCGCCGCCCACCGCACCCAGGCACTGCGTGCCTACCGATCCTGCCGCCGCCTGCTGGTCCAGGAACTGGGCATTCGCCCGGTACCCAAATTTAAGACCAGGGCAGTGCTCGCCGAGGTGGTCACCGGCACCCGCCGGTCCCGCGAGCAACTCGACCTGCGGGCGACCGATCTGGGCACCGCCATGGACGCCACCCTCATCCTGTTCGAACACCATCGAATCGGCGTAACCACCGACAGACTCGACGAAGCCGTACACGTCATGTTGGCCTTGCTGCCTCCCCAGGCACCCACCCCGACCCTCCCGTCGGCGACCGTGATCGACCCGCGACATACACTGCACAGCGCTGGCGTCCGGCTGAACCACGAGTTCGACGGCACGCTCCGACTCGAGATCGTGCAACGGTTCCTGTACAGCGCCCACGACAGGCTGCGTGCCACCAGCACCGTCCACAATTACCTACCACTGCTGGCGGAACGGTCGGCGAGACAACGACTGCACGCGGTTGCCGCAGCCGACCCCGACCCTGACCCCGCTACCCCGACCGTCGTCTTCCTCCACACCCCCGGCACCGCCTACGGCCGGATGGCGCTGGGCTTCTTCGAGCACCTTGCCGGGAACCGGGCCGTTGCCTGGTGCGAAGGGCCCGAACCGGCCGACAGGACCAGGCCAGCGGCCATCGCCGCGATGGCCGAACGAGGTATCGACATCACCGGCCAGTTCCGAAGACCGTGGACCGACCAGCTCATCCGCACCGCCAACGTCGTGGTGGCCTTCGGCCACGACACCCCCGGCCCCGGCCTACCCAGGCAGGCGTTACCTGCGCTGGAAGACCAACAAAATCACCGACCACCAGATCGACAACATCCGGTCGATACGCGACGACATCGAACGCAAAGTCGCCACCCTGCTCCGCGACCTGTGTTCACCGACGATCGAATGATCCACGGCTGAGGACAACGGCTTGTAGGGTGCGCTTGTGCTGCTGGGCCTGCGGATCGACCAGGCCATTGCGGACCAGGATGCGGTGCACCGTCGCCCGCGACAGTGCTGGATCGACTCCACGCCGCCCCAACTCGTGGCTGATCCGCCGGACACCCCACCGGGGATGCAGCCGGCGCAGTTCACAGGTCATCGTGCCACCATCGCCGAGCACGGGCCCCGGCGTGTCGACCGAGCAGATCGCCGAGCGGGCGGGGATGGCCCGACCTCAGCTCTACCGCCAGTTCACCGACGCGCAGGACTGCACGACACGATCGCCCGCGCCGCGGTGGAGTCGTTTCTGGTCACGATGGTGCCGGTACTGATACGCCCGAACGGCTCGGCCCGAAGCCTCATCACGCAGCTTGCGCGCTCGTTCGTGACCTGGATGACCGACAACGCCTCCCGCTACCCCTATGTGCTGGCTCGAGGCGGTGCCGTGGGCAATGGAGGAAGGCGCGCTGGCTGACGCGCGCACGACGATCGGCCGTCTGTTGCATGACCTGTTGGGGCGCTTACTTCGCCGCGCTGCAGGTCGATCTCGCCTTGGCTGATCCGCTCACGTTCAGCCTGGTCGGCGACCGAGCGATGGCTGGTGGCCGGCGGCCAGGACCGGGACGCATTGGTCGCGCAGGTGTCGGTGTGGATCTGGAGTCTGCTGGATGGCCTGGCTCGAGCTGTCGGGGTGGCCATCGATCCCGAGCAACCCTGCCGCTGCTAGCCGACAAGACCGCCGGGTCCCGGGCTCGTGAGCGCCGCTGACACTCTGTGTACATAATCGGCTACCGTAAGTTGCCGATAGGTGGCTGTGCTGTTACTTTGCGTGCTCGCCGAGCGTGATCGGTGTCTCGGCGGGGGAAGGAGCCGCTAATGACCGAGGCATCAGCAATGGATTGGCTCGAACAGGCCGCTCACGAGGCCCGGCAGATCATCGATCGGCTGTACGGAGAAGCCAGTGCCACGCTCCACCGTGATCATACGAGTCCACACTCCGGTGATATCCCAGAAGATCCTCGTGCGCCGATGCCCCACGAGCCAACACCGTCGCCGGCCAGTGTGATCGAGGCCGCCATCGACGGGACCCACCAGTAGGGAGCTGTGTCTTCGGGACGGCACCGTTGTGCGGTGCGGCCTCTGCGGCAGCATCGCTCTCGCCCGACTCGCCAGTGCTGTGGGCTGGCGGTCGGCACGACCGGGTGTCTGTGGCTCCCGCATCCGCGCGTCCCGAAGGCGCTGTTCCTTTCGGGCGCCGTTGGGCCACGCGTGTTCCGTCTAGGTGACTGGTGTCTTGCATCGTGAGGGATCGGTGCGTGTCGGTCGGTCTGGTCGGGTGGCCCTGGGACGCACACCCCGCCAGACCGACCTGCTGCGCTCGACCGTGGACTACTGCGCCGGGCGGGTTGCCCACGATTCGATCTACGCGGTCCTGCACCGGGAGTGCTTCGCCCTGTTCCCGGACGAGATGTTC
>DASUGU010000149.1:0-24890 GCA_036273855.1 Pseudonocardiaceae bacterium
ATGGCGCGGGTGATGGTGAAGCCGGCGGCGACCATCGTGTCGAGGCCGACCTCGCGGGTGTCGCCTTGGGCGACAGTGTTGGTGGCGATCAGGCCGAGGGTGCCGTTCCTCTGTAGGAGTGAGGTGCCACGAAGAAAGAAGTAGGCGACGAGGTCGGCGCTGCCCCGGCGGCCCGCGGCAATGTTGTTGACGAACCAGTCGCGTACGGAGGTGCCCATCGCGCCCGTGAGCTTCTGGCCGCCGAGGAAGGGCGGGTTGCCGACCACGGCATCGAAACCGCCGTTGTCGATCATGACGTCGGGGGCCTCGATGATCCAGTGCAGCGGCTTCCAGCGCTCGTAGTCTGTCTCGACCGTCGGTTTGAGACCGGCATCGATAAGCGATTCAAGGAACGAACTGTCGGGCTCGCCCTTGTCAGGGTAGGCGGCGCGGGCGGCCAGGCGGAGGTTCTCGTACGCGTCGTCGAGTGCCTTGCCAGGCTTTCCACCAAGCGGAAGACCGGCGGCGACGACGCCGTGGGCGAGCTTGCGAAGGTCCGAGGTCACCTCGCGGAGCTGGGCGAGTTGGCGGCGTTTCGCGGCGCTGTTGCGGGCAGGGTGCGTCTCGTCGATCTCATCCAGTAGCCGGCGCCGGATCTCGGTGGCCTGCCGAAGGATCACATCAATATCGATGAGTCGGCCGAAGAGTGTCTCTTCGTGCGCCTTGGCTGGGTCAATGTGTAGCCGTCGGAGCTGGTCGCGCCCGGTGAGACCAAGCAGCGAGTTGCCGATGAAGACTTTGTCGTCAACGAATGAAAACGGCAGGTTGCGGTCGAGTGACACGAGCCAGAGCGAGAGCTTGCACATCTCGACGGCCATGTCATTGATGTCTGCGCCATAGAGGCAGTTGGCGACGACCTGTCGGATCGCGCGGGTGTAGAGGTCCTTACGTGCGCCGTTGGTCGGGTCTTCCGCGGTCCACGCCTCGACCACGCGCTCAGCGAGGTAGCGGGCTGCGGCGACGAGGAAGGCACCGGAGCCGCACGCGATGTCAGCAACCTTGAGTTCCAAGAGTTCATCGGAGGGCCTAAGTTTCCACCGCTCCTCAGCGGCAGTGTGGTGCGGGCCGGGCGAGTAGCACAGCGGCTGAAGCGCGTGGAGGACAACGTCCTCGGCCAGTGACTTGGGTGTGTAGTGGGCGCCGGCGTTCTTGCGAGACGGTGTTTCCTTGACGATGAGACCGCCGTCAAGGACAACGAAGGGGCGTTTGCGGAGGTCTAGGCGGATCAGCCCGAGCCACGGCTTCACTCGGTCGCGCAGTTGGAGATTGTCACCGACCGCCTGGGTGAGCGCGCTTACCGCGCCCGGTTCGGCTTCTGCGCCGATCGCCTTGGCAATGGCGGCGACTGAGGAGGGCTTCGACGATGGTTGGTCTTCCTCAACAAACGCGCGAATCACGGTAGCGAGCTTCTTGGGATCGACGTGCTTGGCGGCGAGCGATTCGAGCTTCCCAATCGGGATCTCAGGTTCCTCGCCAAGGGTGCCCTTGAGTCCGATGGTGGCTTCGTTGGCGATGGCTACGGTGTAGCCGAGCAGGCCCTCGTAGATGTAGCCGATTTGTTCGACGTCGATATCCCGGAAGGAGATGCGGCGCGCTTCGCCCTTGATGCTGGCGATCTGGACTGATCGGAGCACGTGGAGCATGACGCGGTCCGAGACGGTGATCGCGAGGGTGCCCTGTTCGTTCGTATCGGTGAGGAATGGGAACCTCGCCGGGTCGAACAGCGAACCGCCGTAGGCCGGCATTCGGAGGTTCTCAAAGCTGGCGCCCTGATAGAGGGCCTGGCTTGTGGCAAGAAGTCGGTGCCAGGTGAGTGAAGTGGAGTCGAGCGCTTCCTCGCTCTCCTCGGTCTCGCGTGCGATGAGGCGGTCGAGTTCGCGGGCGATACCGTAGCCCTGCTCGAACAGTTCACCAGAGGGCAGGAGCCCGCGTTCCTCGGCAAAGAGAAGGAACACGACTCGCATCATCACCGTGACGGCGCCTTCGTAGCTATCGTGGGTGCGCTCCGGCAGCGGGTCGGGGAGGCCGCGGCGGCGTGCATCGGCGGCCGACTCGCCAAACGACTGGATCAGTAGCTCGACGGCTCGTCGCACCTGGGCGCCGAGGGCCTCGGTGATTTCCTCGGCCGCGGCGACCGACTCCTGGAACAGGACAGGCAGGCGCTCGGTCGGGTGACCACCGACGAGGTACTGACGACCGATCAGCGTAAGGAAAGCGTCGCGGGTGCGGGGCTCCTCAATCCAGGTCAGCGCGTCGACGATGCCGGATGCGGCCATCGCGCCCTCACGTGCGCAGACCAGGCCCCACCAGCGGCCGTCAGTGACGATGCCGGTCGGGATCTTGTTCTCCCGCAGCATCACCTCTACCCGGTCGATCGGGTTCGCAGCCCACAGATCACCAGGCGTCTGACGCAGCGAGTCGACGGGGTCGATGACGTGAACGAGGGCGCCGATGCCGTCGGCACCGTCGAGGGCTGCTTGCGCCCCGATCGTGACAGCGTGGTTGGGCGAATGGGCCTGGATGCCCGGGACCTCACCCCAGGACAGAGACTCGGCCCAGCCGGCGACATCACGCAGGATCGTCTCGACCCACTTGTCACGGGCGACGCGGTAGGACTCAAGGACAGAGTCGGAGTCTGAAGATCGGTCAAGCTGCTCCCATGTGGCCTCGAAATCCTTGCGGCCATGGGCGAGCGCATCCATGCGGTCGGCGGCGAGGCTCGGTATCCCTTGCGGCCAGACCCGCTTGAGCGGCGGGATCGCAAGGAACGGGCCTTCGGTGTCGACGAGTTCGAGCCATGCCCGGTGCTGGTCCGTAGCGTTGATCACCGTACGGCCACGGGACGTTGTGCGTGCCATCACTCAACCCACCCGTCTGCGTCGCTGCGGGTCAATGCGAACACGACTGCTGCGGCAGTGGTGTGCGGCTTGACGTCAACGTAACGGTCGGTGATGGCAGCGATTTCACGCCTCTCTTCGTCGTCGAGCTCATCGAGACGACGAGTCATGGTGTCGATGTCATGCCTCCACTGCCGCTGCTGGTCAGGATCGCTGAACAACTGTCCTTGCGCCTCGTCCTCTTCTGCCCTCAGACGAGCGACGGAGTCGCGCAGGTTGGCGCGGAAGGCTGCGAAAATCTCCTCGGCACGATGTACGTCCGCAGCCTGGCGCTTGGTGAGCTGCTCAATTACCAGCGCGTGCCGCCGTCCGGCGCGGGCCTGCATCGACTCTTCGAGCCGGAGACGAATCGGAGCGTTGAAGACATTCCACAGGTCACAGAGCTGATCGCGCACCCGCGCGTCTGCGAACGATAGGCGCTCGCGGTCGAGTGCCTTGTCGAGCGCCGCCTCGGCCTTCTCCTCGGCCATCGCCCGGCGTCCCTTCAACCGGACACCGGCGAGGAAGACCTCTTCGTGAAGGCGGATGCCACCGCGGCCGACCAAGACCATGCGGGTTACTGCTGCGACGAACGACTCATCAAGGTCGTCGACCACGACGGCGGTCACACGGCTGAGCGGTGAGTCGACACTCCAGAGCGAACGGCGCAGGAGTCTCTGCGCCTTCTGTACGATCGGGTGGCCCAGGTGGACGTAGACCAGATCGGCACGCCCTTCTGCGGCTTCGGGGTCGAAGGTGATGGGCCGAAGTACACCAGGGTTGAGACGGGTATCGAGCCCGCGCAAGGTGTCATGCCAGCCAGTCGTCAGGGTCGGGACGGTGAACACCTCAGCGTTCGTATCCTGCGCGAAGTTGTGATTCGGCGCGAGGGGCGACTGGTGGTTGATGCGCAGTGCTGTGTCAACGACGCGGCGGAGGTTGGCGGGGTCAAGGTGCATCTCGGTGCGCGACACGCGGTAGCGCTGCTCCAACTCGGTCAAGCGGGCGTTCAGCTCCATGCCACCAGCGAGGGCAGAGTTGATGACCTCGTTGGTGTCGAGGCCCTTCCACCTCGCCTTGGCCGGAGCCCGCGTTCCGAAGTGGCCCTGGATCTCTTCGGCCACGACCTGATTGGCCGACCCGAGGTCGTACTCGACCTGGGCAATCTTACGGGCGATGCGCTCCATGAAGCCTAGGTCGGCGCCATAGGTGGACGAGTCGACGACGGGGAGGAAGTGGAAGACTTGGGGTTCGGCGGTCTGGCCGTAGCGGTCGATTCTGCCGATGCGTTGTTCGAGTCGGGACGGGTTGAACGGAATGTCGAAGTTCACCAGGCGGTGGCAATAGGTCTGGAGGTCGATGCCCTCACCCGCCGCATCGGTGGCGACCAGGACTCGCACCGGCTCCTTCGTAGGATCGGCGGTGAACTGCGAGCGGATGTATTCGCGCTCGTCGGTTGGCGTCGAGCCCTGGATCACCGCGAGTCGGTCCACTGCGTAGCCGCGCTGGTTCAGAACGCGGGCGAGCCAGTCGACCGTGTGGGCATATTCGGTGAACACCACAACTCGCTCGTTGGACCACGCCCTGCCGTCGGGGCGGCAAACGGCGTCGAGGAAGCTGATCAGCCGGTCGAGCCGGGAGTCGGCACGGCTCTCGTACGCGAGCCCCCACTCCATGAGGGTTTCTAGCTGGCCCGGCTCGGCGGCGATCAGTGGGTCAGACCCCTTGGACTCTCGCAGCTTCTCGGCCTCATCGTGCTCCCATAGACCTTCTTCCGCGTCCGACTGGCCCTCGCCGAAAGTGTCGTCGTAGTCATCGTCCGACAGTCCCCGGCCGGCCTTGGACGACAGGTAGTGGCTGAGTGTCATCCCGAATGCGAACGGGCTGGAGAGGAAACGCTTCTTCAACAACATCGTGACAATGTCGCCGCCGGGCTTGGTGCCGTTCTGCCGTGCGCTCTTGGTGACGATCTCGTCTAGCGTGGAGAACATCTGCTGTTCGGAGTCAGACGGGGTGACGTCGAGAATGTGAACTTTGCGCCGTTTGAATCCTTTGCCGGTCAAGTCAGCCTTGAGCCGGCGAATCGTGACATCCTTCAATGCATTGGAGTCCAGGTTCGCACCGCGGGCAAATCGACGTGGATCGATCATCGCCATCAGGGCGGTAAACGACTCCGGGTGACCGTTGTGCGGGGTCGCACTCAGGAATAGTCGGTGCTCACACTTTTCTGCGATCTGCCGTACAGCGATTGTGCGTTGCGTGTCCACCGCGTAGCCACGGCCACCGGCAATGACCGACGGGCTGGACGGTGCAACGTGATGGGCCTCATCGACCACCAGAACGTCAAATGCGTACCGCTTGCCGGTCTTGGGGTTGGTAGCCTGGGTGTACACGTCACGAAGCAGGCGTTGGGCGCGGACCTGCGGCAGCCACGCCATGCTCACGATTACACGCGGAAAGAGCTGGAATGGGTTGGCGTGCAGACCGTGGGTGCGACGGACCTGCGCCATCAACTCGGAGTTGACAATCGTGAACTCTAGTCCAAACTTCTCGCGCATCTCGTCCTGCCACTTCAGCGCGAGGGTCGGCGGGCACACGATCACCGCAGTACGCGCACGGTGCCGCAGGAACAACTCCTGCATGACCAGGCCTGCCTCGATCGTTTTGCCGAGACCAACGTCGTCCGCGAGGAGGAGGTTGGCCCGGGGCGCCACGAGTGCGCGGCGGAGCGGTTCGAGTTGGTACGCCTCGACGTTCACGCCGGACCAGAACGGTGCTTGGTAGCGGTTTGGGTCGGCACTTGTGACGGCTCCCCAGCGCATCGCATCGATGAAGCCAGCGAGCGTTGCTGGTTCGTCGAAGGCATCCGCATAAATGATGTCCGGCAAACCCTGTGCTGGGGTGACAGTGTGGCCGACTTCTAGCTCCCACACCACCGAGAGTTGCTCGCCGAGGCGTTCCTCATCAAGCGACTGGAGGTCGACGACATGGGAGAGCTGCGCGGTCGCCTCATCAGCTGGGCTGCGCGGCAGGCCCTGTGCGTGAACGTTGGCGACGGCCCACGTCGAGCTTCGCACCTCGACGACCTGCCCAGGCTCAGGAAGGGGCGGCGGCGCGGACCTACTGTTCTTTGGACGCTCGGCAGCGAGCGCGGTGGACTCGATCGCAGGCACAAGCAGAACGTATCAGCGCGGCTCGCTGGCCGCGTGGCAACGAGATCGGCGTTGACGGCATGTGCACCCGCGACCGCCGCCCTTGGCCAGGCTCTTCGCTGCGGCGCTGGGAGCGATGGCAGCGGCGCACTGTCGACGAAATCGCGCAGGTCGTAGAAGTGAACGACGGTCCGGTGCGAAAGCCCCCTGACCGCTTCACATGGTGCGTCAGGACAACACGATATGCACTCGTCCGACACAGCACATGACCCCTCTCCGGACCACCCGACCGGCCGAATCGGGATACAGGCCGCCGTACTGCCGCTCTGCCCTGATTAGTCACCGCGAGCTTGACGCCGAGTGAAAGGATCGCGTTCGGCCCTGTGCAGCATCTGCTCGATCAGGCACCGGCGGGCCGAACCCGCACGACAACCCCGTCGGGCGACGCGTAGGCCGGTCCCTACCGGGTCGGCCATTCGCCTCGGCTGTGCAGGTCGCAGATGGCGGGCGGTAGGTGCCCGGCGTGCCGCCACCGCCGCAGCACCTTCCGGCCATGGTTTGTTCGTGTCTGCGATCCGGTCCAGTTCCGCGCCGGCCGGCGTACGGCCCTTGGCCTGCTCGGTCGGGTAGTAGGCCCATATCCGCTGCTCTGCGGTCGGCTCGGCCATCGGGCGAGTGTCGTCCGAGACCGCCGCGAGACGTACCATCGCCTCGGCCCGTCGCCAGTCGTGCTCCTCTCGGCGGGGCTCACCGCGGGTCTCGCTCGTGGTCTCGGCGCGGTGCCGCTTCAGTGAGGTGATCTCACCAAGATCGGGTTGCTGAGCACGAAGCGGCTGGTCTGGGTGCTAGTGGGGGTCCTGCTGGAAGGCGGGCGTGGAGTCCTTGGTAGAAGAACTCTCGCCAAAGATGATCTCCACGCCACCAAGGACTCCACGTGATCGCATATCGTGCCATCCTCGATGTTCCGCGCGCACTGGCCCAGTACGTCGGCCGACTACTGAAGGCCGAGCGTCGCCTGCGGGGCACCCGCCGCGACAGTCGAGCGCTGACCTGCTTCCAGCAGGCGGTATTCGGGTTGCGCTGGTTCCGTCAGAACATCGACGTACCCACGCTGGCCCGCGACCACGGCATCTCCCGAGCGACCGGCTACCGCTACCTCGACGAAGTGATCATGATGTTGGCCGCGCAGGCACCGGACCTGCACGCCGCGCTGCGCACGGCCAAAGCCGATGGTGTGACACACCTGGTCCTGGACGGCAAGCTGTTCTCCACCGACCGGTTGGGCGAGCAGACGACCAGCGTCAAGGGCGAGCAGATCGACACCTGGTACTCCGGCAAGCACCGCGAACCTGGTGGCAACGTCCAAGCGTTGATGGAGCCCAACGGCTTCCCGCTGTGGCTCTCCGAGGTCGAACCCGGCTCCACACATGACATCACCGCCGCCCGCGCTCACGTGCTGGGTGCCTTGTACTGGGCCTACTCCCATCTGGATCTGCCCACGTTGGCCGATGGAGGCTACGAGGGCGCCGGGATCGGCGTGCTCACGCCGGTCAAACAACCCGCAGGCGGTCAGGTGCTCGATGTTGACAACCGCGCCTACAACGCCCTGCTACGTGGTCTGCGTTGTCTGGGTGAGCGCGGGTTCGCCCTGCTGACCGGCCGTTGGCGAGCACTGCGCCACATCACCAGCAGCCCACGCAGGATCGGCGACATCACCAAAGCCGCGCTCGTACTCACCCATTTCGAACACGGCCGACTCGCGTGAAAGTCGCTGAGATCACCTCAGTGCCCGATTGGGCAGCTCGGCCGCCACGGCGACAGCGAACACGCTCAAGTCAGCCGCGCGGTGACCTTCGCGCACAGTGACGGGCAGATACCGAGCGAGAACGGTATGTGCCTGGGATCCGGTGCGCCACGGGTGCTGACGCCGGATTTGTGGCTGCATGCTGGCGTCAATGTCGTCATCGTCGGCGGTCTGGCGGTCATGGGAGTCGTGCTGCCCTGGCTGACTGTGCCTGGTGCGATCGTCGGTCTTCTCATCCAGCCCTACCTGGGCACGCGGCGTGCGACTCGACGAGGTGCGGGGCAGGCAGCCTGAACTTGATGGTCCAACTACACGATCGCGTAGGATTCACGTCCGCCGACGCCATATCCAGCGTGATTTCCAGGAGGCCGGACGCAGCGTAATACGAACCGCGCTGTCGTCGCCTGTAACACAAGGAGCAACCGTGCGCCGATATCTCCGGTCGCCGGACCAAAAACCTGTGGCACACCCGCACAGTGCCATTACAGGCATATCTGCTCACCGGCCCCGAGCATGCACCCGCCACCGAGGTTGGTGCTCGGGACGAACCGGGGGTCCCGGCAAGGCTGAACCCGTCCAGTTCGCTCGATCATCTGGTCGATGTGGTCGACGACCTCCGCGACCTCGGCCGGTGCGGGCATGGTTGGCTCGCCGTCCAACTGCAACGCATGATTAGGCCGAAAGCGTCTTGTCGAGATGGCGTTGTACGGGCTCGTAGAGCCCATATGGAATATAGTCTGATATCTCGCCAAGACCAGCCCACGTGAGCGCGTCGAGTTCTTCGTCGTCGACTACTTGGGCTTCACCACGAACGACTCCGCAAGCCACATATATCATTGACCGCCCGGTATTGGGATGGATGCGGTCACCGATCAATTCTGACGCGGCTACAACGAGACCGGTTTCCTCGCGGACTTCACGCACGGCTGCGTCACCAGGTGATTCACCCTGTTCGATCTGTCCGCCAGGGAACTGCCAGGACAGGCTACGTTCCTTGACGCGGCGTCGGACAAGTAGGACTTTGCCGTTGTGCGTGATGATCGCCGACGCGATCGACGGTCGCTCGTCGCTGGATTGCTCACTCACTGTCTATCTCCAAAGCTCCGAGTATTGGCGGGAAGATCTGTTCGACTGGGATGAATTGTGTCAATCGGCTTGTTGGCGCCCACGTGACACTAACATTCTCCACAGGGTCGGCGTTCTGCGGCTCGCCCGTGAGGTAGTCACACAATAGGTAGTCGCAGTGGACCCTGGTGATTGGGTGGAGTCGGCTCCCGAGGTTGTGGACTACTCGGCAGTGGACGCCTGTCTCTGCCAGGGTCTCACGGACCGCTACCTGCTCCGGCGGGACGCCTGGCTTGACCACGCCGGCCGGGAACTGCCATGAGATGCCGGCGCCGTCCTCTCCACGGCGCTGGACTACCAGCACGTTCTCCTCGTTCCTGACGATCGCTATGGCGACTGTCAGCGCATGGCCCGGAGGCCAGTCAGCGGAGACGGGCGGTGGAGGCATACCACCGCTGACGAGCTGGGCGAAGCGCGCACGCGCGCTGTTCGATGCACGCTCGTGGACCGTGTCCAGGAGCTGTTGCATCTCCGTCCTCGGCGTGAGGTCCGGCTTCTCGTGCCAGGTGGCGACGGTGCGAACGGCCACGCCGAGCTGCTTAGCGAACGCCTCGTTCGTAAGCCGCAGCGCTGCTTGGAGCGCGCATGCGGTCCGACCGGTCCAAGGGTTCGCCAAATCCACCGTTAGCGCCTCTCGACTGCCCGATGTGCATTGGACGTGCATTGGTTATGCACTGCTTCTGCGCTGGTCGTGCATGGTTTATATAGCCATCTCGACGTTGACTGTTGGACATGAACACAAGCCATTCCAACCCCTCAACTTCCGGGCCGCCGCAGGCGGGCGATTGTCTGCTGGTACGCCGCGAGGATTTCCTTCCTGAACGCGTTGAGACGGTCGTCAAGGGAGGCGTCGAACTCCCTGATCTCCGCGCGCATCACGTCCAGCTGGTGTTCGAGCACGTCGAACCTTGCTGGGATGTCGTCGGCCGACTTGGCGTAGGGCGTACCGACTTCCGGAGCCGTGCGACCCTCCAGCACGGCGGCCAGGTAGTCGGGGTGCCATTCGAGCGCCTCGGACAGAGCTTCGAGGGTTCGCCGGTTCCGGTTGCGCTGCTTGCTGTTGTTCTCGATTTCGCCGACGGTCTGCTTCGTCAGCCCGGAGCGCTTGATGACGGCGCCTTGGCGGAGACCAAGTTCAGCCATTCGCTGTTTGACTGCGTTCGCGACCGCAGCCCAGTCTCCCGTCACCCATTCCTCCGCGCTCCGCCTTGTCGCCGAGCGTAGCGCGGGCTCAATTCCGGCGGGCGACTCAGTGCGCCTTGGACTTCGGATTTGGCCCTATCGGTGCCCTAATGGGATGACATCATCCCAAATTTATCAACCAATTAGACCAATTCTGCATCGAAAGGCCCATAACTACCATGAATGACTACGTCGACAACGCCAAACCGGCGTTCTACACGGTGACCGAAACGGCACGAATCCTTCGGGTCGGTGCCTCCACGCTGTACCGGGCGATCCGAGAGGGAGCGTTCCCGGCTGTCAGGCTCCGCAGTCGCTACGTGGTGCCCGCCATCGCGCTGGACAAGCTGTTGACCGAGGCTACCGAGACTGGTGGCCTGGTCGACCCGGCACGCATGGCTGCTGCTCATCGCACGGCCCGTGAGGTCGAGCGGTTGACCGGGGGTGCGTCGTGGTGACCGGAGACGACTTCCTCGCGCAACTCGCGATCGCTCTCGACCGCTACGCCAAGGTCCCGGATGACGTGCTCTGGGAGATCGTTGCTCGGGACGGCGCCTGCATGTGGCTGTACGCCAACGAGAGGGCACCGGACTGGACTGGTGACGATCTCACCGATCGTGAGCTGGCGGCGCGCATCTGCGAGAACTGCACAGTCCGACTCGGATGCCTCGAACTCGAACTCCGTACGGCAGGACCCAACACGCTCGGCGTGTGGGGAGCGCTGTCCGAGGACGACCGGCGGGCGCTGTATCCGCTGTGGCTCGCGAGGCGTACCGGCAAGCCGGCGGGCGGGGGTGAGCAGCCATGAACCTGCACCTGACTCCCGTGGAGATGTTGGCGGGTTTGGGTGGGCTCGTCGTCCTGGTCGTCGCGTGGCGAGTCAGTGTCAGGGCCACCCGGCGGGTGGTCGACACGGCAAGAGCCGGCGCACGGCTCGTGTCGCTGGCGGGGCGTGTCCTTGTCACTGCTGCCGTGCTCGTCGCGGTGCAGTGGGTGGTGCTGACCCACGCCGCAGGCAACACGACCCTGGTCGCGTCGGCGCTGGGCGCGCCGGACCTCCTGGCCGGCTACGCGCTCACTCGAGCGTTGACGGTCACCACGTTCGACGCGCCACGTCGGAGGGGTGGGCGGCGATGAACAACAAGTCATCGCCGTTGGCAAGGGGTGGGCGGCGCAAGCCGCCCACCCCGGCCGGGGCCGAAGTTGTCGAGCGCGTCAGGCGTCAGGTCGACCGGTTGTGCTGGTCAGGGATCCTGTTGGGCTTGGCCTTCACCATGACCAACGTGCAGGGCTTCGCCGCCGTGGGCGACCGGACGTGGTCGCTGCCGTGGCTGACCGCCTGGCTGCTCGACCCGATGGTGTCGCTCGTGTTGCTGGCGATCCTGCGGGCAGAGCAGGTCACCGCGCGGTGCGGCGTACGCACTGGTGGCTGGGTACGGGCAGCCAAGTGGTTCACGCTGGGCGCTACCTATCTGATGAACACGTGGGCGGCCTACGCTGCGGGGTCGCCGGCGCTGGTCGTCCTGCACTCAGTACCACCACTGGTCGTCTTCGTCGCTACCGAAGCGGTCACCGATCTACGCGACAAGCTCAGCGAAGCCGCGAACGCACCGTTCATGAACTCCAAGGCGGAATCGCGCCCAGAGATCACAAAAACCGGTCGCACGTCCTTTGACGAGTACCTGACCCAAGCGCGTGCTGCCTGGCGGCCGGGCGTGACCGTGACGCCCGCATGGGTGCGGGAGGTCACCGGTTGTTCGCGTGGCCTGTCGTCTCGGCTGGCCGCCGCGTTCACGGACAGGGAGGCGCCGTCATGAACGTTCACGACACCGGCGCCGTGAACGCCGCCGTGCCGGCGGTCGCCCGTCGAGATCTGGAGCCGGCCGATCCTGTGTTCGACGGCGAGCTGGTCGACGAGGTGCCGGCGCTGTGCTCGCCACGTGTCGGCAGATCCGGCGGTTGGTGGCGGCGTTCGCGGCATGTACCGCTTGTACTCAAGTCGCGAGCTGCTGCTACGCAGGCCGCCAAGGACGCTGCCGTGTGGATGCTGCGGTCACCGTTCCGGTACCTCGGTGCGGTTGGCAGGGGACTGGTCGTCGCGGCGCGCGGTTGGCGCCGCTGGGTGCGCGTACACGACTACCGGGATGCTGCCGAGCACTCCGAGAAACTCGCGGACAAGTTCACGGAGATCCGAGCGCTGACGTTGTTCCGCTGGAAGGTCACGGGTGTCACCGCGGTCTCTGTTGCGGTGCTCGTCAGCGTGGCCGTTCTGGTCTTCGGCTCAACGGCGTTGTGGGCCGCCGGGCTGGTCGGATCGGTGACCCTCGCCGTAGTCGGCCGCCGGAAGGATGGCTCACCGGGCCGTAAAGCCGTGCTCGCTGGTCCGCGAACACTGACGTGGACGATGGACCCACAGGTGCTTGTGGATGCCTTCCGAGACGCCAAGCTGATCGGCAAAGACGAGACGCTGCGCCTGGTCGAGCGTGCCGCTCGGCAGGGTGACGGTTGGGCGATCACGGTCGACCTGCCAGCAACCCGGAAGGCCGCCGACGTGATCAAACACCGGGATGCCCTGGCTTCAGCGCTCGCTGTCGATGAGGTCCAGTTGATCGTCGAACGGGTACGCGGCAAGGGCGGGCACGCTGGCCGGGTGTTCCTGTGGGTGGCCGATGAAGATCCCTACAGCGGACCACCAATGCGCACTCCGCTGCTCGACGTCGAGTGGTGGGATGCCTGGCGACCGATCCCCTTCGGCCTGGACGCTCGCAGCCGCCGGATCGACCTGCCCATCGTGTGGACGTCTCTGTTGGTGGGCGCGATTCCCCGGCAGGGCAAGACATTTGCCACGAGGCTGCCGGCCGCCGGACTGATCCTCGACCCGTACACCCGCCTTTACGTATTCGACGGCAAAGGAGGCAAGGATTGGACAGCCGCCGAGAGTGTGGCGCACCGGTTCGTGTGTGGCGACGATATCGATCAGGCCGAAGCGGCTCGGGACAACCTGATCGAGTTGGTTGCCGAGGTGCAGGCCCGATTCGCACGAATGGCCACGTTGGATGACGAGATCTGCCCGGAGTCGAAGATCACGCCGGCTATCTCGCGCGACCCGGATCTGGACATGCCGATCACGGCTGTGATCATTGACGAGGTCCAGGTCTTCCTGGAGAACCCGACCAAGGTGACGGTCGGCGGCAAGAAGACCACGCTCGGCGCGTACATCGCCGATCTGCTGACGTATCTGGCCAAGAAGGGGCCAGCAGCGGGTGTCGTGGTCATCCTGGCCACGCAGCGACCGGACTCGACGACGATCCCGTCTCGGCTGCGGGCAGTGTTGGGCTCGCGGTTCGCGCTGCGGGTGATGGACTGGCGTGACTCGAACATCATCCTGGGCGAGCAGATGAACACGCGAGGCTACGACTCGTCCACCCTCCTGCCTGGGCACAAGGGAGTGGGCATCCTGCGGCCGGACGGCGACACCCAGGCTGGAGCGGATGTGGTGGCGCTGACCGTGCGCACCTACTACATGCCCAACGACGAGTGGCGGGCAGTCTGCGAACGGGGCCGGCAGTTGCGGGTGGCCGCCGGCACCCTGAGCGGGCACGCCACCGGCGACCGATCCAGCCACGCCATCGACCCTGACGCAGTGCTGAAGGCGCTGGGCAGTGGTGCCGTGCACGAGTCGCTCGTGGAGCTACCGGAGCCGTTGGCGTCAGTGGCGGGCTACCTCGGTGACGAACTCGACGAGCGGGAGTTCGTGCCGACCGCTGAGCTGGCCGACGCCTTGGAGGTGGAGCCGACCGCGTTTGGCAAGCAGATGAGCGAGCTTGGCTGCCAACCCACGCGACGCCGTATCGACCAGGAGGACGGCAGCATGAGGCAGGTGCGCGGCTACCTCACCGCTGACATCCGCGCGGCGATCGAGGGCCGCCAGCACGACGGCTGAACCCGTCACAGCCCGTCCCACAAGAACGTGGACCCGTCACAGTGCCGTGACGGGTCCACGAGCATCCTGACCTGCGTAAACAAGGTTTGGGACGGGTGGGACGGGTGACGTGGAACCCGTCCCACCCGTCCCCGTAGGCCGGCGAGATCGGTCAGGAGGACTCGTCCGGCCTGGCCTGTTGCTGGACGGCGTCGTCCTGTTCCAGCTCTGCCACGGCGGCGTTGAGCACGCCGGCCAGCTTCTTCAACGCCTTGTCGGTCATGCCGAGATGCAGCGATGCCGTTGCGTGGCCCAGGTCGACTTCGATGCCGCCCGGGTAGACCGCGTGCTTCATGGTGCATTCGTCGTTCAGGTACACACCCGAGTCGACGGTGATACCGCAGAACGTCCGTACAGTCATCGTGTGGTCATTTCTTGAGTCGTTGAACAGGAACAAGATCGTGACGCGTCCGGTGGGTCGCGACCGCCGGCCGGGTCTGCCTCGGGCGCCTGCGTCACCGGTGGTGGTCCTGCCGGGCCAAGCGCAGCTTGTTCAGCCCTGCCGTCAGTTGTCTGCGTAGTTCGCGTGCCGCTGTCTCCGAACACGCCAGCACGACCTCGTGGGAATCGCCGGCAGCCGTGATCCCTGCGTCATCTGCTCGCACGCTGATGCCGACACTCTTCATGCCCTGAAACATGAAGGCGTAGCCCGCGCCTTGGACTTCCTGGTCTGGCTCGTCCATCGATGCTCCTCCCGCTGGTGGTGGGCGGCTGGCGCTGGGCTCGGGGGACACCAGCACCAGCCGCTTTGTGTCCAACGGCAGGGATGGAGGCAGGAGCCGTACCGTTGGACGTCTTGTGTGCCGGCGATTTCGCCGGCCGTTGTACGTAGGTCACCTTGTCAAAGGAGCAATGCCGCCGACAGGACCTGGACCAGACTTGCTGGAGACATTGACGAAACACGAAAGGGTGAATGACGGGCGAGGGGTTATTCGCGTTCCGTGATTGGTTGCTTCTGATGGATCATTGCGTGCCAGGGCATGTACGCTGTTGGCGTAAGGCCGCAAGTCTGTACGTGCATGAAATGACCTGTGCATGACCTGGACGGACCTGCGGAGGACCTGGCACTCGGGGAGTGGGAGCAGTGACGATGCGAACGTTTCGGACTGTGCTGGAACAGAAGATCTGGGAACGGCGCCAGACCTTCGAGGAGTTCGTGGCGTATGCCGAGAACTACGCACGTGAGCACCACGAGCCCGGCACGCTCGGCGTTCGCCACCTGCGCAGGTTGGCCGCAGGTCGCCGATCGGACGGCCTCCCGCTCGGACCAGTCAAGCCGGAAACCGCACGACTTCTGGAAACGATCTTCCGGCTGAGCATCGACGAGTTGCTTGCGCCTCCTGGGTGGCCGGTTGCCAGTTCGGCGTCGAGTCTGACGAAACAACAAGCTCTCCGCGTCGCCATAGCGGTTGTCGTCAAGGACGATGACGTGCTGGTGGTGTGCCGCAGGGGAGATGACGCGAACGGGATCTCGTGGCAGTTCCCTGCTGGCATCGTGAAGCCCAACGGCCAATCCTCTGTGGTAGCAGTGCGTGAGACGTTTGCTGAGACTGGCGTGCACTGCGTGGCGCTAGATGAATTCGGCCGTCGCGTGCATCCTGTGACCGGCGTGCTGTGCGACTATGTGTTGTGTGAATATCTGACTGGGGATGCGCGAAACGTTGATGTAGTAGAAAATGTCGGCGTCGCATGGGTAGGAAGGTCAGAGCTGTTCCGTTTCATTCCGGAACAGCAGATCTACCGACCACTCCTCGACCTGTTGCACATTGGGATGCAACCGGTTTCGGCCTGACTGATCCGGCACTCGTAGATCGCGATCTTATCTTTCTTGGCGGCGAGCAGGTGGTCCGGTGAGCGGGGGACCCGACTGGGATCCTTGACGGGTAGATGATGCGCGAGCGTTGGCCGGGCAGGGCGGCCGCAGCACGACTGGGACAGGCGCGGTGGCGCACCACGGCGCGTTCCATCAGGTGGTGAAGATCGCCGGTGATGTGGTGGCGCGGCTGGCGAAGCAGTCAGGGACGAGCATAGGCCGCACTGTACGTCGCTCAATCCGGATGGGAGGCGTGCAGAAACAAACCGAGCCGTGTCGCCGATAGGCAGGAGCGAGCGGGCAACTACAGGTTCACGGATCGAACCACCGGGAGCTTGACCGTGTCTTCGGCGCGCAGCGCCTCGCTCAATGGGTGCGGCGTAGCTTACCAAGACGAAGCAATCAGCCGAGGATGCGAGAGGAACGTGACGTGGTCGCGGCACGCGAGACGACTCTGCAGGAGCTCCTGGAGGGATCGAAGCAGTATCAGGTCCCGTTGTACCAGCGCACATATTCTTGGACGAACGCCCAGCTAAAGCGTTTGTGGGAGGACCTGACCCAGCTCGCGCTTGATCGGCAGGGTGATCCGGGGCTGACTCACTTCATCGGCTCGTTGGTACTCGCGCCAAGTCCGGCCAACGGGCCGGCCGGGGTTCAGGAGTTCCTCGTCATCGACGGTCAGCAGCGCCTCACGACACTATCCGTCCTCCTGTGCGCGATTCGTGATTACCGCGCCAGTGCTGAAGGTGCCGAACACCGCGAACGCATCGATCAGCAGTATCTGATCAACAAGTGGAAGCCCGAGCAGCAGCGGCTCAAGCTGGTTCCGACGCAAGCTGACCGCGCCGCCTATCTGGCTTGTCTTCGTTCGACACCGCAGGCTGGTGGCGCCGATCCGATCGGCGCCGCGTACCGCTTCTTCTCTGCTCAGCTTGCCGCCGTTGACGACCCTGAAGATCCTGCGGATATTGAACGGATCGAGGACGCTGTCATCTCCGGGCTCGCACTGGTCTCCGTGACTGCGCAGCGCGGCGACAACCCTCACCGAATCTTCGAATCGCTCAACAACACGGGGCTCAGGCTGAGTCAGGCCGACCTGCTACGAAATTATCTCTTCATGAGGCTGCCCACGCTTGGTCAGGCGGTCTACGAATCGCTGTGGCTGCCTCTGCAGCAGATTCTCGACCGAGATCAACTTGAGCTGCTGTTTTGGCTCGACCTGGTACAACGTGACCCAAGGATCAAGCAGACTGACACGTATGCTGGTCAGCAACGTCGTCTGGATCGGCTTCGTACCGAGCCGGAAATCCAGGACGCGGTCGCTCGATTTGGCCGACTCGGCGAACTCCTGCGGACGATCCTCGACCCATCCCGGGAGTCGGACTCGACGGTGCGATACCGGTTGGGCCGTCTCGAAGTATGGGGCACTACGACCGTCTATCCAGTGTTGCTTCACCTGCTTGATCGGCGTGACCGCGGTTCGGCCGACTCCACTCAGATCGGTCAAGCGATGTTGTACCTGGAGGCCTACTTCGTTCGGCGCCTGCTGATCGGGCGTGCCACCACCAGCATCAACCGAGTGATGTTGTCGATGGTCACCGAGATGGACCCGGAAGCGCCAGTCGACCAGGCCGTGCGTCATTATCTCTCGACCGGCCGCAAGTACTACGCCAGCGATCGGGAGATTCGGTCGGCAATCCGGTCGATCCCCTTCTACCTCAACGGTCGGCCCCGCCAACGTGCCCTGGTATTGCGCTGGCTGGAGGAGACGTACGGCAGCAAAGAACCAGTCGAGCTGTCCTCGCTTACCATCGAGCACGTGCTCCCACAAACGCCTACGGCCGAGTGGAAGGACATGATCGGTGCGGAGCTCGACGCCGGAGAAGAATTCGGCCAGGTGCATGAGGCGCTCGTCCACACGCTTGGGAATCTCACTCTGACCGGCTACAACTCCAAACTCAGCAACAGCTCCTTCGCGGTCAAGCGACCGCAGCTCGCTGCCAGCGGCCTGCTGATGAACCAAGAAATCGCCAAGCAGGAAAAGTGGGGACGACCGCAGATCTATGAACGCGCCGACACGCTTGCCGAACGGGTGATCTCCGAGTGGCCTGGACCCGCCGATCGCAACGTTGGTGTGGCCGGACCGGCCTGGGATGTGATGAACCACGCGCTCGCCGAACTGCCCGCTGGGTCCTGGACCACCTACGGTGACCTCGCGGCCCTGATCGGCAGCCACGCCGTGGCCATCGGACAGCGGTTGGCGACAGCTCCGGCACCGAACGCACACCGCGTACTGCAGTCCGATGGCAGGACGTCCCCGAACTTCACATGGCTTGATCCCGCGCGCACTGATGTTCCTCGAGCGTTGCTCGAGGCAGAAGGACTGGACTTCGACGCACTAGGGCGAGCACACCCCGCCCAGCGAGTGACGACCGAAGGACTCGCTCTGCTACTCGGCGCCGAAGTACCTGACGCGGCTCCGGATCCCGCGCCGGGCCAGGATCCGACGTTGCGTGACCGATTCCGCGATCAACTCGTCGAGCGGCAGGGGCCGGACATCGCCACAGCCGTCGTCGTGGTGCTCAAGGCATGGACCAATGGCGGTGGGCACCTGGATTACGGCATCGAGAAGGAGACGTCGTGCTTCCTGATGTCCCGTGCGAAGTCAGACCCCGGCGGCAATATTTGGGCGGCGGCCATCTATCCCAGCGGCAAGTTTGAGGTCGTATTCCAGCATCTCCGCAGCCGACCTCCGTTCGACGCCGCCGCTCGCCGGGATGAGTTTCGGCGTCGGCTCAACGAAATCGACGGCGTTGACCTACCCGAGAACAAAATCGACATGCGTCCCGGCTTTGACCTCGAGCTTCTCCTGGATAGGCCGAAGCGAGAACAACTGGTCGAGACGCTGGTGTGGTTCCACGCGTTGGCCAGCGGAAACCAGATCATCCAAGCATAGAGACGGTGTGATGACACTCGCAGGCGCCGGGTCGTGAGCAAGACGCGGCGCACGCGCCGGCATTCCTATTGGGCTGCCTTGCGCTTGGAGTTCAGGTTGACCACGTTGGCGACCTTGTTGGTTGGTTCGGAACTCATCACGATGGCGCGCCGTCCACGGCTTACCCTGACCAGTCCGGCGTCTTTCAGGACAGCTACGGCGCGTTGGGCCGTGCCGAACGACACGCTGTAGCGATTGGCCAACTCCGCGACCGGTGGTAGGGGGTCGCCGATGCTCAGCGCGCCGCACGTGATAGCGCTACGCAGGTCGGCCGCTATCTGCTGGTACGGATTGGCTGTGTCGGGGTCAAGCGTCGTGTTGGCCGTTCCTTCTGCGTCAATGATGATCGGCGCGTTCGGCATTCGGCCGCTGAGGTTTCCCGCCGCCCGTTGATCGGCTTCGGATACCCATGCCGAATAGACGCGCAGCGTCGTTGACCCACCGCCGCCGTGGCCGAGTCGGCCGGCTACGGTTCGGACATCCACTCCCGCCGCGATGAGTTCAGTCGCCGAATAGTGGCGCAGCTGGTGAATGTTCATGTCCCAACCGAGTTTGTGGCACATGCGTTCGTATCGCTGTGAAACGCTGTCCGGCTTGAGCCATGTGCTGTGATCGACCGCTGACGAGAAGATGCGGCCATCGGCGGCCAACTCGCGACCGAACTCGGCGGCCTTGGCCTCAGCTAGCTGTCGGTAGAGGCGTAGCAGGGCGACGGTTTCGGCATCGAGTGAGATGCGACGTTGCTGGTGCGTCTTGGTGGGCTTTTCCCAGGTCTTCGCGCCTTGCTGGCCGATGCTGGTGCGGATGGTTAGCACCGCGTTTTTCAGGTCGAGCAGATCCCAACGTAGTGCGCACAGTTCGCCGCGCCTGGCGCCGGTGGTCATGGCGAGCCAGACCAGCATTCCCCACGCGAAGTCTCTGAACGCTGTATTGACGATGGTGGCTGCTTGCTCGGGTGTCGGCGGATGGGGATCAGCCGCAACCGTCCTCGGCGGCTCTGCCTGGTCGAGTGGGTTGACGCCGATCCAGTGCCAGCGGACCGCTCTCTTGAGGGCGCCGCTCAGGCACGAGTGAACCTGGCGGATCGATGACTGCTTCAGCGGCTGGCACTCGTGAGGATGGCACTTCTCGTTGCACTCGTGTGGGCCGTTCTTCCGGTGCTCGATGTAGCTCCGGCCGCCGCAGTGGGCACGGCATGTGCGGAGGATGAGATAGAACGAGTCTAGGGTTTCGCCGTTCAGCCGTCCGAGCGGCAGCTTGCCCAGCAATGGCCGAATGTGGTTGCGGATGTAGCCCTCGTAACTCCGCCTCGTGTTGACGTCGACGTCGAGGACTTCGAGGTAGCGATCCATGAGTTGGTCGACAGTCGCCTGGGACTTCGGGTTGCGGCCCTCGTCGACCTGGTTCAACAGGCGGGTGCGGGTCGCTTCGGCGATGTCCAGCGCGTGTGGGCCGGCCGGGATCGTCTCCTTCAGGTAGAAGTCGCGACCCGTGAGGGGATCGACACCCGCGTACACCCGCACTCGGATGGCGCCGCTCGCGAGTTGCTCCAGGTTCCCGCGCTGCGACTTCCGGCCTCTCTTGGGGCGTGCCACGCCTCGATAGTAAGCCGGTTCATGCCACAAAGCATGCCACGCGGGTCGATATCGCGATCATGATCGAACTGTTTGCGCTGGTCAGAGTGGGTGCCCCCGGCAGGAATCGAACCTGCGACCTGCGGTTTAGGAAACCGTCGCTCTATCCCCTGAGCTACGGGGGCCCTCCTACTGCGCCGGCCCAGCTTAGCTGGCCAAGCCACTTGGTTCGAGGCCGGGCGGCCCATGGGCGGGGTGGGCGGTCCTGCTGGCCGTGACGCGTCGCTACCGGCCAGCCGACCCTAGCGCGCCGCTGGCGACCCGTGGTAGTCGGATCGTGCGATCGGTGGTGCGGCTCGGGCTACGCGGTGAACTACTGTGGACTAGCCTCGTTGCACGGCCAGCCACTGTGGACCCGCCGGCCGTGATTCTGACAGATGCTGGACAGCTTGTTGACTTTCCCTCCGTCGCACTAACGATTCCACCCGATCGAGATATCAAGGTGTGTGGCATCGACACTGCGAGTGAGGGGTTAGTGCGTGATGGCCGAGCCTGGCCAGTCGGCGGCGCCGGAGTACGACGTGTGTCTGTCGTTCGCCGACGAGCAGCGAGAGTACGTGAACGAAGTCGCAACACTGTTGCGCGACAAGAACATTAGAGTGTTCTATGACGACTTCCTCGGCACCGGCTTGCTGGGTGAGGATCTGATCGAGTACTTCGACAAGATCTTCCGGCTGCGGTCCCGTTACTGTGTCGTTTTCATCTCGGCCGAGTATGCCACCAAACAGTGGACGAGGACCGAGTGGCGGAGCATCCTCAACCGCGCCTTCCACAGCTCCGGCGTCTACGTCTTGCCGGTCCGCTTCGACGACACCGATCTGCCCGGCGCTCTGGACACCGTGTTCAGCCTGGACGCTCGCACGGCGTCGCCTGCCGAGCTGGCGGACGGGCTCTACGCCAGGATCACCCAGGCGGAGCCGCCGCGAGGTCCGAGCGAAGCGAGCCGGAAGCGCAAGCCGGCGCCCTATCCGCAGCCGACCGGCATGGCCGCGTTCTCGCACTTCACCCAGAACGCCGACACCATCAACAACATCGCCGGTGACGTCCTCAACCTCGGGCCCGGTGGAACCCGCGATGCCTGACGAAGCAGAGCAGGCCGTGGAGGCCGACGAGAAGCAGGACAGCCGACCTGAGCAGGACGACGAGCCAGGGCCGGAGACCACCGAGGACGACGACGCTCTCCATTTTCACCAGCAGGCCAGCGTCATCAACAACTACGTCGATCCGACCGCGTCACGCCGGGTAACCGGCACGATCCGACCGGCCGAGATCGCGAAGGCGTTGCGTGCCTTCGTGCCACCGAACGGTTTCGACCTCGCTGCCCGCTGTCTCGGCGAGCGACGCCTGGTGATCTTGTCGGGCGAGGAGGGCGTCGGCAAGCGCACCAGCGCGTTGGCGGCGCTGCGCGACCAACTGAGTCCCGGCCAACCGGTCACCAGCCTGCCGCCGTCCCTCACGCTCGCCGGCCTGGTGGACTACCCGCACTTCAAGGAGGGTCGCGGCTACCTCGTCCAGGACTGGCCGGCATCCGGCACCGGGCCGTCCACGGCGTTCGACATCGACGTGTTGCAGCGGGTGCTGCGGCGACGGGATGCCTACCTGGTGATCACCACCGGGACCGCGGTCAGCGACCGGCGTTCGGTGAGTGACGTCGTTCAGCGGTGGAGTGCGCCGGACCCCATCGCCGTGCTGGACCGGCTGCTGCCGGCTACCGGGGTGGCGCCTGCGGACGAAGACCTGACCCGCCTGCGGGATCGGCTGGGCCAGGTGCATTCGCCGTCCGACGTGGTCAAGGTCGTCGAGCGGCTGGACCGTGGGGTCGACGAGGCGCTCGCCGCTCTCGGCGACGCCGACCGGGAGCGGGTGGCCGACTGGTTCGCCGCCGACCCGGACGGTCGGGAACTGCTCACCATCGCCGCTCTGTGTTTCCTCGACGACGTGCCGGAGTCGATCTTCCAGCGCCTGCTGGCGCGGCTGTTCGAACTGGCAGGTGGCGACCATCCACCGGCGGATCGGGACACCCCGACGACCTTGTGGTTCCCGCAGCACCACGCGGGCGACCCCGACAAGACGTTGGACCACGTCGTCCGCGTCGCCGACGCCGAAGGGCTGGGCAACTTCCGCCGCCGGTTCCGGTCCGACCGCTACCTCGGGCTGGTGTTGCACGAGCTGACCACCCGCTACGGCTTCCAGCTCTGGGAACCGCTGCGGGCCTGGCTCGGCGAGGTGGTGCAGGAGCCACCGTCGCCGTTGCACGTCGCGCTGGCCCGCGGTGTCGCGCATTACGCGAAGGAGGCGCCGAGCGACGTCCAGCAGACGTACCTGGACGACTGGGCGGACGGCACCACCCTGAGCGAGCGGCTGACCGCGGCCTATCTCCTGTCGTGGCTGTGCCTCGACGACGCCCTGGCGTCGTGGGCGCTGCGCACCGCGGCGGGCTGGACCACCAACGCCGGTACCCGCCGCGCCGCCACCGCGGCGATGGCGTTCGGCGCCCAGCTGGGTGTCCGCTACCCGTCGGACGCGCTGAGCTGGCTGTGGTTCCTGGCGTTGCGCAACCAGGCGGTGAGCGGGGTGGCGGCGATCTCGCTGGGTGGGCTGCTCCGTGAGGCCGTCGTCGACGAAACCAGCACCACCACGATCCTGCGCTACCTGGACCGGGCCCTGCACCAACTGCTGACCGAGGGGGTCAACCGGCCGGAGCACGGCTCGTACACGCGCCACGTCCGGAAGGCCACCAGCACGGTCCTGGTGGCGCTCACTCTGAGGTTGGACGAGTCCACCGAGTCGACGACGGCCCTGATCCTGCGGGCGTTCCCGCGCAACGTCGAGGTGCTCGGCCTGCTGTGGGGCGAAGTGCTCCGCAGTTGGCCGCACCGGACCAAGGCCATCGACGGCCTCCGGATGGTGCTGGACGCCATGAGCTCGGACGACGAGTCGCTGCGGGTCGTGGGCGAGTTCGGTGCCGCGGTGCGTGGCCGACTGTCCGATCTGGAGTGCGACCTCCTGCACCGCGATCTCGGTCATCTGCTCAACCACGGTGATGCCGTGGTGTCTCCGACGGTGGCAAAGGCGCTGCTGACGGCCCTGGAGCGCCAGGCAACCGTTCGACCCTGACCATTCCCCGTTCCTGTTTCGTGAGGTGAACCATGCCCGACAACGCGTATCCGGTGATGCAGGAGATGATCCTGTCCCGGCCGACGCAGAAGTTCCTCCGTGGCTCGCGCCGCGAGCCGGCCGAGCTGCCGGTGCAGAATCCCGGCACCGTCCTGGTGTTCGAGGTCAACGGCTCGTACCGGGCCCTCGGCCGGCAGCGGCTGTCCGGACGGGAGTCCACGGTCGTGGAAGCCCTGTCCGTCAGCGTCGTGAACACCCGTCCGACGATCGTTGAGGTCTACCTCAAGGCGCCGTCGGCCAGCGCGGCCGACGACTTCGTCATCAAGGTGGGCTTCCGCTGCCAGGTGAACAGTCCCGAGGTCGTCGCCGAGTACGGCCTGCGGAACATCACGGACATCCTGAAACAGCACCTGGCACGGGACGGCGCGCTGCTGGCCAAGTGCGCCGCCAAGCACACCCAGGACATCGCGGACGTCCGGATCGAGGCCAAGGCGCAGATCCTGGCGTACTGCAAGGTGCGGCCACCCAGCATCGTGGGTATGCGGATCGACCTGAACAGCGTCGAGGTGTTCACCCCGCGCGGCGAGATCGTGCACGAGAAGGAGATGCTGCGGGCTCGGCGTGAGCACGCCATCGGTCAGCTGCGCCGGATGAACGAGTCCGACGCCGTCGACTATCTGACGGGCATGTTGGCGTCGTCGGACGTGGCGCGGGCGCTCGCGGTCAGCCGCGGCGAGCTCAGCTCGGCCGATGCCGCGCAGCAGATCGCCGACCGGGAATCCGGCCACCTGGCCGGCATGACCGACCTGATCAAGGTCATGGCCGCCAGTGACCGCATGGACCGGGTTCCGCTGGACATCCAGCGGTTGTACGACTCGGCGATGGCCGCACTGACCGGCGAGAAGTCCCTCACCTCGGCTGGGTCGCTGCCCGCGTCCGGGGCGGTGGACGAACAGCCGCGCCGGCTGGCCGGCCAGGACGACGACGAGCGCTTCCTCGTCGACGAGGACGACCTCACCGGCGGTGACATCGCATGACACCCCTTGTGTCAACCTATGGTCCGAAATCAGGCCGCGACCTGGGTTTCGCCGCGCTGACAGGCGCCGCCGTGCAGTGCGGGGTCGTAGGGCGTGTCGTTCTGCCAGCAACGCCACATCACCCGCACCCAGGC
>DASUGU010000150.1:0-83955 GCA_036273855.1 Pseudonocardiaceae bacterium
CGGGAGACCGCTCCTCGCTCCGGCTGCTGCGCCGGGTTGGGCTCATCGACCCGGGCTCGCTCGATTCCTACCGCGCGGCCGGCGGGTACGAGATGCTCCGCCGGGCGGTGGCCGCCGGGCCGCAGGGCGTGGTCCGGGAGCTGAAAGACGCCAAGCTGCTCGGCCGCGGCGGAGCGGCGTTCCCCATCGCGGTGAAGTGGGAGGCGGTGGCCACCAACCCGGTCCGGCCGCACTACATGGTCTGCAACGCCGACGAATCCGAGCCCGGCACGTTCAAGGACCGGGTACTGATGGAGGAGGACCCGTACGCCCTGCTCGAAGCGCTCACGATCATGGGCTACACCTGCGGGGCGGAGCAGGGTTACATCTACATCCGGGGCGAGTACCCGCTGGCCGAGTCGCGGCTGCGGCACGCCGTCGCGCACGCCAAGGCCCGTGGCTTCCTCGGCCCGGACGTGATGGGCGAGGGTTTCACCTTCGACGTCGAGGTCCGGCGGGGCGCTGGCGCCTACATCGCGGGTGAGGAAACCGCGCTCATCAACTCGATCGAGGGCAAGCGGGCCGAGCCGCGTAACAAGCCGCCGTTCCCGGCGCAGGCCGGGCTGTTCGGCAAGCCGACGGCCGTCAACAACGTGGAGACGCTGCTGTGCGTGCTGGAGATCCTGCGGATCGGCGGGCCCGCCTTCGCGCGGATCGGCACCGAGAGTTCCACCGGCACCCGGCTGTTCTGCCTGTCGGGCTGCGTTGAGCAGCCCGGCCTGTACGAGTACGAGTTCGGGGTCACGCTGCGGCAGGTGATCGACGCGGCGGGCGGGGTGCGCGGCGGGCGGCCGCTGCGGGCGGTGCTGCTCGGCGGTGCGGCGGGCTCGTTCGTGGGACCGGACGCGCTGGATGCCCCGCTCACGTTCGAGGGTATGCGCGCGATCGGCGCGACGCTGGGATCCGGCGTCGTCCTGGTGATCGACGACACCGTGGACATGACCGATCTGCTCCGCCGGATCGCCCGGTTCTTCAGGGACGAGTCCTGCGGGCAGTGCGTGCCGTGCCGGCTCGGCACGGTCCGCCAGGAGGAACTGCTGGGGCGCCTGCTGCGCGGCACCCCGATCGGATCGGACGCCCGCGAACTCGCGCTGCTGGACGACATCGCCACGGTCGCCCGCGACGCGTCGATCTGCGGCCTGGGCCAGACGGCGGTCAGCGCCGCGGGCTCCGCCGTGAAACTCGGCCTGATCGGCGGCAACGGGAAGGAGCCGGCATGAGCATCGTGTTCCTGGAGACGCCCAAACGACTGGTCGACATCACGGTCGACGGGACGACGGTCCGCGTCGCCGAGGGCACCACACTGCTGGACGCCTGCCGTCAGCAGGGCATCGACACACCGACCTTGTGCTACCTGGAGAACCTGGCACCGGTGAACGTGTGCCGGGTGTGTGTGGTCGAGGTGGAGAAGTCCCGGACGCTGGTGCCGGCCTGCTCGCGGAAGGTCGAGCCGGGCATGGTGGTGCACACCGATTCCGAGCGGGTGCGCACCAGCAGGCGGATGGTACTGGAGTTCCTGGCGTCCTCGGTGGACATGTCGGTCGCCTCGCCCGACGTTCGCCGGTGGATGGAACGCTACGACGCCGACCCGTCCCGCTACGGCGATCCGGCACCGCCGCACGAGGCAGGCGAGCGTGACGCGGCCCGGCCCGGCGAGCACCACCCGAGGCAGGACGCGGCCGCCGAGACCGTGGCCCAGCCGACCAAGATCGACAACGACAGCTACGTCCGCGACTACTCGCGCTGCATCCTCTGCTACAAGTGCGTCGAGGCGTGCGGCGAGGAAGCCCAGAACACCTTCGCGATCGGCGTGGCCGGCCGCGGGTTCGACGCCCGTATCTCCACCGAGTTCGACGTCGGCCTGCCCGACTCGGCGTGCGTCTACTGTGGCAACTGCATCGGCGTGTGCCCGACGGGTGCGCTGATGTTCAAGAGCGAGTACGACATGCGCCAGAACGGCTCGTGGGACGAGTCGCAGCAGACGGTCACCACGACCATCTGCCCCTACTGCGGCGTCGGGTGCAATCTTGATCTGCACGTGCAGGACAACCGGATCGTGAAGGTGACGTCGCCGCTGGACAGCGATGTCGGCAACGGCCACCTCTGCGTGAAGGGCCGGTTCGGCTTCGAATTCGTCCAACGCCGGGCGAGAGAATCCTGAAACACCTCGCAGGAGATCACGGCTCGTTGGCGCACGCCGACCGGAGATCACTATGTCACTGCACCATGCGCCTGATTCCGGGACAACCGTTGCCTTTCTGAACACCGATCCGGCATGCACCGAGGTATTTCGCCGAGGTGTCGCCGCTGGTCCCGTCGTGCACGACCCTCGGACCAATGAGGACTGGATCCCGGTGCTCTGTCCTGATCGGACCCGGGTCCTGGTGCAGGAAAAGCTGGTCCTCGACGACCCGTCGGCCGGACCACCGCTCACGGCGCGCAGGGCGAAGACACCCGAGGCGGTTCGCGAGACGGTCACGAGATGGGCGTGCCAGGTCGTGATGCTCGCCGCTTCGCCGTCCCCTCCGTGGGCCGAGATCGCCTCGATGCTCGAGGACCTGCTGACGGCGCTGTCACCGATGCGCGGCACGATGCGGGCGCTGGCCGAGGTGAACCCGTCCGGCGAACTCGCCGACGTCGTGATGTGCCTGACTCAGGCGACGTGGCAGCTCAACGAAGGCCAGGTCCGCGCGACCCGAGACGCGCTCGCGGGCGTCGCCGACGCCTTGGCCCGCTACCTGAACGCCCCCGGCTGACCCGAGCGAATCAGGCGATGCCCGCGGCGTTCAGGCCGCGGCGGGTCAACACCGTGGCGAGGTGCCCTCGGTACTCCTGGTTGGCGTGCATGTCCTGGATCGGCTGGGTGCCCTCGGCGGCCAGCGCCGCTGCCTCGGCGGCGGACGCGCCCGCCGCCAGTGCCGCCTCGGTCGCCGCCGCGCGGACCGGTGTGGCCGCCATGTTCGCCAGCGCCACCCGGCCGGCGACCGTGGCCACCGCGACGATCGCCCAGTCGTTGGCCCGCCGGACGAACTTCTCGTAGTGGTAGCCGTTCGGTCCGGTGCGCGGAACACGGATCTCGGCGAGGACCTCGCCCGGCGCCAGAGCCGTCTCGAAGTAGCCGGCGAAGAAGTCGGCCACCGGGATCTCCCGCCGCCCGTCCGGGCCGAGCACCACCAGCACGGCGTCGGACGCGAGGACCGCCGTGGGCAGGTCGGCCGCCGGATCGGCGTGGGAGAGTGAACCGCCGATGGTGCCTCGATGGCGGATCTGCGGGTCGCCGACGAAACCGGCCGCCGTCGCGATCAGCGGTGCCTCGGCGCGCAGCACGTCGGATGCGACGAGATCGCAGTGGCGGGTGAGCGCACCGATGGCCACCACGTCGCCGTCGACGCGCACGTACGCGGCGTCGGGCACCGTGCGGATGTCGATCAGTACGGTCGGGAACGCCAGCCGCAGCTTCATCATGGGCAGCAACGAGTGTCCGCCGGCGATCAGCTTCGCGTCGTCGCCGTGCTCGGCGAGCAGTGCGACCGCGTCGTCGAGGGAACCGGCCCGCACGTAGTCGAACGATGCCGGGATCATTCGCTCGCCGCCATCGACTCGGCCGCTGCCAGGGCGGCGCGCACGATGTTGTGGTAACCGGTGCAGCGGCAGAGGTTGCCCTCCAGCGCCTCCCGGACCTCGCGTTCGGTCGGTTTCGGGTTCTCGGCGAGCAGTCCGGCCGTGGCCATCACCATGCCCGGCGTGCAGAAACCGCACTGCAGCCCGTGTTCGGCGCGGAAGGCGGCCTGCACGGGGTGCATGCCGTCGGGACCGGGTCGGGTGGCGGCCAGACCCTCGACGGTGGTCACGTCGGAGCCGTCGGTCTGCACGGCCAGCACCGTGCACGACTTCACGGACTCGCCGTCCACATGCACCGTGCAGGCGCCGCACGACGTGGTGTCGCAGCCGATGTTGGTGCCCTTCAGCCCGCACACGTCCCGCAGGTAGTGGGCGAGCAGCAGGCGCGGCTCCACGTCGTCGGTGCGAGTACTGCCGTTGACGGTGGTCGACAGCCGCATCAGTGCTCCGTTCCCTCGCTCGCCGCCCGGATGGCCGACCACACCCGCATCGAGCTGGTCGGCATGTCGATGTGCCGCACCCCCAGGTGGGCCACGGCGTCGATCACCGCGTTCTGCACCGCGGGCGTCGAGCCGATCGAGCCGGCCTCACCGATTCCCTTGGCCCCCAACGGGTTGTACGTGGTCGGCGTCTCGGTGGTGACGAGCTCGAAGCTGGGTACCTCGGTCGCGGACACGATGGGGTAGTCCGCGAACGTGGTCGTGATCGGGTTGCCGTCCTCGTCGAAGCGGATCTCCTCCAGCAACGCCTGCGCGGCGCCCTGGGCCAGCCCGCCGTGCCGCTGGCCCTCGGCGATCAGCGGGTTCACCACCACGCCGGCATCGTCCAGCGCGATCAGCCGGGTCAGCTCGGCCCGACCGGTCTCCACGTCGACCTCGGCGACGGCGACGTGCGCCCCGAACGGGTAGGTGGCGCCCGGCGCGCGGAACACCGACCGCACCAGCAACGGCTCGTCGGCCGCCAGCTCGGCGAACGTGACACCGGTGCCGGGCACGCCCCGCACGGTCAGGCCCGCGTTGGCGTGGTCGACCTCCAGGTCGTCCGGGGACACCTCCAACCGGTCGGCGGCGCGTGCTCTGGCCACGTCGACCAGCTCCCGCGCGGCCTGCCGCACCGCGGCACCGCCCTGTTGCAGACTGCGCGAACCACCCGTACCGCCCCCTTCGGGCACCAGGTCGGTGTCGCCCCAGCGGACGGTGATCTTGTCCATCGGGATGCCCAGCTCCTCGCTGGCCAGCATCGCCCACACCGTGGAGTGGCCCTGGCCGTGCGGTGAGGTGCCGGTCAGGATGGTCGCGGTGCCGTCCGCGTGCACCTGCACGGTGGCGTTCTCCTTCGACGCGCCCGCCTCACCGCCACCGCCGGTGATCTCGACGTACACGCTCACGCCGATGCCCAGCTGGATGATGTCGCCGCGCTCGCGCCGCAACGCCTGCTCGCGGCGCAGCGCGTCGTAGTCGGCGGCGGCCAGCACGGTGTCCAGCGCCATCGCGTAGTCGCCGGAGTCGTAGGCGGCACCGCCCTTGCTGGTGATCGGTTCGGTGAACGGCGGCAGCAGGTTGCGCCTGCGCACCACGGCCGGGTCGAGCCCGATCTCCGCGGCGAACATGTCCATCGCCCGTTCGATCGCCGCGGTCGCCTCGGGCCGGCCCGCGCCCCGGTAGGCGCCGACCGGCGTCGTGTTCGTCGCGACGCTCGTGTACGACAGTTCCAGCCGGTCGATGTCGTACACACCCGGCGCCATCAGCAGGGTCAACGTCGGCAGCATCGCGCCGTAGCGCGGATAGGCGCCGCTGTCCTGCAGCACGTGCAGCCGGTACGCGCGGACCCGGCCGTCCCGGTCGCCGCCGACGGTGACGGTCTGCACCTGGGCACGGCCGTGCGTCATCGCGACCATGTTCTCCGAGCGGGTCTCCACCCACCGCGCCGGTCGGCCGATCCGCCGGGCGATCCAGCCCACCACAGCGGCCTCCGGGTCGGCGCCGACCTTCGCGCCGAACGCACCGCCCACCGCGGGCGTGATGATGCGCACCTGCGACACCGGCAGCCCCAGCATGCCGGCCAGGCTCGCCTGGGTGCCCTGCGCGCCCTGGTTGGGCACCCACGCGGTGAGCCGGTCGTCGGCACCCCACGCCGCCGCGGCGGCCCGCACCTCCAGCGGCGCGACCGCGACGCGCTGGTTGAGGATCGTCCCGGTCACGACGACCGGACAGCCGGCGAAGATGTCGCCGTCGACCTCGGCCGGCCGCGAACACACCACGTTCGTGCCCAGCTCGGGGAACAGCAGCGTCTCGTCCTCGGCGGAGTCGATCGGGTCGACGACCACGGGCAGCGGCGCGTAGTCGATCTCGACCAACTCCGCGATGTCCTCACCGAGGTAGCGGTCGTCGGTCAGGACGGCCGCGACCGGTTCACCGACGTAGCGGACCCGACCGGTGGCCAGCAGCGGCTGCGCCATGCCCGCGGGGAAGATCGGCATCATCGGAGCCTGCGCAGGCACGTCGGCCAGATCGTCGGCGGTGATCACGCCGACACACCCGTCGGCGGCCAGGGCGGCGCTCGCATCGATCGACGCGATGGTGGCGTGCGCGACGGAAGCGCGCACGAAGGTCACCCAGACCGCGCCGGTGAGCCGCTCGTCGACGACGTCGTCGGTGTAGACGGCGCCGCTGGTCAGGAACTCGGGATCCTCCAGCCGCTGAACGCGGGTGCCGAGAATGCTGCCCCTCGGCAGGTCCACCGTCGTCATGACAGTCACTCTATGAGCTGGAGTGCGCTCCAGGTCAAATCGAACCCGCCAAGCAGGAGTGGGCGGCGTGCCGAGTATCTACTAAGGACGTCGAGGGGTTCAGTCGGTGGACAGCGGCAGGGAGTTGGTGGGGAGGCGGACCGTGCGCAGGAAGGTGGGGAGAAGCCACGGGCGGCGGCCGGAGATGACCAGCTTTCCGGTCAGCGCGGCACGGGCGCGGCTGACGCGGCCGAACAGCATCAGGTTGAGGGTCGCCGGGTCGAAGGTCACCCGCGCGTCGACCGGTCCGCCGGGCTCCTCGACGGAGACGTCTCCGTTGTGCAGGACCAGTGTCACCGGCGTGGTGTAGCGCGAGCGGAAGGCGACCGCGATGCGCCGGGCGCTCGGCGGTGGTCCGTCCAGGATCTGCCCGACGTCGTTGCGCATCATGCCGACGACGAACAGGTCGAAGAAGGTCGCCGCTTCGTGTGGCGGGATCGGCCAGGGCTCGTTGGCGGCTCGCGCGATGTCGCGGCCGTGCACGAGCAGCTCGTTGACCAGGTGCGCGAGCACACCGCCGACCGGCACCCGGGAGTCGCCGAGCCATGGCACTGTCCGCTCGGGATCGGTGTGTTCCGTCATGCCGACCAGGTAGTCCACGGTGCCCTTGAGAGCGCCGGCGAGTGTGCCGGTGTCTCGTTCGGTGAAGTGGCGCAACGTCAGGTCGTTGAGTTCGGCGACCGTCTCGACCGTGACGGTGGGGATGAAATCGGCCACCGGCCCCAACGGCACCGGTCCGGCGTCCGGCGTCAGCGTGGTGGCGTACATGGCGGCGATGGCCGTGACGTGGGCTGCCGTGTCGGCGACGGTCCAGTCGGCGGTGGCCGGCGTGTCGGGCGGCGTGTGGCTGATGAGGTTCGCGAATCGGGCGGTCACGGCGGGCAGGGCTTCTCGCACCGTCGCCCATTGCCCGGAAGTCCCGGTCATACCAACCTCCCCGTCGTCCGGCCGTACTCACGGTAGCGACGGTTGTCCCGGGCATGGTTCTCCCGAAGTGCCCGATTCCGCTCGGTCACCGGCCTGCGTCCGCCGAGTAGGCGGTGTCCAGCGCGCTGACCAGCAGTGTCGGTGGGATGCGCGGTGAGTTAGGGTGCCGTCGTGCCCCAGTTCCGCTACTCCGAGGCCGCGCGCCTGTTGGCCGTCAGCGACGACACGGTGCGCCGGTGGGTGGACGACGGCCGTTTCACCTCCATCCGGGACTCGGTCGGGCGGAAGGTGATCGACGGTGCGGAGTTGGCCGAGTTCACCAGAACCCGGGCGCGCAGCGGGCCATCCCACCTGCGCGGTGCCGGCGACGCGAGCGGCATCGCCCGCTCGGCTCGCAACCAGTTCGTCGGCCTGGTCACCGACGTGACCACCGACAAGGTCATGGCGCAGGTGGAGATGCAGTGTGGACCGCACCGCGTGGTCTCGTTGATGAGCGCCGAAGCCGTCCAGGAACTCGGACTCGAGCCCGGCGTTCTGGCCGTGGCGGTCGTGAAGTCCACCTCGGTGGTCGTCGAGGTGACCAGCGCGCTCAGCGGGCCGGAGGACGCCTCGGTATAGCCGCTGGACGGCTCACATGTTCTGGGCGCCTGCCTTGATGGCGTCGCGGATCCTGGAGTAGGTGCCGCACCGGCAGATGTTGCGCAGCTCGTCGATGTCCGCGTCGCCGATCTCGTGGCCGGCCGCCGCGGCCTGCTTGACCTTGGCGACCGCGGCCATGATCTGGCCGGGCTGGCAGTAGCCGCACTGCGCGGCGTCGTGGTCCAGCCACGCCTGCTGCATCGGGTGCAGGGCCTTGCCGACGGTCGCCGGCAGGCCCTCGATGGTGGTGATCTCGTCGGTGGGCTTGATGTCGGACACCTGCACCGAGCACGGGTTGAACGCCTTGCCGTTGATGTGGCAGGTGCACGCCTTGCAGACGTCCAGGGCGCAGCCGTACTTCGGGCCGGTGACGCCGAGCAGGTCACGCAGGACCCACAGCAGCCGCACGGTGTCCTCGGCGTCGACCGACACCTGCTGGCCGTTGAGGATGAAGGTGTGAGTGGGCATGGCTTCCTCAGAAGGTGTCGTCGAGGCCGTCGGTCGGGGACTGGGGAGTGGACGGCTCCAGTGGCAGCGGCGTGAAGCCGAGGGTGCCGTGGTTGATGGGGAAGCTGGTGGGCATGGAGCCGGTGGCACGGGCGTACGCGCAGGCGACGGCGGCGAACGAGGGCGCCACGCCCAGTTCGCCGGCACCGGAGGGGCTGTCGCCGGTGTTCGGCATGATGATCACCTGCAGGTCCAGCGGTACGTTCCACTGCCGGGTGTAGAAGTAGTTGTCCCAGCTGCCTTCCAGCGGGATGCCGTGCTGCATGTGCAGGCTGGAGGTCAGGGCCAGCGCGATGCCGTCCTCCATGCCGCCGATCATCTGCGCTTCCAGGCCGGTCGGGTTGATGGCGAAACCCGGGTCGACCACGATCAGCGCCCTGGTCACCCGTGGGCCGGTCACACCGTCGCGAATCGGCCGGTTCACCGTCTGCGGGCGGCAGTCGATCTCGACCAGCGCGGCAATCGCGGCCTGGTACTCGGCGTGCACCCCGATGCCCTGGGCGGTTCCGGCCGGCATCGCCTTGCCCCACCCGCCGGCCTGCGCCGCCTTGTCGAGCACCGCGAGCAGCCGCTGGTCCTTCAGGAACGCCCGGCGGAAGGCGACCGGGTCCTTGCCCATCCGCTTGGCCAGTTGGTCGACCACGAGTTCCTGGGCGCACACCACGTTGGGTGAGTAGATGTTGCGCATGCTGCCGGTGTTGAACCGCAACGGGATCTCGGTGAGCAGTTGGGTGGTGACACCGAAGTTGTACGGCGAGGACTGGGTCAGCTCGAAGATCGTTTCGGCGAAGCTCAGGTTGCCGGCCACCGGCAGGTGCGCGGCGGTGGCGGTGATCATCTCGCCGAGTCCGTGGCCGAAGTCGGTCTGGACGCTGGTGTGCCGCTGCTCGTAGCTGATCACGTTGCCCAGCGCGTAGTTGGCCCGGATGCGGGAGATGCACATCGGGTGGGTCCGGCCCTGGCGGAAGTTGTCGGTGCGCGACCACGACAACTTCACCGGCTTGCCCATCTTCTGCGAGATCTCGGCCGCTTCGGCCGCCGCGTCGTGGAACAGGTGGCGGCCGAACGAACCACCGCCCTGCACGACGTGCACGGTCACCGCGCCCACCGGCAGTCCCAGCTGCGCGGCGATCGCCTCCTGCGCGACGATCGGCACCTTCAGGCTCGCCCACACCTCCGCCCGGTCCGCTCGCACGTCGGCGATCGCGCAGTCCGGTTCGAGTGGGCTGTTGCTGGCGAAGGCGAAGGTGAACTCGGCGTCGATCGTGTTGACCAGCAGCGGCGGCACGATCATCGGCAGTTGGGCGGCCCGCAGTTTCGCCGCGACGGTGTCGTCGGATTCACCGTCCACCGTGCCCGGTCCCCAGGTCACGTCGACCACCTGGATGGCGTCGATGCACTGGCCGAAGGTGTCGCCGCGGATGGCGACCCCGTGGTCGACGGCGACGACGTCGGTGATGCCGGGCAGGGCCCGGACGGCCGCCAGGTTGTTGATCGACACGACGGTGCCGTTGATCGTCGGCGGGCGGGCCACCATGGTCGGCTTGGCGTTCGGCACCTGCATGTCCATCGCGAACTGCTTGCGGCCGGTGACGATGTCCAGCGCGTCGATCCGGTTGCGCGGTGTGCCCAGCACGGTGAACTCAGCCGGTTGCTTGAGCGCGGCGGACACGGCGACCGTCGTGCTGCTGGCCGCGGCCGTGGCCAACGAGCCGTAGCCCGCCGTCCGGCGACCCGGACCGACCACCGAGCCGTCCTTGGTGGTCACCGCCGAGACGGGGACGCCCCACTGTGCGGCGGCCGTCTCGACCAGTCGCTGCCGGGCGATCGCGGCGGCGGTGCGGACCGGGACGTACATGCTACGCATCGAGTTCGACCCGCCGGTGAGCTGGTTCATCAGCAGCTCGGGACGGGCGTCCGCCAGACCGATGGCGACCTTGTCCATCGGCAGGTCCATCTCCTCGGACACCATCATCGCCACGGCCGTCGTCATGCCCTGGCCGACCTCGGCACGCGGCACGGCGAAGAACGCCGTGCCGTCCGACCGCACCTCGACCGAGATCAACCCGGACGTGGGCGCCGCCGCCAGGTTCTGCATGTCGCCCAGGTCGAACAGTTCTTCGGGCTCCGGCAGGGTGGGAATGGCGGCATCGGCCCGCGGAGGGTCGGTGGCCACGACGACGACCGCCAGGGTGGGTGCGGCGATGAGATATCCGAGGAAGCGGCGGCGGCCGAGTCGACGGTGATCGTCGGTCGACCCGTCGACCGTGACCTGCGGCGAACGGCGTTGTTCGGCCATGAAGGTCCCTCTCGATGAACCAGCGGTGACCAAGGTTGCACGCAGTGTGCCATCGGCTGCATCCCAACGGCATAGCCGGGGTGCCTACGTTTGGCCTAGTCGTGTTGTGCACTATGCACAACACGACGGATGTGCACGATATGGTCGTTTAGTCCCGCTGGGCGGGCAGCAGCCGGATCGCGCGCAGCGCGAGACCGATCTCCACCTGTACCGAGGGATCGGTGAGATCGCGACCGGTGATCTGCTGGATGCGGTGCATCCGGTTGATCACGGTGTTGCGATGGCAGTGCGCCAGTTCGGCGGTGCGGCGCACCGATCCGGCGGCGATCACCCACATCTCCAGGGTCTCGATCAGCTGCCGGCGCTCGACGGAGGGCACCGTCAGCAGGGACGCCAGCCAGGAACGGACGAGTTGTTCGGCCAGTTCCGGGGAACTGACCAGCAGCGCTTCCGGCAACCGTTCCGCCAGCGCCACCACCCCGACCTGACCGGCCGGCAGGGTGCGCCGTGCCAGGGTCGCCTGGCGGTAGGCGACGTCCACCTCGGCCAGTCCGGAGACCACACCGGACAGACCGGCGGACGCGGGTATGCCGTCGCGGAGCAGGTCGAGCACGGCGTCCAGGCCCGTGGCGCCCAGGGCGAGCAGCCCGACAACCGTGTGCGCACGCACCTGCCAGGCCACGCCGACCCGGGCGGCGGCCAGGCGCCTGCCCAGCGAGGTGACCGTGCGGTCGACCTCGTCCAGGTCGTCGACGGCGACCACCGCGTAGGGGCCGTCGACCGGGAGATCCAGGATTCCGGCCACCTCGTAGGCGAACGCCGGATCGTTCGCCCGGCCGTGCAGCAGTCCCTCCCAGAGCGTCGCCCGGCGTTCCTCGTCGGCGCGCAGCAGCAGGCGTTCCGTCGTGTGGTAGGCGACCGCGACCTGGGACGAGGTGTTGTCCACGACCTCCCACAGCCTGCTGGCCACGTGCAGCAGTGCGTCCAGGTCGACCACCCCCTGCGCACGTGCCTCGTCGGTCAGCGCCTCCCACACCAACCGGCCGCCCAGCCGAAACGACCGCAGCACGTCATCCAGCGGCATGCCCTGCTCGGCCCTGCGTCGTCCGGTCTCCCGTGCCGCGTCGTAGAAGTCACCGGCGACGGGACGGTCGTCCGCAGCGGCGATCAGCTGCACGACCCGGGTGATGTTGTCGTGACAGGACTGCCACAGGTCGGCCTCGGGCACCGACCTGAGTTCGCGATACGTGGGATTCTGCTCGTAGATGATGCGCACCAACGCATCGGTCACCGCGGACACTCGCAGCAGGACACTCCCGGCCAGCGACTCGGCAGTGCGTGACCAGGCAGGTTCAGCGGCGCCCCGACGCGCCGTGCCACTCATGGCGGCAGCATCGCACACCGCGCCCATGTCCCACACGGACGGCGGAGCACCGCTCGCGGGTGCGGCGGTTCCGGCACCGGCTGCCGATCGCCGTCCACTGTGCACGGATGACGCCGCATTAGTACAGTGCCAGCTGTATAGTATCGCTCATGCTGATGTGTGAGACGCGCGAGGACGCGCTCGCCCGCCTCGGCCGGGCGCTGGCCGACCCCACTCGCTGCCGGATCCTGGTGGCGCTGCTGGACGGCACGCGCTACCCGGCGCAACTGGCCCGGCAGATGGGGTTGACCCGCTCCAACGTCTCCAACCATCTGGCCTGCCTGCGCGGTTGCGGTCTGGTCGTGGCCACATATGAGGGCCGTCAGGTCCGCTACACGCTGGCCGACGATCACCTTTCCCGTGCGCTGCAAGAACTTGTCCAGGTCGTGTTGGCCGTGGACACCGAGCAGCCCTGTGTGGACGACGAGCAGCCGGCAGCGGGCTGATGAGTGGGGACATCAGGCACCAGGACCTGGCGGGGCCGGTCACCGACACGTGCCAGGACGGGTGCTGTGTACCGACCTCGTCGGTGGCGGACCTCGATGCGGACCGGCGCGCCGTGCTCTCGCGGCGGGTGCGGCTGCTGGTCGCCGCGACGATCACCTACAACGTCGTCGAAGCGGTCGTGGCGATCTCCGCCGGGACCGTGGCCGACTCGACCGCGTTGATCGGGTTCGGCCTGGACTCGGTCATCGAGGTCGCCTCGGCGGCGGCGGTGGCCTGGCAGTTCTCCGGTGCCGACCCGCGGGCGCGGGAGCGGACCGCGCTGAAGGTGATCGCGGTGTCGTTCTTCGCCCTGGCCGCCTACGTCACCGTGGAGTCGGTGCGCTCGCTGGTCGGCGGGGCGGTCGCGGAGCAGTCGATCGTCGGTATCGTGCTGGCCGCGGTGTCGCTGCTGGTGATGCCGGTCCTGTCCTACGCGCAGCGTCGTGCCGGGCGGGAACTCGCTTCGGTCAGCGCCGTGGCGGACTCCAAGCAGACGTTGTTGTGCACCTACCTGTCCGGGGTGCTGCTGGTCGGTCTGCTGCTCAACGCGTTGTGGGGCTGGTCCTGGGCCGACCCGGTGGTCGCCTTGGTGATCGCCGTGGTCGCGCTGAGGGAGGGGCGGGAGACCTGGCGCGGCGAGCACTGCTGCTGAGGTGCCTCAGCCGCCGGCCATGGCGCCGACGACCAGGAACGGTTCGGCGCCTGCGATCACCCGCTCCGGCAGGGGGTCGTCGGGGGAGTCGTTGGACAGGTCGGTCTCGCACGCGAAGAACCGGACGAACGCGCGGCGCTTGCCGGTGGTGGTGTCGCGGATGGTGCCGCGCAGCATGGGAAAGCGCTGCTCCAGCGCGTCCAGCACCGCGCGCTGCGTCACCGGACCGTCCACCGACAGCTCGACCTCACCGTTGACGTGGGCCAGCCCGCGCAGGTGGGTCGGCAACTTGACGCGGACGGTGGTCATGGCAGCGTCTGCACCTCGACCGACAGCACCGCGGGCAGGTCCCGCGCGATCGGCGCCCAGGTGTCCCCGGAGTCGGCCGATACATACACCTGGCCGCCGGTCGTGCCGAAGTAGATGCCCGCGTCGTCCAGGGTGTCGACCGCCATCGCGTCGCGCAGCACGTTGACGTAGCAGTGGTTCTGCGGCAGGCCCTCGGTCAGCGGCTGCCACTCGTCGCCACCGGAGCGGCTGCGGTAGACGCGGAGCTTGCCCTCCGGCGGGTAGTGCTCCGAGTCGCTGTGGATGGGCACCACGTAGACCGTCTCCGGCTCGTGCGGGTGCACGGCGATCGGGAAACCGAAGTCGCTGGGCAGGTTGCCGCTGATCTCCCGCCATGAGTCGCCCGCGTCGTCGGAGCGCATCACGTCCCAGTGCTTCTGCATGAACAGCACGTCCGGGCGGGACGGGTGGAGCGCGATCCGATGGACGCAGTGCCCCACTTCGGCGTCCGGGTCCGGGATGCCCTCCGACCGCAGGCCGTGGTTGATCGGCCGCCAGGAGTCGCCCGCGTCGTCACTGCGGAACGCGCCCGCGGCGGAGATCGCGGTGAACATCCGCGCCGAGTCGGTCGGATCGAGGATGATCGTGTGCAGGCACAGGCCACCGGCGCCCGGCTGCCATTCGGGACCGGTGGCGTGGTTGCGCAGTCCGGTCAGTTCCTGCCAGCTCCGGCCGCCGTCGCCGCTGCGGTACAGGGCCGCGTCCTGCCCGCCCGCGTACACCGTGTCCGGATCGGTCAGTGACGGTTCCAGGTGCCAGATTCTGGTGAACTCCCACGGTTTCTGCGTGCCGTCGTACCAGAGGTGGTCGCCGGCGCCGCCCTCGTAGGTGAAGTCGTGGTCGACCTGCTGCCACGACTTCCCGCCGTCGTCGGAACGTTGAATCAACTGGCCGAACCACGACGTGGACTGCGATGCGTACAGCCGCTCGGGATCAGCGGGCGAGCCGGCCACGTGGTAGATCTCCCACCCGCCGAAGTGCGGGCCGTCGACCTGCCAGTCCGCGCGACCGCCGTCCGCGGTGAGAATGAACGCGCCCTTGCGCGTACCGACCAGTACCCGAACACCGGACATGGCAACCCCTGTGTGAACGTCGGCCCCTCGGAAGTGCGGTCATGCTAGTGCGCTGCACCGACAACACCCAGTCGAAAAGAACCGGGATCCGCACGTGCGCCGCCACAGGGGAATGGTTGCCGCTACTGCGGAATTCCGGCTCTTCGTCACTGCCCGGCCGGCATGAGGCCCAGCTGGGTCAGCAGGGAGACGTTGTCCCAGTAGTTGCGTTCGGAGACGATGTGGCCGTCCCGGATGTCGTATGCGGTCATGACGTCCAGGCGCAGTGGCGTGCCGGTCTCGGCCGGCAGCATCAGGGTCCACTCCAGCACAGCGCCGTCGTCGCCGTCGGAGAAGGAACGCCGCACCTCGTAGGTCCATCCGGGCAGGCCGTCACTCTGCGCCCGCAGCTTCTCGATGACCGCGGCGGACCCGTCGAGCTCGCCGTCCGGGTCCCGGTAACGCACGTGGGGCGCGTAGAGCCGTTCGAGGGCGGGCCAGTCCGCGGCGTGCACGGTGGCTATCTGGGAGATCGCGATGTCATGGGTGCTGTTCATGGTGTGCCTCCGGTACTCGACTGTGGTCACCGTCAACAGTCGGATTCCGCAGGCCGAGGAACATCCACCAGGTGGTAGAGAAGCGCGCCGCTCAGCCGAGGCCACGGCGGGTGACCATGGCCGCGAGTTCGGCGCGGCTGCGAATGTCGAGTTTGGCGAAGACGTGCAGCAGGTGGGTCTTGACCGTGCCTCGGGAGACGAACAGCCGTTCGCCGATCTCGGGATTGGTCAGCCCCGCCGCGACCAACTGGGCGATCTCGTGCTCGGTCGGCGTGAGACTGTCCCAGCCGAAGGCCGGTCGCCTGCGCTCGCCACGGGCACGGCGGGCGTAGGCGACCGCGGCCGCGGCGTCGAGGGCGCTGCTTTCGGCCCGGACGCGGTCGGCGTCGACCGTCTCGGCGGCCCGGGCAAGGTCACGACTGACCTCGAACGGCGACCCGTCCGCGAGTCGACGGCTTCGGCCGCCGCGAGGAGCCGGATGCCCTCCGCCGCGCGACCGGCGTCGACCGCGAGCCCGCCCAACACCTCCAGCGCGTCGGGCACGTCGAACCACAGGCCCGCGTCGACCAGCTCACCGAGTCCCTCGTGGACCAGACGATCCGCCGCGCCCGGCGACCGACGCCGACGTTCGATCCTGCCCAGCAGCACCCGGCACGCCCCGGCCAGCGCCGAACCGAGACCGACGCACGCCGCCAGCGCCCGGTCCCCGGCGGCCTCCGCCGCCGCGATGTTCCCGGCGGCGAGGGCGACGTTCGCTCCCATCAGGACCAGCCGCGCTCCGTCGGGAGGGTCATTGCCCGGCAGCAGCAGTTCCCCGGCCGACACCAGCGCCGCCGCGGCCGGCTCGGGCGCGCTGTCCCTGTCCACGATCACTCGTAGCGCGGCGACGAACTGCTCGTCCACGGGTGCGAGCTGCCGGGCCGGGCGGTTGATCTCGGCCGCGATCCGCCGCACCTCGGCGAGCCGGTCGCGACCGAGTTCCACCACCACCTCGCTCGCGCTCGCCCACAGTTCGACCGCCGGATCACCGACCCTGCGGCTGATGTCGATGGCGGCGCGCAGGGCCCGCACCGCGGCGTCGAGCTCACCCGCGGCCGTGTGCAGGTTGCCGAGCCCGATCAGGTGCCAGCCCTGCTGGAACAGGTTGCCCGTGGCGTCGGCCATCGCGCCTGACTCGGCCAGCTCCGATCCGAGCGCGGTAGGGCGGTGCTGGATGAGGTGGCTCCATCCGATGAACTGCAGGCTGTCGGCCGCACACCACTGGTCCCCGGCCGCCCGGGCCAGCTCCAGCGCGGAGCCGAACATCGGCCGGGCCGCCGCGGGATCGACCATGACCGTTCCGGCGGCGAGCACGTGCAGGGACCTGCCCTGCGTCCCCAGGTCACCGGCATCCCGGGCCTCGGCGAGCGCGGTGGCCGCCTCCGCCGCCGAGGCTTCGAGGTCGAAGGCGTAGAAGCGGGCATAGGCGCCTGCCCACCGCGCACGGGCCCGCAATGCCAGCGGTGCGGCGGGGTCCGCGGCGAGCACGCCGGCCGCGCGTTCGCCGCCCTCCAGCGCATGGCCGCGTTGCGCCCAGAACAGTGCGAGCGCGGCGATCAGCCGCAGGCCGGTGTGCTCCGGCGGCGCCGTGACCGAGGCGTGGTCCAAGGCCACGCGCAGGTTGGGTAGTTCCAGTTCCAGCTGATCCAGAGCCGGGCCGTCGGCACGGGTGGTGCCCTCCTCGCGTGCCTCGGCCAGCGTCATCGCCCAGTGCAGGTGTCGGTCGGCCACGTCGGCGTACTCGCCCACCTCGGCCAGGCGGTCCACGGCGAACGCGCGGATCGTCTCCAGCAGGCGGTAGCGGGTCGTGGCGCCCGAGGCGTCCTCCACCTGCACGAGGGACTTCTCGACGAGCCGTGCCACCACGTCGCGAACGTCGGCGGGAGCGAGTGGATCGCCACCCGCCACGGCGGTCGCGGACGCGGTGTCGAAGCCGCCGACGAAGACACCGAGACGGCACAGCAGCACCCGTTCGATCGGTGCCAACAGGTCGTAGGACCACGTGACGGAGGCCAGCAGCGTCCGGTGTCGTGGCAGGGCGGGGCGCGCGCCTCCGGTCAGCAGGGCGAACCGGTCGTCCAGTTCGGTGACGATCTGCCCGACGGACAGGGTGCGCGTTCGGGCCGCGGCCAGCTCCAGCGCGAGTGGGATGCCGTCCAGGGTGCGGCAGATCCGGGCTACGTCCGGGTACGCCCCTGCCGGGTCGAATCCGGCGCGGGCGGCGGCGGCACGTTCGACGAACAGCCGCACCGCGTCGAACCCGGTCACCGCGTCCGCATCGACGGTGCGGGTCGGCGTCTGCAGCGACGGAACCCGCCAGGTGGTCTCCCCTTCGACCCGGAGCGGTTCGCGGCTCGTCGCGAGAATCCGCACCGCTGGCGTCGCCCGCAGCAGTCCGTCGGCGACCTCGGCGACCCCATCGACCAGGTGCTCGCAGTTGTCCAGCACGAGCAGACAGCAGGCGTCGGCAAGATGGTTGGCGAGCGCCTCCGCTGCGGACACCTCCGCCGGCAGTGCCAGCCCGACCGCCCTGGCCACCGCGTCGGCGATCATCGCCGGGTCGGTCAGGGCCGCCAGTTCCACCCACCAGACACCGTCGGGGAACCCGCCCGCGGCCCGGGCGGCGAGCCGCCGCGCCAGCCGGGTCTTGCCGCAGCCGCCGGCTCCGGTCAGGGTGAGCAGTCGGGTGGCCGCCACGAGTGCGGCGCCGCGGTCGAGGTCGGCCTCCCGGCCGACGAACGAACTCAGCTCGCCGGGCAGGTTGCTCGGCACACCCAGCCGTCCGCTGTCCGGCATCCGCGCAGGCCCCTCCCCGCAGCATCACCAGCCGCCAGCCAAGCGTGAACCCTGACCGTCAGGACCGCCAGCGCTGGCCATACGACCCCCAGTGAAGGGCCAAACGACTCTCGCGGGACCTCATCAATCCGTGCACCGTCGCTACCACCGGCCCGTCGGACACAGGGAGGACCGACATGCACGCCACCGCAGGCGACTGGCTACTCGTCGAGACGTCGACCCTCGACCAGCACGAGATCCGGGGCCACATCGAGGACGTCCTGTCCGACGACGGCTCGCCGCCCTACCGGGTGCGCTGGACGAAGGACGATCACGTCAGCATCGTCTTCCCCGGACCGGACGCCCGCGTGCTGACCACCCAGGAGCTCGCCGCTCTCGACCGGGCCCGGGCTCGTCAGTTCACGGGCGGAACCGGCCCGGCGAGCTGACGGCGGACTGCGGGCGACCCGGTGCCGCGGGCTCCTGCGGCCGGCCGAGTGGCTGTAGCGAGTTGACCGCGAACAGTTGGTGGAGCAGCTGAATCGCCACCGAACCCTCGCCGACGGCGGACGCCACCCGTTTCACCGACCCGTGTCGCGCGTCGCCGGCCGCGAACACGCCCGGCATGCTGGTCTCGAGCAGCAGCGGACTTCGCTCGGCCGGCCAGGTGCCGTGGTCGTCGAGGTCCGGTCCCGTCAGGACGAAACCCCGCGAGTCCCGCTCGATCTCGGGCGGTAGCCAGTCGGTGTGCGGGCGGGCCCCGATCATGACGAAGAGCCCGCCGGCGTCCACCGTCTCCTCGCGCCCGGTCGCGCGATCACGGAGCACGAGGTGTTCCAGCCACCCGTCGCCGCCACCGCCGACGATCTCGGTGCCCAGCCGGATCCGCAGTCGTGGCGTGGTCCGTGCCTCGCGCGTCAGGTATTGCGACATCCCGGCGTCCAGCGAATCCGCCCGTACCACGAGCGTGACGCTGCGGGCGTATCGAGCCAGGTACAGCGCCGCCTGGCCGGCGGAGTTCCCGCCGCCGAGCACGTACACGTCACGGCCGGACATCGCAGGTGCCTCGGCGGCCGGACCGCCGTAGGACACGCCGGCACCATTGAGCTCCTCGAGCGCCGGGACGCCCAGCCGCTGATAGCTGGCACCGGTCGCCAGTAGCACCGCACGGGTACGCACCCGAGCACCGTTGGACAGGCTGACGACGACCTCGTCGTCCTCGCGCCGGATACCGGTTGCGCGTGACATGAACGCGAACTTGGCGCCGAACACCCACGCCTGGTCGTAGGCCTGCTGAGCCAGCCGGCGGCCGCTGACGCCGCGCGGGAAGCCGAGGTAGTTGCGGATCAGCGAACTGGACGTCGCCTGGCCCCCGAGGCCGCCTTCGTCGACGACCAGGGTGCTGAACCCTTCCGACGCGCCATACATGGCCGCCGACAGGCCCGCCGGCCCGGCGCCGACGATCACGAGGTCGAACCGCATGCGCTCCGGGTTGACCGGTGCGCCCGACGCGAGCGCGATCTCGGCGTCGGTGGGATCTTTCAGGACGGTTCCGTCGGGGAAGACGACGATCGGCAGCTTCACCGCGTTTCCTGCCGCGGCGATACGGGCGCGTCCCTCGGCGGAGTCGGCCAGGTGGAACGAGTGCGGGATGGCGCACCGGCCCAGGATCTGCCGCAACTCGTAGGCCCGGCCCGACCATGACTCGCCGACGACATAGATCGTGTACGGCGAGGCCCGCTGCGACTCCGCCCACTCGAGGAGCAAGCTGGAGATGACCTGATGGAACATCTCGTCCGGTGACGTCGACGGCCGGAGCGCGTAGTGGTCGATCCGACCATGGGCGATCGAGTCGAAGATCGCCTCGCCGGTCGCCCGGTCGCCCCAGGCGCCCCAGCCGATCAGCAGTCCTCGTTTCGCGTGTGGATGGACGCGGCGGACCTGATCCAGCAGTTCGCTGCCGGTCATCCCGGACAGCCACTGTCCTGACAGCACCAGCGCGACTTCCTCGCCGGCCGCGGCGAGATCGTCGAGGCAGGCGAGCGCGTCGTGCGGCGATCGCAGACACAGCACCCGGTAGTGGTGTGCGTAGCGCTCGCGCAATTCCCGCTCGACGTCCCGCAGTACACCCGCATCGTCGTCGACGGCCAGCAGCACGGCGCCGGACATCACCCGAGGGTAGTGCGCCGTCCGCCGCACCGCAGACCGTGGACGCCGTGGCCGCCGATCGCCGGCCGGCTCAGCCCTGCTCGAACAGGGCGGCGTAGCGGGTCAGGTACAGCGGCCAACCCTGGTCGCCGTCCACGCCCTCGCCGACCGACTGCCAGCCGGGACCGTGCCGGTCCAGGTGGCGGTGTTCCAGTTCCACCCGGGTCCGGTCGGGGCCCTCGGCGATGAACCGGACCTCCACCTCGCTGGTCAGCTCCGGATCTGCCTCGACCTGCCACTGTGGACCGATGTCCCAGCTGAACACCACGCGGTGAGGCGGTTCGAAGGCCAGCACACGCGCCCAGTGGCACTCGCTGCCGTCGGTGGCGCGGTCGTAGATGTGGCCACCGACGCGCGGTTCGAACACCGTCTCGGCGATCGGCGCGCCGAGCAGGTTGTGTTCGGCCGGCTTAAAGTCACCGAATCGCGCGGTGAACGCCCGGAATGCCTGTTCGATCGCCGCGTGGACGACAACCTGCTTGTGGACCACCGTGGCATCGGCTCGGGTCATGATTCCTCCTGCGTTGCTTGTTCGGCCACGTCCACGTAGCTGCTCAGTGCCCGCTGCCAGTAGGTGTCGAGCTGGTCGCGCAGCGCGGCCACCGCCGTGGGGTTGAGCCGATAGATCCGTCGGGTGCCGGCTGCCTGCTCGCTGACCAGGCCGGCCTCCTTGAGGATCTTCAGGTGTTGGGAGACCGCGGATCGGGTCACCGGCAGTCCGGCGGCGAGCTGTCCCACCGGCAGCGGTCCCTCGGCGAGGCGCCCGACGATGGCGCGCCGGGTGCCGTCCGCCAGCGCGCTCCAGCCGTCTCCTGCTCGGTCAGTACTCACTAACCGTTAGCGTCCACTAATACAGTCGCTCGGTCAAGGCCCCTGTGTGTGCACGCCGCGGCGCCGCCCGAGCCTTCCGGCCGGACGGCGCCGTGGGGTGTGTGTCGTTACGGGATGATCCAGGACTGGTTGGTGCCACCGGTGCAGGTCCAGATCTGCAGCGGGGTGCCGTCGGCGGAACTGGGGCCGGTGGCGTCCAGGCACTTGCCGGACGCGGGATTGACCAGTTGGTTGCTCGCCGTGTGCGTCCATTGCTGTGCACCGGTGCCGTTGCAGTCGAACAATTGCACCTTCGTCCCGTTGACCGTGCCGGCCGCGGTGACGTCCATGCACTTGCCCAGGGCGCGCAGCGTGCCGTCGGTGCCGACCGTCCACTGCTGGGCGCCGGTGCCGTTGCAGGTGAACAGCTGGATCTGGGTGCCGTTGGCGGTCGACGCGGCCGCGACGTCCACGCACTTGCCGGCCAGTCCGGTGATCTGCCCGGTCACGCCGGTGCCACCGGTCGCCCCGCCACCGATCTGGTCGAAGATCTTCGAGTACGCGTAGCCGATCGGCTTGTCGAACCCGTCAACCTCCCAGAAGGACAGTTCGGCAACGCCGTTGGTCTTCGCGAAGCTCTCCAACGTGCTCGCGTTGGCCTGGGTGAAGACCTCGTTGTCGTCGTTCTGCCCGGCGATCGGCGTGAGACCCATCATCCCGTAGGCGGCCGCCGTCGAGATGCCGTACAGCCCGGCCAACTGGCCTGCCGTGGCCTGGGCCGCGGACAGCGCGTCGTTGAGCGCGTTCTGACCGTTGCCGAAGTCCATCGTCATGATGTTGACGACGCTGACCTTCACGCCCTTGCTCTTGGCGTCGGAGAGCAGGTTCATCTCCGCGGCAGGCAGGCCGTCCGGCGCGACCGGCAGCGTGAAGTCGATCTGCACGCTCGGGTTCTGCGCCTGCAACGCGGCCAGGGCCTGGTCGCGGCGGGCCGTGGAGGCCGTGTCGGACAGGACGCCGCCCTCGATGTCGAAGTCGAGCCGGTTCACGCCATAGGTGTTCACGACGTTGGCGTACCCGGCGGTCAGGCTGCTGGTCGTGGTGCAGGTCTGGGCCAGTTCGCCGCCTGCCTCGCCGCCGAAGGAGATGGCCACGTTGCCACCAGCCGCCTGCAACGAGTGGATCTGGGTGGTGAACGCACCGACGGCGTCACCGCCGTCCTCCCATTCGGCCGTGCAGCCGGAGCGGGGTGTGAGGAACGCCAGCGTGTAGAACTTGACGCCGCTGGCGGACATGTCGGCAGCCAGGTCGCCGGCGTCGGCGTCGCTGATCTGCAGGTAGGGCGCCGCGTAGTGGGCGGGGAACGCCGCACCTGCCGCGTTGGCGAACTGGGTGGTTCCGAGCAGCACGGCGGCCGCGGCCACCGGTAGGGCCGCCACCAGCAGCGCGCTGGTTCTCGTTATTCGCATCGTCGTTCTCCCGTAAGAATTCGCGGCACCAGGAATTAATCTACACGCCTTAATACTTGTCGTGAAGAAAGTTATACCGGGCATTCGGGACGGAAGCAACGGTCGGCCATCCACAATTGACCGGCATTAGTAGGACTGCGGACCAATTCCGGTCGTGGTCCGTGCGTCCACCGCCGCAGTGAGGTCGGCTACGCGATTCACCGCTGAACAGCGCGTCGACGACGGCATCCTCGAACGCGAATTCACCCTCGGCGACATCTCCGGCATTCTGTGGACACGTGGATCCGGACCGGCCCCGCTGAACCCGGTATGGTTGCTGCGCGTGAGCGAGATCGAGACCGAGATCACCGCGGGTCTGATCCGCGACCTGCTGCGCGAGCAGCATCCGGACCTGGCCGAGCTGCCGCTGCGCGCGGTGGAGGGCGGCTGGGGCAACCAGATGTGGCGCCTCGGGGACGAGTTGGCCGTGCGGATGCAGCGCATGGAGATCGCCCCCGATCGCCAGCTCAAGGAACGCCGGTGGCTGCCGCTGCTGGCCCCACGCCTGCCGCTGCCCATCCCCGTTCCGGTGCGCAGTGGTGCGCCCTGCGCGCGCTTCTCCAAGCTGTGGACGGTCATGACGTGGGTGCCGGGCCTGCCCGGCGACCACGGGTCGATCACCCGCGGCGAGCACGCGGCCGACACCCTGGCGGCGTTCCTGCGGGCGCTGCATGTGGCAGCGCCCGCCGACGCGCCGGCGGATTCGGGCCGCGGCGCGCACCCCCAGGACTGGACGGAGGGCTTCGACGAGTTCTTCGACTCCCTCGACGCGGACGCGATCGGCGCCGACGCCGCCGAGGTCCGGGCCGTCTGGGACGACGCCGTCGCGGCACCGGCATGGGAGGGTCCGCCGGTGTGGGTGCACGGCGACCTGCATCCGGCCAACGTCGTCGTCGCGGACGGGACGCTGGCCGGCGTTGTCGACTTCGGCGACCTGTGCGTCGGCGACCCGGCCTCGGACCTGGCGGCCGCCTGGGTGCTGCTGCCGGCGGGCGCTGCCGCTCCCTTCTTCGCCGCGTACGCGGAGGTTGACGCGGCGACGATCCGGCGCGCCCGCGGGCTGGCCGCGCTCAAGAGCCTGTTCCTGATGCTGATGGGCCAGAACGGGGACCGCGGCCTACCCGGCGGCAAACCGGCGTGGGGTCCGGCGGGACGGGCGGCGCTCGACCGGGTCCTGAGCGACCGGGTCCGGCATTCTGCCGGCTAGCCTGTCTGGTGCGGACCTGACGCGGCCGATGACGGCGTGGGGAGGGCTCCATGGCGACCGACGTCGTGGTGATCGGTGCTGGCGTGATGGGCGGGTCCATCGCCCTGGAACTGGCGCGTGCCGGTTGGGACGTCGTCGTCGTGGACAAGGCGGGTGCGGCAGGTCACGGGTCCACCAGCGCGTCCAGTGCCATCATCCGGTTCAACTTCTCCACCTACGCCGGTGTCGCGGCGGCATGGGAGGCGTATCACGGCTGGTGCGCCTGGCAGGACCACCTCGGCTGCGACGTCGGACCGCTGGCCCGGTTCCACCGGACCGGGCTGGCCATGCTGGACGTGGCCATCCTTCCCCGGTCGAAGTACGTGCCGCTGTTCGGCGAGGTCGGTGTGCCGTTCGAGGAATGGGACAGCGCCGAGCTGCGGGCACGTGTCCCGGGTATCGACGCCGGTCGGTACTGGCCGCCGAAGCGGATCGACGATGACGCCTTCTGGGCCGATGCGGTTGGTTCGCTCGGCGCGGTCTATACCCCGGACGCCGGCTTCGTGGCCGATCCCCAGCTGGCCGCACAGAACCTCGCGGTCGCGGCGGCCCGGCACGGCGCCGAGTTCCGGTTCCATGCCACGGTCGCCGACATCCGGTCGGCCGCCGGCCGAGTGGTGGAGGTGGTGCTGGCCGACGGCACCCGGATTCCGTGCCGGGTGGTGGTCAACGCGGCCGGGCCGTGGTCCGGGCGGATCAACGCGCTGGCCGGGGTGGGCGCGGACTTCACCATCGGCACGCGTCCACTGCGCCAGGAGGTGGCGCACGTCCCGGCGCCGCCGGGGTACCAGCAGGACGGTCCCGGCATCATCCTCGGTGACCTCGATCTCGGCACCTACGTGCGAGGTGAGCTGGGCGGCGGCGTGCTCATCGGCGGCACCGAGCCGGAGTGCGACCCGCTGGACTGGGTGGACGACCCGGACGGCGCGGGCCCGAATCCCACACTCGCCGTGTTCGAGGCACACGTGACCCGTGCCGCCCGCCGCCTGCGTGATCTCACCGTGCCCAACCGGGCCAGTGGTGTCGTCGGCGTGTACGACGTCGCCGACGACTGGACGCCGATCTACGACCGCACCGGACTGGACGGCTTCTACGTTGCGATCGGTACCAGCGGCAACCAGTTCAAGAACGCGCCCGTCGTGGGGAGGTTCCTCGCCGCGATCATCGAGCGCACCGAGAACGGCACGGACCACGACGAGCATCCGGTCCGGTTCACCGGCGAGCACACCGGTCTCACCATCGACCTCGCGGCGTTCTCCCGCAGGCGGCCGCGCAACGCCAGCAATTCCGGCACCGTCATGGGCTGAGCGCCGCCTGCCCGACCCGTTCAGTCCGTTGCCGGATCTGGTGGTGCCGGTTCGAGGAGTAGGCGTAGGGCCGCTGTGTAGTTCTCGAAGGCGGCTCGGCCCGCGTGGGTCAGGTGTACCGATGTGCGGGAGCCGGTGTCGGCCTGGGCTTTTTCGGTGGCTACGTAGCCCGCGTCGTCGAGCTTGCGTAGGTGGGTGATCAGGTTGCCCGGGGTCAGGTCGAGCAGGTTCTGCAGCCTGGTGAACGACAGACTGGTGCCCGCCGGGAGTGTGGACAGCGTGGCGACGATGCGCAGCCTCGTGGGCGCATGGATCACCGGGTCGAGTTCCGCCTGGCTCACGCAGGCTCCCGGTGGCCGCGCCACGACAGGTAGCCGGCCATCAGCAGGAATCCGCCGCCGCCCGCTGCCGCCGCGACCAGCAGCACTCCGACCGGTCCGGTGAACACCGCCACCGCGGTGACCAGCGCCAGCCAGAGGCCCATGACGAACATCGGCCAGTCCAGCCAGATTCCCGCGCCTGCCAGATAAAGCAGGCTGGTGACCAGCAGCGGGCCCGCCGTGCCGGCCACGCCGAGCACGTCCTCGCCGGCGCCGGCCACGGACAGCGCCGCGTTGATCGCGAACCAGGCCGCGAAACCGATCAGCCAGGAGAACCCGAAGATCCGGCCCTGCGCCTCCGCCTGCCCGCTGATGCCCCTGGACGCCTGGATCACGCTGGCCATCGTCGCCGCGATCGCCAGCACGATCAGCACGCCGAACAGGATGGCGGGCCCGGCCGACGGTCCACTGTAGTGGGACTGGCCGCGGACCGACAGCCACATCGCGCCGAGTCCGACCAGCCAGGCGACGCCCCAACTGGCGTAGACCAGCGGCGCCCGGAAGGTCAGCGAGCGGCGTGCGGTGCGGGTGGCCTGTTGGATCAACTCGGCGGCGGCGCGCGGGTCGAGGTCGTCGGGCTCCGTCATGGTCAGCCCGTCCGCCGCATCGACTGGTACAGCGCCACCGCGCCGACCACCAGCATGATCACCAGGCCGCCCGTGCCTGCCACCGCCGCGGGTGCCGCGTGGCCGGTCGCGCCGAGCACGGCGGCGGCCACCGCCACGACCGGCAGCAGAACACCGGCGACGGTCAGCCCTTGGACGCGGAACAACCTGCCCAGCGGGACGAAGTGCACGCCGACCACGAACAGGATCCACGCGGCCAGGTACTCCGGGTGTCCCGCCAGGTCGAGAGCCGCGACGCCGAGCACGATCAGCGCGACCTCGACGGCGACCGCGCGGTAGTAGATGCGCCGCCCGCCGGCCTCCCGCATCACGGACCCGCCCTCACGGCGCCGGAACGTCCGGACGCCGGCCACGCCCGCCAGTAGCAGGCCGAGCAGGGAACCGATGGTCAGCGGCAGGGACCAGCTCGCGGGCGAGCCGTCGTGGGCCCAACCGCCCCAGGCGGCGCCGGCGAAGCCGAGCACGAGTGCGGTCGCGGCCGCATCCTTGCTGGTCGGGCCGGGTGCCGGCACGGCTTGGTCGGTGGGTGTGAGTAGCTCGGTCATGATCCGCCCCCTACTTTGTGCTGCAAAGTACCGTTGCCGCACGGTAACCAACTTTGCGCTGCAAAGTCAACCGACGGCCGATGCGCTCGGGATGTCACGGCGTTGCGCGACGCCCTCGTAGTTGCCGGCGACGCGCTGGCAGGTCTCCTCGATCACCGTCGCCCCGGCCGGCCGCCGGTCCGAATCACCAGCCGTAGCGGTCGCGCAGCGCGGTGGCGACGATCCGGAACCGGTCCTCCGCCAGCACGGAGCCCCTCGCGGCGGATGTCGTGTTCGCCCAACTCGAACAGGCGATCCAGGCGCAGGTAGGACACGCGGCCTTCGCGGTCCCAGGGACCGGTGCCCAGCCTGAGCCAGTCGTCGCGCTCGTTGTCGTGCGGTGTCTTGCTGGAGAGCATCAGTGCCCGCAGCGTCGGGCCCGTGCGGCCGATCACCAGCAGCGGCCGGTCCTTGCCGCGCGTCGGGTCGTCCTCGTAGGGCACCCAGGCCCACACGATCTCACCGGGATCGGCGTTGCCATCGGCGTCGGGGGAGTAGTCGAGCGACTCGGGGCGGTCGCGCGAGGGCACCTGCCACACCGCGCCGCGCGGGCGGGCCGGGGATCGTCAGCGGACGTCACGGACGGCGACCCTAGCCGAGACGGGCGCGCCGGCTCCACCTGAACTACGCTGCTGTGACACCACGGGAGATGATCGTCAGATGCAGTTCCTGGTTTCCGTGATCGACGACAAGACCAACCCCGGCAGCACGGACAGGCAGCCTGCCATCAGCGCGTTCAACGAACGACTGATCGCCGAGGGCTACTGGGTCTTCGCGGGCGGACTCGCGGACACCGACGCGGCCACGGTCATCGACAACCGGGGCGGGCAGGTGGTGTTCACCGACGGGCCTTTCGTGGAGTCGAAGGAGTACCTCGCCGGCGTCTGGGTGTGGGAGGTCCCCGACCCGGAGATGGCACTCAAGCTCGCCACCGAGGCGTCGAAGGTCTGCGATCGGAAGATCGAGGTGCGGCCGTTCCAGTGAGCGACGCTCGCCAACAGCGTCACCCGGCACTAACTGCCGGCGACCGCCGACTCCCACAGGACCACGAAGTCGATTGATCCGTCCTGGCCTCGGGACAGCCAGATCGGCAGCGTGACGCCGACCTGCGGCCAGTTCGCGGCCGGCGCGGTCAACTCGTGGTCCACCACCGGAATGGCGAGTTCCCCGGTGCCGGGAGCGGTGCGGATCTCGCCACTGACCCGCACCGGGCCGAGCCCCGCGCTCACCGGCGGCGGGCCGTTGACACCGGTCACGTAGAACCACGCGCGGACCGTGCCCGCCCCCGACGCCGGGTTCTGTCGCGGCTGCCGGGGCATCGGGGACGAGATCACCATGCCGTCGGGGACCGGGAGCGTGGCCGAGCCCGGGCGATGGCGGCGGATGGTCCAGGTGGCCACGATGGCGACGATGACCAGCAGGATGGCGATGACGAGGGCGCCCAGGATCCAGAACTGCGGCTCGGCGTCCGGGCCGAAGAGCAGCCGCGGGTTGGGGATCGACGGGGCGATGTCGTCCGGCACGTCCACCCGGTAGTCACCGGCCTGCGGCACCATCACGTAGCCCCAGTAGGTGTGCGTGACGCCGTTGACGCCGACCGAACCGCCGTTCGGATCCAGGTTCACCGGCAGCGCGGATCCGCCTCCCGTGGGCGTGATGGTGATGTGGAGGGTGGCGGGTTCGTCGACCGTCTGGTTGTCCAGGTCCTCGGTGAAGGTGAGGTTCATCCGGCCCTGCGGCAGGTGCAGCACGGTCGAGCCGGGCAACTGCAACTGGCCGTAGTCGCCGTCCGGTGTCGAGACGAACCCGATGAGAGTCGTCACCCCACCGACGACGATCACCAGGATCGCGAGCAGGATCGCCCACGACCGCACCCGCACCGCTCCGGTGCCCATCCGCTTGCCCATCCGCGCATCCCCCTGGCTGCCAAGGCCGTTCCCGTGCCGGGATCCTACGGTGGTGCCGGCCGCACCCGACGAGAGCCCGGATCAATTCTTCCCGTGTGGCCACTCAGCCGAAGACGAGACGCTTTCTCGGCTTGTCGGGCTCGAACAGCTCGAACTTCAGGGTCAGATCGGTGCGGTTCAGGAGCTCCACCTGCTGGGTGAACTGCTCACTCGTGACGTAGACGGTCTTCGCGAGCTTCCACTCGTCCGTGAACCATGCACGGAGCGCGGCGAGAAGACGCTCGTCCATTCCGCTCGCCATCTCGGACGGACGAGTCCAGAAGAAGATGACGGCGTCGACGTCCGCCCACTCGTCGTCACCGATCGGTGTCACCGTTGACTTCGAGAGGAACGTGGCGCTCGTGGGAAAGACGTAGACGCAGCCCAGACATCTGGTGCCGTCCGGGTCGAGCACCGTGTACGTGAACGCGCGATGCGCGGCATGGCGTTCTTCGAGTTCGATGACGTCTTTCCGGTTCGCCTCCACCGTGAAGTCGTCCTCGGGCCACGTCGACTGTCGCCACAACCGCAGGTGCTCACGCGAATCCATCACGGCGGCATAGTCCCTCTCCGTGTCACCGACCACGATCGGACGCCAGGCGAACTCGTCGGTCCTCAACTCCGCGGGAACAGGTTCGGTCGAATCGGTGAACGGCACGTGTACTCCTTCGACAAGTATCCCTGGGTACTGATCACCCTTCGGCGGCGCTCACGACGGCCGGCCGACGCGGCTGGACAGGGCCTCACGCAACGGGTCCAGGCCCATGGCGCCCAGGCTGAGCGCCTGGGAGTGGAAGTCCTTGAGGCTCAAGGCACCTCCGGCTCTGGCTTCTTCCCTTGCCTGCAGCCAGACTCGTTCGCCGAGCTTGTAGGACGGCACCTGCCCGGGCCAGCCGAGGTAGCGGTGCAGTTCGAAGCGCAGCCGCTGCTCGTCCCAGCTGGAGTGGGCCCGCAGGAACTCCCAGGCGACCCCGGCGGTCCAGCGCTCACCCTCCCGCCAGCCGGTGCCCCGGGGGATCTTCAGTTCCAGATGCACCCCGATGTCCAGGGCCACGTTGGCCGCGGCCATCACCTGCATGTCGAGCATCCCCAGATGCGCCCCCGGGTCGTCGTCCAGGTAGCCGAGCTCGCCCATGAGCCGCTCGGCGTAGGTCGCCCAGCCCTCGCCGTAACCGGAGACCCAGGACATCATCCGCTGCCAGCGGTTCAGGTTCTTCCGCTCGGTCAGGGACTGCGAGATCTGCAGGTGATGACCGGGTACACCCTCGTGGTAGACGGTCGTGACCTCCTTCCAGGTCGCGAAGCTGTCCAGCCCCGAGGGCACCGACCACCACATCCGCCCGGGCCGGGACCAGTCCTCGGAGGGCTCGGAGTAGTAGATCCCGCCATCGTTGACGGGAGCGATCATGGCCTCGATCCGCCGCGCGGGCTCCGGGATGTCGAAGTGTTTTCCGTGCAACTGCGAGATGGTGCGCTCGGCCAGGTCCTGCATCCAGGCACGGAAGTTCTCCCGACCCTCGATGCGCCGCGCCGGGTCGTCCTCCAGGATCGCCACGGCTTCCTCTCGGGTGGCGCCCGGCCGGATCAGGCCGCTGACGTGCGCCTGCTCGGCGCGCAGCCGGGCGACCTCCTCCCAGCTCCAGGCGTAGGCCTCCGCCAGGTCCACCGCGGCGCCGAGGAAGTACCGCGACGCCCGGCCGTAGACCTCCGGTCCGCAGGCGTCCTTCTCCCGGGCCAACGGCAGCAGTTCGCGGCGCAGGAAGTCGCCGAGGCTGGCCGTGGCGGCCGTCGCCGCACGGGCCGCCGCGTCCAGTTCGCCGCGCAGCGAGTCCGGGACGCCGGTCAGCCGCCGCACCAGCCCGTCGTAGAAGGAGTCCTCCGGCGTGGCCCAGGCGGCGCACTGCTTGGCGACCTCCTCGACCTGCAACCGGGCCGGGGGCCGGCCGTTCCTGGCCGCACCGAGCAGGGTCTGCGAGAACTGGCGGTAGGCCTCGGGCACCGCGGCCATCCGCCTGGCGACGGCGGCCGCGGCCGCCTCGCCCTCGGTGGGCATCAGATCGAAGACCTCGCGGACATACTGCACCCAGCTGTCGATCACGTTGAGGTCGCTGGTGGTATCCCCGGCGTCATAGCGCTCCACGGCCAGGGCCAGCCGCTCCCGCATCGCGGCCCGTGCGGTCCGCTCGCCCAACCCGGATGCCTCGACCGCGTCGAGGGCAGCGAGGGTCGAGCGATCCAGCTCGGCCCGTTCGGCGAACCCGTCCGCACTCAGATCCGGCAGCTCGCCGTCGTGTCCGGCGATCCCGGTGTAGGTGGCGAGGGCCGGGTCCAGGGCCACCGCCCGCTCCACATAGTCCTCGGCGATGCTGTCGATCGGACGCATGCGGCAGACCCTAGCCTGATGCTCCTTCCCTCGACCAACCGTTTTCGCCCGGTGTGGTCACTCGCCAATTCCGGCAAGGAATCTCGAAACCGCTGCGATTTCCCCGAATTGGGGAGTGTCACCAGTGGACAGTACCTCCGCGCGGACGTGAGTAAGGCCTACGGCGTGAACGACTCGAAGAAGTCCAGCACCACGAAACGGCTCTCCGGCGACACGGTCTTCGCCTGGCTGATCCAGAAGTCCAGGCTACCGGCCTGACCGAAGACGTCGCTGAGATCGTGCGGGCCGTCGGAGAACGGGCGCTCGAAATTGTCCCAGTGCGTCGGCAGGATGGTCTTCGGCTTCCCGATCGCCTCCAGCAGCCGACGGGTGTAGTCGTGGATCTCGGTGAAGAAGATGCTGGCGATCAACGCCACGTCCGGCTGGATGCCGGCGATCGCGCGTTCGACGAAGTTCGCCGAACTCATCAGGAAGATCGTGAAGCCGTCGGCCAGGGTGATCAGGTAGATCAGGCTGTCACCCTCGGGCAGGTCGCCGACGGTCGTGGGGTTGGGCGGCACCGACAGCAGGTGCCCTGGCACGGCGAACTTCTTGGTCGCGCCCAACGAGTGCAGTGACGGGAACACCTCGATCGTGTAGCCGTCGAACTGCATCACCTCGCCGCCCTCGACGATGACGATCTTGTCCTCGGCCACCTTGCCGCTGGCCCGCAACAGGTTCGCGTGCGTCTCGGAGCCGATCACCATCGCCTGCGTCTTCTGGGCGATCGTGGGGATGTCGGTCAGGTGGTCCCAGTGGCCGTGGCCGATCAGGATCTGGTCGGCGGTGGTGATGTGCTGGTCGATGAGGTCGTCCCGGACGACCAGCGGCGTGGTCGGGTCGAAGTCGCCGGTGAAGAACCCCGTTGGGAACCGGCCGAACCACGGGTCGATGAGGATCCTCTTGTCCTGGAAGGTGATCTCCCAACCGTTGGTGCCGAACCACCGGAAGTTCACCCCGGACGTGCCCGGCCCGCCGTTGCGCGGCGCCCGCTCGGCGCCCACGGCCACACCGGGTAACATCGCGCCGCCCACGGCGGTCGCCGCCAGGCCGGTGGCCAGGCTGGTGCGGAGGAACCGGCGGCGCGACACGGCTTCCACGAAGCACACGGCGCTCTCCTTCCGAAGGGTCGGGACCTTCCGAACTACCGCCGGGCGCTCGCCGGTGTCAAGCCGTGCCACGGCAACGACTCCGGTCGCCGCACCGCCGCAGCGCTGGTCACCGCCACCGTGCGCGGGTCCGACCGGATTATTGACACTGCCGGGCACAGGGTGATCACTGTGTGCCGTCCCCTTACAGTGCACAGTCATGACCCGCACCAGCACGAACACGGAAGGTGCCCGATGACAGCGACAGCAGCACGGTATTCGGTCGCGGCGATCGCCGGGGACGGCATCGGCCAGGAGGTCGTGCCGGTCGCCCTGCGCTCGTTGGGGCTGGTCGCGGACCGCTTCGGCTTCACCCTCGACGTCACCGACTACGACTGGGGATCCGACCACCATCACCGCCACGGCCGGATGATGCCGGTCGACGGGTTCGACCGGCTGGCCGGGCACGACGCGATCTTCCTCGGCGCCGTGGGCGACCCGAGCATCCCGGACACCGAGACGCTGTGGGGCCTGCTCATCCCCATCCGTCGCACGTTCGACCAGTACATCAACCTGCGACCGGTGCGCACGCTGCCCGGCGTGCCCTCCCGGGTGACCGGTGGCGACGGCATGGACCTGGTGATCGTCCGGGAGAACGTCGAAGGCGAGTACTCGTCGGTCGGCGGCCGCATCTACCACGGTCAACCCGCGGAGGCTGCGGTCCAGGAGGCGATCTTCACCCGACGCGGCGTCGAGCGGGCGGCCCGCTTCGCCGCCGATCTGGCCACCCGGCGACGCGGCCGGCTGACCTCGGCGACCAAGTCGAACGGGATCATCCACACGATGCCGTTCTGGGACGAGGTGGTGGCGCTGACCGTCGCCGGATTCCCCGGTGTCGAGCTGGACAAGGTGCTGATCGACGCGCTGGCCGCGAAACTGGTCACGCATCCGCTGTCGTTCGACGTGATCGTGGCGTCCAACCTATTCGGCGACATCCTCTCCGACCTGGCAGGCGCGCTGGCCGGCTCCATCGGAGTGGCGCCGAGCGCGAACCTCAACCCGGAACGCCACCACCCGTCGATGTTCGAACCGGTGCACGGTTCGGCTCCCGACATCGCGGGACAGGGCATCGCGAACCCGATCGGCCAGCTGTGGGCGGGCGCGATGATGCTGCGCCACCTCGGCCAGCCGGCCGCGGCAGACGCGATCGAGGCCGCGTTCGAGGACTGCCTGCGCGACGGCATCCGCACCCGGGACCTCGGCGGCACGGCGTCCACGGCCGAGTTCGCCTCGGCGGTGGACGCCCGGCTCACCGCCCCCGACCCGGCGTGAGGATGGCGTGGGCACTGCCCTGACTATGGTGTGGATGTGGAGATCTTCGACGATCTGGCCACTGAGTACGACCGGCTGGACGGCATCTTCGCGAAGCTGACGGCAGCGCAGTGGGTGAGTCCGTCCGCCGCGGCGGGGTGGCGCGTGGTGGACGTGCTGCTGCACCTGGCGCAGACCGAGGAGGCTGTGGCCGCGACACTGGCCGGTGCGCCGATGGGCGCCGGCGCGGTCGTGGATCGGGGCTCGGTCGGCGTGGACGAGGCCGTGGAGCGTTGGGTCGCGGCCGAGCGGGCCGGTCCGGAGGTCGTGTACCCGCGGTGGCAGGCGGCGCGGCGACGTTCGGTGGCGGCGCTGCGGGCGGCCGACCCGGACCAGGTGTCGCGATGGGCGTCGGCGCCGCTGCGGCCCGCGACGCTGGCTACCACTCGGCTGGCCGAGCACTGGGCGCACGCGCTGGACATCGCCGGTCCGTTGTCGATTCGCTACCCGGACACGGTGCGACTGCGGCATGTCGCCTGGCTCGGCCACCGGTCGTTGCCGTACGCGTTCACCGTGGCCGGCGAGCAGCCAGGCCCGGTGCGGGCGGAGCTGACCGGGCCGAACGGCGAGACCTGGCGGTTCGGTCCTGCCGACGCCCCATCGGTGATCAGCGGTCCTGCGGGGGCGTTCTGCCGGGTGGGTGCCCGACGGCTGGCACCCGAGGAATCCGGGCTCACCGTGACCGGTCCGCACGGCTCGACCGCATTGCGGGTGCTGCGCAACTACGCGGCCTGAGTGCTGCGTCGCGTACCCGGCCGGCCGATCACCGTCGGTGTAGGTTCCCGGATCAGGCGAGTCGTGAACCCGAGCTGATGGGAAGGAAGAACAATGAGTACCGGGCTGAGCGCGGAACGCTGCCGGCAGGCACTCCGGGACCACACGCAACGGCTGGCGGAATGCGCCCGCGCGGCGGGTAGTGGGACTCCGGTGCCCACCTGTCCGGGCTGGACCGTGACCGGCCTGGCCGAGCACGTCGGCCAGACCCAGCACTGGGTAGCCGAGATCGTCGAACGCCGCGTCACCGACCCGTCCCAGCTGCCCACCGAACTGGCCGAGCTACCCGCCGATCCCGGGGCCTGGCCGGCGTGGCTGTCCGCCGCCGCCGCCCGCGCGGCCGCGGCCTGCTCCGACGCGGCACTGGAAGCCTCGGTGTTCAACGCTGCCGGCGACAGCCGGACCGGTGCCCAGTTCTGGCTGCACAGCCTGCTGAACGAGGCGGTCATCCACGGCTTCGACGCGGCCGTGGCCGCCGGCCGCGACTACGACGTCGACGCCGACATCGCCGCCGCTCTGATCACCAACCACCTCGCCATGCTCACCTCGCCGACCTGGGCGGCCCAACGCCCGGACTCCGCGGCCGCGATCCGGGGCACCGGCCAGACCCTGCACTGGCACGCCACCGACGAGCCCGGCCTCGGCGACGCCGGCGAATGGCACATCGAACGCCACCCCGACGGTGCGCGCTGGCAGCCCCGCCACGGCACAGCCGACGTGACCGTCGGGGGTCCCGCGGCATCACTGCTGCTGGTCCTGACCCGCCGGCTTCCCCTGACCGGCGGACACAGTGACCACGTCACCATCGAGGGCGACCACGATCTGGCCCGGGACTGGCTGGGGCACACCGCCCACGTGGCGGGCTAGCCGTTCGCCATTGCCTGGCTGCGGCGGCTCACCACGAAGCGGGGCGCCTCCCGCATGGTTTGCGCGACGACGCAGTAGCGCTCGGTCAGCTGCGCGAGCCGTGCCAGTGCGTCATCGTCGGCGTCGGTGTCGACCTCGGCGGTGACCACGACATCTTGCAGCCCGACCAGGACCGACCGGTCCAGTCCCAGGGTGCCTCGCGCGTCGAAGTAGCCCTCCGCTCGAAGCCGCACGTCACCGAGCTCCAGGCGCATCGCCGTGGCCACGCTGCGCAGTGTCACGCCGGCGCAGCCGAGCAGCGCCTGCAACAGCATGTCGCCGGAGCAGGCGTCCTGCCCGTCGCCGCCGGTGGCCGGGTGCAGACCGGCACGAACCGGGCCGGCCCAGCCTTCCACCGTGGTGGTGATCCCGTCATCGCGCCAGTCCGCACTCGCCGTCAGCGGGGTGTGAGCGGCTGAGGCATCAGCGCGGTATCGCTCCTTCAGCGGCGCCTGCAGCGCGCGAAGTGTCGAGATGTCCATGGCACGAGTGTGCCGCAACCGGGTGGATTGCTGTGTATGTTGCTGGGCGGGCCACTTGACACCGAGGAGCACGATGACGACGCCGACCGGTGAGCCGATGGCCGGCATCCAGCCGGGCGCCGGGTACGACGTGGTCATCGTGGGGGCCGGCTTCGGTGGCATCGCCGCTGCGATCGAGTTGAAGAAGCACGGGTTCGACGACATCGTCCTGCTCGACGCGGCACCCGAGCTCGGCGGCACCTGGCACTACAACGACTATCCTGGTGCGGCGTGTGATGTGCCGAGCCATTTCTACTCGTTCTCGTTCGCCCAGCGTGGCACGTGGTCGCGGTTCTGTTCACCGCGGGCGGAGATCCTGGACTACGCCCGGCAGGTCGCGGACGCCTTCGACGTGACGCGGCACGTCATCACCGGCGTGCGGGTCACCGCCTGCCGCTGGGACGACGTGGCGCTGCGCTGGTCGGTGGACGTGGAGGGACCGTCGGGGGAGTCGCGCACGCTGGTCGCGGGTGCGGTGGTCGTCGCGACCGGTCAGCTCAACCAACCGGCCTACCCAGCTTTCGAGGGTGTCGACGAGTTCACCGGGCACAGCTTCCACTCCGCGCGGTGGGACCACGACTACGACCTGGCCGGCAAACGGGTCGCGGTCGTGGGCACCGGTGCCAGCGCGGTGCAGTTCGTGCCCGAGATCGCCCCACGCGTGGCGCGGCTGACGGTGTTCCAACGTACCGGCAACTGGCTGCTGCCTCGCCGGAATTCCGTCTACCCCAAGGCGATCGCGACGTTGTTCCGTCGAGTGCCGTGGGTGAATCAGCTGTGGCGTGGTGTGCTGTTCCACTATCTGGAGTTCCTCACGGCCGTGATCCGGCACCCCAGGGCGCTGGGCTGGCTGTGGTCGCTGCAGTCGACGCTGTTCATGCGGTGGCAGTTGCGGGACCCGGAGGTCAGGCGACGGGTGTGGCCGGACTACACGTTCGGCTGCAAGCGGGTGCTGTTCAGTTCGGCATTCCTGCCGGCGCTGCAACGGGCGAACGTGGACCTGGTGACCGGGCCGATCGTGCGGATGACCCCGCGCGGGCCACAGACGGCCGATGGCCGCGTGCACGAGGTCGACTGTGTCATCTACGCCACCGGTTTCCGTACCACCGAGTTCATGTTTCCCATGGAGATCACCGGAACCGGCGGCCGGTCGCTGCGCGAGGCGTGGGCCGCTGGTCCGCGTGCTCACCTGGGCATCAGCGTGTCGGGTTTCCCGTCGTTGTTCCTGATGTACGGGCCCAACACCAACACCTCGGGCGGCTCGATCATCTTCTTCCTGGAGGCGCAGGCCAAGTACGTGCGCCAGGCGTTGCGACTGGCTCGGTCGCGGGGTGCGGCGGTCGACGTCCGGCCTGAGGTCGAGGAGCGCAGCACCACCGCGGTGCAGCAACGGTTTCGCGGCACGGCCTGGACGGCGTGCGACTCGTGGTACCGGGACCGCAACGGCCGGATCATCGCGAACTGGCCGGATTACATGCGGGACTACGCCCGGCGGACCGAAACACTGGACAGCACCGAATTCAATGTCCTCCCAGACCGGTCCCGGTCGGCCCTCACGGACGAACGCGGATGATCGTCTTCCCTTGATCCGCCCGGTCGGGTTGAAGGCCGCGACGGTGTCGTCGAGGTCGACGAACTCCTGCGCGCCGCAGTCGAGCGCCGTCTGCCGGTCGGCGGCACGCCCGGTGCCGATGACGTAGGCACCGGCCTCACGAGCGAGCTGCCTCGATACGTGCTCACCGGCGCACCAGGGTCCGGGAAGACGGCGGTACTCCGCCAGCTGGAAGTCAACGGCCACACCGTTGTCGAGGAGGCGGCGACGGACGTGATCGCATTGGACAGCGCCCTGGGCCCGTGCGGAGTCCTGGCGTGATCCCGCCTTCGTCGACCGGATCGTCACTCTGCGGCGGCGCCGAGAGCGGACCGCGTCAGCCGATCGTCGGGTGCTTGACAAGGGCTGTCCGGTAGGCGAACGTGGCCCTACGGCGCCGACCGGTCGCCGAGCTGTGGAACGTCCGCCCCAGCCGGAGTTCCATCGGCGAAGGGGAGCTGCCCTCTCGGTCGGGTTGTCACAAGCCATCTCCGAACACCGCGTTGCTGGGGAGCGAGGGTGTCTCGAGGAGGCTTGCCATGACCAAGGATGCCAGTTTCAAGAAGGTCGTCCGCCGTCACGCTGAGCAGACCGGCCAGCGCTACACCGAGGCGCTCACCGATCTGCAGGGCCTTCGGGCGCGGATGGACCACGAACCCGATCCTGAACGACTGCTCGCGCATCTGCGGGACCGCTACGGGATCGATGCGGCCGCGGCGACGAAGCTCAGTGTGCACAAGACGTATGTCTTCCGGATCGACCGCAACGACGGCGGCCCGTGGGTCGCGCGCGCGTTTCCACCGGCCCGTCCCAGGGCCGGTGTCGAGGGCGACGCCGCGATCCTGCGGTTCCTGGAGCGGCACGGCTACCCGGCCGAGCGCCTCGCGGCAGCTGACCCGGTGTCGGACTTCGACGGTAGCGCGGTCCTGGTCACTCGGTACGTCGACAGCGTTGCGTTGCCCGACGGCGTGCAGAAGTACACCATCCTGGGCGATTTGCTCGGGCGGTTGCACGCGTTGCCCGTCGACGGGTCGGTGGCCCGGCCGGGCGGCGCCAGTGGTGAGGACCCCAGCCGCGAGGGCACTCCGCGGCAGGACTTGCTGGCCGCCCTCGCGTTTCTCGATGCCGTGGACACGAAGGTCGCAGCGGCCGACCGCGGGCGATTCGAGCAGCTCCGTGATCAGGTCCGCTCGGCCGACGACGGTAACGGTCTGCCCGAGGCCCTGCTGCACGGCAACCTCCTGCACGCTCCCGACCACGCGGTCGTCGGTGACCACGGCCCGGTCGTGATCAACTGGAAGGCGTCGGGCCGCGGACCTCGGCTGGCCGACCTCGCCTACCTGATCTGGGGTACCGGGGCGTGGTCACCCCGAAGGCCCGACCAGGACTGCGTCGACGCGGCCGTCCGGGCCTACCGCCGGCACGTCGAACCGACCGACGAGGAACTCGACCGGCTCGAAGCGGTGATGTACATCAGGACGTTGTACCTTGCCTGTTTCAGCTACCGACGAGCGGTCGCCAGGGGTCGCGCGTTCGACGAGTGGGGCTTCCTCGAACCAGCCGAGTACTACACCGCCACGGCGGCCGCGGCGCGGGCCGTGTTTCGTCGATAGCGACCCAGGTAGTCTGGATTCCCACCGTCCCGTCGCGAGGGGGTCACGTGCCCGGTCCGAGTGTGCTGCTCAGTTGGGCACACGTCGACCGCAGCTGGACGGTGGACCGGATCGATCGCTGGCGGACCCAGGTGCTCGGGCTCGCGGAGACCCTCGTCGCCAACGGAATAGCCGCCGATATCGACCTGTGGCACTCATTCGAGACAGAAGTCGACTGGACTCGGTGGGGCATCACACTCGCCAAGAACGCCGACTACACGGTGATCGCGATCAACGACGCGTGGCGGGCTCGCTGGGAAGGCACGAATCCGCCGGACGAGGGTGCCGGTGTCGTCGCCGAGGCCGATGTCATCAAAGGCATCTTCAACTCGGACCAGGCACTGTTCCAGCGCAAGCACATCATCGCGCTACTGCCCGGCGTGGAGGATTCCACTGTTCCTCCCGAATTGTATCGACTACGCCGGGTGCGGATCGAGGAGATATCGCCGACGGGTTGCACCGAACTGCTCAGGGTGTTGGCACGGAAGCCGGAATACGTTCGACCAGCGCCGGGAAAACTACCCGATCTGCCGCCGAAACAGCCCCCGCCGCAGTCGGACGCTCTGGTCGCCGAGATCACCGAGCGCAGTACGACGGCCAGGGCGGCTGCGCTACCGGAAATCATCCCCAATGTGGACCGCGCCGGCGAACTCGCCGGTCGGCTCGCCTTTCCCTTCGTCATTCTCGGTGACGGCGGTTATGGCAAGAGCGTGTTGCTGGGCCAACTGTTCGACCTGTTCGCGCGGGACGTGAGTGATGTCATCACGGTGTTCCTGCCCTGCTCGAGGATTCCGGCGACAGCGACGCTGGACGATCTCGACGCGGTGGACCGCGCACTGGGCAACGTGGCACGTGACTCGCGGGACGACATGCGCTTGACCGACATCGTCGGGACACTGGCCGGCCGGTCCAGGGTTCGGGTGCTGATCGATACGCTGGACCTGGTGGTACGCGAGGAGAACGCTGACGACCTGGCGCTGCTGCTGCGACAACTGGCCAGAGACAGCGAGCTCGTACTGACCTGCCGCGACCGGGAGTGGCACGACTACCTCGAGTCCGACGCCGATTTCGTCGGCGGGCTGCACCGGATGCCGAAGTTGAGCCCAGGCGACGTCGTCGAGTGGGCCCGGCGGTACGTGTCAGCTGTCGGCCTCGCCGACGATCGACAGCGGGTGTTTCTGGACAGCCTGCGGGCGCCCGGCGGTCGTGGTGTGACCGAGGTCTGTGCCACACCGCTGCGCCTGGCGATGGCATGTGACATCTATGCCCGGCAGGGGCAGATTCCCGCCGACCTGACGGTGACCCAACTGTACGAGCGGTATTGGTCCAAGCGCGTCGCCCGGGACCGTCGTGGCCGACACACCACGGCCGCACAGGAGCAGCAGCGGGCGGCCGAGTGGATCGCGGCCGAGGTGTGGCAATCCAGTCAGCCCCGATTCGTCGAGTTCGTCACGGGACACGGCGCTGACCCGGCCGCACTGCGCGCATTGGTCAGCGACGGCGTGTTGACCAGGATCGGTGGTCGGTACGGCTTCTTCCACCAGACGTACGCCGAGTTCGCCGTCGCCATGTTGATCGAGCGCACCGGTACCGACCGCGACCTGGACCGGCTGGCTTCCGGACTGGTCGACGGACTGCCGTCGTACTGGCCGATCGCCAAGCATCTGTTGATGCTCACCATGAGTGCCGATCGGTACGACGTGCTGTCGGCGGCGGTTCCCGTCAATTCCGTCGAAGGAGTGCGGACCCAGTTCCTCGGCGCATTCAACCGACACAGCGCCGACCTGGTGGCATCGACGGCGCGACGGGTCTGGGCACGGTCACCCGCGCTGCTCCTGTTGTGCGTAGGCGTGTTCAGCTCCTGCCCGGAGAGTTGTGTCGCGCCCGCGCTGGACGTCGTGGTCGACTGCGTCGGCATCGCCGATGCCGACACGATTCCCAGGGTGTGTGCGGCGGCGGCCCCCTTGGTCCTACGCGCGGGCGCGCTGCGTCGTGCGGATGCGTTGCGCCGGGTGGTCGGCGCCGTGCTGGCCAGAGCACCGGAGTTCGGGTTCGACCCGACATCCTCGGTGCTGCGACGACTGATCAACGAGACAGCCGCCGCTGAACCGGCGCCCGACCTGGTGCGAGCACTGGTCGCCGACTACGCGGTGCTGCCGGACGCGGCCCGCGCCGAGGTCATCAGCCTCGTGGCCGGTATCGCGGCCGATCCGGCTCTCGATCTCGAACTGCTGCTGGCCGCGACACAGTTCGAATGTCCTGAGGGCGCGGTCGAGGACAGCACCACGGTGCTGACGCGTCGCTGGCGCGATGGCACCGCGCCCAGCGCGCTCGGCTGGGCGGGCTGGCCCGAGATGTTGGAGTCGACCCTCCCGAAGCGGTGGGAAGCGGTCCAGGTCCGGCTCGTGGCCAACCTGTGCACGGAGGAGACCGTCGCCGACGAACTGATGAGCAGGGCGACGGCGCCCGGCGGCACGGTCCGGGACCGCTACACCAACGCGGCCAAGTACCTCGCCGACGCCGATCCGAGACTGGTGTGTCGCGCGGTGCTGGCACTGGACGGCACCACGATGGCCGCCGACGCCATCGGCACGGTCTGCTCGGTGGCCAGCCACATGGCGGCCAGTCTCTCCGCTGACCAGCGACACGCGTTGATCGGCATGCTGGACCGATACGCACCCCTCGACCGGCGGCGCGTCTGGCCGACCGTCGTCACGCTGTGCGGCCGTGAGGTGGACCTGTTGCGTGCCAGGGCCGCCGCCGTGGTGGCATTCCTGCGAGCCGAGGGCGGCCAGGATCCGGCCGCGAGAACGGTGGCCCGCAGTGTGGTCAACACCTACCTCAACGAGTTGGACGGGTCGATCGTCAGCCGGTTGGCCGACGACCTGCGGCCACTGTGCGCCGGCGACAAACCGGCCGACCGGATCAGCCGGGCGCGCCTGGAGGGCATGAGCACGCCGTACTCGGCGGCTTCCCGGGACTGGGTGACCGAACAGCTGTCGCACGGCAACTCTTCCACCGCGGCCAAGGCGGTGGTCGCAGCCGCCACCGCGGCACTGGACGTCTGGTCCGATGACGACCTGGCAGCCACGGGACTGCCCTGGCTGTTCGGTCTTGTCCACTCGCAGTTCTCGACCGCGGTGCAGACGGTCGCCCTGGGCCTGGTGGCCGTCGGCAAGCGGCTGCCACTGCCTTCACGGTACGGAGGGCAGATCGCCCGACGACTGGTCACGTCGGTGCGGCGCGGTGAGGACACACAGGTCCACAGCGCGCTGCTGGAGCTGCTGATCACGATGGCCAACCAGGACGGCCTGGACCGGGACGTGGTGGCGACGGTGATCGCCACCCTGCTCGACGCGGTTCGGACGGGTCTGGACCGGCAGGTCAACCCGCGGTCGCCGGTGTCGGCGCTGTTCCCGCAGCTGGTCCGCTCCATCACGACGATCGGCCTGCGCATGATGTCGTTCGATGAAGTGGCCGCGCTGGTGGCCGACATCGTGACCACGATCGACGTGGGCCGGATCGCCGGTCGGGCGGAACGATCGCTTGCGTCACTGCTGACCGCGGCGATCGCCGGCCACCCGCTGTTGTTGGCTCGGCTGACCGACTGGTGGGCGGCCTCCTCGACGGCCAACAAGCAGGCCATCGCCGAGTGCCTCGCGGTGCAGGAAGCAGGCACGCTCGGCCCTCGCAGTCTCGCGCTGGCCCGCCGGCCGGACTGCCCGCCCACGGTCGCGGCGTACATCCATCGAAAGTTCACGGGCTGACCGGATCGACGAGCCACGCTGCGGGCACGCCAGTGGCGGCCTCGGGAGAGGGCTCTCCCGAGGCCGCATGCCGGTGGCGCCTACTCGCAGAAGATCCGCACCTTCGCGTCGGGCTGGTCGACGTCCACGGTCAGCTCGTCGAGGTGCTCCACGAGCGCCTCGAGCTGGTCGGGCTTGAGTTGCGTCAGGTCGATCGGCACGCCCGACTTGGTCAGTTCGGTGTTGGCCCGGTCCAGTGCCAGTGGCGGGACCAGGGCCGCCAGCCGGACGCCGGCACGCAGCAGTTGCAGCGGTACCCGTATGTTGATCCGCCCCGGTTCGTTGCCGTCCAGGGTTTCCACCACCACCCGCAGGTACTTCGCCCTGCCCTTCGGTCTGGTGTCGACACTCGAGGCGGCCGGCGGCTGGTCCCGGTCGAGAGCCGTGATGAGCTGTTCCGCCTCCGTCGCGGTGATCTTGCTCTCGGCGAGCATCTCAAGGATGCCCTTGCGCTGTTCGTTCATCGGAATCTCTCCTATCGGATGGCGACGAGGACCGCCGTACGGCCCTCCTCGAGGTCGACCCGGGTGCCGGGCATCGCGCAGACGATGCGCCAACCGGTGCCCAGTGCCCGTACGGCGCTGATGTGGTACATGAGGCAGGCCACGACAGCCCCCAACACGGCCAGGACCACGATCGGTGAGAACAGGAGCACGAGGGGCAGTACCGGCACCCAGATTCGGATGGTCCGATGGTCCGGCCGGGTCACCCGTACGGTCACCAACTGCGGCATCATGTTCGACCCTCCAATTCGGACACTGCCTGCTGCGTGGTGATCTCGCCGCGGCGCAACCGATCGATGACGTCGGCCCGCGACGGCGACGGATCGGTCTCGACGAAGTCGAGCATCTCCGTGATCCGGTTGAGTCGTGATTTGATCGTCGGGTAGCTCACCCCGAAGATCCGCTCCATCTCCTTGATGGACCCGTGGCACCGCACGAACGCCGTGACGAAGACCTGATCCTCCACGGTGAGCTGAGCCAGTTGCGGTAGCTCGAAGTCCCCCTCGATCGCGACGCCGCCGGCCAGGCGCACCCGCTCGACGACGAACGGCTGGCCCCGGGTCAGGTTCGTGAGTTCCTGCCAGTCCATCGCCTGCTCGGTCATATCTCAAGTTGTACCCGATAAGAGTTCAACTTTCAACATGTTGATCTTAACTTTATTAATTCTGCAGGCTGCGGGCGGCGATGTCGCCGTGGGAGGTGGTGGCACGGATGTCGAGTTCGGCGGTGCCGTCGTTCTTGAGGGTGTTGCTGACCCGGCCGTGCCCGGTGGCGGCGTCCAAGGCGGCCGAGACGCCGGCCGCGGCGCCGACCGAGATGTCGCCGGACTGGGTGCTGAGCACGACCGCACCGCGCACGGCCTCGCCGATCCGGATGTCGCCCCTCGCGGTGTTGATCTCCGCGGGGCCGTTGAGCCTGCCTACCTCGACGTCGCCGTCGATCGCGGTGAGGCGGACGCTCGCGGCTTCGTCGATCTTGATCCGGCGGTAGGCGCCGTCGAACGCGACGTCGCCGAAACGGCCGACGCCGCGGAGTTCGGAGCTGGCGGCCTTGCCCTCGATGCGGGAGCCGGCGGGCAGCTGGACGGTGATCTCCAGGGATCCGGAGGGGCCGAACAGCTGGTTCGCGAGTTCGGCGGTGTGGATCCGCAGGACGCCGTCGGCGTAGGTGACGGCGGTCCGCTCGGCGGCCCGGACGTCGCGGCTCTTGCCGGGGTTGGCGGGCAGGACCTCGACGGAGGTGTCGGCGCGGTCGGCGGCGATGAACTGGACGCGTCCGGCGGGGATGTCCAGGACGGCGGCGATCGGGGTTGGGGTGTCGAACTTCTGCATCGTGCTCTCCTGTGTTGACCGTTTCTGATATCGGAAACGCTACGTTGCGTTCCAGAGTCTGACAACGCAAATGTTGCCGTGGAGAAGCATTTATGCAGTTATAAGGTATAGAACTGTTGCAACCGTCCTGGAAGTAAAGCAACGACGGTAGGCGCGATCATTGCAATGGTTGGCAGGTGAACGCTATGGTGGGAGGGCGCGGACGACGACCGAGGAGATCGCGATGCCGGGAGGCAGGCTCACGCAGCAGGAACGCCAGCAGATCGCGCTGGGGTTGAGCGACAGCCTGCCCTACGCCGAGATCGCCCGACGTCTGGACCGTCCGACCTCGACGGTCACGCGTGAGGTGATGCGCAACGGCGGCCCCACCGCGTACCGCGCCGACCTGGCGCACCGTGCCACCGAGCGCCGCGCCCACCGGCGCAGGCCGGCCACCGCCCGAGGGGTGCGGTCAGCTCCCCAGCCACCCGGACGCGACGCCGAGGCCGTGGCCGAGTACGAGGAGACGCTGACCACCGCCCTGATGGCCTCGGGCCTGGCCAAGATGCCGGCCCGGATGCTGACCTGCCTGTTCACCACCGACGCGGGCAGCCTCACCGCGGCCCAACTCGCCGGGCACCTCCAGGTCAGCCCGGCGTCCATCTCCAAGGCGATCGCCTTCCTGGAGAGCCAGAGCCTGGTCCGCCGGGAACGCGACGAACGCCGACGCGACCGCTACGTCATCGACGACGAACTCTTCTACCAGGCCACGATCGCCAGCGCCCGGTCCAACGACCAGCTCGTCGACACCGCGCGCCAGGGCGTGGCCGTCCTCGGCCCGCACACCCCGGCCGCCACCCGGCTGGAGAACATCGCCCGCTTCCTCGACTTCATCAGCGAGAGCATCACCCGTGCCGCCGAACAGGCCCGCGACGTCCTGCACACCAATCCCGACAGCACCGACCACGGACAGCCGGACCTCAGCTCCTGACCAGATCCACGCGGGGGAACTCGAACAGCTCCGGCTCCCGGCCGGCCTGGGCCACCCACGCCATGCCGGTGCGGCCGTCCCGGGCGATGAACTCGACGGCGGCGGCGATCTCGGCCGGGTCGGCCAGGCCGAAACCGGCCTTGGCGATCTGCTCCTGGGCCGGTTCGGGGAGGATCGGGGTGCGGACGAAGCCGGGGCAGATCGCGTTGAGCGTCACGGCCGAACCGGACGCCGTCCAGTCCGGGGCCAGCGAACGCACCAGGCCGATCAGCGCGTGCTTGGTGGCCGAGTAGTACGGATCGAACGGAGCGGGCGCGACTCCGGCCAGGCTGGACGTCACCACGATGGCGCCACGCCCCGCCAGGGACATCGCCCGCCAGGCGGCCCGGATGCCGAACACGACGCCGTCCAGGTTCACCGCCATCACCCGGCGATAGCGGGTGAGGTCGAAGGTCTCGCCCGCGCCTCCCGCACCGCCCACCCCGGCGTTGAGGTGCACGATGTCCAGCCGACCGAACTCGTCGACCGTCGTCCGCACCACGGCGTCGTTGTCCGCCTCGGTGGTCACGTCGGTGCGCACGAACCGCGCACCGATCTGCTCGGCCAGCGCCGCGCCACCGTCCTGGTCGATGTCCGCGATCACCACCCGCGCCCCGCCGGCCGCGAACCGCCGAGCGACCGCCGCGCCGATGCCACTGGCGCCACCGGTCACCAACACGACCTCCGGATCGGTGTCCGTCATCTCCCAGTCCTTCCACGAGTCCTGCACACTCTCCACGATCATCCTGCGCTCGGGCGCGCGTGCGGTCAGAACCAGTGCAGGCAGTGCGGGGAATGCCCGGCGCGGAAGAGGGCGTCAGCGAGGGTGGCCGCGCTCGGGTGGTGGGCCCTGATGTGTCCGGCACGCACGAGCGTGCTCGGGGCGGTGCCGCCGAGGTAGACCGAACCCAGGTCCCGCACGTCCAGGGACAGGTCGGGCTCGCGGTCGGTCGGGACACAGTCGGCCTTGCTGTCCCGGACGGTCAGCAGGTAGCGGCCGTGCTCGCCGAGGAAGGGGTCGTCGACGTCGAGAACGAGTTCGCCGTCGGTGCACCAGCCACGCGCGGTCAGTGCCCGCGGGACGTCCAGCAGCCGCACCCAGAGCCAGTCGGTGTCGCCGCTCACCTGGCCGGCGTTGAAGTCCGCGAGCTGCCAGCGCAGCGGGTGCTCGGGCGGGAAGTGCTGGAACACGACCTGCGCGACCAGGTCGTGTCCGAGCACGAACCGGGCCAGGGCGGTGAAGACGGCGTCGTCGGCGGCGATGGTCTCGTCGACCGTCACGGTGTCGGACTCGCCCAGCGAGTAGCTGGCGTACCCGTCCGGGACACCATCGGCATCCCGGTGGACGGCGACGTAGCGCGGCGCCGCGGAGACCGGGGGCTGCCCCGCGCCCAAGGCCCACCAGCGGTGCGGCCGGGACAGCGCGCCGGGCTGTGCACGGCGGTACCGGTCGTAGACCTCTTCCAGGATCCGGCCGCACTCGGCACGCCGCAGCAGCTCGACCGAGCCGGTCTCCGGGGCGTCGGCCCTGCCACGCGCACGGGGGAGCGCGAGGGCGGCCCGGTGACGCGGCACCGTCAGCCGCCGCGTGTAGGTCGCCGGTCCGTAGCCGAACCTGCCGTAGATCGGGGCCTCGGTGGCCAGCAGGACGGCCAGGAACTCCCCTCGGGTCCGCAACGCGGTGAGCTGCTGCCGCATCATCGCGCTGAGCACACCCTGGCGTCGATGCGATGGCAGGACACCGACGCCGGTCACCCCGGCGGCCGGGGCGAGGATCTCACCGGGCAGGGTGAGCTCGAAGGAGCACGCGGCGGCGGTGCCGACGGGCCGCCCGTCCGCCGTTCTGGCGAGCAGGCCGCGGTCCATGTCCAGCGACGACCACCAGACCGTGTCGCCGTCGGTCGGGGATCCCGGGAAGCGTCCGAACGCGGCATAGAGTGTGTCGACGAAGACCTCGCGGTCCTGGTCGGTCGTGGAACGGATCTCCATTGCCGCCGCTGCCTCCCCGGGATACCGACACCACGACTGGTGGTGTCCCGCCACAGTGCAGCGTTGACCCGCGGCAAGCTCAAGCGAATAACAGCCGGGCCCGCGTTCCTTTGCCGAGGTGAGGACGTTGGTGTGAACGATATTTCGGTTGACCTCGTCCAGCCCTGGCGGAGAAAGTAGCGCGGTGTCAGGCGATCTACCGGCGAGTGTGCGTGCTGCCTTCACGCTGCCGTCCGGTCCGGCACGGTGGCTGCCCGGTGGGGAGGCATGTGTCGGCAGGTTGGTGGACTGGTCCTCAAACCTGGCCAGGACAGCGTGGTGGGGTCGTGGCTGGCCGAGGTGTTCGATGGCCTGAGTGGACCGGGATTCCGCGTGCCGCGACCGGTCCGCGCGGCTGACGGCACGAGGATCGTCGAGGGGATGGTCGGCCTGGACCGCCGTCGAGGGCGAGCCGGCTCCACCGCTGCGATGGCCAGAACTCGCCGCGGCCAGCAGGGCTTTCCACACAGCCCTCGCCGGTCGACTCGGTGCGGGCCGCGACCCGCCCGGTCCGCTCGCCCGGCCAACTGGTGCACGGCGACATCGCGGGCAACGTGTTGTTCGCGGCCGAAGCGCCGCCCGCGGTGATCGATTTCTGGCCGGTTCAGCGGCCGGCCGGCTACCCACTGGCGGTCGCCGCGGTGGACCTGCTGGCCTGGTCCGCGGCTCCGCCCGACATTCTGGACGAACTCGCCGACCACGACATCGACTAACTGTTGTTGCGTGCCTTGATATTCCGTCTGGTCACCGAGTCACTCGGCCGCCCTGATCCGGACAGCCGGCAGGCCGTCCGGCGGGCCGGCGAACCGGTGGCCGACCTGTTGCTGTCCCGCGTGTCCGGCCGCCCGGCGAGCACCACGCCGCCGTCCGATCCGGACATCGCCGAGTTGGCCGGTCACGCACTCGGCGAGCGGATCACCGCGGTACGACCGGTCGCCGGTGGACACAGCAGATCCATGACCGGGCTCGCCGACCGGGCCGAAGGCGGGTCGGTGTTCGTCAAGGCCGCCGGTCCCGCTGCCCGCGCCGACCTCGCCACGGAACTGGTCGTGTACGAGGCGCTGGAGGGCAGCCGGTTCCTGCCACAGCGGCTGGCGCACACTCGCGAGCCGGTGCCGATCCTCGTCCTGGAGGCGCTGGAGCCCGCCGGCTGGGTCCGTGACTGGACCTCACACATTGTCGAGGCCACCCGCAGGCTGCTGCACGACGTGCACGTGCTGCCCGCTCCACCGGGCGTCCCCGTGCTGGGTGCGGTGCCCAACCCATGGGAGACCATCGCCGCCGATCCGAGCCGCCTGCTGCGCATGGGCGTGTGCTCGAACCGTTGGCTGACCGCACACCTGGACACTCTCCATGCCGCGGCCGCCCAGGCATCGACCGCGGGCGCGAACAGGACCTGAGGCGCCGCGACACGGTCACCCCATCGCCGTGCCGAGGAGCCGTCGAACCTGGGCAACCAGGGCTCGGTCACCCTCAACCAGCACGTCATCACCGCGGTCGTACAACCACAGCAACACGGCGACCGGTTCCCCACGTACCACCGCGTCAGCGTCACCGGCATCGGCTGATCCCACCTCGACGCCCTCGGGTCGCACGGCGACCCGCCACCCGGCGGTACCGGCCACCACCAACAACGATCGGTCACCCCACTCGGTCAGGTCGCTCTGGTACTCCTCCCGCCAGGAGTGCGTTTCCTGGTACAGAAAGACCGACAGCGCCTCGGCGACGCCGTCAACCGCGAGATCCGGCTCGATCGGCCCCACCGGCAGCCCGATCGCCCGCTCGACGTCGACCCGGTGCACCGCGGTCTCGTATGTCATCCGCCGCAGCCAGAACCGGGCCGTCGCCCCCGCCGGCCCGCCCGGCCCATAGGTGGCCACTTCGTCGACGAATGCCGTGTGGCAGCAGCGCAGCGCGGCGATCGGTTCCTCAGCGGCGAGGTCGTGTTCCGGTGGCGGGTCGGGCATCCGCAGTCGCCGCAGGGCGACGTTGACCAGTCCGTGGGCGAGATGACGCATCAACTGACCGACGTCCCACCCCGGGCAGGCCGGCACCGCGATGGTGAGATTCCCGGCGGCCAGCCTCGTCAGCCGGTCAACGTCGTCGCCCAGGCACGCCAGCAACCGCGAACCGGGAACATCCGTGGGCGTCATCAGTCCCCCTGACATTGGCGGCTTACCGCGAATTGTCGCGGTTTCCGTTTGGTCGTCAAGGTGCCATGCTGTGCCGGTGAAGTCGCTGGTCAGGCGTTAGGTGGCGAGCTGGAGGTGGCAGGGCTGATGTGTGTCGACGCGTCGCCTTCGCACAATCCGCACCAGGTTCTGCACGACATCGGCCCGGTCGAGGTGATCGGACTGGAACCGGTCGACTCGGTCACCATCACCACGGTGATGGACAACGCGGTGGACCTGTTCATGCCCGACCAGGGTCCCGCCAGGCGCACCGGGCTCCTGGTGGATCCACGCCGCGACTGCGCGACGATGGTCGACCGCGATGTGCCCGACGCGCTGATCGCCGAGCATGGCCTGTCCCTGTTGGTGACGGTGACGAAGGCCGGGCGCGACCACCGGATCCTGTTCGACACGGGCGCAAGCCCGGACGGTGTGCTGGAGAACATGCGCCGCCTGGACATCGACCCGACCGGCATCGAGGCGATCGTGTGCAGCCACGGGCACTACGACCACAACGCCTGGCTGGCCGGGCTGTTGCGGGTGCTGGGGCCGACCGGGATGCCGGTGCTCGTCCATCCGCATTACTGGCGTCGCCGCCGGGCGCTGCTGCCCGGTCGTGACCCGGTCGAACTGCCGACCACCAGCGACCGCGCGTTGCGGGATGCGGGCTTCCAGATCATCGAGGAGGCCGCGCCCAGCTTCCTGCTCGAGGGCTCGGTGCTGGTCACCGGCGAGGTGCCGCGGGTGACCGGGTACGAGCCCGGGTTCCCGATCCAGCAGGCCTGGCTCTCCGGGCAGTGGCAGCCCGACCAGCTGGTGCTCGACGACCAGGCGTTGCTGATGAACGTCGCCGGGAAGGGCCTGATCGTGATCACCGGATGTGGGCACGCGGGCGTGGTGAACATCTGCCGCTACGCCATGCGACTGGTCGGCGACGTGCCGCTGCACGCGGTGATCGGCGGATTCCACCTGACCGGGCCGCTGTTCGAACCGCTCATTCCCCGCGTCCTGGCCGATCTTGCCGAACTGCGTCCCGACGTGCTGGTGCCGGCGCACTGCACGGGCTGGCGGGCCCAGCACGCGATGAGCGCCACGTTCGGCGACGCGTTCGTCCCCAACAGCATCGGAACCCGATTCGTCTTCGAACATGCCGGGTGAACGGCCTGCCGGGCCCCGGCGGGCCGAGGTGTTGGCCGCGTTGTCGCTGGCGATCGACCTCGGGTTGGGCCAGCCCATGGAGCACATGCTGCGCTCCGCGCTGATCGCCACCCGGCTGGCCGATCAGCTCGGTCTGGACCGGGAGCGGCGTGGCACCGTGTTCTACGCCAACCTGGTCGCGTGGATCGGCTGTCATGCCGACTCGCACGAGCTCGCCCGCTGGTTCGGCGACGACATCGCCTTCCGCGCCGACTCCTACCAGGTGAACTGGTCGGGACTACCGTTCCTGCGGCTGCTGGCCACGCACGTCGGTCAGGACCGTGGGCCACTCGGCCGGGGCCGGCAGGCGGCCGCGTTCTTCGTCAACCCGCGTGGCCGGCTGTCCGAACTGATCCACTCGCACTGTGCGTCGGCCGCGCGGCTGGTGGACCGGTTGGCGCTGGGCGAGCCGGTCCGGGACGCGCTCGCGTGCACGTTCGAGCGGTGGGACGGCAGCGGGCTGCCCGATGGCGTGCGGGGCGAGCTGATCCCGGTCGAGATGCGGGTGGTGCACCTGGCCGAGGTCGCCGAGGTCCACCTTCGGCACGGCGGTGTGGCCACGGCCGTCGCGATGGCCCGGCAGCGCGGCGGCAGCCACTTCGATCCCGCCGTGGTCGCGGCGTTCGAGAGCGCCGCCGAGACCATTGTGGACGGGCTGCTCGACGAGGACGTGTGGACGGCGGCGCTGCGCGAGGCACCGGACAGCGACCGCGTGCTCACCGAACCGGAGCTGGACGACCTGCTCACCGCGATGGGTGACTTCGTCGATCTCAAGTGTCCGTTCACGATCGGGCACTCCCGTGGTGTGGCCGGGCTCGCGGCAGACGCGGCGCGCGACTGCGGACTGCCCGAATCGGACGTCGCCCTGGTCCGGCGTGCGGGACTCGTGCACGACCTCGGCCGGATGGGCGTGCCCAACACCGTGTGGGAGAAGCCGGGACCGCTGTCGGACGCCGAATGGGAGCGGGTGCGGCTGCATCCCTACCTGACCGGGCGGATCCTGCGCCGGGTACCGGGACTGGAGCCGGTGGCGACGATCGCGGCGGCGCACCACGAGCGGCTGGACGGCTCCGGCTATCCGCTGGGGGCGGCCGGTGCCGCGCTGGCGCCCCTGTCGAGGTTGCTGGCCGCCGCTGACGCCTACCATGCGCTCGGCGAGGCCCGTCCGCATCGAGGCGCCCACGGCGCGACCGAGGCGGCCGAGATCCTGCGCGGGCAGGCGCGCGCGGCGCGACTGGACGCGCAGGCGGTCGAGGCCGTGTTGCGGACCGCGGGTCACCCGGTGCGACACCGGACGCCGTTTCCGGCCGGGCTGACCGGTCGGGAGGTCGACGTGCTGCGGCACCTGGCGTCCGGGCGGTCCAATCGGGAGATCGCGGGGCGGTTGTCGATCAGTGAGAAGACCGTCCGCAACCACGTCGAGCACATCTACGCCAAGGTCGGCGTCTCCAACCGCACCGGGGCCGGGCTGTTCGCGCTCGACAACGGCATCCTGGGTGCCTTCCCGGCCAGGACGGCCGAAACATGAGGCGATCGCCCCATGCGGTGGTGACCGCTCGGGGATGACGCTGGTGCCGGCAACGAACACCCTCGGGAGGAGCCGGCGATGCGTACCAGGGCAGCGATCAGCCTGACCACCGGGCTGGAGGATCCGGAGAAGGTCACCGTCGCGTTCCTCGTCGCCGTCGGCGCCGCCGAAACACAACGGCAGACGTTGATGTTCCTCACCAAGGAAGCCGTCCGGCTCGTGCAGGACGGCGTGGCGCACGCGGTGGCGTGCGATGGCTGCCCGCCGCTGGCCGAGCTGGTCAAGCGGTACGAGGCCGCGGGCGGCCGGTTCCTGGTGTGCCCGATCTGCTTCAACGCGCGCCAACTCGCCCCCGACAGCCTGCTCGCCAACGCGGAACTCGGTGGCACCGTGCAGTTGTGGGAATGGATCGGCGACGAACCGGTCACCACCTTCAGCTACTGAAAGGCACCGCCATGTCCGTCATGACCGTCATGTCCACCGAAGGTGAACGGTTCGCCCACGCCATCGCCGCCCAGGACCCGTCCGCGTTACGCGCCGTCCTGGCCGATCACGTCGACTTCGCGGCACTCACCCCGGGTGGCCAGTGGACGGCCACCGGTCCGGCGGAGGTCGTCGACGACGTCGTCCTGGGCCGCTGGTTCGCGCCCGATCGCCGGATCGTCGGGTTGTCCTCGGTGACCACGGCCGAGGTCGCCGACTGCCGGCACGTGGGGTACCGGCTGCTCGTCCAGCGTGACGGCGCCGACCACGTCGTCGAGCAGCATGCCTTCTACACCGCGCGGGACGGGCGGATCGACTGGATCCGCATCGTCTGCTCGGGATACCGGGCGACCGCGTGACCTCGCGATCGTGACCGCGAGCGACGCCGCCCGTCGTGGCGCGGCGGCGCGCTCTGGCCGCCTGGCCGCCGTGCGGCACGCGGTGGACGGCATGCCCAATGTCGGCCGCTTCCTGTTGCCGCCCTCGTCACAGCAGCGGCGCGGGCCGGCGGCTGCCGCGAGTGTCCGCGAACCACGTGCGCTGCCCGGTGGGCTCTCAGACCGGCAGTTGGTCGCGGGCGGCGGCGGTGGTCTCCTGGATCTGCCTGCCGGCCCGGCCGGCAGCGCGGCGGGCCCGCCAGCCGACGGACGGCTTGCCCTCCGTATCGGCAGCGGCGATGAGCAGACCGCCGATCAGACCGGCGTTCGTGAGGAACTGGACCAGCTGCTCGTTCTTCTCCTTGCCGTTCTCGGCCGCCCAGAACGGATGACCGGCGGCCGTGGTCGGCAGCAGGCTGCCGACCAGTGTGATCGCGGCCAGACGCGGCGCCCGGCCCAGCGCGAGCATCGCGCCGGCACCGATCTTGACGGCGGCGTCGACGCGGACCAGGGTCACCGGGTCGGTCGGCGTGCCCTCCGGCAACGCGTCCCTGACACGCTCGGTGACGTCGTCCAGCAGAGGCTTGAGCGGCTCGGCGTGCGCCGCCGGGTGACGCAGCTCGTCGATACCGCCGAAGATGAAGATGGACGCGAGCAGTGGACGCGCCAACCTGCGCAGAATCATGGTTGCCGCCTTTCCGAGTAGGAACACCTACCCGGGGATACCCACTACGCAGGCGGCGCTACGACCTCAGCGTCGATCCTCGTCCTGGGACAGCAACTTGGTGACCTCCGCCGTGGTTTTGACCTGCACCATCCTGGGGAACACCGTGTTCAGGAAGAGGTCGCGCTGCTCCTGGTGTCCGGTGCAGCCGTCCCGCACGACAACCACCTGGTAGTCGAGGTCACGCGCGGCATACACCGTGCTCGCCACGCCGACGTGCGTGGATCCGCCCACGACCAGCAGCGTCTCGATCTGTTGCACACGCAGGGTCAGATCGAGCGCCGTCCCGTGGAACGCGCTCCAGCGATGCTTGGGCACGTCGATGTCGGCCGGTCCCTGGCGCAACTCGGCCAGGGATCCGTAGCCGTCCCGGTCGGCGTGTCCCGGGCCGACCGGCTGCGGCCGTTCGTCGGTCCACGGGACGAAGTCCCGGTCGGTGTCGGCGATGACCCGGGTGTAGTCCGCGCCGTCCGGGCGGTGGTCGGCCCGCGCGAAACAGACGAGTACTCCGTTGTCGCGGCAGAAGTCGACCAGCCCGACCACGGTCGGCAGCACCCCAGACCGCTCGAGGGCCGAACGGTAGATCTCCAACATGTCGAACACCAACAGAGCGGTGCTCGACGGCCGAAGTTCGTTCGGCGTGGGACGGTGCCACACGTTCTACTCCTGTCGCCGGTTGGCTGTGAAGTCGTAGTCGGCGCCCACCCTGGACCGGAATGTCCACTCGACATCGTCGACCCGGTCCGTCGCACGCACGGTCCGGTCCAGGAAGGCGAGCATCCGTGACCACACGAGTTCCGCCTGTTCGGCCCGGTATCTGCCTGGCATGGTGTCGTTGATCCAGCCGTGTGGCATGTCCCGCACGATGGAGATGTCGTAGCCGCGGTCGTGCCGTTCGAAGGCGTCACGCAGGCGGGTCACGTCGGTGATCGACATCGTGTGGTCCCGCTCGCCGAAGATGCCCAGCACAGGTGCCCGTCCCGAACCGATGACGTCCTCGTAGGACACGGTCCGGTTCGCCGACCGCGACCATTCCCTGGGCTGGGCCCCGCCGTACAGCATGATGACTCCCTTGACCGCCGGCAGCCGCTGTTCGGCGAGCAGCCCCCACGACCCGCTGCGGCACACGCCGTAGCAGCCGATGCGGTCGATGTTCACCCGCTGATCGCGACCGGCGTAGTCGACGCTCTCGACGATGTGTCGCAGCACGACCTCATCCGGCAGCTCGGGCAGCCGGTGGGTCTCCGTCTCCTGTACGCCGATGTAGAAGTCGGGCGAGATGGCGACGTAGCCTGCCTTGGCGAATCCTTCCGCGACGTCGACCGTGTGCTGGACGAGGCCGTAGCGTTCGGGTGCCACCACGACGAGCGGAGCGGGACCGCTGGTCCCCGGATGGCGCACGATGCCGGCGCTGTGCGGCCCGAAGGTGGTCAGCTCGTCCTCGCCGAGCCGCTCGTGGGGCTGCCGGGGCCGGTCACCTGCGCTGCGGTGCAGCGGTGTGTCGTCACACATCACTGCTCTCCGAAGGCGGTCTTCAACGTGGCCGCGTCGGCGTTGAACCGGGTGGCGCTCACCGACGGTGTGGACCAGACCGGCTGCCATTCGGCCGGGTTCCACGCGTGCGGGTCGTTCCGCACGTCGGTGCGCAGCGAGATCCGCCCGGAGATGGAGATGAGTGTCTGCTGACCCGCCTTCGACAGCAGCCAGGTCATGTACAGCGCCGCAGCGTCGGGGTGCGGCGCGCCCTTGACCAACTCGACGAGGTCGGCCGCCGACGGCAGCGGATTCGGGTTGACGACGGCCACCGAGGTCGGGTTCGACTCGGCGGCCGTGACAGCCGAATAGCCGTAGGCGGCGATGGTGGCCACCGGCTCGCCGCCTTCGACCTGGGTCAACGACAGCGTGTGGCTCTCACTCAGCCGCGGCGAGTTGGCGCCGATCCGGGTGATCAGGGTCTTCGCCCTGGCCTGGCCCATCGACCGCATGAGGGACTGGTACCAGTTGACTCCGCTGGCATCGGCGGAGAACTGCCCCTTCCACTGCGGTTGGGCGAAGTCGGCGAACGACGTCGGTACGGCCATCCCTCGCTGCTTGATCACGGTGGGGTTGTAGGCGATCACCGTGGTCAGTGCCGAGTCCACGTTTCGGTATCCCTGTGGCACGTCCAGACCCGGAGGTGCGGAAGGTTCGTCCGCCGGGCTGTAGGGCTGCAGAGCACCTGCGGCGATCAGCTGGTTGGCGTACGACGCGTCGCCCTGGAAGAGGTCGGCGTTGAACTTCTGCGCCTTCTGCTCGACCATCAGGCGCGAGGTCAATTTGTCCACGCTGCTCTGCAGGATGTCGACCTTGATGCCGGGATACGTGGCGTTGAACGCCTTCGCCAGCGCTGCCAGCTCCTTGTTGCTGAACGACGCGTAGAAGGTCAGGCTGCCTTCCTTCTCGGCCGCGGTGACCAACGCACTGCCGGTGGGAATCGTCGACGTCGCCGATGTGGCGCCCGATGACGACGTACCACAGCCGGCGACCACGGTCGTGGCGAGCACGAGCGGAAGTACCACCGCCCAGCCCCGCCGGTCCAACCTGTACATGTCGGCTCCCTTCCTGATCGTGGCGATGCCTGCGGTGCCGGCGTCACAGCATCAGGCGGCCGCCGTTGACCGCGAGAGCGTGACCGGTGATGTGTGCGGCGTCCGTCGAGAGAAGGAAGGCGACCGCCGCCGCGACATCCTCCGGGGTACCGATCCGTCTCATCGGGACGGTGGCGGCAGCGGCTACGTAGTCCTCGTCCCGCTTGGTGGCCCTGGACTGCGCGGTGTCCGTGAGTCCCGGCACGACGGTGTTGACTCGGATGCCGAAGGGGCCCCATTCGTACGCCAGCGAGCGACTCAGGTTGGCCAGGGCTGCCTTGGTCGCCGCGTAGGCGGGCGCCCGGTCGTGCGGTTGGTACGCCTGCCCGGACGTGACGCTCACCACCGAGCCTCGCTGATCACGTTCGATGAGCCGTCGGGCGAGGTGCCTGGCCATCAGGAAACCGCCGGTGAGGTTGACGGCGAGCACCCGGTTCCACTCGTCGACCGACGTGGCCAGTGCGGTCGAACGCGGGAAGATGCCTGCGTTGTTGACCAGTGCGGTCACCATGTCGCCTGCGGTGTCGATGTCCCGCCAGAGCCCGGCGACGGCGTCCGCATCGCCCACGTCGCAGGAATGGGCGATCGGAAACCCAGGCCCTGACGACAGTTGCCGGACCGTGGTCGCCAGGCGATCGACGTCGTTGTCCACACACCAGACGGTGCCGCCACGCTGGAGCAGCCGGGTGGCGATGGCCTGGCCAATGCCTTGTGCGGCACCGGTAACCACCGCCACGTCCATTCCACCACCCGCGCCCGATGTGGATTCTGTCGGTGCCCGAGTCAACCATCGCATCGGTAAAATGGACAGACCATCAACCGATGTTTACCAGTTAGTTACCTTCGGTGACGAGCTCAGCAGGTGAACGCCGATACCCCCGGGCGGGGGTGTACCAGCACAGAGGCCGGATGGTTAGCCTGTCGACGGTGGCGGAGTGCCGGTGGTCGAGGTGAGGGGAGTCCGGGGTCATGTGTGTCGCCTGCGGGATCCCCACCCACATCGCCGAACCTGAGGCCGCAGCGGTCGCCGCGCCGGGCAAGTTCGCCGCGCTGCGCAACCGGGACTGCCGGCCCTACCTGTTCGGTGCGGCGCTGGCGATGATGGCCGACAACGTCGAGCATGTGATCACCTATTGGGTGTTGTGGCAGCAGTTCCACTCGCCGGCGTTGGCCGGGTTCGAGGTGATCAGTCACTGGGTGCCGTTCCTGTTGTTGTCGGTCACGTTCGGTTCGCTGGCCGACCGGCATGACTGCCGCCGGGTGATTCAGGCGGCGCAGGTCCTGTTCATGCTGGTGTCGGCGTTGTGGGGCGTGCTGTTCCTGACGGATTCGCTGCGGGTCTGGCAGGCGTGCCTGCTGTTGGTGTTGCACGGCTGTGCCGGGGCGATCTGGGGGCCGGCCGAGCAGTTGATGCTGCACGATTTCGTGGGTCGTTCGGAGTTGCCCAGTGCGGTGCGGCTCAATGCGACGTTCCGTAGTCTGGGCATCCTGTTCGGGCCGGTGGTGGGTTCGGTGTTGTTGTTGGGGTTGGGTCCGGTGGCGGGCATCTTCACCAACATCGCGATCTACCTGCCGTTGACGTTGTTCTTGTTCCGTACCAGGTTCACCGGGCACACCCGCGACGACGGGCCGGTGCGACCGCGGGTGGGGATGCGGGAGTCGGTGCGGGTGCTGCGTCAGGTGGGTGCGAATCCCACGCTGATCAGCATGATCGTGCTGGCCGGGTTGGGTTCGTTCTTCATCGGGGCGTCGTTGCAGTCGGCGATGCCGATCTTCGCGTCTGATCTGGGTGCGGGCAGTGCGGGCACGGCCTATGGGGTGTTGTTGTTCGCCAACGGCGCGGGCGGGGTGATCGGGGGCATCCTGCTGGAGGCGACCGGGCGGATCAGGCCGAGTGTGCGGGCGGCCGTGGTCAGTACCGTGATCTACGGGGTGAGCAGCCTGTTCTTCGCGTTCACGGCGAGCTATCCGCTGGCGGTGGGGTTGCTGGTGGTGGGTGGTGTGGCGAATCTGGCGTCGATGTCGATCGCGCAGACGGTGGTGCAGTTGGCGGCGCCGGCGGCGGATCGGGGTCGGGTGATCGGTGTGTATGGCATGTCGGCCAACGGGCTGCGGGCCGGGAGCGGGTTCACGGTCGGGTTGTTGGGTGCGGCGATCGGTGTGCACTGGTCCCTGGGCCTGAGCGCGGCCGCGCTGACGGTGGGCACCCTCGTCGCCGCCGTCTACGCGCTGCGCGGCCGCAAGCCGGACCCGGTTCACCGCTGAACGATGCCGTGATGATCAGGATGCCGGGTCCGCTAGCAACAGGCCGTCTCGGCGGACGCTGCCGTGGTGTCGTCGTGGACGCAGCAGGCAGCCGCCGACAGGCTTGGGTCTGCTCCGTAGGTGTCGGAGTCGGCCTTGACGACGTAGACCTCCCATGGCTCGCGGCCGGGGCCGTGCACCCAGACCTTGTCCTGTAGCGCATAGCAGCACGTTGTCTCGTGTTGCTCGTCGGTGAACAGGCCCAGCGCGGTCAGCCGTTGCGTTGCCTGGGTGACTTCGTCGCTGCTGTCGACCTCCACGCCGAGGTGGTCCATCGCGGTCTCCTGGCCGGCCTCACCTGCCAGCAGCACCAACTTCAGCGGTGGCTGGTCGATGGCGAAGTTCGCGTAGCCGGGGCGGCGCTTGGCCGGCTGCGCGCCCAGCAGTTTCGTGTAGAACGCGACCGACGCCTCCAGATCCCCGACGCGGAGCGCGAGTTGTACGCGGGACATGGTTCTCCTTCTCGTCACGGCGGCCTCCAGGGTGCATGGATAGACCGTCATCGAATCAAGCAGTCGCCAGATTGCCCTCTATCTAGACATCTGTCAAGATAGAGGCATGTCGAAGCAGCTCCCGGTGGTGGACCAGTCGCTGTGTTGCGCGCCGGTCACCCGCGCACCACTGACCGAGCAGCAGTCGGTCGAGCTCGCCCGGGTGTTCAAGGCGATAGCCGATCCGGTGCGGCTGCGCCTGTTGTCGCTGATCGCCTCCCATGCCGGTGGCGAGGCGTGCGTGTACGATCTGACCGGCGCCTTCGAGCTGACCGGTCCGACGATCTCCCACCACTTGAAGGTGCTGCGCGAGGCCGGTGTCATCGACGGTGAGCGTCGGGGAACCTGGGTCTACTACCGGGTGCTGCCCGACACGCTGCGCACTCTGTCGGCGGTGCTGGTCACGCCCGAGGTCGTGGCTGTCGGGTAGAGGCCACGGACGAGCAACGCTGCCAACCCACCGCCGACGACCTGGGCGGCGATGAACAGCGGCGCCGATGACGGGGCGATGCCGGCGAAGGTGTCGCTGAACATCCGGCCGATCGTGATGGCGGGATTGGCGAAGCTGGTGGAACTGGTGAACCAGTAGGCGGCGCCGATGTAGGCGCCGACCGCGGCCGGTGCCCGCTCGCCGCGCCCGGACCGGGTCAGCGTGAAGATCACCAGGACCAGGCCGATGGTGGCGACGACCTCGGCCAGGCCGTGTGCGGCGGTGGCGCGATCTTTCGTGCTGATGCTGACCGCGGACATGGCGAACATCAGGTTGGCCAGCACGGCGCCACTGATGCAACCCGCGATCTGGACGGGGATGTAGGCCAGTGCGTGTCGCCAGGCAAGCCCGCCCAGCACAGCATCCACACAGGACACGACCGGGTTGAAGTGGGCGCCGCTGACCGGTGCGAACATCAGGATGATCGCGAACAGTCCGGCGGCGGTGGCGGCCGCGTTCTCGGTGAGTTGCAGGCCGGTGTCGCCGGGGGACAGCCGTTGCGCGGCGATCCCGGACCCGATCACCAGTGCGGCCAGTAGCAGGCTGCCCAGGTACTCGGCCACCAGTGGGCGGGCCAACGGCCGGTGCACCAGCACTCCTGTGTCGTCCGGTCGGGTCATGCCGTGGTGGGCACGTTCAGCTCGGCCAGCAGTGCGCGGACCCGGCGTTCGATCTCGTCGCGGACCGGCCGCACGTCCGCCACGGTCTTGCCGGCGGGGTCGTCCAGTTCCCAGTCCAGGTAACGCTTGCCGGGGAACACCGGGCAGGCGTCGCCGCAGCCCATCGTGACCACGACGTCGGCGGCCCGGACGATCTCGTCGGTCCACGGCTTGGGGAACTCCCCGGTGATGTCGATGCCGCGTTCGGCCATCGCCGCGATCGCGGAGGGGTTGATCTCGTAGCCCGGTTCGGAGCCGCCCGACCAGGCGACCGCGCCGCGGCCGGCGAGGTGGTGGAAGAACCCGAGCGCCATCTGGCTGCGGCCGGCGTTGTGCACGCACAGGAACAGCACGGTCGGGGCGGTGTCGTGGGTGCGGCCCTCGACCTTGGCCAGGGCGTGCAGGCGTTGCCGGGCGAATCGTTCGGCCAGCAGTGGCAGGTAGTTCGGGACCGTGCTGCGTACGGCGAACTGGTCGTAGCCGGCGTGCAGGAACCGTCGGATCGTGTCCTGGCCGAAGGTGCCGTCGAACTCGGCCCGCAGCCGGGTCATGGCGGTGCGCAGGGCCAACTGTTGGTCCACGCTCAACGCCGGCCGGTCGGTGTCAGTCATGGTGTGCTCCGGGCGGGTGGACGGCGGGGGCCAACCGGTCGATCCGGGCGGCCAGCTCGTGGAATGCCTGGGTGAACGCGGCCGGTGTGTCGACGCGGGCGGGGTCGGGCACCGACCAGTGCAGCCGTGCCCCCGCTCCGAGTTCCTCGTGGACGTTGTCGCACACGGCGACCACCAGGTCGTTGTGGCGCAGGACATCGGTGACGTGGGCGGTGCGGGCACGGGCCAGCGACAGCCCCGCGCTGCGGGCCACCGCCACGGCCCGGGGATGCACCCGCGCGGCCGGGTGGGTGCCGGCCGAGGTGGCCGGTACCGGGCTGCGGGTCTGCCAGAGCGCGGCGGCCAACTGGGAGCGGGCGGAGTTGTGTGTGCACACGAACACCACCCTGGGCGCGGTTCGCGTGCCGGCCGGGAGCAGGCCGTCGAGAATGTCCGGTTGCAGCCGCAGATAGGTCCGCCGGTGATCGCCTTCGGAGCGCGTCCGGGTGATCACGCCGGCCAGCTCCAGCAGCTTGAGGTGGTGGGCGAGCAGGTTGCTGGGCAGGCCCAGCTCCAGCCCGATCTCGGTGGGGGAGACGTCACCGTGCAGCAGGCGGTCGACGATGGCCAGCCGCGCCGGTTCGCCCAGCGCGGCGTGCACGCGCGCCCGACCCATCACATCGAGAGAAAACTCAGCAGACATTGAGTCAATGATTGCTGAGCTTCCTCGACAGGTCAAGGCCGGACGCGGTGCGGCGGATCAGGAAGACCAGCAGCAGCACGAACGAGGCGGTGAACAGCACGAATCCGACCGTATGGCCCCATTCCCAGCGATCGCGCAACCCGGCCCAGTCGGGCGGCACCGAGCCACCGCCGGCCACCGGAAGCCGCAGGTTGACCGGATAGACCACGGCCAGGAAGCTGGCCAAGCCGACGACCTGCAGGCCGGCCGCCACGCCGAGCACGCCCCGCGCGCCGGGATCGTGACGCATCAGCACGGCCAACACGACGGTGGCGACGACGGCCAGCACGTACAGCACGCCCCCGAGGTCGCCGAACCACACGTACAGCGATTCCTGCAGCCGCACGTACAGCGGTCCGGAGTAGTGCTGCTTCTGGGGCCACTCCAGCACGTGCGCGAACTCCAACCCCATCGTCAACGCCGTCAGCAGCACCGCCGTGAACAGCACACCCCGTCGCATCGCCCACGCCCTCCCTGGATGTCGCGCCGACTCTGCCAACCGGCCCGCCGATCGCGCATCGGGGACAACCCCGATGTTGCCCCGACGACACTCCACCATCTATCGTTAATCGGCGATGGACGATGGAAGCGGTGAGTGATGCTGGATCGGGGCCGTGCCGAGACCTACGCCGGGTGGTTTCGGGCCTTGTCCGACGCCACCCGCGTGCAGATCCTGAACCTGCTGGCCGAGCAGGGCGAGCCGATGACCGTCGGCCAGATCGTGGCCCGCGTCCCGGTGGGCCAGTCCACGGTGTCCGCCCACCTCAAGGTGCTGGCCGAGGCCCGCTTCGTGTTGGCCGAGCAGCGCGGCACCGCCCGCTGGTATCAGGTCAACCAACGGTGCGTGTCCTGCTTCCCCTCCGCCGCCGACGTCGTCATGGGCCGCGCACCGGCCGCGTTCGACACCGTCGACCGCGGCCCGACCACCCAGGAGAGCGCATGAGCGAACGTGACCGGGTCCGCGACCGCTACGCCGCACTCGCCGACCGCATCGACGCCGGCGCCACCGACGACCACGCCGGCCCCGAGCACTACACCGACGAACCGGACCTCCCGGTCCAGGCCAGCCTGGGCTGCGGGAACCCGGTCGCCGTGGTGGACCTGCACCCTGGCGAGACCGTGCTGGACCTGGGGTCGGGCGCCGGCCTGGACGTGCTGCTGTCCGCCCGCCGGGTCGGCCCGACCGGACGGGCCATCGGCCTGGACATGACCGACCAGATGCTCGGCCTGGCCCGCCGGCACGCCGTCGAGGCCGGCGTCGACAACGTCGAGTTCCTACGCGGCCACATCGAGGACATCCCACTGCCCGACGGCAGCGTCGATGTGGTGATCTCCAACTGCGTACTCACCCTGTCCGCCGACAAGGCCGCCGTGTTCGCCCAGATCGCCCGAGTGCTCAAACCAGGCGGCCGCATCGGCATCAGCGACGTGCTGGCCGAACCGAGCCTGACCGACACCGAACGCGCCGCCCGAGCCGACCGGGTCGAATGCCTGGCCGGCTCCCTGACCGCCGACCAGCACGTCGCACACCTGATCACCGCCGGACTGCGCGAGATCGACATCCGCCGCACCGGCCAGGCCGAGGACAAGCTGTACGCCGCCACCATCCGCGCCACCCGACCGGCCACCACCCGGCCGGCCAGGATCACCACGATGACCGCGCAGCACGCGGCCGGCGTGCTGTCGGTCCATCAGTCCGGACTGGACACCGGCAACGCCGGCTTCGAAACCACCGCGCCGGACTGGCCCACCTGGGACGCCGGCCATACGTCGACACACCGCTTCGTCGCGCTGGACCAACAAGGCCAGGTCGCCGGTTGGATCGCCGCCACCCCGGTGTCCAGCCACTGTGTCCACGCCGGAGTGCTGGAACACAGCATCTACGTGCGACCCGACCACCACAGCCGCGGGATCGGCACCGCACTGCTCGACGCCTACATCGCCGCCACCGAAGCCGCGGGCGTCTGGACTCTGCAAACCGGTATCTTCCCGGAGAATCAGGCCAGTCTGGCACTGCACCAACGGGCCGGCTTCCGGGTCGTCGGCCACCGCGAGCGCATCGGCCGACACGACGGCCGCTGGCGCGATGTCGTGTTCATCGAACGCCGAACCGCCCGAAACACCGACATGCTCCCCGACCTCCGGCCGACACCTCGCTGAGACCGCGCGGACCACGTGTCCGAGCTGCTCACCACGCGTCCGGGCTCACAGTGACTTTCTCCGCCGCCGTACATTCGATCTATTTGCTCAGTCGGCCCGTATTACAGGGGTGACGTCCGTTCACTCAGTTCCGGCGGTCCGCCGTTTCGGCCCGCCGTTGCTGCGTGTGGTCGCCGGCGTCGCCGTGCTGTGGTTTCTCGTGCGAGAGCTGGGCGCGGCACCGTTCGAGGACGGGCTGCGTGCGGTCACCTGGCAGGGGGTCGTGGCCGCCGTCACGCTCACTGCCCTGACCACCATGTGTTCGGCCTGGCGATGGCAGGTCGTGGCCCGCGCGCTCGGCACCGACATCGGCCTGTCCCGTGCGACGGGTGCCTACTACCGCTCCCTGTTCCTCAACTCCGTGCTCCCCGGCGGGATTCTCGGCGACGTGCACCGGGCGGTGACCCAGGGCCGGCGCGCCGGCGACGTCGTGCTGGGGGTGCGCGCCGTGGGGTGGGAACGGCTGTACGGCCAGGTCATCCAGGCCGTGGTGACCGCCGTCGTGCTGCTGACCCTGCCCTCGCCGGTCCGGCCCGTGCTGCCCTACGTTCTGGTGGGCATCGCGGGCGTGGTCGGGTGCGCCGCGCTGGTCGTGAGCGTCGCCGCTCGTCTAGGCCGGTCCCGGCCGGCCCGTGCGGTCCGGGCCCTTGCCACCGACCTGCGTCGTGGCCTGCTGGTCAGGGACGTGTGGCCGCGACTCACGCTGGCGTCCGTGCTGGTGGTCGCCGGCCATACGGCCACGTTCGTCATCGCGGCTCGGATCGCCGGCTCCACCGCACCGCTGGGCGAACTGATCGCACTGCTGATGGTCATCCAGATTGCCGCGGGGATCCCCTTGAGCATCGGCGGATGGGGGCCGCGGGAGGGTGCTGCTGCCTGGGCCTTCGCCGCGGCCGGGCTCGGTGCGGCCAACGGCGTCACGGTCTCCACCCTGTATGCGGTGCTCATGCTGGCCGCCGTCATCCCAGGCGTGGGCCTGCTGCTGAAGGACGCCGTTCGCCGCCGTCGCGACCGGGACGACCTGAGCGAGTCGAGCGGACCTGATCAGGCGCCGCCGCCCAGGCACCAGGCCTCGCGTGAGGCCGAACGGTTCGTCCCGTGACCGGGGCGGTCCAGGCGGCAGCGATCCGGCGGCGTATTCGCATCCCGTTGCGTTTCGCCGATGGCTACTCGACCACGGCCACGGTCGTCACCTTCACCGGCTTGGCAGACGCGCAGCAGCACGTGGCCCTCGAACTCGGCCAGCCCGGCGCGGCCCGGCCACCGCTGGTGCGCCTACACAGTGAATGCCTCACCGGTGACGTGTTCGGCAGCCAGCGCTGCGACTGCGGACCGCAACTGCGCGAAGCGGTCGAGCGGATCACCGAACGCGGCGGGTATGTGCTGTACCTGCGCCAGGAGGGTCGGGGCATCGGACTGTACGAGAAGCTCGACGCCTACGCACTGCAAGATGGTGGTCTGGACACGTACGAGGCGAATCTCGCGCTCGGCCACGAGGCCGACGAACGCGACTACACCAGCGCGGCCCAGATGCTGCACGCGCTCGGTGCCAGCCGTATCGCGCTGCTGAGCAACAACCCGGACAAATGTGCTCAGCTGGCCCGCCTGGGCATCACGATTGCCCAGCAGGTCCCCACCGACCTGCACCTCAACGAGACCAACGCCGCCTACCTGACCACCAAGGCCCGGCGCGGAGGGCATGATCTCCTCTCGCGCAGCCTTGAACGTGCTGTCGAACCGCACCAGCACACCGGCCCGGCGCACCCCGGCACCGCGGATTGATCACCCGGTCCGGGGTCGACCGGTCCGCGGCACAGGTCGAGTGGACACAGGTCGTCTCGGGTCAATCCGTGCGCTCCGTTGCCACGTATCGTCCTCGTGACGCGTGTGCTGCATTGGCAGCGGGCGTGATTCAGCTCGACCGCGAAGAGGAGGTCGGCTCGGTGCGGCAGTCGCCAGGGAGGACCACGGCATCGTGCGACCGGCAGGTCCGCGCGGGACTGGCCGAGGCCGGCTGGCGGTTGCCGGTCGCGACCGTCGCCGCGGCGTGGCCGGTACGCGACGACGCCGGTGCGGAGCGCTCAGAACGGTCCGTGTTCCGCCCGGCCGGTCCGTGGCCACCTGATCCGCATCGGAGTCCTCAGTCACCACAAGAGACAGGACCTCTCGTCGAGGCGCTCGCCGACCTCGCTGATCGAGACTGGCGCGATGGTCCCGGATGAAGGAGAAATCAGTCCGATGACATTCAGAACCGAAAGCCGTATGACATTCGCCAGCGGCATCCATGAGGTGTTTGCCTATATGTGCGACGTCGGACGCTGGCCGGAGTGGGCACCAACGGTTCTTGAAGGCCGGGTCCGCGGTGGAGGCACGCTGCAGCCCGGCGCGCGGGTGGACCAGCGGGCGAAGCTGATGTTCGGGTTGTCTCGCAGCCGCAGCCAGGGAGTGACCGTTGTCGAGCCACCCACCACCCTGGCGTTCGCCGGGCCCATGGGCACGTCCTCGGCGCGCTGGGGAATGGAATTCAAGCCGGTGGGCGATGGGCGCACCAACGCCATGATGTGGGTCGAGGTCGACTTCGCGGGCATCATGCGCGCGATTCCCCCGGGCATGCTCAAAGGCAGGGTTCAGCGCGTCAGCGATATCGAAATGGAGGCGATCAAAGCCGCTGTCGAGTCCGATGCGCGGAAAGGTGCGAAGTCCTGTACGGGGCAGCGTGACGCGGCCGGCGTCGATGAACCCGTCGTGAGCGAGACCGACAGTACGCGAGAGTACCTGATCGACGTATACCGCAAGAAGGCAAAGCACTACGACGTCACCTCCCGGCTGTACCCCGTGCCCGGCTATCCCCAACGGACACAACGCCTCCGGGCCGTACAGGCGCTCGGCCTGCGCGAGGGTGACACCGTGATCGACATGGCCTGCGGCACAGGTCTGAATTTCGCGCTGCTTCAGCAGGTGGTCGGTCCCGGTGGCCGGATCGTCGGCGTCGATCTGACCGACGCGATGCTCGCCCGTGCCCGGGATCGGATAAGGGCGAACGGCTGGAGCAATGTCAGCCTCGTGCAAGCCGACGCGGTCGACTTCGACTTCCCGGCCGAGGTCGACGCGATCCTGTCCACCTACGCCATGACCCAGGTGCCCGAGTGCGCGGAGGTCATCGCCCACGGCACCGCGGCCCTCTCCGCAGGCGGACGCTGGGCCGTGCTGGATCTCAAGGTTCCCGGCAGCACGCCTGGGTGGCTGGCGCAGCTCGGAGCCGCAACGGTGCGGCCGTTCGCCGCCATTGATCAGTGGATCATGCGCCGTCCGTGGGAGGCGATTCGCACAGCCATGCAGGAAGAACTGGCTGATTTCACCTGGACCGAGTTATCCCTCGGAACCGCGTTCCTCGCTGCCGGGTCCAGCAAGTCCGAACACGGTCGGGCACCTCACCAACCGTAGGCCGGCGGCCCGGCGGCAGCTCGTCGTGAAGTCGTCAGGTGAGCGGGTCGGCGAACGTGGTGCGCCAGCCCAGCAACTGATCGGCGATCCGGATCGCCAGCCGCAGTCGCTGGGCCGCCGTGCCGGTCAGCAGCGCCCAGGGATGGTGGGCCGCCGTCAACTCCGACGTGAACCATTCGGTCATGGAGGCACGCAACGTCAGGTCGCCCTCGCGCAGGCCGTCGTCCTGCCACGGCACACCCACGTGGTCGGTGACCAGGTACATGTCCGGTCGCGGGGCCAGCGCCCACCGCTGTCCGCGCCGAGCCGCGGCGCCGAGGTAGCGGCGTCCCACACGGACGTCGCGAATGCGTCCGTGTCACACACCAACAGCGGTGGCCGGCCGCCGCCGCCTCGTTTTCCCGGCGGGCCTGTTCCCCGGCGACCGCGTCGAAGTCGTCGTGTGTCCACACGAGAGCGTCCAGTGTCGCCGTATCTTCCTTGCGCCACTTCCGTTCGGTGTACTCGCGACCGTATTCGGCCACCCACCGGGTGTCGGCGAACACACCGCCCCGGCGGCGGAAGTGCTCGGCCAGCTGCCGCGACAGCGTGGTCGTGCCGGTCGACTCGGCGCCCACGAACACCATCCGCACAGCGAGCCCGGCACGCACGGTGGGGGACAGGTCGCCCCAGTGGCCGGTCAGATCGGCCCGGATCGCCGTCGCGGACACCGGATACGCCGACCGCGCCGGGTCGACGCATTCGTGCTCGGCGCCCAGTCGGGCGGCGAGCTCCGCACCGTACCGTTCCGACGTGAACACGGCGTCCACCGGCGGGCGGCCGGCCAGCGCGGCATTCATCACCGCCACCCGCGCGTCCCAGACCCGTTCGTCGTCGTAGTCCACGGGCAGGTCGCACCGCGTGCCCAGCACCGTGACGTCGCGGTGTTCCGCGACCAGCCACGCCACCCGGTCGGCCAGCGGGATCGACTCGACCCTGGCCGCCTCGACCAGCACCGTAGCCCGCTCGCACCGAGCGGCCATGGTGCGGATCAGGTGGTGGTGACCCAGGTGGGGCGGGTAGAACTTGCCGACCACCAGGCCGTGCCGGTAGCGCCTCACACCACCACCGCGGGCTCGCGCACCGGGACCCGCCAGCTGCGCAGCCCGACCAGGCACAGCCCGATGAACAGTGCCACGAACGGTGAGCGCGACACCGGCGCCACCGGTGAGGAACCCGAGCAGTTCCGCCACGTGACATGGTCGTCGCCCACGGTGAACAGCGGCGTGTTGAGTGCGGCGATCACGTGCTCGAACCAGTTCATGCCAACCTGTTCCGATCGCCGCACCCAGCCACGCCCGCACTTTCGCACACGCCGGCACCGACTGTCCTGAGTTCGGTCGTGAGGTGTCGTCGGTCACCGTCGGCGGCCGGGCAGGCCAGCGCCATCACCGGCCCAGGGCTTTCACGAACGTTGCCGAGTCACGGCCCAGTCGGTGACGTCACGACCGCTCACCTCCGACCAGCACGCCGCCAGTTCGGCTCGGCCGGCGTTGCGGTGGGCGAAGCGGCGGCAGAAGAGGCCAAGTCCACGCAGGACGCTGCGTTGACCGTACTTGTCACGGATGTGGACGGCGGTGGGCGGAGGCGTGGTCGAAGCTCGCCGCCTCGACCCCGCGGGCGGGTGCGGTCTGGCGTGCCAGCCTCGGCAGGACGTGGTCGAGGTCGTCGAGGAGCAGATCGGCGATCTCCCGGCCGGTCCCGTTGCGGACCACCACGCGCATGGCGGCGAGGTCCTGGCGGTCGGCCGGGAACGTGTACGCCGGGACCTGCCAACTCCGCTCGCGCAGGGCGGCCGAGACGTCGAAGACGTTGAAGTTGGTGACGTCGTCGTTCAGTGCGAAGGCGAATACGGGCAACTCGTCGCCGCGGGTGAGCAACCGGAACGGGCCCATTTCGGCGATCCGGCCTGCGGTGTACATGGCCACGTCCCGGCATTCCTGCTGGACCTGTCGGAAGCCTTCCCGGCCCAGCCGCAGGAACGTGTAGTACTGGGCGACGACCTGGCCGCCGGGGCGGGAGAAGTTCAGCGCCAGCGTCGGCATCTCACCGCCGAGGTAGTTGACCCGGAAGATGAGCTCGTCCGGCAACGCGCCCGCGTCGCGCCACAGGACCCAGCCCACACCGGGATAGACCAAGCCATACTTGTGGCCCGAGGTGTTGATCGAGGCGACGCGGGGCACCCGGAAGTCCCACTCCAGGTCCGGGTCGACGAACGGCGCGACCATGCCGCCGGACGCGCCGTCGACGTGCACGGGCACGTCCAGCCCGGTCCGGGCCTGCAGGTCGTCGAGGGCGGCCGCGATCTCGCGGACCGGTTCGTAGCTGCCGTCGAAGGTCGAGCCGAGGATCGCCACCACGCCGATGGTGTTCTCGTCGCACAGGCGCACCGCCTGCTCGGCGTCGAGGTGGAAGCGCTCCCCGGCCATCGGCGCGAAGCGAGGTTCGACCTCGAAGTAGTTGCAGAACTTGTCCCAGCAGACCTGGACGTTGATGCCCATGACGAGGTTCGGCCGGGCGGTGTCCGCGCCCTTGCGGCGGCGGCGATGCTGCCAACTCCGTTTCAACGCGAGACCGGCGAACATGGCCGCCTCGCTCGACCCGATCGTCGAGCAGCCCATCGCCTGGGCCGGGTCCGGCGCGTGCCACAGTCCGGCGAGCATGTTCACGCAGCGCCGCTCGAGCTCGGCGGTCTGCGGGTACTCGTCCTTGTCGATCATGTTCTTGTCGAGGCACTCCGCCATGAGCAGGTCGGCCTGCGGTTCCATCCATGTCGTGACGAACGTGGCCAGGTTGAGCCGGGCGTTCCCGTCCAGCATCAGGTGGTCGTGCACGATCTGGTAGGCCGTCGCCGGGTCCATCGGCGCGTCCGGCAGGACGTGTTTGGGCACTTGGGTCGCCTCACCGGCCCGCGCGAACATCGGGTTCACCGCGAGGGATCCGCTGACCTCAGCGACGGGACGGTGGGTCTGTGCTGTCATCGTGCGCTCCAGATGCCGGTCGGATGCGCTTCCGATGCTCGTGGTCGGACCCAGCCGTAACCTCCCCTCCAACAGATGAGAAGCCATCTGCGGTTGGCCTTTGCTCGCAACGACTTTCCTGCTGGCATGGCACGCGGCTGCCGCCCGACCAGGCGCTGTGCGGAGTCCGAACTCACCCGTCCGAGGTGAGGCTGCCGGCGGGGAAGTCGCCGACGATCTTTCGGGTGAGGATGCCGCCGGATCCGCGAGGACGGCTGCGGTGCGTCGGGTCTCGTCCACTGTGGCTCGGCACCGCTCGCACCGTGTCGGTATCGGGCACGCGACGATGAGGGCGCTCGACCCTCGGCTGCTGCGCTACGCGAGTCGGGTGCGGGTGTACCTGATCGTCCTGGTCGTGGCAACGGTCGCCATCGCGGGTGTCATCATCGTGCAGGCGCAGCTGCTCGCCACCGCGATCACCGGAGCGTTCACCGACGGTCTGACGCTGTCCTCGTTGCGGGGGACGGTCATCGGCCTGATCGTGGTCATCGCCTGTCGGGTCGCGCTGGTGTGGGGCGTCGAGTCCTTCTCGTACCGTGCTTCGGCCGCGGTCAAGGCGCAGTTGCGCGGCGCGGTGCTGCGGCATGTCGTCGAGTTGGGGCCGCGCTGGCTGACGGGCCGCCGGACCGGCGGGCTGGCCACCCTCGTGACGGTCGGTGTGGACAGCCTCGATGCGTACTTCGCGAGGTATCTGCCACAGGTGGCGCTGGCGGTGGTGGTTCCGGCCATGGTCGTGGTGCGTCTGGTGATCGCCGATCCCCTTGCCGGCGTGACGATCGCGATCACGCTGCCGCTGATCCCGCTGTTCATGAGTCTGGTGGGCTCGACCACCGCCGCGCGGACCCGCGACCGCTGGCAGGCGCTGTCGAGGCTGTCGTATCACTTCCTGGACGTCGTCGCCGGGTTGCCGACGTTGAAGGTGTTCGGCAGGGCCAGAGCGCAGACCGAGAGCGTCGGCCGGGTCACCGACTCCTACCGTCGCGCCACGGTGGCCACCCTGCGGCTGACGTTCCTGTCCTCCATGGTGCTGGAGCTGGTGGCGACGTTCTCGGTCGCACTCGTCGCCGTCGGTGTCGGGCTGCGGCTGGTCGGCGGGCATCTCGATCTGTGGACCGGTTTGCTGGTGCTGGTTCTCGCGCCAGAGGCGTACCTGCCGCTGCGCCGGCTGGCCAACCACTATCACGCCGCCGCGGACGGCCTGGCCGCGGCGGAAGACGTGTTCGACGTCCTGGAGACGCCGGTACCCGCCGGGCCGCACCTGGCCGTCACCACCAGTACGGCGGCGCGGCAACGTTTCGGGCCACCCGCGCCGACCGGCCTGCGGGTCGAGGACGTTCGGGTGCAGCACCCGGGTCGGCCGGACCCGACGCCTGACGGGGCGTGCCTGCGGGTGCGCCGTGGTGAGGTCGTGGCACTGGCGGGTCCGAGCGGGAGCGGCAAGTCGACCTTGATCGACGTGTTGCTCGGATTCGTGACCCCCGACGCGGGCCGGGTCGTCGTGGAGGAGGCAGGCGGCGAATGGCGCCTGGACGACCTGGAGATGGCCGACTGGCGCGCCTGTACGGCCTGGGTACCGCAGGAGCCGGTGCTGCAGGCCGGCACGGTCGCGTCCAACATCCGCCTCGGCCGGCCCGACGCGCCGGACGACGCGGTCCGGTGGGCGGCGCTGGCCGCGGCGTTGCGGGAGGTCCGGCTCGATCGGCCGGTCGGGGAAGGCGGCCGTGGGCTGTCCTCGGGTCAGCGGCGCCGCGTCGCCATGGCCCGTGCCGTGCTGGCCCGCCGTCCGGTGCTGTTGCTGGACGAGCCGACCGCCGGGCTCGACGCGAGGACGGAGGCACAGGTGCTCGGCACCGTGCGCGAACTGGCCCGGTGGGGGAGTGCGGTGCTGATGGTCGCCCACCGGCCCGCCGTGCTGTCCGCCGCCGACCGCGTGGTGGTCCTGCCGCAGGCCGGGCCGGTCGTTCCCGTCAGGGCAGACGCATGAGTACGCCCGGCCGGCCGGGCCGCGGCGCCGTGCGGCGACTCGCACTGGCCACCGCGGCCGGCGCGGCCGCGAATGTCGCCGCGATCGGGCTGACCGCCACCTCGGCCTGGTTGATCTCGCGTGCGTCCTTGCAGCCGCCGGTGCTCAGCCTGATGGTCGCCGTGGTCGCGGTGCAGGCGTGCGGCCTGGGCCGCAGCGTGTTCCGGTATGCCGAGCGGCTGACCGGTCACGACGCCGCCCTGCGCGTTCTCGCCTCGATGCGTGTCGCCGTGTACGAGCGGCTGGAACGGCTGGCACCGGCCGGTCTGGCGACGTTCCGGTCGGGCGATCTGATCAGCAGACTGGTCGCCGACGTGGACAGCGTCGCCGACCGGTGGCTGCGGGTCCTGCTGCCCTACCTCGCGGCCGCCGCGGCGGGCGTGGCCACGGTCGGCTGCCTCGCCCTGCTCCTACCGTCGGCGGGCGTGGTGCTCGCGGTGAGCCTGGTGCTCGCGGCGGTCGGGGCGCCGTGGCTCGCGGGCGGGGTGGCCAGGCGCGCGGAGCCTCGCATCGCGCCGTGCCGTGGCGCGCTGAGCACGGCGTCGCTGGATGTGTTGCGCGGGTGCGCCGAGCTACTGGCGTTCGGTGCGGCGGACCGGGGACTGGCCCGGGTGGCCGCGGCCGACCGCGAGCTGGGTCGGGCCGAGCGGCGCAGCACCCTGGGGCAGGCGATGGCCGCGTCGGTCACCGCGCTCGCCGGCGGAGGGGCCGTCTGGGCGTGCCTCGTGCTCGGGGTACCGGCGGTGCGCTCGGGCGTGTTGCCCGGGGTGGCGCTCGCCGTCGTCGTGTTGACGCCGTTGGCCGCGCACGAGGTGTTCGGCCCGCTGGCTCCGGCCGCCCAGCAGCTGCCCAGGATCCGCAGCTCGGCGGCCCGTGTCGCGGCTGTCCTGCGCCAGCCGGACCGGGTGCGCGAGCCGGACTCGCCGCTGCCCGCACCGGCGCCGCCCTATGACCTGTGCATCGAGAACCTGTCGGCACGCTGGAGTGTGGACGGACCGGACGTGGTGACCGGACTCGACATCACGGTGCCCGCGCGGCGGCGAGTGGCCATCGTGGGCCCCAGCGGCGCGGGGAAGACCACGCTGGCCATGGTGTTGGTGCGCTTTCTCGATCCATCGGCCGGGCGGGTCACCCTGGGCGGCACGGACCTGACCCGCATGTCCGGTGACACCGTCCGCACGATCGTGGGGCTGTGCGCCCAGGATCAGCATGTCTTCGACACCACGATCGGCGAGAACCTGCGGTTGGCGCGGCGGGACGCGACCGAGGCGCAGCTCCGCGACGCGCTGCGCCGAGCCGGCCTGCTGGGCTGGATCGACGACCTGCCCGACGGGCTCGACACGCAGGTGGGCGAGCACGGCGCGCGGCTGTCCGGCGGCCAGCGCCAGCGGCTCGCCGTCGCCCGGGTGCTGTTGGCCGACTTCCCGGTGGTCGTCCTGGACGAGCCCACCGAGCACCTCGACGAGCGGACGGCCGAGGAGCTGACGCGGGACTTGCTCACCGCCACCGAGGGCCGCACGGTCGTGTTGATCACCCACCGCACGGCGGGACTGGACGCGATGGATCAGGTCGTCCACCTCGACCCCGGCCGGGTCGGTGTGTACACGTCGGCCACGATGCCGACCTGACGGGTGGTGAAGGCACGTTCGCGTCTGCGGTCGCGGGTGAACGCGAGCCACCAGGTCAGCACGGCCCCGACGCGGTTGCGGTAGCCGGTGAGGAACGCGATGTGGATGAACAGCCACAGCACCCAGCCGGGGAAGCCGCTGGCCTTGAGCCGCCCGGCGGAGATGACCGCGTTGCCCCGGGCGATGTACGCCGCGGAGCCCAGGTCGTGGTAGCGGAACGGCTTGCCGACTTCTCGCCCCTGCGCCGCGCGGCGGATCCGATGACCGGCGTAGTGGCCGGTCTGCATGGCGACCTCGGCGACGCCGGGCAGTGAGTCGAGACTCATCAGGTCGCCGGTGACCGAGATGTCCGGGTGTCCGGGGATGGTGAGGTCCGGGTCCACGTGTATCCGCCCTGCCCGGTCCTGCTCGGCTCCGGTGGCCCGCGCCAGCGCCGTGGCGAACGGAGGTGCCTCGACACCCGCGGTCCACAGCACGGTGCCTGCCTCGTAGCGGGTGGTGTTGCCCTCGTGATCGCGCACCGCCAGACCGTTGCTGTCGACGTCGGTCACGATCGAGCCCATGTGCAGTTCGGCGCCCAGCCGCCGCAGGGACTGCTCGGCCTTGCCGGACAGCTTCGGCCCGAACGCGGCCAGCGGCGCCTTGCCACCGTCGAACAACAGCACCCGCGCGTCCTCCGGTTTCGCATGGTGGAACTCGGCGTGGAGCGTCTTGGTGGCCAGTTCGCGGATCTGACCGGTCAGTTCGACACCGGTCGGGCCCGCGCCGACGAGGGCGAACGTGAGCCACCGCCGCCGTTCGCCCGGGTCCTGCGCCGAATCGGCCATCTCGAACGCGCCGAACACCCGGCGGCGGATCGTCAGTGCGTCGGCGATCGTCTTCATACCTGGTGCGAACTGCTCGAACTCGTCGTGGCCGAAGTAGGACTGCCGCATCCCGGCGGCGACGATGAGATCGTCGTAGCTCAGTTCGATGGTCGTGCCGCCGGGCCGTTGCGCGGTCAGCCGCTTGCGGTCGGCGTCGATGCCGGTCACCGACGCCATGACGCAGTCGACGTTCCGATGGCGCCTGAGCACGTCGCGCAGCGGTGCGGAGATCTGTCCCTCGGACAGGATGCCGGTCGCACACTGGTACAGCAGCGGCTGGAACAGGTGGTGGTGGGCGCGGTCGACGAGCGTCACCGAGACCGGCCCGCTGGCCAGCGCGCGCGCCGCGAACAGGCCCGCGAACCCGCCGCCGACGATGACCACGTGGCGCTGGCTGGTTCGTTCAGTCATGTCAGGCTCCGATTCGGCGGTCAGCCGGCGGGATCGTGCCAGGTGGCCGGTTCGGACAGCAGCCGGTCGGCTTCCTTGGGCCCCCAGGTTCCCTTGGTGTACGGGTGCACCGGGACCACGTCGCCGAGCACGGGCTGCACGACGCGCCAGGCGTTCTCCACCGTGTCCTGCCGGGCGAACAGCCAGCGGTCACCGTCCAGGGCGGCACCGATCAACCGGTCGTAGGGACGTATGTCCGAGCCGGGCTGCTGGGCGAACGTCAGCTCCTCGTGCTGGGCCTGCCAGCCGCCACCGGGTTTCTTGCCGGCCAGGGTGAGACCGACCTGGGTCTCCGGCCAGATCCGGAAGCGCAGCGCGTTGGACGCGGGCTGTGGTCGCAGGCCGAACACGTCGTGCGGCGCGGTCCGGAAATCGATCGTGACCTCGGTGGCCGTGACCGGCATGCACTTGCCCGCCCGGATGAGGATGGGCACGTCGGCCCAACGCCACGAGTCGGCCGACGTGCGGAGCGCGACGAAGGTCTCGACGGTCGAGCGCGGGTCCACGCCGTTGACGTCGTGGTAGCCCTCGTACTGCCCCCGCACGGTGTGCTCGGGGGTCAGCGGGCGCAGCGAACCCACCACGCGGGACTTCGCGTCCCGCCACGAACTCAGCCCCGGCCCGTCGGGAGGGTCGGCCAGCACCGTGGCCAGCACCTGCAGCATGTGGTTCTGCACGACGTCGCGGATGGCACCGGTCCGGTCGTAGAACCTGCCGCGGTCGGCGACGTCGAACGCCTCGGCCATGGTGATCTGGATGCTCGCCACGTGGGTGCGGTTGAGCAGTGGTTCCAGTACGGCATTGGCGAACCGCGCGAACAGCACGTTCTCCACCGGATCCAGGCCCAGCCAGTGGTCCACCCGGTAGATCGCGTCTTCCGAGAAGTGTTGGTGCATGACGGAATTGAGTTCCCGCGCACCCGCCAGGTCGGTGCCGAACGGCTTCTCGACCATCACCCGCGCGCCGGTGGCGCGACCCGCGGTCGCGATTCCCTTCGCGATACGGCCGAACAGAACGGGCGGGACTTCCAGGTAGAACAGTATGCGGCCCCCCGCACCGACCGCATCGGACATCGCCTGATAGGTGGCGTCGTCGTCGAGGTCACCGTCCACGTAGCGCAGCAGGCCGAGCATCGTGCGTGCCGGCGCGCTGTCCGGGTCGATGCCGTTGCGCCGAAGCGACGCGGCCGCGTAGTCACGGAACTGCTCCAGTCCCCAGCCGCTCTTGGCCACCCCGATCACGGGGACGTCCAGGACGCCCCGGTCGACCAGGCCGACCAGTGCCGGGAACGTCTCCAGCTTGGCCAAGTCGCCGGTCGCACCGAAGATCACCAGGGCATCGACCCGGTCCGTCGCCATCGTGTCCTCCTCGCGCGAGCCAGCTGGTTGGGTCCAGCAGGCATGGCAGCACGGTGCCGGCGCCGAGGCGCCACCCGGGACGGGTGATACACGCGCGGCGGACCCGGCCCGCCCGGCCAATCACCCGCGCGGGGCGATGCACCTCATCCGGTGCGCTGGTGACCGTGGTGGCCGACCGCAACGTCGAGCCCGTGACACCGACCGGAAGGGGCGCGATGGCGCTGGACCTGTCCCGGTGGCAGTTCGCGATGACGTCGATCTACCACTTCCTGTTCGTCCCGGTGACCATCGGGCTGGCGTTCCTGACGGCCCTGCTGCAGACCGCGTGGCACCGCAACGGCCGGGTCGAATACCTGCGGCTCACCCGGTTCTTCGGCACGCTGCTGGTCATCAACGTGGCCGTCGGCGTCGTCACCGGCCTGGTCCAGGAGTTCCAGTTCGGGATGAACTGGTCGGACTACTCGCGCACGGTCGGCGGTGTGTTCGGTGCCCCGCTCGCACTGGAGGGCCTGCTCGCGTTCTTCCTCGAGTCGACGTTCCTCGGACTGTGGCTGTTCGGCTGGGACAAGCTGCCCAAACGGGTACACCTGCTGACGATCTGGGCAGTGGCCGTGGGCAGCGCATTGTCCGCCGCGTTCATCATGGCCGCGAATTCCTGGATGCAGCACCCGGTGGGCTACTCGCTGGGCAACTCCGGTCAGGCGCAGCTGACCGACCTGTGGGCGGTGCTGACCAACCCGGTGTTCCTGTGGGGCTACGTGCATGTACTGCTGGCCTCGCTCGCGACGGCCGCCGTCGTCATGCTCGCCGTGTCCGCCTGGCAACTGCGCCACCGTGGCGACCGCGAGCTGTTCACCAGGTCGGCGCGCCTCGCCCTGATCGTGCTGGTGCCCACGATGATCCTCACGATGTTCATCGGCAGCGAGCTCGGCGTGGTCGAGGCGAGGTACCAGCCGATGAAGATCGCGGCCGCCGAGGCGCAATGGTCTACCTGCCAGCCGTGCTCGTTCTCGCTGTTCCAGATCGGCGGCGGCAACAACGACCACACCCCGACCCAAATCTTCTCGATTCCGCACTTGCTCTCCCTGCTCGCCACGAACTCGTGGAACGGCAAGGTGATCGGGCTCAGCCCGCTCCAGCATCAGTACGCGGCCAGGTACGGGCCGGGGAACTACGTGCCGAACGTCTTCATCCAGTACTGGTCGATGCGGGTGATGGCGTACCTGGCTGGTCTGCTCCTGGTGCTCGGTCTCGTCGGCCTGCTGCTCATGCGCAAGAAGAAAGTGCCGGCCAGCCGCTGGTTCCTGGCCGCAGCGACCTGGGTGGTGATCTTTCCGTTCCTGATGAACACGGCCGGCTGGCTGCTAACCGAGAGCGGCCGCCAGCCGTGGGTGGTGCAGGGGATCTTGCTCACCAAGCACGGGGCGTCGCCGTCGGTCAGCTTTACCGACCTGGTGATCAGCCTGATCGCGTTCGGGCTGCTGTACACCGCGCTCGGAGTGATCGACGCGGTGCTGATGATCCGCTACTCCCGCCGCGAACTCGCACCAGCACCCGCCGCTACCGATTCGGACGAGCAGCCGCGCGTCCCGTCCATGTTGTATTAGGCGCCATCGATGACTCTCGTCTCGCTCTGGTTCCTGATCATCGCGGTCGTGTGGACCGGGTTCTTCGTACTCGAAGGCTTCGACTTCGGCGTCGGCATGCTGCACGGGGTGCTGGGCCGGGATGAGGCCGGGCGGCGGGCCGTGATCAACACGATCGGGCCGCTGTGGGATGGCAACGAGGTCTGGCTGGTGGTCGCCGGAGCGGCCATGTTCGCGGCCTTTCCTGGCTGGTACGCGACCATGTTCTCCGGCTTCTACCTGGCGCTTGTGCTGCTGCTCGGGGCGCTGATGGTGCGCGGCACCTCGTTCGAGTACCGGGGCAAGCGGGATCGGCCAGCCTGGCGGGATACCTGGACCGGCCTGCTGACCGCGGGCAGCCTGCTGGCACCATTCCTGATCGGACTCGCGCTCGGTGACCTGCTGCACGGCCTGCCGATCAGCTCCCACCATGAGTACACCGGGTCATTCTGGACGCTGTTCCAGCCCTACGGGCTGTTCACGGGCGTGACGCTGGTAGTGCTGTGCGCGGTGCACGGAGCGACGTTCATCGCGCTGAAAACCAGCGGCGACCTGCGTACCCGAGCGGTCCGGCTAGCCCGCAACCTCAGCCCGATCGCCACCTTGATTCTGCTCGGCTTCGTGATCTGGACCCACTCGATCGCGGGCAAGGGCCTGCTGCCCAACCCGGTCGAGATCGCCGGCGTGCTCGCGATGTTCTCGGTGGACTGGCTGATCGGCTACGGCCGAGACGGCTGGAGCTTCGCCGCGACCACCATCGCGGTCGCGGTGACGGTGCTATCGATCTTCAGCGAGCTCTACCCGAGGCTCATGGTCTCAAGCACCAATCCACTGTTCAACCTCACCATCCACAACAGCGCATCGCCGAGTTACCCGCTGAAAGTCATGACGGTCGTCGCGCTGGTCTTGCTTCCCGTCGTGATCGCGTACACGGCCTGGACCTATCACGTGTTTAGGCGCCGGATCAGCGACAAGGACATCGCGATAGCCAAGGAAAAGGAGGAGCCCAGCCATGACCACGTCCACTGAAAAGGCCGACGCGTTGGTGATCTTCGGTGCGACCGGAGACCTGGCCAAGCTCGAGACCTTCCCCGCTCTGGTCGGCCTCGTCGAACGCGGTGTGCTCGACGTGCCGGTGATCGGCATCGCCAAGAGCGGCTGGGGCATCGATCAGTTCCGTGACTACGCCGCGCAATCGCTGAGCCGGGGCGGGATTGACCCGAAGTCGCCGGCGGCGGTCAAGATGCTCGGCCTGCTCCGCTACATCGACGGCGACCTGGATTCGAGCGCCACCTATGACCAGATGTCGAAGGAGATCGGCTCCGGCAAGAAGGTGCTCTATTACCTGGAGGTCCCGCCGCCGCTCTTCGGGCGGATCACCGACGGCATCGCTCAGGCGGGCCGGTCGGGCAACTCGCGGGTGATGGTCGAGAAGCCCTTCGGCAACGACCTGGCCAGCGCGAAGGCGCTGAACAACACCATGCACCAGCACTTCGCCGAGGACGACATCTATCGAGTCGACCACTGGCTGGGCCTGGACCCGGTCGAGAACATGCTGTTCGTCCGGTTCGCCAACTCGATGATCGAGCCACTGCTCAACCGCAATCACGTGCAGAGCATCCAGATCACGATGGCCGAGGCGTTCGACGTGTCGGATCGAGGCGCGTTTTACGACAAGACCGGCGCGATCAGGGACGTACTGCAGAACCACCTGCTCCAGGTACTCGCCTCGGTGCTAGCCGAGCCGCCGGACAGCCGGGGCATCGACGCCTGGCGATCCTCGAAGGCCGAGGTGATCGGCGCCCTGTCCGAGCTCACTCCGGAGACGACGATCCGCGGGCAGTACGAGGACTACCACGCGGTTAAGGGCGTAGACCCCAAGTCGACCACGGAGACGTTCGTCGCGGTCCGGCTCGCACTGGACTCCTGGCGCTGGTCGGGCGTGCCGATCCTGATCAGGGCCGGCAAGTGCCTGCCGATTACGGCCACCGACGTCAGCATCAGGTTCAAGCAGCCACCGCACAATGTTTTCGGAATCCAGCTTGGAAGCTCTGACGTCAACGCACTGCGCTTCCGCATCAACCCGGCAGCGCGGGTCAGCCTGACGGTGGCCGGCAAGAAGCCGGGGGCGGGCTGGCAGCCACAGTCGGAGTCGCTGACGTTCGCCGAGCAGCCCACGAATGACATGCGGCCGTATGACCGGCTGATCGGGGCGGCCTTGTCTGGCGACCGAGGGCTATTCGCGCGGCAGGACAATGTCGAGCAGGCATGGCGCGTCGTCGACCCGGTGCTGGGCGATGTAGTGCCGGTGCACAGTTACGCGAAGGGCAGCTGGGGCCCGAAGGAGGCCGACGCGCTGCTGCACAACGGCGACGTGTGGGCCGATCCCACCCCATGAGCCGGTCGACCGGTCGGCCCGCCACGGCTCGGGTCGTGATCGTCGGCGGCGGGTTCGCCGGTCTATTCGCGGCCCGGGCGCTGCGACGGGCGCCGTGCCAGGTCACGCTGGTCGACCAGAGCGAGCATCACCTGTTCCAGCCACTGCTGTACCAGTGCGCGACCGGGATCTTGTCGGAAGGCCAGATCACCGCGCCGCTGCGGCGGGTGCTCCGGCACTACCGGAACGTCGAGTGCGAGATGGCGAAGGTCGTAGACATCGACCCGGTCGAACGGCGGGTCTGCTGCGTGCGACCCCTCGGCGAGGAGTTCGACCTGCATTACGACCACCTGATAATGGCGGCCGGGGTCGAGCAGACCTACTTCGGGCACGACGAGTTCGCCGTCTGGGCACCCGGCATGAAGACGATCTCGGACGCGCTGACGATCCGGCGCCGGGTGTTCGGTTCTTTCGAGATGGCCGAGACCGCCACGTCAGCCGCCGAGCGGACCCGGCGGCTGACGTTCGCGCTGGTCGGGGCCGGGCCGACCGGAGTCGAGCTGGCCGGGCAGATCAGGGAGGTCGCCACCAAGACGCTGCGGGACGAATTCAGGCAGTTCAAGCCAGAGGATGCCCGGGTGCTGTTGTTCGACGGGGGCAACGCGCCGCTCGCGTCGTTCGGGCCAGAGCTGTCTGGGCGGGCGGCCGCTTCGCTGAACCGGCTCGGGGTCGAGATGCACCTGGGCACCCGGGTAACCAAGGTGGACGAGAGCGGCCTCGACGTGCGGGGTGCGGACGGGACGACCGAGCACTACGACGCGGCGACGGTACTGTGGACGGCTGGGGTGGCCGCGCCCGAGCTGGCGACGGCGCTCGCGAAGGCGACCGGGGCCGAGCAGGACCGGGCCGGGCGGGTGGTGGTCGGCGATGACCTGACCGTGCCCGGGCACCCGGAGATCTTCGTCATCGGCGACATGATGAGCCTGCATAAGCTGCCGGGCGTCGCTGAAGTCGCCATGCAGTCCGGAATGTATGCCGGGCGGCGGATCAAGGAGCACCTGCGGGGCGAGGCTGCGGGGAAGGCTAAGCCGTTCAAGTACCGGGATCTCGGATCGGCTGCCTACATCTCGCGCGGGGATGCGGTCGTGTCGGGTGGGCCGCTGAAGCTGCATGGGCTGATCGGCTGGTTCAGCTGGCTGTTCATTCACATCGCGTTTCTCACCGGGTTCCGCAACCGGGTCGGGGCGCTGCTGACCTGGTGGGTGGCGTTCACGCGCGACATCAGGCGGGAGCGGGCGTTCACCGACAAGCCGGTCGGGCTGCTGAAGGCGATCTACACCCCAGCAAAGGACAATCCGGACCGCAAGCGGCAGGGACCGGATCACTAGCCGACGATGTCGTCCCATCCTGGCCGCCAGCGCCCGGGACGCCAGCGCCCGGCCCGCCAGCACCCGAACCGTCGATTGCCTAGGCGGCTGATCGCGGAATCCTGGTCCGGGTCGGCCCGCTGGTATCTCGTTGCGGCCGTGAGCTGCGGCATCGCGCTGACCGGTCTGATCGTCGCTCAGGCTGGGCTGCTGGCCCACGTACTGGCGACCGCGGCGGCGGGGGCAGGGACGGCCACGCTGGCCGGGGCGTTGATCTTCCTGCTGGTCGTGGTGGTCGGCCGGGCGGCGGCTTCCTACGGCGGCGAGGCGGCGGCGTTGCGGGCCGCGGTCGCGGTCAAGGACGGGCTTCGGTCCCGCTTGCTTATCCGGGCGCTTGACCGGGGGCCGCACTGGCTCGGCCGGCAGCGGCCCGGTGCGATCGCGACGCTAGCGACCAGCGGGCTTGATTCGCTGGACTCCTACTACGCGAGGTATCTGCCGCAGATGCTGCTCGCCGTGGTCGTGCCGGTCGCGGTGATCGTCTCGATGCTGTCGGTGGACTGGGTGTCGGGGCTGATCGTTGTCGTGACGCTGCCGGTGATTCCGGTGTTCGCGGTGCTGATCGCGTTGCGGACCAAGGCGCAGACCAGGCGGAACTGGGTTCTGCTGGCCCGGCTGAGCGGTCACTTCCTGGACGTGGTCCGGGGCCTGGCGACGCTCAAGGTTTTCGGCCGGGCCAAGGCGCAGGAGCAGCTCATCGGCCGGGTCACCGATGAGTACCGGGTCAGCGTGATGGCCAGCCTGCGGGTCGCGTTCTTGTCGGCGCTGGTACTTGAACTCGCGGCGGCGGTCGCAACCGCGCTGGTCGCCGTCGAGGTCGGGCTCCGGTTGCTGTACGGGCAAATGGAGTACTCGACGGCATTGTTTTTGCTGCTGCTGACGCCTGAGGCGTTCTTGCCGGTGCGGAACGCGGCGGCCGCTTTCCACGCGAGCGCGGACGGGACAGCGGCCGCGACCAAGGTCTTCGAGATCCTGGACGGCGAGCCGGATGCACCGATCGAGTCGACGGCGGATCCACTCTCCGCCACGACCAGACCGGCGACCGAACCGACGCCCGAACCGACGCCCGAACCGACGCCCGGCCGATCCTCGACTACGACCAGCCAAACCCTGACCGCGACGAGCCGGGTGCCGGACCTGCGGCTGGAGCCGATCCGGCTCGACCGCGTGACGCTGGCGTATCCAGGGCGCCCAACGCCGGTCATCGAGCGAGCCGACCTGACTATCTGGCCAGGGGACCGGATCACCCTGATCGGGAGCAATGGGGCTGGTAAGACCACGCTCCTCGAAGCTTTCCTCCTGTTTATCGAGCCACAAAGCGGACGGATACTTGCCGGCGATACCGAA
>DASUGU010000151.1:0-61217 GCA_036273855.1 Pseudonocardiaceae bacterium
AGGGCTCCGTGAGATCCGCCGCACTCGCCGGACTGCCGGCCGCGTCGGCTGAGCGGCCGGCGCCGCCGGCCCTGTGGCGGCGCTTTCCGAGCCGCACCGCGACGTTCTGCCTCGTCGAGCTGCAGAAGCTCCGTCACGACCGCAAGGAGCTCTACACCCGCGCGATCCAGCCCGCGCTCTGGCTGCTCATCTTCGGCGAGACGTTCTCGCGCCTGCACGCGATCCCGACATCCGTGCCGTACCTGGACTACCTGGCGCCGGGGATCCTGGCCCAGTCGGTGCTCTTCATCTCGATCTTCTACGGCATCCAGATCATCTGGGAGCGCGACGCCGGCGTGCTGTCCAAGCTGCTGGTCACGCCGACACCCCGGATCGCGCTGGTCACCGGCAAGGCGTTCGCCGCCGGCATCCGCGCGCTGGTGCAGGCGCTGGTCGTGCTGATCATGGCCGCGATCCTGGGCGTCGGGCTGACCGCCAACCCGCTGAAGCTGATCGGCATGTGCGTGGTCGTGGTGCTCGGGTCGGGCTTCTTCTGCTGCCTGTCCATCACCATCGCCGGCCTGGTCATGTCGCGGGACCGGCTGATGGGCATCGGCCAGGCCATCACGATGCCGCTGTTCTTCGCGTCCAACGCGCTGTACCCGGTGAACCTGATGCCCGGCTGGCTGCGGGTGATCAACCGGATCAACCCGCTCGGGTACGAGGTGGACGCGCTGCGCGGCCTGCTCATCGGCACCCCGGCCCAACTCGGGCTGGACTTCGCGGTGCTGATCGTGGCCGCGGGCGTGCTGATCACCGTGGCGTCCGCGCTGCTGGGGCGGCTGGCGCGGTAACGGACTCCGGTCGACTGGTCGGGGCGGACCGGTCGACCGGACCCCGGTTCGGCCGGCGAGTGGTGGACGTGGCCGGCCGAACCGGGCTTTTACCCGGCTCTACAACGCGGCCCGGGACACCGGGCAGGACATGCACCGCGGCCCGCCGCGCCCGGAGCCCAGTTCCGATCCCGAGATCCGCAGCACCTCGATGCCGGCAGCCTCCAGGCGCGCGTTGGTCTCCACGTTGCGCTCGTAGGCCACCACGACGCCCGGCGCCACGGCGAGCGTGTTGTTGCCGTCGTCCCACTGCTCGCGTTCCGCGGTGACCGGATCCAGTCCGGTGTCGATCACCCGGAGCCGGTCGATGCTCATCGCCTTCGCCGCCGCCGTCAGGAACGGCTCGGGGCCATCCACCCGCACGCCGTCCTCGCCGTCCGGGCGCAACGGGTACGCGGACAGCGAGTCGCGGATCGCCGGGTACATCACGAAGGCGTCCCGGTCCACCATCGTGCAGACGGTGTCCAGGTGCATGGTGGCGCGCTGCTGCGCGATCGGCACCGCCAGCACCGTGTGCGCCAGGCCGTCCGCGAACGCCGAGCGGGCCAGCGCCTCGGCACCGGCCGGCGACGTCCGCTCGCCGACGCCGACCGCGAGCACACCCGGCGCCAGCGCCAGCACGTCACCGCCCTCGACCGGTGCCGAGTGGGCACCGTAGGCGCGGGCGGTCTGCCGGAACCGGGGGTGGTAGGCGTAGATCAGGTCGGTGATCGCCGACTCCCGGCGCCGGGCCGGCATGATCAGCGACGCCACCGCGACCCGGTCCCCGATCCACACCGACGAGTCGCGGGTGAACAGCAGGTTGGGCAGCGGGTCGATGGCGAAGTCGTGCGGCTGGTGCATCCGCCGGACCAGCGATGCGCCCTCCGCGACCGGCAGCTCCTCGAACGTCATGCCGGCGGTCAGCACGCTGGCCAGCGCCTCGGGGGACACACCGGACAGGTGGGAGCGCAGCGCGTCGGCCAGGTGCAGGCCCAGCCGCAGCTCGTCCACGCAGGCGTGCACCCCGGCGGCGTGTGCCCGGGCGTCTGCCAGGGCGATGACCAGGAGGTCGCCCAGCAGCAGCACCTCGACGCCGCGCCCGGCCAGCAGCCCGGCGAAGGCGTCGTGCTCGGCCTGCGCCCGGTCCACCCAGGGGATGCCGTCGAACAGGAGCTGGTCGTTGTTGCGTGGAGTGAGCCGCTTGAGCTCCGGGCCCGGGCGGTGCAGCAGCACGGTGCTCAGGGGGCCCACTTCGCTGTCGACCCGATGGTCGGCGCTTGCCTCGATCACACGTCGCAGCGTAGCTATTTCAGGAACGACAGGTGGTTCACCAGCAACGCGTACCCGACGAACGAGATGACGTCCAGCAGCGTGTGCGCGACGACCATCGGCCACAGCCGGTTGGTCCGCTGCCAGATCCGGCCGAAGATCAACCCCAGCACGAAGTTGCCGATGAACCCGCCGAACCCCTGATACAGGTGGTAGGAGCCGCGCAACACGGCGGCGGCGAGGAGCGAACCGTTCTCCCGCAGCCCGAGCTGCCGCAACCGGCTGATGAAGTAGCCGATCACCAGAGCCTCCTCGGCCCAGGCGTTCGCCGCGGCCGCGAGGATGAGGACGGGAATGCGCCACCACGTGTCGTTGAGCGTGGTCGGCAGCACGTTCAGGTTCAGGTCAAGGGCCCTGGCCAGGAAATACAGTCCCAGCCCCGGTATCCCGATCAGCGCCGTGAGCCCGACCCCGAACCAGGCGTCGGATCGCCGGAACCGGCTCAGTCCGACCTCGGCCAGCCGGAACCCGGCCCGGTACAGCAGATAGACGCCCAGGAACCCCCAGGCCAGCAGCCGCGCGATGTTCGCCAGCTGGCCGAGGAAATCGAGAAAACTGGCCGTCGCCTGCGGCACGTTGATCGCCACATGCTGCTGGTTGAGCGGCACCGGCTTGAGCAGCGAGTCCAGCAGCGAGATCAGGCTGGTGACCCCGGCCAGCCCCAGGCTGACGGCGAACACGATGACGATCTCGAACCGCACCAGCCGGCGCTCACCCGGATCGTCCACGTACCGGACACCAGCCGGCTGCTCGGGCACCAGCCAGGCCCGTACACGGTCGCGCACACCGATCATCGTAGAGACCGAGGCGGTGACCTCGACGTCAGCCGTTCAGGACCGAGTCCGGCGAGCAGTCGTCCTCGTCCTGCCGCGGCGTCAAGGATGAACTGCACCATGTCGGAACGGCGCCGTGCCTGGGCGACGATGCGGGCGGCCACCGCTTGGTCGCTGGCACAGTGCGGGTTCGCCGTGGGTGCCTTCGCCTGCCTGCTGGCCATTCCGGTGGGATGATCACCGCATGCCGAAGTACGCCACGAACGACGTCGTCGACCGTGATCACCTGTTGGAGTTCCTGCGGCCACGCCATCGGGGGATCCTGGTGACCAGTAGGGGGGACGGGCGGCCGCAACTGTCACCGGTCACCTTCGGTGTCGACGCCGAAGGTCGCGTCGTCATCTCCACCTATCCGCAGCGCGCCAAGGTCCGCAACCTGCGCCGCGACCTCAACGCCTCCCTGTGCGTGCTGTCCGACGACTGGAACGACGCGTGGGTGCAGGTGGACGGGACCGCCGAGGTGCTCGACCTGCCGCATGCGCTGGAGCCGCTCGTCGACTACTTCCGCTCCATCTCCGGTGAACACCCGAACTGGGACGAGTACCGGGAGGCGATGCGGCGGCAGGGCAAGTCGTTGGTGCGCCTGACGATCGAGCGCTGGAGCCCGATCGCCACCGGTGGTTTCCCGCCGGAACTGGGCTAGCGCACCTGGTTGAGGAACGGGCAGCCGACCATCCGGCGCAGTTGGCTGCCCAGCGCGCCGGGCGTGTCCACCGGTTCGGAGAAGGCCAGCCGCACGTCGTGATCACCGTCGGGCGTCTCGATCCGCAGCCGCAGGCCGTACCGGTCCAACCCGAGCGGTCGCACGTGGCCGCCGCGCAGGTTGTCCGGCAGCAGCCGGGTGAGCATGCCGACGACGTCCCGGTGCGCCAACTCCAGGTGGCGCAGCCAGTGGTCCTCGTGCCGGCAGAACGGGTCGGGTCGGGCCGAGCCGAACTCGTCCGGGCGTAGCGAGCACGTGCCTTCGCCGTCGGCCAGTACCAGCGACACCGGTGTCAGGCGGAGCGCGGACATGCCGTGGCCGACGTCCAGCAGCCGGCTGTCGGCGAGCACCTCGGCGACAGCCAGCGTCGCACGCCGAGCGGCTCCACCGGAGAGCGTGCGCAGCCAGCCGGTGATCCACAGCAAGCCGCGCACCGGTTCGCGCAGGGTGACCGGCGCGCGGTCGGCCAGTTCGACCATGGCGGCGACGTCGTCGCTGGTGGCGAGGGCGACGAGCGGGTGGTCGTCGGGCAGCAGTACGGTGACCGAACCATCGGCGTGTACGTGGTGCAGGTGCGGTTCGATCCGGTCCGTGTCGTCCATGCCGGTACGCAGAACGCTGGCCCGGCCGCCTCGCGCGGCGATCGTGCGGGCGCGGTCGGCCGGTTCGGGACACGGCGGTCTGCGGACTGTCTGACCCACGGCTGCACCTCCAGTTAGGTTAGCCTAACTTGAAAGCGCTCGGAGGGAAAGTCAGAGATCAGGGCCTCGTCGCGACCACGACCATGCGTAACGGGCGTCCTCGCACGCGGCCGCCGCCTCGCCGAGTTCCAGCGGGCGGAACGTGTCCACCATGACCGCAGTCTCGTCGAAATACTCCACCCCGATGGACGCCTCGGCGGCACCGGGCTGCGGCCCGTGGGTGAAGCCGGACGGGTGCAGCGACAGCGAACCCAGCCCGATGCCCGAACCCTTGCGTGCCTCGTAGTTCCCGCGCACGTAGAACAGCAGCTCGTCGGAGTCGACGTTGGCGTGGTTGTACGGCACCGGAATCGACTCGGGGTGGTAGTCGACCTTGCGTGGGCAGAACGAGCACACCACGAAGTTCGGCCCCTCGAACGTCTGGTGCACCGGCGGCGGCTGGTGCACGCGTCCGGTGATGGGTTCGAAGTCGGCGACGTTGAACGCCCACGGGTACAGGCAGCCGTCCCAGCCGACCACGTCGAACGGGTGATGGGCGTAGGTGTACCGGGTCAGGCCGGCGCGGTGCCGTACATAGACGTCCACGTCGGTGCCGTCGACCAGCAGCGGCTCGGTCGGCCCGCGCTGGTCCCGTTCGCAGTACGGCGAGTGCTCCAGGAACTGGCCCTTGGCGGCGAGGTACCGGCGTGGCGGCCCGATGTGGCCGCCCGCTTCCAGCACGAGCATCCGCAGCGGCTCGTCACCGGTGGGCACGACGCGGTAGGTGCACGACGTGGGCAGCACGACGTAGTCGCCGTCGCCGATCGCCAGCGGGCCGTACACCGTCTCGACCGTGCCTGCGCCGCCCTGCACGTAGAGCAGTTCGTCCCCGGCCGCGTTGCGGTACAGCGGGCTGGGCACGGTGGCCGCGACGAAGCACACCGCCACGTCGGCGTTGCCGAACAGCAGTCGCCTGCCGCGCACCGCGTCGACGTCCGCGGGCGCGTCCCACTTCAGTTCCTGGGAACGGAAGTGGCGCGGCTTGAGCGGATGGTTGGCGGTGGTGCCACGATCGGTGAAATCGTCGACCGCCACGGCGTCCACGATCGCCGTGGGCAGGTACCGGTGGTAGAGCAGGGCGGAGTCGGACGAGAATCCCTCGACGCCCATCAGCTCTTCGGCGTAGAGGTTGCCGTCCGGATCGCGGAACCGGGTGTGGCGCTTTCGGGGGATCGAGCCGACGCTGCGGTAGTACGGCATGGCACCTCGCTCCGGTCACTCGCGTCCGATAATCGGACAGTTTTGTTCGGCTGTTTGACACCATTAGCGTGTCACCTGTGTCAAGCGCTGTCGAGCTCCGTGCGCAAGGTCCGTTCGGTATTCCGCCCCTGTTGGCGCGGCTGGTGGATGACGCCGCGCTGTTCCCACCGGGCAGTGCCGGCATGACGGATGCGGTCCGGGAACACCTCGCGGGACGTGCCGGCCGGCGGGCCGGCGTGATCGGCCTGTTCCTGTGCAACGCGTCCCGGCTGCCCGAGCTGATCACCGAGTTGATCAAGGCGAAGCCGCCGACACCGATCGGGTTGTCGCTGGTGGTGGACACCGGCTTGGGCGGCCTGCCCAAGGCGGTGTCGATCGTCGAGTCCCGCACCGAGCTGCTGGCGCTGCGGATGGTCGAGATGCCGGCGCCCTCGGACGTGGACGAGGTGTGGCTGGAACGGGTGGACGAGTTCGTGCCCGAGGACGCGATCCGGGTGATCGAACCCAGACGCGGCGGGGCCGGCTGGCTGGAGGGCGTGCGCCGGGTGGCCGACCGCGGCTACTGGCCGAAGCTGCGCTGCGGTGGGCAGTCCGCCGAGGCGTTCCCCAGCCTGGACCACGTCGCCGACTTCCTCGGTGTGCTGGCCGGTTCCGGCGCCTCGTTCAAGGCGACGTCCGGGCTGCACAACGCGGTCCGGCACACCGACGAGCGGACCGGCTTCACCCACCACGGTTTCCTCAACCTCCTGGTGGCCACGGCCCGCGCGCTGGCCGACGGTGACGTGAAGGAGGCGCTGGCCAGCGAGGACGGCCCGGCGCTGGCCACCGAGGCCGCTGAGCTGACCGACGACGCCGCCCGCGCGGTGCGCGGTGTCTTCGCCTCGTACGGCTCCGGCTCGCTCACCGAGCCGGTCGCCGATCTGGAAAAGCTCGGTCTGTTGTGAGCTGGATCGTCGACGACCGCTTCGGGCCGGACCAGCCGTTCGGCCCGCAGACGCTGCCCTACGGCGTGATCGACGTCGGGGACGGGCCGCACGTCGCGGTCCGCGTCGGCGACCACGCGCTGCCGCTGCGCCCGCTGGCCGACCTGCTCGGCCCACGCCTGGCCGAACTGGTCACCGGGCCGTCGCTGGACCGGCTGCTCGCCACGTCCAGGGCGACGTGGACCGAACTGCGCGACCGGCTTACCGAACTGGTCACCCGATCGACCCGTCCGCGCGGCGCGGAGACGATCCCGTTGTCCCGCCTGACCACCCGGCTGCCGTTCACCGTGGCCGACTACGTCGACTTCTACTCGTCCCGGCACCACGCGGAGAACGCCGGCCGCATCTTCCGCCCGGACGCCGAGCCGCTGCGGCCGAACTGGACCCACCTGCCGGTCGGCTACCACGGCCGGGCCGGCACCGTCGTGGTGTCCGGCACCGACATCGAGCGGCCCAACGGCCAGCGGGCCGGCGAGGTGCCGGGCACGGTGGAGTTCGGGCCGACCCAGCGGCTGGACGTCGAGGCCGAGGTCGGCTTCGTCTGCGGCGGGCCGGTGGCCGGCCGGGTGCCGACGTCGGCGGTCGCCGAGCACGTGTTCGGCGTGACGCTGGTCAACGACTGGTCGGCGCGGGACATCCAGGGCTGGGAGTCCAACCCGCTCGGCCCGTTCCTCGGCAAGTCGTTCGCCACCTCGATCGGCGCCTGGATCACGCCGCTGGCCGCACTCGCCGCCGCCCGGGTGCCGGTGCCGCCCGCGCCACATCCGCTGCAGCGCTACCTGGTCGAGGACGAGCCGTGGGGCCTGGACATCGCCGTGGAGATCACCTGGAACGGGACCGTGGTGTCCCGGCCGCCGTTCGCCGGGATGAACTGGTCGTGCGCGCAGCAACTGGCCCACCTGACCGTCAACGGCGCCACCGTCCGGCCCGGTGACCTGTTCGCCTCCGGCACGGTGTCCGGTCCGGAACCCGGCCAGCGCGGCAGCCTGCTGGAGCTGAGCTGGGGCGGCACCGAGCCGGTGACCCTGGACGACGGCACCAAGCGGACGTTCCTGGAGGACGGCGACACCGTCGTCATCACCGCCACCGCGCCCGGTCCGGACGGCAGCCGGATCGGCCTGGCCGAGGTGGCGGGCGTGATACTGCCGGCCGACGCACCGGGCCGGGGTTAGCGGTGGTCACGTCCCGATCGGTGGGCGCGACCGGCCTGGGCCAGGTGTCCCGGCCGAGCACCCCGTCCCGGTCGGGCAAGGAGAGCTCGCTGACCCTGGAGCGCGGTCTCGCACTGCTCCAGGCGGTCGCCGACTGGGAGGGCGAGGCGCCGACCATCAGCGATCTCGCCGCCGCCGTCGGAGCCAGCCGCGCGGCCGTCTACCGGCTGCTGGTGCCGCTGGTGGAGCGTGGCCTGGTGCGCCGGGACGGTTCGCGGGTGCGGCTCGGGCTGGGCATGCTCCGGCTGTCCGCCCGGGTGCTGCCGCAGTTGCGGATGATCGCCACGCCGGTGCTGCGCTCGCTGGCCGAGGAGATCGGTGCCACGGCTCACCTGACCGTCGCGGACGCCGACGTCGCCCAGGCCGTCGCCGTGGTGGAACCGTCGTGGACGGCCTATCACGTCGCCTACCGGGTGGGTGCCCGTCACCCGCTGGCCAAGGGCGCCGCCGGCAAGGCCATCACGCTGCCGGCCAAGGGTCCGGCCTGGGTGGGTTCGGCCGGTGAGTTGCAGGCGGGCGCGTACGGCGTGGCCGCCCCGATCCGTGGCGTGCCGGAGTTGCGGGCCAGTGTCGGCGTGGTCGCGCTGGCCCGGCTGGACGACGCCACGGTCGGCCCTCGGGTGGTCGCCGCGGCGGCCGAACTGGCCGCCGCACTGGCCTGACCAGGACCTAGGTCCTGGTATACACAGGACTCCGCTCCGCTGGTGGGCGATCCGTTACGGGTCGACAATCGGTCTCGTGGACGTACTCGACATCGCCAGATGGCAGTTCGGGATCACGACGGTCTACCACTTCCTGATGGTGCCGCTGACCATCGGACTGTCCATTGTGGTCGCGGTGATGCAGACCGCGTGGGTCCGCACCAACAACCGCAAGTACCTCGCCATGACGAAGTTCTGGGGCAAGCTGCTGCTGATCAACTTCGCCATGGGGGTGGTCACCGGCCTGGTGCAGGAGTTCCAGTTCGGCATGAACTGGAGCGCCTACTCGCGGTTCGTCGGCGACGTGTTCGGGGCGCCCCTGGCGATGGAGGGCCTGATCGCGTTCTTCATCGAGTCCACGTTCCTCGGCCTGTGGATCTTCGGCTGGGACCGGCTGCCGCGCCTGGTGCACCTGGCCTGCGTGTGGGCGTTCTCGTTGGCCAGCACGGTGTCCGCGTACTTCATCCTGGCCGCCAACTCGTGGATGCAGCACCCCGTCGGCGTGACGCTGGTGGACGGCAAGCCGAGGCTGACATCGATCGGCGCCGTGCTGACCAACCCGACGCTGATGGCCGCGCTGCCGCACACCGTCGCGGGCTGCTTCGCCGTGGCCGCCACGTTCCTGGTCGGCATCTCGGTCTGGCGGCTGGCCAGACGCGACGACGGCTACCGCGCGATGTGGCGGGGCTCGCTGAAGATCGGCGCGTGGGTGGGTGTCGTCGCGTTCGCCGGACTGGCCCTCAGCGGTGACACCCAGGGCAAGCTGATGTTCGAGCAGCAGCCGATGAAGATGGCGGCCGCCGAGGCCCTGTGCCACACCGAACAACCGGCTGGTTTCTCGGTGTTGGCGGTCGGCAACGTCGCGCGGCCCAACTGCGAGAGCGTGAAGACGCTGGACATTCCGTACGTGCTGTCCTTCCTGGCCACCGGTGATTTCTCCAGCAAGGTGGAGGGAGTGCAGGACCTGGTGCCGCAGTACCAGGCGAAGTACGGCACCAACTACCCGAACGACCCGGCGCTGGGCTCGCTGGCCGGGCAGCCGGTGAACTACGTGCCCAACCTGCCCGTCACCTACTGGGGATTCCGGCTGATGATCGGGTTCGGCGCGCTCGCGGCGCTGGCCGCGCTCGGCGCGTTGTGGCTGACCAGGCGCGGCAAGTTCCCCAAGGGCAAATGGTTCCCGCGCCTGGGCCTGCTCGCCATCGCCACCCCGTACCTGGCCAACTCGTTCGGCTGGATCTTCACCGAGATGGGCCGTCAGCCGTTCGTGGTGGCGCCCAACCCGACCGGCGTCGACGGCGTGTGGCTGTACACGGCGCAGGCGGTGTCGCCCGGGGTGACCGCCGGTGAGGCGCTGACCTCGGTGATCACGCTCACCGCCGTCTACGCCGTGCTCGCCGTGATCGAGGTGTTCCTGATGGTCCGGTACGTCCGGGCAGGCGTGGCACCGGTGATGCCGCCCGAACCGACCGACGACGAGTCCGACGACGTCCTGTCGTTCGCCTACTGAGGAGGCCGTCGTGACCCTGCCGATCTTCTGGTTCAGCGTGGTGGCCCTGTTCTGGGTGGGCTTCCTGTTCCTGGAGGGCTTCGACTTCGGCGTCGGCATGCTGCTGCCGGTGGTCGGCCGCGACGAGACCGGCCGCCGGGTCATGATCAACACGATCGGGCCGGTGTGGGACGGCAACGAGGTGTGGCTGGTCGTGGCGGGCGGAGCCACGTTCGCCGCGTTCCCCGCCTGGTACGCGGGCCTGTTCTCCGGCGCCTACCTGCCGCTGCTGGTGTTGCTGGTGGCGTTGATCGGGCGCGGGGTGGCGTTCGAGTACCGGGGCAAGGTGAACACCGACCGGTGGCGCCGATCGTGGGACACCGTGCTCACCACCACGTCCTGGCTGGCGCCGCTGGCCGTCGGGCTGGTGCTCACCACCACGGTGCTCGGCCTGCCGCTGGACGCCGCCGGTGACCGGGTCGGCTCGCCGTTCGTCATGTTCCGGCCGGACACGCTGCTGGGCGCGTTGGCCTTCGCCGGGTTCGCCCTGCTGCACGGTGCGACCTTCGTGGCGCTGAAGACCGAGGGCGAGGTGCGGGAGCGGGCGAGGCGGTTCGCGTTGCGGATCGCACCCGTCACGGTCGCGCTGGTCGCGGCGTTGCTGCTGGTGGTCCAGCTGACCCGGGGCCACGGCTGGACATGGGTGCCGCTCGCGGTGACGGCCGTGGCGGCGATCGGTGCCGTACTGCGGCTGGTCGCCGGACGGGACGGGCAGGCGTTCGCACTGCTGGGCATCACCGTGGTGAGCCTGGGCGTGACGCTGTTCGGCGCGCTCTACCCCGACGTGCTGCCGTCCACAGTGGACACCGCTCATTCGCTCACCGTGGCCGGCGCCGCGTCCGCGAGCTACACGCTCACCGTGATGACCTGGGTGGCCGCGTTCGGCGCGCCCGCCGTGCTCGTCTACCAGGGCTGGACGTACTGGGTGTTCCGCCGCCGCATCGGCACCCGGCACATCCCACCGGTGCACACGTCATGAGGGGCCCGCTCGGCGCGCTGCCGGCACTGTCCCCGGCCGCCCGGCGCGCCGTCGTCGGCTGCGGGCTGCTCGCCGCCGGCAACGCGGTCGCACTGGCCGCGGCGGCCTGGGCGCTGGCCGGCGTCCTGGCCGCGGTCGTGGCCGGCACGCCGTTCTCCGGCCTACTGGCCGTGTTCGTCGCTGCCGTGCTGGTCCGGGCGTTGCTGGGCTGGGCAGGTCAGACGGTGGCCGCGCGGGCGGCGGCCGGCGCCAAGGAGGACCTGCGCGCCCACCTGCTGGACGCCGCGCTGCGTCGTGGCCCGGAATGGATCGACGAGCGCCACCCCGCCGAGCTGACCACGTTGGCCACCACCGGTCTGGACGCGCTGGACGACTACTTCACCCGGTTCCTGCCGGCCCTGGTCGGGGCCGCGGTCACGGTGCCGCTGGCCGGCCTGGTGATCCTGCTCGCCGACTGGCAGTCGGCCGTGATCATCGCGGTGACCGTGCCGCTGGTCCCACTGTTCGCCGCCCTGGTCGGCCGTTTCACCCAGGGCAGGGTCGCCGCTGCCGCCGACGCGAGCGGCAGGCTCGCCGCCCACCTGCTGGAACTGGTGCGGGCGCTGTCGGTGCTCACCGCGTTCGGCCGGGCCGACGCGCAGACCGGTGCGGTGCGCGCCGAATCGGAGCGGCACCGCGTCGCCACCCGGACCACCCTGCGGGTGGCGTTCCTGTCCGCGTTCGCCCTCGACGTGATCGCCACGCTGTCCGTGGCGCTGGTCGCGGTCGACGTCGGGCTGCGGCTGCTGGCCGGCGAGGTCGGCCTGAGCACGGCGCTGCTGGTGCTGATCCTGGCGCCGGAGTGCTACCTGCCGCTGCGCGCGGCGGGCGCCGCGTTCCACGCCAGCGAGGACGGGCTGGAGGCGGCCGCCAGGGTGGCCACGATCGTTGGTGCCGAAGGACATCCGGTCCCGAAAGGGGTGCGGCCGGATGGCCTTCGGCACCAGCTCGACATCACCGGCCTGCGGGTCCGGCGCCGCGACGGTGACGCACCCGCCGGCCTGACCGTCCGGGTCCGGCCCGGCGAGATCACCCGTCTCGACTCGCCGAGCGGCACCGGCAAGTCGACGACGTTCGCCGTCCTGCTCGGCTTCGTCCCGCCGACGGCCGGAACGGTCACCGTCGACGGTGCCGATCTGTCCACACTGGACATGGAAGAGTGGCGCCGGCACGTCGCCTGGGTGCCGCAGCGGCCCCGGTTCACGGCCCCGACGGTCGAGGCCGAACTCCGCCTGGCAGCACCCGACGCCGATCCGGCCACCGTCGCGGGCACGCTGCTGCATCGGGGGATCGACACGCTGTCGTCCGGCGAGCGGCAGCGTGTCGCGCTGTTCCGGGCGTTGCTGCGGCTGCGGCAGGGCGCCTGGCTGCTGCTGCTCGACGAACCCACCGCCCACCTCGACCACGCCACGGCCGCACAGGTCACGGCCCTGATCGACGAAGCGGCCGCGTCCGGCGCCGCGGTCCTGCTGGCCACCCACACCGGCCTGGTCCACGAACCGCTCAGCGAGCAACAGCCCACAGCGGTCGCCGTGGGTGTCGATCGGCCGACCGCGCCGGCGGTCCGGCTGCGTGAGCTGGTGTCGCCACGATTGTTGGCCGGTGCGCTGCTCGGCGCACTGGCGTCGGGTTCGGCGGTGGCGCTGACCGCGACCGCCGCCTGGCTGATCACCCGGGCCGCCGCCCACCCGTCGATCGTCGTGCTGACGGTGGCGGTGATCGCGGTGCGTGCCTTCGGGTTGGGCAAGGGTGTACTGCGTTACGCGGAACGGCTCGTGTCGCACGACGCCGCGTTCCGGCTGGCCGGGCGGCTGCGGGTCCGGTTGTGGTCGGCGCTGGTGCGGCTCGGTCCGGTGCGCGCCGCGCGGCTCGCGGACGGCCAGCGTCGGCTCGTCTCGGACGTGGACACCGTGCGCGATCTGGTGCCGCGCGTGCTGACTCCGCCGCTGACCGCGCTGCTCGTCGGCGCGGGTGCCGTGGCGCTGGAGACGGCGCTGTACCCGCCGGCCGGGCTCGCGCTGTGCGTCGCCCTGCTGGTCGCCGGACTGGCCGGACCGCTCGCCGGACTGGCCGCCGAACGCCGAGCCACGCGGATCCTGGCCGGCGGCCGGCGAGATGTCGCGGGCGCGGTGCTGGCCCTGCTGGACGCCGCGGCCGACCTGCTCGCCACCGGCACCCACCGCGTCCGCCGCACCGAGTTGGCCCGCATGGACGCCAGACTGGCCGCGACCGCCCGCCGGCAGGCGTGGGGAGCGGGGGTGACCACCGCGATCGCCATCGCCGCCCTGGGCACGGCGACCGTGCTGGCCACGTGGTTGTCCGCCGGTCACGTCAACCCGGTCAGCACGGCGGTGCTCGCACTGGTCCCACTGGCACTGGCCGAAACGGTCGACAGCCTCGGCCCCGCGCTGCGCCACCTCGACCCGCTGCGCGCCGCCTACGGCCGGATCACCGAACTCGACGTACCGGTGCCCAGTTGGTCCACTCCGGACGGTCCGGTCGACCTGGCGGACGTCTCGGTGACCTGGCCCGGCGCGACCGAGCCTGCGTTGCGGGATGTCACGCTGACCCTGCCGCCGGGCGAAGAGACGGCGGTGCTGGGTCCGTCCGGCGCGGGCAAGTCGACGCTGCTGGCCCTGCTGCTCGGCTTCCTGCGGCCCACCGGCCGGGCCACCATCCCGGCCACCGTCGCCTGGTGCCCACCCGAACCGCACCTGTCGGCCACGACCGTCAGGGAGAACCTGCGCCTGGGCGACCCGACGGCCGACGACGACACGCTGCGCGCCGCCCTGCGCACGGTCGCGCTGGACGACTGGAACCTGGACACCCGACTCGGCCCGACCGGCGCCGGCGTGTCCGGCGGCGAAGCACAACGCCTGTCCCTGGCCAGAACCCTGCTCCGCGCCCGCCACGCCGACCTGGTGCTCCTGGACGAGCCGACCGCCCACCTGGACACCACCACCGCCCGCCGCGTCCTCACAAGCATCCGCACCGAACTGGCCGGCAGGACCATCGTCCACGTCACCCACCGACCCGACGACGCGCAGGCCGCCACGATGGTGCTGCGAGTGACAGCCGGCCGGGTGTCGACGACGACGCCCGAGGCGGTGCCGGCATAGCCTTGTTGGAGCTCATGGACCTGACACTGGCCACCCGGACGTTGCGCGCGTCGACCGAGATCGCGCGCGCCGCGCTGACCGCCGACGACCCCGACGAGGTGTTGCGGCTGATCGTGCGCAGCGCGGCCGAGCTGGCCGAGGCCGATCTCGGCCTGGTGATGGCCCGGGGTGAGGACGGCAGCGTCACCGTCGAGGCCGCGCACGGCGCCCCGGACGACGAGGACCCGGTCGGCCTGGTGCTGTCCGCCCGGTCGTCGGCGGCGCGGGTGGCGCGCAGCGGGGTGACCGTGGTGGTGGACGACGTCACCACCGATCCGCGCACCGCCCCGTTCGTGCCCAAGGCGTTGCGCCGCTACGGCCCGTTCGCCGCGGCGCCGTTCGGCACGGCGGAGCGGCGACTCGGTGTGCTCACGGTGTATCGGCGGCGCGGCGCACCATCGTTCGCGCCGGCCGCCGTCGACGTGCTCACCGCGTTCGCGAACCAGGCCGGCCTGGTCGTGTTGCTCGCCGAAGGGTCCACGGCGCGGCAGCGAGTGGCGATCTACGAGGAACGCGAACGCATCGCGCGCGACCTGCACGACGTCATCGTGCAGCGCCTGTACGCCGCCGGCGTGCAACTCGACCTGCTCGGCCGCCGGTTGTCCCGACGCCTGGCCCGCAAGGACGCGGCCCGCCTGGCCGACGCCGTCGACCAGCTCGACGAGACCATCACCGAGGTTCGCGCCACCGTCGCCCGGCTGCGCAGCGCCGACCCCACCGTCGACCGCACCGACCTGTTCGCCTCGGTCCGCGCCGAGGTCGACACGGCCCGCGAACTGCTCGGCTTCGCGCCGGAACTGACCCTCACCGGCGACCCGGCCGGCCTACCCGTCGCCGTCGCCGACCACGCCAGGGCCGCCCTGCGCGAGGCGCTCACCAATGTCGTGCGGCACTCCGGCGCCGGCGAGGTGACCGTGCAGGTCGTCCGGGACGACGACGGCTTGTGCCTTTCCGTGCGGGACAACGGTTGTGGCATTCCACCCGACGTCACCCGCCGCGGCCTGCGCAACCTGGCCGACCGCGCCACCGCCATCGGCGGCCGTTTCGACGTGGAGTCCACCCCCAGCACCGGCACCCTCGTCACCTGGCGCGCGCCCGCCTGACGTCGGCTCAGGTCCGGCTTCGCTTGGCCACCAGCGCGACCGCCTGCGTCCGGCGCTGCAATCCCAGTTTCGCCAGCACGGACGTCACGTAGTTCTTGACCGTCTTCTCCGCCAGGAACAACCGTTCCGCGATCTCCCGGTTGGACATGCCCTCGCCGATCAGCTCCAGCACGGCACGCTCCCGCTCGGTGAGCGCGTCGAACTGGTCGGGCTTGCGGCGCATCCTGGCCAACACCCGGGCCGTCGTCACCGGGTCGAGCAGCGACCGCCCCGCCGCGACCTCGCGCACCGCCGTCACCAGATCCTGGCCGCGCACCTGCTTGAGCAGATAGCCCGAGGCGCCCGCCTCGATCGCGTCGACCAGCGCCTGCTCGTCGTCGAACGCCGTCAGCACCAGGCAGCGCGGCAGGCCGTCCGCACCCTGCTCCCGCAACCGCCGGCACAGCGCCACACCGTCGCCGTCGGGTAGCCGCATGTCGACCACGGCCACGTCCGGTTTCGCCCGCGCGGCCACCACGAGCGCCTCCGCGACCGTGCCCGCCTCGGCGACCACGTCGATGTCCCGCTCGTCGCCCAGCAGGTCCCGCAGGCCCCGGCGGACCACCTCGTGGTCGTCCACGAGCAGTACGCGCACCGCCACACACCCACGGTACGACCGTCAACCCCCGGTCCACGAACGGGTGATGACACTCAACGGATCATCCCCAGACGCGTGGGTGTCCCTGATCCACATGGTGGCGACTGATCAACCTGCCGCGACCGTCGCCCGTGCACAACGTCCGATCCACTGCCCACAAGTTGTCCCCAGAGTTATCCACAGCGGTGGACAGCTTTCGGTGAGCCAGGTCACACACGATGTGATGGATTTGCCTCAGCCGACCGGAGCAACGCCGTCCCGATGGCGGTGGGCCAGGTCCTGATACGCCTTCGGGTTGTTGTCGACCCACCACCGTGCGCCGTCGGTCAGCGGAAGCTGCCGCTTGGCCGCCGTGCCGAGCAGCACCACCTCGCCGTCCACCGTGCTGTTCGGCGGCACGGTCGCGCCGGCTGCCACCAACGTGCGGGCGCCGATCACGGCGCCGTCCTGGACGGTGGCGTGGTTGCCGATCACCGCCTCGGCGCCGATCACGCAGCCGTGCACCACGCACAGGTGCCCGACGGTCGCGCCCGGCCCCACGCGACAGCCCTCGGCACCGCCGTGCAGCACGGAGTTGTCCTGGACGTTGGCGCCCGCGCCGATCACCACGGGACCGAAGTCGGCGCGCAGCACCACGCCGTACCAGACCGAGGCGTCCGCCTCGACCGTGACGTCGCCGACCAGGGTGGCCGTCGGCGCGATCCAGGCGGACGGGTGGACCTTCGGGCTGGCGCCCTCGAACGAGAACAGCGGCATGCCGCCACAGTAAGTGAGGGCGCCGGCCCGATCGGCGGTCAGCGAACGGTCAGCCGCGCGTCGGCCATGGCGCCGATCACGCGGTAGCCGAGCCGCTCGTAGATCCGTTCCGGTTCGTCGTCGGCCACCTGCAGGAACGGCTGATCACCCTGCCGCAGTGCCGCGTCTGTCAGCACCGACGCGAGGCTCCTGGCCAGGCCGCGCCCGCGGTGTGCGGGTAGCACGCCGATGCCCAGCACCTCCACCAGACCCTCCTTCGGCGACGGCCACAGGCCGGAGCCGACTACGTCGCCGGACGGGTCGACCGCCACCGCGACGCAGCCGCCCGCCCGGACGATGCCGGGCAGGCCGAGTACGTCGTTGGTCGGGTCGGGTTCGCCGTAGGCGGTGTTCTGCACGGCGACGGCCTGCCGCAGTTCGGCGCCGTCCTCGGTCGGGTGGACCCGGTAGCCGGGCACGTCACCGACCGGGGTGAACTCGCCGAGTGCCATGAGGGTCAGCGTCGGGGTGACGTCGAACCCGGCGGCGAGCAGCGGCTCGTCCACCCGTGGCGCCGGGCGGACGTACTCCAGCCGGGGCTGACGATCATGACCGGTGAAGAACGCCACCAGTTCGGCCACGTCAGCGGGGTTCGGCGCGGAGTTGTCCACAGGTACCGCGTAGTTCAGGAACGGACTGTCCGATGTCGTGTTGAGTAATGCCAGGAACGGGCCGACCGCGGCGGCCCGGCTCCGGATGCCCGCCCGCAGGCAGGACTGGATCGCACGCAACTCCATGCGTGAAGTCCTTTCGAACGTGACGTGAACGCTCAGGACGCGCGCCCACACGGCGCGCCGAAGGGGCCGGTGCTACCGGCGACTGGTCCCGATCATGGCGTTCACCTCACGGTTCGCGGGCTGGCCGGAGCCTAGTTCGCCCGCGGCGAACTAGTCCAACGGATACCCGGCGAGCGGAACAACTCGCCGCAGTGCGTCGTTGACTGGCATAGAACATGAGTCAGAATGACTCAACTTTGGATGCAGGAGGACCGACATGGCAATCGCCGTGCGGGGTTCCGCGTGGGACCCCTTCACCACGCTGGTTCGGCAGTTCGACGCCGACTTCGACGCCCTGGTGCGGCGCTCGTTCGGCCCGACCCGCCGGTTCGGCACCGGTTTCGTACCCGCGGCCGACGTCGCCAAGGACGGCAACGACGTCGTGATCACCCTGGCGCTGCCGGGCGTGGACGTGGACAAGGACGTGGACATCGAGGTCAGCGAGGGCAAGCTGGTCATCACCGGCACCGGCGCCCAGCGGACCGAGTCCGACAAGGATGGTGTCTACGTGCGGGAGATCCGCTCCGGCGAGTTCCGCCGCGAGTTCACGCTGCCGCGTGGCGTCACGGCCGACCGCGTCGCCGCCGACTACGACAAGGGCCTGCTGAAGGTCCGCGTCAGCGAGGTCGTGCGCCAGCCCGCCGAGCCGGCCAAGATCAAGGTCCGCCAGCAGGCCGCCGAGCTGACCGCGACCCCCGAGGCGGCCGAGACCGAGACCGACGCGGCCCAGGCGACCGAGTGACAACCGCATAACCGCGACAGGGGCAGCCACCAGGCCGCCCCTGTCGCACATCGAGCCAGCTCGAACGGCGCTGCGCCGGCGCGACGGGCCGGCCGCACCGCCTGGCGAGGCGTGCGGGCGGATGGGGTGCGGCCCGGGCGATAGCGGCCGGCTGGATGGCCGAGCCGGCGTGCGGCGATGCAGCGAGCGGCGCCCGTACGGGCGATGCAGCCCGGCGAGCGGGCGTGCTGGGCCGGGTGGTGGCCACCGGCTGGGTTGCCGACTTGGCTGGGTTGCCGACTTGGTCGGGTGAGCTGGCGGCGGAGTATGCCGCCAGCAGGCCTTGGCGAGCGTGGTTGGTGCTGGGCGGTCGAGTGCGGCCGCTGGGTGCGGGTGAGTTGGCCGAGGTCGGGTCGCCGGGCGCGGTCAGGCCGTGGCGGAGTGGCCTGCGTTGGCGAACAGTTCGTCCCAGGCCGCGGCGACCTGCCGCGCACACGTCGCCGGCGAGACGTCCCCGACGCCGGTGCCCAGGCCGGGGATGGCGATGCTGCGGATGACCCGTCGGACCGGCCGGCCGTCCTCCACGCGCCCAGCCTCCCACAGCCGAAACACCGCCCGGGCCGCCAGATACGGATGCACGGTGTCCTCGGGCAGGACCGTGCCCGGGTCGCGCATCGTCGGTGCGCTGATCAGCCAGCCGGGCTTGACCGCGCCCGTCGGCACCACGACTGCCTCACCGATGGGCAACTCACCGCCGTGGAACGCCAGCACGGCACTGCGCACGCGCTGCTCGATGGTGGGCCACGCGCGCGAGTAGACCGCGTCGATTCCGCCGCGCATCAACCCGAACGAGTTCGCCGGGCTGACCACGGCGTCCGTGCCGATCTCCAGGATCGAGCCGTGATGTACGTCGATGCCGGGTCGTTCGGCCGCGATGTCGCGCCACGCCCGCGTCATGGATTCGGTGACCCCGCACAGCACGATGCGTGGTCCGCGCGTCGGCATGGTCGGCTTCGTGGTCGGATCAGTGGTCGGCGCACCCTCTGAGTCCGTCACCCCGTCAGCATGGCATTCGACCGGTGTCCGACGTAACCAGGTTGCCTACCGGCCGTCCGGGTGATCTGTACCTCCCGCGCCACCGGTACTGGGCCGAATGACCGCAGGTCGGGCCGTCCGAATGGGCGGGTGATCGGCCCGGTTAGGGTGGCGGTCGTGTCGCGTATCGCGTACTTCGGTCCGCAGGGGACGTTCACCGAGCAGGCCGCGCTGAACCTGGTCGACGAGGGCGCGGACGAACTGGTCCCGGTCGAGACCGTCCCGGCCGCTCTGGCGGCGGTGCGCGGCGGCTCGGTCGACGCCGCCTGTGTGCCGGTGGAGAACTCGGTCGAGGGTGCCGTCAACGCCACCATGGACGCCCTGGTGGACGGCGATCCGTTGATCGTGATGGCGGAGTTCGTGCTGCCGATCCGGTTCAGCGTGCTGGTCCGGCCGGGCATCCTCGCGGCCGACGTGACCACCGTGGCCAGCCACCCGCATGCCCTGGCGCAGGTCAGGAACTGGCTGGACGAGTACCTGCCGACCGCCGCCGTGGTGGCCTCCACGTCCACGGCGGCGGCCGCCGTCGGTGTCGCGGCCGGGCAGTGGGACGCGGCCGTGACCGCGCCGGTCGCCGCGACCCACTACCCGTTGGCCGTGCTGGCCACCGACATCGCCGACGTGCCGGACGCGGCGACCCGGTTCCTGTTGCTGCGCCGGCCGGGCGCGTTACCGGCCCCCACCGGCGCGGACCGCACGTCGCTGGTCGCGATCACCGCGGACCGCACCGGGGCGCTGGCCGATCTCCTGGTGGAACTCGCCGAGCGCGGCATCAACCTGACCAGGATCGAGTCGCGGCCGACCAAGGGCCGGCTGGGCGAGTACCGGTTCTACTTCGACGTCGACGGCCACATCGCGGAAGCCCGGCTGGGCGATGCGCTGGCCGCCCTGCGCCGTCGGTGCACATCCGTACGGTTCCTGGGGTCGTACCCGAAGGCGGACGGCTCGCCGACCGCGCCGGCACCGGGCACCGCCGACGAGGACTTCCGGGCCGCCGCCGAGTGGGTGGCCAGGGTGCGCGACGGGAAGGGCGCGTAACCGGTGTGAGCGGGCCGGCCGCGTGACGCGAGTGGGAGGGCACGACGCATGACCGGTTTACGGCTGATCCTGGCCCGGCACGGCCAGACCGACGCCAACGTGCACATGGCGATGGACACTCGCGTGCCCGGCGGGCCGCTCACCGAGGCAGGGCGGCGGCAGGCCGAGGAGCTGGCCGAGGCGCTGGCCGAGGAACCGGTCGTCGCGGTCTACGCGAGCACCATGATCCGCGCCCAGCAGACCGCCGAGCCGATCGCCGCCCGGCACGGTCTGGACGTGCAGGTGGTGAACGGGATCGAGGAGATCTACGCGGGTGAGCTGGACTCCAGGTCCGATCCAGCCTCGCTGCGGACGTTCGCCGAGGTCTACCGCGGTTGGCTGGGCGTCGGCGGCGACCTGAGCCGGCCACTGCCCGGCGGCGAGAACGGTCGGCAGGTGCTGGACCGGTGCGCCGCGGCACTGTCCAAGATCGTCTCGGCACACACCCGGGGCACGATCGTGGTGGTCAGTCATGGCGCTGCCCTGCGGCTGGTCGCTCCGGCGCTGGCGGACAACCTGGCGACCCTGGCTGACGAGATCTCCATGTTGCAGAACACAGCGCGAATCGTGCTGGAGGAGGAACCGGCGAGCCCGGGCGGCTGGCATTGTGTCGAATGGGCCGGTGTTCGCCTGGGCGGGGCAACGTAACCTAGCGTCCGACGGTGGGGACCGGACGGCGATCACGGAGCGGAGGGCGCGTGAGCAAGTCAGGCTCGGGGCTCGTCGCGGTCGCGGGGGGCGGCGCATGAGCGAGGACACGCCGCTGCTGCGCAGCCTGCGGGCTGCCGTCGCGGCCTCCCCGGACGACGTCCCACTCCGCCTGCACCTCGCCGAACTGCTGCTGCACGCCGGGCTGCCGGCCGAGGCGGTCACCCACATCGCCGCGGCGCTGCAGCGGGTGCCCGGTTCGCCCGAGGGCCGCGCGCTGATGACCAGGGCGATGGCCGAGCGCGACGCCGCCGACCAGCCGCCGACCGACCAGGGCTCCGATCCGCCCACCGGCCGCAACATGCGGCCCGTGCCGGCCGCGCCGAGGGAACGCCAGCGCGGTGACGAGCCCACCGAGCGGCACAGCTTCAACTGGATCGCGGCGGAGAGCCAGTTCGCCGGCATCCCGCAGCCGTTCGTGGACAGCGGCACGGCACCGCTGGGCGCGCCGATCCTGTTCGACGTCGAACAGGCGCAGGTGCGGCTGTCCGATGTCGGTGGCATGACCGAGGTGAAGCAGCGGCTCAACGCCGCGTTCCTGGCGCCGATGCGCAACCCCGAGCTGCGCCGGATGTACGGCAAGAGCCTGCGCGGCGGCCTGCTGATGTACGGGCCGCCCGGGTGTGGCAAGACGTTCCTGGCCCGGGCGATCGCCGGTGAGCTGGGCGCCCGGTTCCTGGCGGTGACGCTGGCCGACGTGCTGGACATGTGGGTGGGCTCGTCCGAGCGCAACCTGCGGGACCTGTTCGCCGAGGCCCGTCGTGCCGCGCCGTGCGTGCTGTTCCTGGACGAGATCGACGCGTTGGGCCACAAGCGCAGCCAGCTACGGGCCAGTGCCGCGCAGCGCGGCACCGTGAACCAACTGCTGGCCGAGTTGGACGGCGTGCAGCAGAACAACGAGGGTGTGTTCGTGCTCGCCGCGACCAACCACCCGTGGGACGTGGACGCGGCGCTGCGCCGGCCCGGCCGGCTGGACCGGATGCTGCTGGTGCTGCCGCCGGATCAGCCGGCCCGCGAGGCGATCCTGCGCTACCACCTGCGGGACCGGCCGGTCAGCGGGGTGAGCCTGCGCGACCTGGCCAAGCGGACCGAGGACTACTCCGGTGCCGACCTGGCCCACCTGTGCGAGACGGCGGTGGAACGCGCGCTGATGGAGTCGGCGCGCACGGGCAAGGCCCGCAAGATCGGCGCCCGCGACTTCGAGGCAGCGCTGGCCGAGGTGCGGCCCTCGACCGGGGCGTGGCTGTCGGTGGCCCGCAACGTGGCGCTGTTCGGCAACTCCGACGGCAGCTACGACGACCTGCACCGCTACCTGAAGCGTCGCCGGATGGCGTGACCGACCCATGTCGGACGCCACCAGCGACAGAACCGACCGCACACCGTCCCAGGCCGCCCTCACCCTGATCGACGCCGGTCGCGCCGACGACGCTGTGGTGCTGCTGCACCGGTTCCTGGCCGACGAGCCCACCGACGTGACGGCACTGGCCCTGCTGTCCCTGGCCCATCTGCGGGCGCATCGCTGGACCGACGCGCTGACCGCCGCGGACCTGGCGATCGGCCTGCAGCCGGACTACCCGCAGGCGTGGCAGCGGCGGGCCATCGCGCTGATCGAACTGGATCGCACCGCCGACGCCGAGGCGGCCGCCGTGGAGTACCTGCGGCTGGCGCCGGACGACTGGCACGCCCACTACACGATGGCCAGGGTGTTGCGGGTGCAGCGCGGCAAGCGGCAGGCAGCGCTCCGGCACGCCCAGCGGGCCGTGGAGCTGGCTCCGAACGACGCCGACGCGCACAACCTGCTCGGCGTCGTCCACCGCACGCTGGAGGACAAGATCAGCGCCGGCCACGCCTACCGGGCCGCGCTGGCCATCGATCCCACCCACGCCCTGGCGCGGTCCAACCTGGCGCTGCTGACGCTGGGCCAGGCAGATCACGAGCACGTCATGGCCGGGCTGCGCGAGGCCGCGTCGATCGACCCGCAGCAGGCCGTGATCCACCGCAACATGGCGCTGGTCGCGGTGCTGACCCTGGTCCGCTGGGGCACGTTCCTGGCGCTGGGCGACCTGCTGGTGGCCGCGGCACTGCTGGCCGACGTCGACCAGCCGACGCTGGCCGCCCGCCTGGTGGTGGCCGGGCTGATCGTGCTCGCCTGGGTGGTGGCTGTCGGGTGGTGGCTGCGCAGGCTGCGGCCCTACCTGCGGTCACTGGTGCCGGCCGCGCTGGCCAGGCTGCTGCGCACGTCGGACGCCCGATGGGGGATGGCCGGACTGGTGCTCGCCGTGCTGTCCGCGCTGGTCGCGGCACTGGTGCCGGTGATCGGCCTGGTGTTCGTCGGGTTCGGCTACGTGGTCCAGCTCGCCGGTTCGGCCGCCAGCCGCGTCCTGGCGGCCCGCCACCGGAAGGCCGCCGCCAGCGACCGCGCCTAGCCCGGCCGAAGGCGGCCTCGCGGGACTGATCGATCAGCCCCAGCCCAGGTCGTGCAGTGTGGCGTCGTCGATGCCGAAGTGGTGGCCGATCTCGTGCACCACGGTGACCCGGACCTGTCGCACCACGTCGTCCTCGGACGAGCAGATGCGCAGGATCGGCAGGCGGTAGATGGTGATCCGATCGGGCAGCACCCCGGAGTAGTACGACGTGCGTTCGGTGAGCGCGACGCCGTGGTAAAGGCCGAGCAGGTGGTCGTTGTCCGGGTGGACGTCCTCGACCAGCACCACCACGTTGCTCATCGCGGCCATGAACCGGCGGGGGATCGTGTCCAGCGCGTCGGCGACCAGTTCCTCGAACCGCTCGGCCGACATCTCCACGGGCATGGCTCAGCCGCCCGGCTTGCTCGGTGCCGCGCCCTTGCCGATGCCCTTGACCGAGTTGATCACCGGGCCCAGGCCGCTGCCGTCCGGCAGCAGTGCGCCGATCTTGCAGTTCACCTGGTACGAACCGGCAGCCCAGCTCTGCGCCGGGATGGTGTCCCAGGTGACCGACAGCTGGTACTGGTTGAGGTTCGCGTTTCCGGTGTAGGCCTCGACGATCGGCTGGCACAGTTTGCCCAGCGCGGTCTGCTGCTGGCCGACCGGCGGATAGCCGTCGGGGAACTGGCCGCGCAGGCCGACCGTGCCGACGATCTCGTAGGAGTGCTGGCTGCCGCACGGCACCGGCCCGCCGGCCGCCTTGTGCACCAGCGCCAGGCAGGTGCCGGTCGGGTACACGTTGGACTGGTCGGCGCCGCGGGCCGAACCCGTGGTGGGCAGCAGTTGGCCGGACGGCGTGGATCGCTGCAGCCCGCAGCGCAGCGTCCGGTCGCCGGACGCCCACTGGGCGGCGGTCGGCTTGAGCGCACCGACGGTGTACCGGCCGTTCGGGTCCAGCTTGCCGAGGTAGTTGGTGGCACCGGTGGCGCAGCTGGTCTGCGCCGCCTTCTGCCACGCCTGCTCGTTCGGGAACGGCGCGCCCGGCGGGTACCGCGCCGAGATGTCCGCCGACCCGGTCACCTCGAACAGGTGAGGTTGTCCGCACGCCACCGCCGACAGGTTCGCCGCGTCCGGGCGGGTCCAGGTCAGGCACGTACCCGGGGAGGCGCTGGCCACGACGGCCGCCGGGTCGGGCGCCGAGTGGCCGCCGGAGATCGGCCAGCCGGCGACAGCGCTCGACCCGAGCAGCACGATGGCGCCCACGAAGGCACCGACCATGTACAGCCGGGTGCTCCCCGCCGCGCTCTGCGGATGCAGCCAGCCAGCTTGTGCGGACATCGGGTCAATAATGCCCGGTCGTCGTGCGGGTGTCCCCGGTCGGGTGATGATGTAACCGGAGTGCTGCGGGTACGTGCACCCGACTAGGCTGACGTGCCGTGATCGAGCTCAGGACGGTGCGCGACAACCCGGAGGCGGTGCGCGCGTCGCAGCGCGCACGGGGCGAGGACGAGACCCTGGTCGACGGCCTGCTGTCCGCCGACGAGCGCAGGCGGACCGCCGTGAGCCGCGCGGACACGCTGCGGGCCGAACAGAAGCAGCTGGGCAAGCAGGTCGGCAAGGCCAAGGGCGACGAGCGCACCGCACTGCTGACCAAGGCCAAGGAGCTGGCGTCCGAGGTCAAGGCGGCGGAGGCCGCGCAGGCCGAGGCCGACGCCGCGTTCACGGTGGCGCACAAGCGGGTGTCCAACGTCGTCGAGGACGGCGTGCCGGCCGGCGGCGAGGACGACTACGTGGTGCTCAAGCACGTCGGCGAGAACCCGACGTTCGACTTCGAGCCGCGCGACCACCTGGCGCTGGGCGAGGCGCTGGGCGCGATCGACATGGAGCGCGGCGCCAAGGTGTCCGGCGCCCGGTTCTACTTCCTCACCGGCGTCGGCGCGCAGCTGCAACTGGCCATGCTCACCATGGCCGTGCAGCAGGCCGCGGCCGCCGGGTTCACCCCGATGATCACGCCCACCCTGGTGCGGCCGGAGATCATGGAGGGCACGGGATTCCTCGGCGCGCACGCCGGCGAGGTGTACCGGCTGCGCGACGACGACCTCTACCTGGTCGGTACCTCGGAGGTGCCGCTGGCCGGCTACCACAGCGACGAGATCCTCGACCTGTCCGCCGGCCCGATCCGGTACGCGGGCTGGTCGACGTGCTACCGCCGGGAGGCAGGCTCGTACGGCAAGGACACCCGGGGCATCATCCGCGTGCACCAGTTCGACAAGGTGGAGATGTTCTCGTACTGCCCGCCCGAGCAGGCGCACGAGGAGCACCTGCGGCTGCTGGCCTGGGAAGAGGAGATGCTGGCCAAGGTCGAGCTGCCCTATCGGGTGATCGACGTGGCGGCCGGTGACCTGGGGTCCAGCGCGGCCCGCAAGTACGACTGCGAGGCGTGGCTGCCTTCGCAGTCCACCTACCGCGAGGTCACCTCGACGTCGAACTGCACCACGTTCCAGGCTCGCAGGCTGGGCATCCGCCACCGGGACGCCGACGGCCGCCCGCAGGCCGCGGCCACGCTGAACGGCACCCTGGCCACCACCCGCTGGATCGTCGCCATCCTGGAGAACCACCAGCAGGCCGACGGCTCGGTCCGGGTGCCCGAGGCGCTGCGTCCCTACCTGGGCGGGCGCGAGGTGCTCACGCCCGCCGGACGGTGACCGGCTAGCCTGTCACCACATCGACACTGATCGGGCCGGGAGGCCAAGTGGCGGACAATGACGATGTCTGGCTGATCATTCCGGTCTTCAACGAGGCCACGGTGATCGGTGACGTCGTGCGCAACGCGATGCGGACGTTCCCGAACATCGTCTGCGTCGACGACGGCAGCGGGGACGCTTCGGCCGACCAGATCCGGGCGTCCGGCGCACACCTGGTCCCGCACCCGGTCAACCTCGGTCAGGGTGCCGCGCTGCAGACCGGCCTCGAGTACGCGCGCAGCCGGCCCGGCGCCGCCTACTTCGTCACGTTCGACGCGGACGGGCAGCACCAGGTCGAGGACGTGGAGCGGATGGTGGAGCGGCTGCGCACCGAGCCGATCGACATCGTCGTCGGCACCCGGTTCCACGGCGACACGTCGCACATCCCGCTGGCCAAACGGATCGTGCTGCGCACCGTGGTCGCCCTGAGTCCTCGGCTGCGCCGGATGCGGCTGACCGACGCGCACAACGGCCTGCGCGCCTTCAACCGCACGGTCGCCATGCAGATGGACATCAAGCAGTCCGGCATGGGGCACGCCTCGGAGATCGTCGAGTTGATCGACGTGCACAAGTGGCGCCACGCCGAGGAGCCGGTGACGATCGTCTACACCGAGTACTCCATGGCCAAGGGCCAGTCACTGATCAACGGGGTGAACATCCTGTTCGAGGCCGCCATGAAGACGGGTACGAGGCGCTGACATGGTCATCCAGTTCCTGCTGATCGCGGCGGTGCTGCTGCTGCTGGTGTTCTTCCTGCGCAACCACGGCACGACCAGGGCGTCGGCCGGCGTGAAGATCGGCTTCGTGCTGTTCATGGCGTTCGGTGTGGTCGCGGTGCTGTTCCCGGACACCACCAGCCGGCTGTCCCAACTGGTCGGCGTCGGTCGTGGTGCCGACCTGCTGCTCTACCTGCTGGTGGTGGCCTTCGCCTTCGCGATGATCAACACCTACCTGCGGCTGCGCCAGTGGGAGATCCGGTACGCGCGGCTGGCCAGGGCGCTCGCCCTGCGCAACGCCGAGGCGCCGGACAAGCAGCCCCCGGACGCCTAGACCTAGATCCTGCTCCGGAAGTAGTCCACGGTCCGCCGCACGCCCTCGGCAATCGGCACCTCGGGTCGCCAGCCCAGTTCCGCGGCGGCCCGGCCGGCGTCCAGCGCGGACGCCCGCAGATCACCCAACCGGGCCGGTGCCTGGTCCGGCCGGTCCGGCACGCCCGCCGCCTCGGCGGCCATCCGGTGCAGGTCGCGGTCGGCGGTCTGCACGCCGGTGCCGATGTTGTAGCGGCGGCCGTTGCCTGCCGGGCCGGTCGCGGTCAGGAACGCCGAGGCGACATCGCCGACGTAGACGTAGTCGCGGGTGTTGCCGCCGTCGCCGAAGATCCTGGTCGGCGCACCGGCCAGCAGTGCCCGCGCGAAGATCGCCACCACGCCGGCCTCGCCGTGCGGGTCCTGCCGGGGGCCGTACACGTTGGCCAGCGCCAGGCAGGTGCACTCCAGGCCGTAGAGCTGGCGGAACGCGTTGAGGTACAGCTCGCCGGACACCTTGCTCACCGCGTACGGCGACAGCGGGTTCACCGGGGTGTCCTCGGCCACCGGCAACTGGTCGGGCGTGCCGTAGATGGAACCGCCGGAGGACGCGAACACGATCTTGCGGGCGCCGGCCCGCCGGGCCGCCTCGGCCACGTTGATGGTGCCGAGGACGTTCTGCCGGGCGTCGCCGATCGGGTCGGCGACGCTGTGCCGGACGTCGATCTGCGCGGCCAGGTGGCACACCACCTCGGGCCGGACCTGCTCGCACACCGCGGCCAGGGCGGGGTCGTTGACGTCCACCTCGTGCAGCGTGAACTCGGCCGACTCGGCGGCGGCGGCCAGGTTGGCCTTGGTGCCCCGGCTCAGGTCGTCCACCGCGTGCACCTGGTGGCCCCGGTCGAGCAGGAGGTCCGCCAGGGTCGACCCGATGAACCCGGCGCCACCGGTGACCAGAATCCGCACTGTCAAGCCTCCCATCTGGTCGGCACCCGTGTACTGGGGCCGAAAGCGTGCCGGGCCAGGACCCGGACCTCACCGGAGCGTCGGCGACGCACCGAGCCCGGCATCCGGGTCAACGCGTGCAGCCGCGACGACAGGTGCCGGTGCGCGACCCGGGCTGCCCGGTCCCAGCCGTGCGCTCGCATCCGTTCCTCGACGTCCAGGAAGTAGTTGCGTTCCTCGACGAACCGGCTCGCCTCGGCCGCGGCCATCGACGAGACGCTGCCGGGGTGCCGACGGTACTGGAAGCAGACCTCGTCGGCGACGGCGAGTGAGCCGCCCTGCTGCGCCAGGTCGATGACCAGGGCCAGGTCCTGGATGATGTCCAGGCCGGTGCGGAAGCCGATGGACTGGATTGCCTTGGTCTGCCAGCACAACGCGGGGAAGTAGAGCCAGTTGCCGCGCAGCAGGCTGACCGCGAGCCGTTCACCGGACAGCACGGTGGTGCCGGTGACCCTGGGCCGGTACACCCGCTGCTTGGTCTCGTCCACCAGGCTGCGGGTGGGGTGGCCGGCCGCGTTCACGATCTGCACGCCCGGCTGGACGATCTCCACGTCGGGGTGGTCGGACAGGACGGACCGCACGGTGCGCAGGTAGTGGGGCAGCATCAGGTCGTCGGCGCCGATGATCACCAGGTGGTCGTGCTTGGCCAGTTCGACGCATTTCTGGAAGTTCCGGTTGATGCCGAGATTGTGTTCGTTGCGCTGGTAGGTGACACGGTCGTCGTGAATGCCGGCGAACCATCTGGTGGCGGCGTCGTCGGGATAGCAGTCGTCCACAACGGTCAGCCGCCAGTCCTCGTCGTCCTGTGCCAGTACGCTGCGGGCCGCCTCCTGCATGAGTGAGACGTTCCCGTAGTACGGGAGCATGATGTCGAACGTCACCGCGGACTCCTGCGAGGGGCCGGTGAAGAGTGGCCAACCGTAGCAAGGGGACTGGTCAGGTCGGCGTCAATGAGCAGCCAACACAGAACTGACATTCCCGCGAGCCCGGCTGATGGATTGGTAGTCAATTCTCAGCTCGCCACAGCCAGTTGGTCCGCGACATGTTTCGCGATCTCCAGCGAGCTCGTGGCTGCCGGCGACGGCGCGTTCAGCACGTGCACCTGGCCGGCCGCCGTCTCGATGAGAAAGTCGTCCACCAGGGAACCGTCGGGCAGCAGGGCCTGGGCGCGCACGCCCGATTCGGCCCGGACCAGGTCGGCCGGCGTGATCGCGGGCACCAGTCGGGCCAGGCCGGCGGCGAACCGGCTGCGGGACAGCGACCGGAGCACTTCGTCCACACCGGTCCGGACGTACCTGCGGGCCAGCCGCCAGCTACCGGGGAACAGCGCCGCCTCGCGAATGTCGCGTCCGGACACGTCGGCCCACCGGTAACCCTCGCGGCTCAACGCCAGTACCGCGTTCGGGCCGGCGTGCACGCTGCCGTCCATCATCCGGGTCAGGTGCACGCCGAGGAACGGCAGTGCCGGGTTGGGCACCGGATAGATCAGGCCCCGCACCAGATCCCGTGCCCTGGGCCGCAGTTCGTAGTACTCGCCGCGGAAGGGCACGATGCGCGCCGCGGGACGCAGCCCGGCCAGCCGGGCCACCCGGTCGGCGTGCAGGCCGGCGCAGTTCACCAGCGCGTCCGAGCGCAGCACACCGTCGGGCGTGGCCACCTCGACACCACCGGCGACAGCCCGCCGGATGCCCAGCACCGGCGTGTTCAGCCGCAGGTCGGCTCCCACGTCGGCGAGCTGCTTGACCATGGCCGTGCACGCGGCGGGAAAGTCGATGACGGCGGTGGTCTCCACCCACAGCGCCGCGACGCAGGCCACCTCGGGCTCGTGCTCGCGGGCGGCGGCCGGGCTGATCCTGGTCACCGGCACGTCGTTGGCCTTCGCGCGTTCGGCCAGCGCGGCCAGCCTGGGCACCTCGGCGTCGCTCGTGGCCACGATCAGCTTGCCGCACACGTTCACCGGCACGCCGTTGTCCTGGGCGAACGCCACCATCGACGCGTTACCGGCGACCGACAGCCGCGCCTTGAGCGAACCGGGCCGGTAGTAGAGGCCGGCGTGCACCACGTTGCTGTTGTGTCCGGTCTGGTGGGCGGCCCAGTGGTTCTCCTTCTCGCAGACGGTGACCATGTCACCTCTTTGAGTGAGTTCCCGGGCAACCGCGAGACCGATGATGCCGCCACCCACCACAGTGACATGTCGCAACACGAGCCTCCCCAGATATATCCACCCATCGCGGAGAACCATTTGACGGACAGCATCGCCCTCGGCCAGCCCACCGTAGGCGACGAGGAACTGGCCGCGGTAGCCGAGGTGTTCGCCTCCGGTTGGCTGGCCGGACAGGGACCGACCGGCCGCGTTTTCGAAACCGAGTTCGCCTCGACACTCGGTGTGCGGCACGCGGTCGCGGTGAGCAACTGCACGGCCGCGCTGCACCTTGCCCTGCTGGCGCACGGCGTCGGCCCAGGTGACCAGGTGATCGTCGCTGACCACACGTTTCCGGCCACCGGCCATGCGGTTCTCTACACCGGAGCCCGTCCGGTGTTCGCCGACGTGTTGCCGGACACCGGATGCGTCGACCCGGCCGCGGTGGCGGCGCTGGTCGGGCCGAGGACCGTCGGTGTCATCGCGGTGGACAACGCCGGACTGCCCGCCGACTACTCGGCTGTGGCCGAGATCACCGGTGCCCACGGCCTGTTCCTGGTCGAGGACGCGGCCTGCGCGGCAGGTGCGACCTACCACGGCCGGCCGGCCGGCACGCTGGCGCCGGTGGCCTGCTTCAGCTTCCACGGCCGCAAGGGCATCACGGCGGGCGAGGGCGGCGCGCTGGTCACCGACGACCCCGCGCTGGCCGCGACCGTGCGATCCCGGCAGGCGTTCGGCATCACCAGCGCGCTGACCCGCGCGGCCGACGGTGGCCTGCCGGTGCCGGTGTTCGCCGACCTGGGCCACAACTACAAGCTGTCCGACATCGCGGCGGCGATCCTGCGCGTCCAGTTGCGCCGGCTGCCCGATCTGCTGGCCCGGCGCCGGCAGGTGGCCGCCGCCTACCGGGAGCTGCTGGCCGGTCTCCCGCTGCGGCTGCCCGTGGAACCACCCGGCTACGGGCACGCCTGGCAGAGCTACGTCGTGGTGGTCGACCACGGGATCGACCGGGCCGCGCTGGCCGGCCGGCTGCGCGCCCGAGGGATCGGCTGCACCATCGGCACCTACGCCTGCCACCGGCAACCGGTCTACGGCAGCACGCAGGTGTGTCCGGTCTCCGCCGACCTGTTCGACCGCGGTCTCGCCATTCCCATGCACGCCAACCTGACCGACGAGCAGGTGGAGCGCGTCGCGGGCGAGCTGCGCGCCGCGCTCACCACCGTCGCATCGAGGAGCTGACCGATTTGCCAACACGGACCGTCCTGTTCACCGGCGGGGCCGGATTCATCGCCGCTCACGTGATTCCACTGCTGTGCGAGCGGGGTTACCGAGTGAGGATCTTCGACAACATGACGCGCGGCGACCGCCGTCGTGTGGAGTCGTTCGTGGAAAACGGTGCTGTGGAACTGGTCGAGGGCGACGTGCGCTACGGCGGCGCGGTACGGGCGGCGATGCGCGGCTGCACCCACGTGATTCATTTCGCGACGGTGTCGATCAACAAGAGCATCGCCGACCCGCACGAGAGCATCGACATCAACATGACCGGCAACCACAACGTGTTCGCCGCCGCCGCGGACGAGGGCGTCCGCCGGCTGGTGTTCGCGTCGTCGGCGTCGGTCTACGGCGAGCCGAAGCGGCTGCCGATGCGCGAGGACGACGAGTTGCGCCCGCTCACCCCGTACTGCATCTGCAAGCGGGCGGGCGAGGACCTGCTCGGCTTCTACCAGCGCCGGCGCGGCCTGTCCTGGCTGGCGCTGCGGTTCTTCAACGTCTACGGGCCGGGCCAGCGGATCGAGGCGTACTACACGTCGGTGATCAGCCACTTCGTGCAACGGCTGTACCGGGGTGAGCCGCCGGTGATCGACGGCCGGGGTGAGCAGTCGATGGACTTCGTGCACGTCAGCGACCTGGCCAGGGCCGTGGTGGCGGCGCTGGAGGCGGAGCGGGACAACGTGCCGGTGAACGTCGGCACCGGCGTGGACACGTCGATCGCGACGCTGGCCAAGATCCTCATCGAGGCCGTGGGCGCCGACGTCGAGCCGGTGTTCCGGCCCAGGGACGTGCTGGTCACCCGCCGGGCGGCGGACATCGGCCGGGCGGCGGAGATCCTGGGCTGGGCGCCGACGATCACGGTCGAGGCCGGCATGGCGGACCTGGCTCGGGCCCTACGGCCGTGAGCGAGCTTGCGAGCGAACCAACAAGCACAGCCGATCCGGGCACGGCCCCGCCGAGCGCCAGCGAGGTGGGGTGTGACCACCTATCACCCACAGGCATGGATCACGGGTGATCCCGAGATCGGTCCGGGGACCTGGATCGGCGCGTTCGCGGTCCTCGACGGCTCCGGTGGGCTGCGCGTCGGCACCGGCTGCGACATCTCCTGCGGCGTCCAGATCTACACCCACAACACGGTCCGCCGGTGCGTCACCGGGCGGGCGTATCCGCATGTCGACCGGGCTCCGGTGACCATCGGTGACCGCGTGTTCCTGGGCGCCAACGCCGTCGTGCTGATGGGGGTGACCATCGGCGACGAGGCCGTCGTGGGCGCAGGCGCGGTGGTCACCGGGGACGTTCCGCCACGCACCGTGGTGGCCGGTGTGCCCGCCCGCGAGATCGGCAGGGTGGATACGCTGAGCCGAACGTAGTAGTCCGTACACCCAGTGTGAGTAATGCTGTGACCAATCGGAGGCGAGGCCGCGGATGGGCAACCGCATCCACCCCACGGCCGTCGTCGGCCCCGGCGTCGAACTCGGGGACGGCAACGTCGTCGGGCCGTTCACCGTGCTCGTCGGGCCGTGCCGGATCGGGGACGGCAACTGGATCGGCCCGCACGTCACCATCGGCACCCCCGCCGAGCACCGGGACGGACCGCACCCGGCCGGCTGGGACGGCGACAGTGACCTGGCCGGCGAGGGCGTGGTGATCGGCCACCGCAACCGGGTCCGCGAGTACGTGTCGATCCACCAGGGCACCCACCGGCCCACCCGGATCGGGGACGACTGCTACCTGCTGGCCCGCAGCCACGCCGGCCACGACGTGCGGATCGACGACGCCGTGACCCTGGCCTGCGCCGCGCAGCTCGGCGGCCACACCCACGTGTGGTCGCACGCCACCGTCGGCATGGGTGCGCTGGTGCACCAGCGGGGCCGGATCGGGCCCGGCGCGATGGTGGCGATGGGTGCCGCCGTGCGCGGTGACGTCCCGGCGTTCGCGGTCAGCGTCGGCGATCCGGCGCGGGTGACCGCGCTGAACGAGGTGGGCCTGCGCCGGCTGGGCTGTGCCGAGCCGGCGATCGAGGCGGTCCGGCCGGTGGTCGCCGGCCGACCGCCACTGTCCGATGTGGAGCTACCGGACGATGTCGCCGGGCTGTTGCGACTCTGGAGAGAAACATGATCGATGACGTCCGGGCCCGGCTGCGGGCCGTCTTCGTCGAGGCGCTCGCGCTGGACGGCGCCGTGGACGTGGAGCGGCTGGCCTTCCGGGACGTGCCGGCGTGGGACTCGGTGGGCCACATGGCACTGGTCGCCGCCGTCGAGGACGAGTTCGGCGTCCAGTTGGACACCGAGCAGGTGATCGACCTGAGCAGCTTCTCGGCCGCACTGGACCTGGTGGCCGCGACCGGCCGGCAAGCCCTCGTGGGCGAGTAGGCCATGCCGGAGCTCGACGGCAGAGTCGCCGTCGTCACGGGCGGGACCAGGGGCATCGGCCTCGCGACCTGCCACGCGCTCGCGGCGGCCGGCGCGACGGTGGTGCTGACCGGGCGGGACGAGCAGACCGCCGGGTTGCGCGCCAAGGAACTCGCGGCCGAGCTGGACGCCACGGTCGAGGGCGTCGAGCTGGACGTCACCGACTCGGCCGCGGTCACCGCCGTGGTCCGGGGCGCCGCCCGCCGGCACGGCAGGTTGGACGTCGTCGTGGCCAACGCGGGTGTGCTGGCCGACGCGCTGCTGGGCATGATCACCGACGAGCTGGTCGACACCATGCTGCGCACCAACGTGGCCGGCACGATCAACACCGTGCAGGCCGCGGCCCGCGCCATGATGCGCTGGGGCGGGTCGATCGTGGTGCTGGCATCGGTGGTGGGCGAGCGCGGCAACGCGGGCCAGACCGCGTACGCGGCGTCGAAGGCCGCCGTGGCCACGGTGGCCCGGTCGGCGGCCAGGGAACTGGGCCGCTACGGCATCCGCGTCAACGCGGTCGCGCCCGGCGTGATCGACACCGACATGACCGCGCACCTGCCGGCCGACGTGCTGGCCAGGCAGGTCGCCGACACGTCGCTGGGCCGCCTGGGCACGGCGGCCGACGTGGCGGGCGTGATCCGGTTCCTGGCCGGCGACGGCGCCGCGTTCGTCACCGGTCAGGTGCTCGGCGTGGACGGGGGACTGGTGCTGTGATCACGCATCCCGACGCCCGGCTGGTCGTGGCGGCCAGCGGCCGCATGCTCACCGGCACCGCGCTGCTGTCCGAAGTGGACCGCATTGCGGAGCGGCTCACCGCGTTGTCACCGGGCGTGCTGCTCGCCGCCATGCCGGTCACCCTGTCCGCCGTGCTGCGCTACCTGGCCGCGCTGCGCGCGGGCCGCGCGGTGGCGCTGGTCGACCCGGTCCGGCCGCCCGATCCGCTGGTGGCCGCCTTCGAGCCGGCCGCCGTGCTGGGCGCCGACCCGCTGGTCCCGCCGCCACCGGGCTACGGCACGGCCGATCTCGGCGGGCCGGCCTGGGTGCGCCAGCGGCCGGACGGGGTGGTGCCGCATCCGGAGCTGGCCGTGCTGCTGCCGACCAGCGGTTCCACCGGCAGCTCCCGGTTCGTGCGACTGTCCCGGTCGGCGATCACCGCCAACGCGCACGCCATCGCCACCGTTCTGGGCATCACCGCGGAGGAGATCGCGCCCACCAACCTGCCGCTGCACTACAGCTACGGGCTGTCGGTGCTGCACAGCCACCTGATGGCAGGCGCCACCGTGGTGATCGACGACTCCGGCCTGCTGGCCCGGTCGTTCTGGCAGTCGGTGGACCTGTACCGGATCACGTCGCTGGCCGGCGTGCCGCACCACTACCGGCTGCTGCGCAGGCTGCGCTTCGACCCGGTGCGCCACCCCACGCTGCGCACGCTGACCCAGGCCGGTGGCACCCTGCCGGTGGACCTGGTCAACCACTTCCACGGCGAGATGGCGGCCGTCGGCGGCCGGCTGTTCGTGATGTACGGCCAGACCGAGGCGGCGCCGAGGATGGCCACGCTGCCACCGGTCCTGCTGCCCGAGCGGGCCGGCTCGGTCGGGTTCGCGCTGCCCGGCGGGCGGTTCACCGTGCGCCTGCCCGACGGCAGCGACACCGACCGGCCCGGTGTCACCGGCGAGATCGTCTACACCGGACCGAACGTGATGCTCGGCTACGCCGCGTCGGCTGCGGACCTGTCCCGGGGCGACGAGTGCCTCGGTGTGCTCGCCACCGGCGATCTGGGCCACCTGGCCGAGGACGGCTGCCTCACCGTGACCGGCCGGCTGGCCAGGATCGGCAAGGTGTTCGGTCACCGGGTCAGCCTGGACGACCTGGAACGGCTGGTCGGCTCACCCGGCGTGGCCGCGGTGTCGGCCGGTGGCCGGGTGACGCTGTACGTCGAGGGCGCGGACACCCGCGTCACGGTCGAGACCGCGAAGGAGCTGGCGAACCGGCTGCGGATGCACGTCTCCGGGTTCGACGTGCGGGGTATCGACAGCATCCCGCTGCTGCCCAGCGGGAAGATCGACTACCGAGCGCTGGAGGCGCTGTGCGCACCCTGACCGAGCACGCCTTCAGCCGCGCCCAGGCCGACCGCGAGGCCGCGCTCATCCCGGCGCTGGCCGAGCTGACCGCCCACCACCGGGCCACCTGCCCGTCCTACGACCGGATCCTGTCCGCCCTGGCCATTCCCCGCGACCGCGCCTACGAGACCGTGGCCGACCTGCCGTGGCTGCCGGTCGGGCTGTTCAAGACGCACGAGCTGCGCAGCGTGCCGACCCACGAGGTGTTCCGTGTGCTCACCTCGTCCGGCACCACCGGCAGCGGCCCGTCCCGGGTCCACCTGGACCGGGCGGACGCCGCCGCGCAGACCAGGCACCTGGCCACCACGCTGCGGGCCGTGCTGCCCGGCAGGCGACTGCCCATGCTGGTGGTGGACAGCATCAGCGTGACGCGCGGGTCGACCGCGCGCAGCGCCGGCGTGCTGGGCATGGCGATGTTCGGCCGCGACCACGTGTACGCGCTGGACGTCGACGAGCGGCCGGATGTGGCCGCCATCAAGGGATTTCTCGCCGTCTACGGCCGGGAACCGTTCCTGGTCTTCGGGTTCACGTTCCTGGTGTGGCAGCACCTGTACCAGGTGGCGCTCCGGCACGGGCTGGACCTGTCCCACGGCATCCTGGTGCACTCCGGCGGCTGGAAGAAGCTCGCCTCCCACGCGGTGGACAACGTCGAGTTCCGCCGCCGGTTCGCCCACGACACCGGCCTGACCCGGATCCACAACTACTACGGCATGGTCGAGCAGATCGGCACGGTGTTCGTGGAGGGGCCGTCCGGCGGTTCGCTGTACTGCCCCGACTTCGCCGACGTGGTGATCCGCGATCCGCAGACCTGGACCGAGCAGCCGGTCGGCGCGCCGGGCGTGATCGAGGTGGTCAGCACGCTGCCCCGGTCGTACCCGGGCCACGTGCTGCTCACCGAGGACATCGGCGTGCTGCACGGCGTGGACGACGGCGACTGGCCGGGCAGGCGGTTCGGCGTGCTGGGCAGGTTGCCCAGTGCCGAGGTGCGCGGCTGCTCGGACACGCTGGCGGAGGTGCGGTGACCGTGCGACAGCGGTTTCCCGCCGGCCGGCCGGTGGACCTGCCGGCCTGGTTGGCCCGGCGGGACCGGCTCACCGTCGGCGACGAGCGGATCGTCGACTTCCTGTCCGCGTTCGCCCGCAGGCTGCTCAAGCCGGACGTGACGCGGGTCCGCCCGGAACTGGCCGCGCTGGGCTTCTTCCTGCGACCGGTCGAGTTGCACCGGGCCGTCGGCCGGGCTCGTGGTTCCACAGTGGACGGGCTACGGGTGCCGCGCGGTCTCGTCCTGCACATCCCACCAGCCAATGTGGACACTCTGTTCGTGTACTCCTGGGCGTTGTCCGCGCTGGCCGGCAACCGCAACGTGGTGCGCGTGTCGCCCCGCTCGGCAGGCGCGGCCGACCTGGTGCTCGCCGCGCTGAACGACACGCTCGCCGCGGCCCACCCGGTGGTCGGCGCGACCCAGTTGATGATCACCTACGACCGGGACGACGAGCTCACCTCGGTCCTGTCCGCCGCCTGCGACCTGCGGGTGGTGTGGGGCGGTGACCGGGCGGTCACCGCGCTGCGCCGGCATCCGCTGGCCCCGCACGCCAGAGACGTGACCTTCCCGGACCGGTCGTCGTTCGCGGTGATCTCGGTGGCCGGCTGGCACGCGGCCACCCCGGCCCGGCGCCGGTCGGCCGTGGTCGGCTTCCACAACGACGCCTACTGGTTCGACCAGGCCGCGTGCGCGTCGCCCAGGGCGGTGTTCTGGATCGGCGCCGACTCGGCGGACGCCCAGGCCGAGTTCGCCGGGCTGCTGGCCGACGTGGCCGCCGACCGGGGCACCACGGTCGAGCCTGCGATGGCCATCCGCAAGCGAGTGTCCGCCTACGGCCTGGCGGCGGACGGCCTGGTGGACGGCGTCCGGTTCGCCGGCAACGCGGTGGCCGTGCTCGACCTGGCGCAGCCGGCCGACGTGCCGCGACGCTGGCTGGGCACGGGCACGTTCCCGCAGGCCACCCTGGGCAGCCTGGCCGAGCTGGTGGAGCTCGTGGAGCGCCGCGACCAGACCCTGTCCTGCTTCGGTTTCGAGCGGGCCGAGCTGGTGTCGCTGGCGACCGCGCTGGCCGGGCGGGGAGTGGACCGGATCGTGCCGTTCGGTTCCGCGTTGTCGTTCGCGCCGGTCTGGGACGGCTACGACCTGCTGGCCGAGTTCACCCGGCTGACGACGGTGAGCTCGACGTGGTGAGTTGGCTGCGCAGGCTGTTGCTGACCGCCGTGCTCGGCGCCGCCTGCTGGTACCTGGCGGGCCGGTGGGACCAGGTCGCCCGCACGCTGCGCTCGCTGTCGCCCGCGCACACCGTGGCCAGCCAGCTCGCCGTGTTCACCGCGATGGTCGTCGCCACGTACGGCTGGCAGGTGGTGGTCGACGCGCTCGGGGAGCCGGTCGGCGGGTTGCGCGGTGGCCAGGTCTACCTGGTCGGGCAGCTCGGCAAGTACCTGCCGGGCTCGGTGTGGGCCTATCTGTTGCAGGCCGAGTTGGGCCACCGGGCCGGCATGGCCAGGGCGCGGGTGTTCACCGCGTCGCTGGTCCAGCTCGCGGTGTCGCTGATGGTCGCGCTGGCGCTGGGGATCGCGGCGTTGCCGTTGCTGCTGCACCGCTCCGCTGCGGTGTGGCTGGTCGCGCTGCTCCCGCTCGGTGTGGCCGCCGTGCACCCGAAGGTGCTGACATGGGGCGCGGTCCGGGTGTTGACGCTGCTGCGGAGGCCGTTGCCGAACCGGCCGTTCGAGTGGCGCATCATCGGCATGGTCGCGGCGGCCTCGGCCGGCACCTATCTGCTGTACGGCCTGCACCTGTGGCTGTTGGCCGGCTCGTCGGGCGCGGTCGGTGTGGCTGGCCTGCTGCTGTGCACGGGCGCGATGGCGGTCGGGTTGAACGCCGGGCTGCTGCTGTTCGTGCTGCCCTCCGGCGCCGGCCTGCGGGACGTGGTGGTGGCGGCCGCGCTGGCCACCGCCGTCGGGCCGGCCCAGGCCGCCGCGTTCGCCGTGGTGTCCCGCGTGATGTTCATCGTCGGCGACCTGGCCACAGCGGGTGCCGCCGCGGCGCTGGCCCGGTGGCGCACGCCGCTACCTGCTGCCGGCCAGTAGCGGCGCACCCACGTCCTGGACGCCGCGCAGCACGTAGACCGGGCGGCCACGGGCCTCGTCACCGGCCCGCCACAGGTACTCGCCGAATCCGCCCAGCGCGGCCAGGTGCACCCCACCGAGGAAGCACACCGCCGCCAGCACCAGACCCCAACCGGACCACCCGGCAAACGGCCCGGCCACCAGTTGCGCCACACCGGCCAGCAGGCCGAGGCCGGCCAGTGCGGCACCGCCGAGCATGGCGAGCCGGAACGGCGCCGGGCAGAACGCCACCACCGAGTCCAGCACCAGCTTCCGCTTCTTCGCCCCGGTCCACTTGCTGCGCCCGGCCGGCCGGGGCAACTGGTCGAACGCGACGGTCCGCTGGGTGAAGCCGACCCACGCGACGATGCCGAACACGTTGCGGTTGCGCTCCGGCATCCGGTTCACCGCGTCGATCACCGGGCGGGACAGCAACACCTGGGACGGCCCCTGTGCCGGATAGGTCGGGATCACCGACCACCGCTGGAACGTCCGGGAGAACAGCCGCGACGCCGCACTCGGCACCGTCCTGGTGCGCCGCACGCCCCACACGACGTCCGCGCCGGATCGCCACTCGGCGAGGAAGTCGCCGATCGTGGACAGCGGCTCCTGCAGGTCGGTGCTGACCGTGATCAGGCAGTCGCCCCTGGCCAGGGCCAGACCGGCGGTGACGGCGGCGTGCGACCCGAAGTTGCGGGACAGCCGGGCCACCCGTGCCACGTCGCCCGGTCCGAGCGCGGCCGTGGCCAGTTCGGCCGTGCCGTCGGTCGAGCCGTCGTCCACCACGAGCAGCTCGAAGTCCAGGTCGCGGTGGGCGGCCCGGATCGCGCGGAAGAACGCGACCAGGCCCACGACGTTGTCCGCCTCGTCGTAGGCGGGCGCGAGGATGGTGACCAGCCGCCGCTCAGCCACGACGCACCCGCCTGCGCGCCACGACCGACCAGGCACCCAGCCCGGCGGCGAGCGCCGCGCCGAGCCCGAACGCCACGGCCGAGGTCCGCCGGCCCGGCGGACTCCAGGACAGCTCGACGGCACCGCCGGGCACGCCGGCGGGCAGGTCCACCACGAGCAGCCCGTCCGGCCCGGACCGCACCGTGGTGGGCTTGCCGTCGACCGTGGCGGTGTAGCCGGGCCAGGCCAGCCGGGCGAACGTCAGGGCGGCCGGGCCGTTGCCGGTCCGCCGGTAGGTCAGGTGCTCGTCGACCTGGCCGGTCACCGCGTCGGACAGCACCCGCACGCGGGCCGGGGCGTAGGACAGCCGCCCGGCCGGCCACGGGAGTGCCCGGTCGCGGGTCCACACCGTGGTCAGGCCGCTGGACTCGTCGGCGGGCGTGCGGTGCCAGCCGGGCGGCACTGCCTTGCGCCGGGTGTCCACCAGCGAGTTCTGCACCACCACCGTCCCCGCCCGCAGCAGGTCGGCCAGCGGCACGGGGTAGCCGTCCGGTGCCTGCCACAGCCGGGTCCACCCGGCCGGGCAGTTGACCGAACCCTGGTAGGACTGGCACAGCCTGCCGTCCAGCTCGCTGAAGCCGATGCCGCTGTACGCCGTAGTGCTCTCCACGCCTGCCACGCTGTACATCGAGCCGTACAGCACGTCGGTGTATGCCTTGTCCGGCAAGCGTTCCGGCACGTCCAGCCCGATGTCGGACAGCTGCACGACGTTGCCGTGGTACTTGGCGAACCGGGCCTGCAGGCCGGCGACGCTGGTCGGGAACTGGTAGTTGGTGACGGTGAAGTTGCCGGGGAACCAGATCACCTGCAACCCCAACACCAGCAGCGAACCGGCAACCAGCGCCACACAACCGGGCCGAGTGGACAGTCCGAACCGGATCAGCAGCCCGACGAGCGCCAGCACCACCACGGCGCCGAGCACGTCCCACCGCCACGTCCTGGGCAGCTCACCCCACGCCAGGTACGCGCCCACCGCCACGACGAGCGCGCTCACCGCGGCCCGCCACCGCCACCGGGTGAGCACCGGCCCCTGACCGGCCAGCAGCGCCCACAGCAGCAGCACCGGGAACCAGAAGAAGTCGATCAGCCGCAACGGCCACCGGAACATCCAGATCTGCGACGGACCCAGCATCAGCAGCAGGAAGCAGCCGCCGAACACGTACAGCCCGACGTGCTCGCGCCACCGCTCCCGCAGCAGCCTCCAGCGCAGCCAGGGCAGCGTCGGCAGCACGAACCACGCCAGGTAGGCCACCGGCACCGCGAGGTTCCCGCCCAGGAAGTTGACGGTCAGCGGCTGCGCGCTCGGCGTGGACAGCTCCAGCAGATTGGTCACGCTGGGCTTGAGGAAGCCGTTGTTCAGCGTCTCGGCGGCGGCCCGGAAGCCGACCGACGAGGTGAGCAGCAGCGGCAGGTAGACCATCACGTTCAGCAGCGCCACCGCGACCCCGCACAGCACGAGCACGCCGATCCGGCCGCGCCGCCCGGCCAGCCATGCGTCCACCGACACCGCCAGGATGACGAAACCGCAGGCCAGCAGGCCGTACGGGTTGCCGATGGACACCGCCAGATACCCGGTCAGCACCAGCAGCAGCGGTGACCGGCCGCGCGCCACCAGCCGGGCCGTCCACCACAGCCACGGCGTGAACGCGGTCAGCATCAGCGCGTTCACCCACGCCGTGCCGTCCATGAAGAACGAGTAGCCGGCCAGCGGCAGCACCGCGCCCACCGCCGCCGCGAGCGACCGGCGGACGCCGGCGTCGCGGGCCAGCAGGTAGGTGCCGCCCGCCATGACCAGCATGAAGAACGCCTTGCCCAGCGCGATGCCGGCGGCCAGGTTGTCGATGGGGTGGATGGCGATCGCGACGGCGACCACCACCGGGTTCCACATGCCGGTCGCGGCCTCGGCGGCGAAGTTCCCGCCCCGCCACAGGTCCAGGTTGAGCAGCGGCAGGTGGCCGTGCAGCACCGACTCCGCGATCCGGTGCCACACCGGGACGGCCGCGCCCGCGGTGTCGTCCCAGAAGTAGAAGATGTGGTTGCCGATCAGCGGCAGGCCGGCGCCGACGGCGACCGCGACCAGCATCAGCAGCGGCGCGAGCGGCGGCCGCCGCCGGGCACGCGGGGCGGTCGTCGGTGACGTGTCGCTCGGCGCGACCGGTGCGGTACTGGTGGTGACGCTCACGACCGGAGAGCGTAACCGGCGTGCTGGGCCGTTCGGCCGAGTGTCGCTACTGCGTCAGAACCAGCGCTCCAGCACCTGGGCGACCCCGTCCTCGGTGTTGGGCGCGGTGATCTCGTCGGCCGCGGCCAGCACGTCCGGGTGCCCGTTGCCCATCGCCACGCCGTGCCCCGCCCAGCGCAGCATCGGCACGTCGTTGGGCATGTCGCCGAACGCGATCACGTCCTCGGCGGTCACGCCCAGCCGCCCCGCCACGTCGGCCAGCCCGGACCCCTTGGTCACGCCGAGCGGCGCCAGCTCCACCATGCCGACATTGCTGGAGTACGTGATCTCCACCACGTTCCCGACGACGGCGGTGACGGCGGTGGCCAACTCGGCACTGGTCATCCCGGAATGCCGGATCAGCAGCTTCACCGCCGGGTGGCCGACCACCTCGGCCAGGGGCGCGGTGTGCACGTTGTCGCCGGGCCACGGATGCCGGTAGCCGGCCTCGGTGGCGAACTCCTGCCCGGCCATGGCCAGCGCGGACGTGCCGATCCGCTCGGTCGCGACCCGGCAGCCGGGCAGCGCGGCCCGCACGGCGTGGGTGATGTCGTGCAGCACCTCGGGTGCCAGGGTGTGCGCCGTCACGACCCGGTCCTCGGCGACGTCGTAGAGCACCGAGCCGTTGCCGCAGACGGACAGCCCGGTCACGCCCGCGGCCGCCGCCACCCTCGGTATCCACCTCGGTGGTCGGCCGCTGACCAGCACGAACGGCGTTCCCGCCGCGACCGCACGGGCCACCACCGCCGCCGTCCGCTGTGTCACGTTCTCCATCGGGTCCAGCAGGGTGCCGTCCACGTCGGATGCCACGAGCCTCGGAGTTCCCACGCCGACCATCCTGCCGGTCCGAGGGCGGTGGCCAGCGGGGACGATCACCGGTTACGGTCGCTGCCATGCGCGTCGGGATGGTGATCCTGCCGGAGTACCGCTGGTGGGCAGCGGAACCCAAGTGGCGGGCCGTGGAGCGGTACGGCTTCGACCACGGCTGGACCTATGACCACATCGGCTGGCGGTCCCTGGTGGACGGCCCGTGGTTCGCGGCCGTGCCCACCCTCACCGCGGCCGCCACCGTGACCGAGCGGATCGGGCTGGGCACGATGGTCGCCTCGCCGCACTTCCGCCATCCGGTCTCGTTCGCCCGCGAGATCACCGCCCTGGACGACGTGTCCGACGGCCGGTTCCTGCTCGGCGTGGGCACCGGTGCGATCACCGGTTTCGACACGGCGGTGCTGGGCCAGGAGCCGATGACGGCGAAGGCGCTGGTGGACCGGCTCGGCGAGTTCCTCGAACTGCTCGACGCCGTGCTCACCGGCGACCACACCACCTGGCAGGGCGACTACTACGCGGCCGTCGACGCACGCGGCACGCCCGGCTGCGTCACCCGGCCCAGGGTGCCGTTCGTGGTCGCGGCCAACGGCCCGAGGTCGATCGGCCTGATGGTGCGCTTCGGCGAGGGCTGGGTGACCACCGGCCCGCGCACCGACGACGAGGACGAGTGGTGGCGCGGGGTCGCCGAACGGTCCGACCGGGTCACCGCCGCGCTGGCCTCGGCCAACCGCCCGGCCGCCAGCCTGCGCCGCTACCTGAGCCTGGACTCGTCGCCCACCTACTCGCTGACGAGCGTCGCCCGCTTCACCGAGATGGTCGGCCGGGCCGCCGAACTCGGCTTCACCGACGTGGTGGCGCACTGGCCCCGGGCCGACGGGGTGTTCGCGGGGCGGGAGTCGGTGGTCGAACAGGTGGCCGCCGACGTGCTGCCGACCCTGCCCGGACACAGCCGCATCGGTTGACCTGGGTACCCTCGGATGCCGTGAGCTGGACGGGCTATGACCTCATCATCGTGGGATCCGGATTCTTCGGACTCACCGTCGCCGAGCGGACCGCGAGCCAACTGGACAAGCGTGTCCTGGTGCTCGAGCGGCGCTCGCATCTGGGCGGCAACGCCTACTCGGAACGGGAGCCGGCCACCGGCATCGAGGTGCACCGCTACGGTGCCCACCTGTTCCACACCTCCAACAAGCGGGTCTGGGAGTACGTCAACCAGTTCACCGAGTTCACCGGCTACCAGCACCGGGTGTACGGGATGCACGGCGGCGCCGCGTACCCGCTGCCGATGGGCCTGGGCCTGGTCTCGCAGTTCCTCGGCCGCTACCTCACCCCGGAGCAGGCGCGGGCCTGGGTGGCCGAGCAGGCCGCCGAGGTCGACCCGGCCAACGTGCGCAACCTCGAGGACAAGGCCATCTCGCTGATCGGCCGCCCGCTGTACGAGGCGTTCATCCGCGACTACACCGCCAAGCAGTGGCAGACCGACCCGAAGGAACTGCCGGCCGCGGTGATCAGCCGCCTGCCGGTCCGCTACACGTTCGACAACCGCTACTTCAACGACACCTACGAGGGCCTGCCGGTCAACGGCTACACGGCCTGGCTCGAGAAGATGGCCGACCACCCCAACATCGAGGTGCGGCTGGACACCGACTTCTTCGACGTCCGCGACGAGATCCCGGCCGGCACCCCGATCGTCTACACCGGACCGCTGGACCGCTACTTCGACTACTCGCAGGGCTGGCTGGGCTGGCGCACCCTGGACTTCGAACAGGAAGTGCTGCCGACCGGGGACTTCCAGGGCGCCCCGGTGATGAACTACAACGACGCCGACGTGCCGTTCACCCGGATCCTGGAGTTCCGCCACTTCCACCCGGAACGCGACTACCCGACCGACCGCACGGTCATCGTCCGCGAGTTCTCCCGCCACGCCGAGAAGGACGACGAGCCGTACTACCCGATCAACACGCCGGACGACCGGGCCAAGCTGGAGCAGTACCGGGAACTGGCCAAGGTGGAGGCCAGGGAGCGCAACGTGTTGTTCGGCGGCAGGCTGGGCACCTACAAGTACCTGGACATGCACATGGCCATCGGGTCGGCACTGTCCGCTTTCGACAACAAGATCGCACCGCACCTCGCCGAGGGCCGGCCGATCGACGGTTCGTTCGACGAGTGACGCGATGAGCGAGGGGCGGGACACCATGCTGGCCGGTCGGGAACTGGCGGTGCTGCGCGGCGTGCAGACCGCGCTGAGCGGCCGGCCGCCGGTGGTTCGCGCCGCCCGCGCCCTGTCGCTCTTCGGCGAGCACGGCGCGGGCTGGTTCGCGCTCGGCCTGGTGGGCGCGGCCGCCGACCGGCGGCGCCGCCGCCAGTGGCTGGCCGCGTCAGCCGGTGTGCTGGCCGCGCACGGCGCCGCCATCGCCGTGAAGCGGGTGGTCCGCCGGCCACGGCCGGACGATCCCCAGGTCCAGGTGTTGGTCGGCACGCCGAGTCAGCTGAGCTTCCCGTCGTCGCACGCCGCGTCCACCACCGCGGCGGCCGTGCTCTACGGCGGCCTGATCCGGCAACCTGTAGCGGTATCGGTCATACCACCGATGCTCGTGTCAAGGATGGTGCTCGGTGTGCACTACCCGTCGGACGTGGTGGCGGGCTCGGTGCTGGGTGCCGCGGTCGGCGGGGTGGTGCTGCGATGGTTGCGACGGGAGCGGAGAGTGACATGACGGAGGTCAAGCCGGTTCCGACCGCACAAGAACGCCTGCGCACCGTGCCCAGCATGATCGCCGGTCTGGTGCGGACGGCGAGGCCCCGTCAGTGGGTGAAGAACGTCCTCGTCCTGGCCGCGCCGTTCGGCGCGGAACGGATCACCAACGGCCCCGTCCTGCTCGCCGCCCTGGTCGCGTTCGTGGCGTTCTGCCTGGCCGCGTCCGCCATCTACCTGATCAACGACGCCAAGGACGTGGAGGCCGACCGGGCCCACCCGACCAAGCGGAACCGCCCGATCGCCGCCGGCATCGTGCCCGTCCCGCTGGCCATGTCGACCGGCGCCATCCTGCTGGTGGCCGCCCTCGGCGTGGCGCTCACCCAGAACTGGCGGCTGCTGATCGTCATCGCGGTCTACGAGGCCGTCCAGCTCGGCTACTGCTTCGGCCTCAAGCACGAGCCGGTCATCGACCTGTGCATCGTGGCCTCCGGCTTCCTGCTGCGGGCCATCGCCGGTGGTGTCGCGGCCGGCGTGCACATGTCCCAGTGGTTCCTGCTGGCCACCGCGTTCGGCTCGCTGTTCATGGTGTCCGGCAAGCGGTACGCGGAGATCCGGCTCTACGAGGAGACCGGCGCGGAGATCCGCTCGTCGCTGCGCAAGTACTCGTCGAGCTACCTGCGGTTCGTGTGGGCCACCTCGGTGGCGATCGTCATCACGATGTACGGCCTGTGGGCGTTCGACCTGCACCAGCTCTCCCGGTCGGTGTGGTCGGAGGTGTCCATCGTGCCGTTCGTGATCGCGCTGCTGCGCTACGCGGTCGACGTGGACGGCGGCAAGGCGGGCGAGCCCGAGGACATCGTGCTGCACGACAGGGTTTTGCAGATTCTCGGCGTGGGTTGGGTACTCACCCTCGTGTTGGCCTTCTACGCCTGACGAGACCCACCACACGATGGGGTGAGACATCGCCCGTGGCACTACGGACCGGATACACCGTCGGTAACAGTCTGTTTTCATGCGCACCGTGACGGCGGATCGCATCGACACGGCCACCACCGCACCCGACAGACCGACCGCGACACGGCCGGTCTGGCTTCTGTCCGCCCTGGCCGGGCTGGTCGCGCTCGCCGTCTTCTGGTTCGCCCGGCGGTCCCTGATCGACGACGCCTACATCACCCTGGACTACGCCCGGAACCTGGCGTTCCACCTGCACTGGGGCCTGATCGACGGGAAGACCGCGAACACCGCGACGTCCCCGCTGAACGTCCTGGTGCTCGGCGTGGCCACCGCGATCACCCGGCAGGCCGTGGTGGCGCTGGGCGTGGTCTACGTGCTGTCCACGGTCGCCGTGGAGTGGGGCGTGCGCCGGGCGGCGGTCACCGCCGGGCTGCCCGCCTGGTCCGGCCTGGTGGCGGCCTGCCTGATCGCGGTCGACCCGCTGCTGGTGGCGTCGATCGGGATGGAGGTGGCCCTGGGTGCCGGCCTGATCGCCCTGCTGGTGGCCGCGTCGGCGGCACGGCGGCCGGTGTGGTTCGGGGTGATCGCCGGGCTGCTGGTGCTGACCAGGGCCGATCTGCTGATCGTCGTGCTCGTGGTGTTCTTCGTGCGGCCCGGCTGGTGGCAGGGCTGGTGGCGCAGCGTGCTGGCCGCGCTGGCGGTGACGCTGCCCTGGTTCCTGTGGAGCTGGACCGCGCTCGGCTCGGTCGTGCCGGACACGCTGATCATCAAGACCCGGAAGCGCTCCTGGGGGCCCTGGGACTTCGGCAACGGCCCGGTGCTCTACCACGGCATGTTCCCCTCGGCGACCGTGCTGGCGTTCGTCCCGGCCGTGCTGGGCGTGCTGGCGGCACTGGTGTGGCTGGTGCTGCGGGTGACCCGCCCAGCGGGCCGGGCCGGACGGCTGGACCGGTTCGCCGGGCTGCCGCTGGCCGGCGGCCTGCACTACCTCGCCTACGCCGAGCTGGGCATCGCCCCGTACCACTGGTACTACGGCACGTCGATCGCCTGCCTGACGCTGTTCCTGGGCGCCGCGGTGGGCGCGGCCTGGGCGCCCGCTCCGGCGCGGGTGCTGCCCCGCTGGTCCGGGTTCGCCGCCGTCACCTCGGCCGCCGCCCTGCTGGTGGTGTGCGCGGTGAACGTGTCGACCGCCGAACGGCAGGGCTACGCGCCGATCACCACCAACTGGGCCTCGGCGGCCCAGTACCAGCGGGTCGGCACCGACGTCGGCCGGCTGGCCGGCGGGCGGACCGTGCGCAGCTCGGGTGAGATCGGCGAGGTCGCCTACTACTGCCGCTGCGCGATGATCGACCCGTTCTCCGACCGCGGCCAGGTGCTCACCATGATCCGCGCCATCGAACGGCACGCCGGGCCGGTGAAGAGCGCCGTACTGCGCGGCAACTTCCACTTCCTGGACACCACGCAGCGCCCCACGGCCACCGCGCTGGTGCTGGAGTACGTCAGCCGGCCGCCGCACGGCGCCCTGGGCTGGTGGCCGGTCAGCTCACCGTGGCTGGCCGACGGCCACACCCGCTACCTGGCCCTGCTGCCGCACGACCGTTAGACAGGCAACTTGCGGAACACCGGCCGGGGCAGGTGCCGCAGCACCGACATCACCCAGCGCATCGGGCCGGGCGCCCACGCCTGCTCCTGGCGGGCGCGCACGGCCCGCACGACGACGTCGGCCACCTGCTCCGGCGTCTGGGACAGCGGCGCCGCCCGCATGCCCTCGGTCATCCGGGTGTGCACGAAACCGGGCCGGACCACCGTGACGGTCACGCCGTCGGGCCGCAGCGCCTCGGTCAGGCCGGTGTAGAAGGCGTCCAGACCGGCCTTGGTCGAGCCGTACACGAAGTTGGACCGCCTCGGCCGCTCGGCCGCCGCCGACGACAGCGCCACCAGCGAGCCGTGGCCCTGCCGCCGCAGCCGCTCGGCCAGCGCCACGCCGACCGTCACCGCGCCCACGTAGTTGACCTCGACCTGCTCCCGGGCGGCCGCCATGTCGGTCCACGCGGCCTCCTGGTCGCCCAGCACGCCGAACGCCACCAGCGTGACGTCCACGTCACCGTCGGCGAACGCCTTCTCCACCACCTCGGCGTGCGTCTCCGGCGCGCGGGCGTCGAACGGCAGGACCGACACGGTGCTGCCACCGGCCCGCAGCCGCCGTGCCGCCGCGTCCAGCCGCTCGCCCGGCCGGCCGGCCAGGATCACCCGCAGCGGGCGGGATCGCGCGAACGTCTCGGCCACCGCCAGACCGATCTCGGAGGTGCCGCCGAGCAGCAGCAGGGACTGGGGATTGCCAACGGCGTCGATCACAGGGCCAGCCTTCGGGACATGTCGGAGGAGAAGATGCCGGTCGGGTCGGCGGCGGCGCGGATCTTGCGCCACTCGTCGATCCTCGGGTACATCCGCTGGAGGGTGTCGGCCGTGGTGCGCGACTCCTTGGCCAGGTACAGCCGCCCGCCCGCGGCCAGCACCACGGCGTCCAGCCGGTCGCACAGCTCGTTCAGGCCCGACCGCACCGGGAAGTCCACGCACAGCGTCCAGCCGGGCGTGGGGAACGACAGCGGGGCGCGGTTGCCGGCGCCGAACCGCTTGAGCACGTTGAGCCCGGACACGTGCCCGGAGCCGGCGATCGTGCGCACGGCCTCGCGGATCGCGTCCTCGGCGCCGAACGGCACCACGAACTGGTACTGCAGGAAACCGCGCGGCCCGTAGATCCGGTTCCAGTTGGCCGCGACGTCCAGCGGGTGCAGGAACTGGGTGATGTTCTGCACCACGCCGTGCCTGGTCGGCGACTTGCGGTACCAGACCTCGGAGAACGCCCGCGCGGTGAACCGGTTGAGCATCCCGGGCGGGAACACGTCCGGGACCGACGGCAGGTGCGGCGCGTCGAACTTCAGCGGCTCGGCGTGCTTGCCGGCCAGGTCGGCCACCGTGGCGTGGTTGGCGCGGGTGAGGACGCCGCGGCCCAGGTGCTTCCCGGTGGTCACCACGTCCAGCCAGGCCGCCGACTCCACGTAGTCGTCGTCGTGGGTGGCCTGCCTGGCCATCAGCTCGTCCAGGCTGCCCTCCTGGTCGGTGTCGACCAGGAAGTACGCCGTCTCGACGCGGTTGACGTGCAGCGTGGCGCCCAGCACCACGCCGGTCAGGCCCATGCCGCCGACCGTGGCCCAGAACAGGTCGGCGTCCGGCCCGTCCGGGGTGAGCGTGCGGATCCGGCCGTCGGCGCAGGCCAGGTCCAGGGACAGCACGTGGTTGCCGAAGCTGCCCTCGACGTGGTGGGCCTTGCCGTGGATGTCCGAGCCGATCGCGCCACCCACGGTGACCTGGCGGGTACCGGGCAGCACCGGCAGCCACAGGCCGTGCGGCAGCAGCTCGCGCATCAACGTGTCGAGGCTCACCCCGGCGTCCGCGGTGACCGTGCCGGCCGCGTCATCGATCGAGTGAATCCGGTCCATGCCGGTCATGTCGATGACCACGCCGCCGGAATTCTGCGCCGGATCGCCGTACGAGCGGCCCAACCCCCTGGCCAACACGCCGCGCGTGCCAGCGGATTCGACGGCGCGGACCACGTCGGCCGGTTCCCGGGCGGTGACCACGGTGGCCGCGGACGGTGACGTGCGGCCCCATCCGGTCAGCAGCCTGGGCTGTCCTTGTTCGCGCTCCACCGGGTCGAGGGTATCGGGTGCCCGTCCGCGCGCCCGATAACGGGCACTCCTACAATTCCGATGAAAATCTTGAGCAGGACGACAGTGGGGTACCCGTGCGTCGGGTGACGCGAAAGGTGTCGGGATGGCTTCCGTGCAGGTTGTGCCGGTGCGCCGTGGGGTGATCGACCAGGCGATCCGGTTCGTGCTGTTCGGAGTGCTGTCCGCGGGCGTCGATTTCGGTGTGTACCAACTGTTTCTGCACATCGGCACCTGGGCCGACCTGGCCAAGGCCATCAGCTTCGTGTGCGGCACCATCACCGCGTACGCGCTCAACCGCCGCTGGACGTTCGACTCCGACGGCGGTGCGGCGCCCGCCGCCCGGTTCGCGCTGCTGTACACCGCGACGTTCTTCGTCAACGTCGGCGTCAACGCGGCCGGGCTGCGGGTCTTCGAGGCCTACAGTTGGCACGTGCCGGTCTCGTGGGTGATCGCCCAGGCGGCCGCGACGGTGATCAACTTCGTCCTGCTCCGTACCGTGGTCTTCCGGGACCCCAGACCGACGTTGGCGGAGGACTGACAGGGCATGGCCGGTACCCGTCCCGTGCGTGACGAACAGCAGGATGATCTGCGGGGTGAACCGGCCCGGCCACCGGACGAACGGTCCGGGGAGTCGCGGCCCAGGCCGGCCGAGCAGCTGCTCGCCGCCCGCGGCCTGTTCGCCGGTCCCGTCGCCCAGATCCCGCTGGACCTCTACGCCAAGGTGGAACGCGGCGCCGCCGACCGGCAGCGGCAGGCCGTGGTGCTGCGGCCGTACGCGCGGGTCACCACCAACACCTACTTCGGCCGGTTCCCGGCCAGCTACTGGCAGCGCTGGACCACCGTCACCGAGGTGCAGATCGAACTGGACTGCACCGGCACCGGCGACGTCACCGTGCACGCGTCCGACTCGGTCGGCGACGCCAGGGTCGTCGCGTCCGAGCACGTCGCCGGCACCACCGTCCGCACGGTCCGCATGGTCGCGCCGGTGGACAAGTTCCTGGACGGCGGCTCGCTCTGGCTGGAGATCAACTCCGGCGGCACCGACCTGCGGGTCGAGCGGGTGCGCTGGACGGTGTCGTCGCCGGACCGGATCACGCCCACCACGGTCGTGATCTGCACGCACAACCGCGTCGACGACTGCCTCGCCACGCTGGCCGCACTGGCCGCCGACGCCGAGTCGCTCGGCCTGGTCACCACGCTCTACGTGGTCGACCAGGGCACCGACCCGGTCGAGTCGCGGCCCCGGTTCACCGAGGTGGCCGCCGCGCTGCACGGCAAGCTGGCCTACCTGCGCCAGCCCAACCTGGGCGGCTCCGGCGGTTTCACTCGCGGTCTCTACGAGGCGACGGCACCGGGCAGCGGCCCGGTCGACGTGCTGTTCATGGACGACGACGTGCTGTGCGAACCGGAGGTGGCGATCCGCCTGGCCGCGTTCGCCAACCGGTTGGCCGAACCGGCCATCGTCGGTGGCCAGATGCTCAACCTGTTGCACCCCAGCCAGTTGCTCGCACCGGCCGAACACGCCGACCTGGCCAGGATGCTGCCCGGCCAGATGGTCAGCAACGCCAAGCTCAACGTGGACCTGTTGAACATCAAGAAGGACGGCACCAAGGCGCTGGACGACAAGCGCCTGGACGCCGGCTACAACGGCTGGTGGTGCTGCCTGATCCCGTCGGCGCTGGCCGAGGCCGTCGGGTATCCGCTGCCGTTCTTCTTCCAGTGGGACGACGTGGAGTACGGCTACCGCGCCCGCAGGCGTGGCTACGCCACGGTGACCCTGCCCGGCGCCGGCCTGTGGCACGCCGACTTCCACTGGAAGGACTGGGACGAGTGGCACCGGTACTTCAACATGCGCAACGGCATGATCACCGCCGCGCTGCACCACACGTTCGAACCCAGGAAGGTGGCCGGCGTGCTGGCCACCAACCTGGCGCAGTACCTGGTCGGCATGCAGTACGGCCTGGCGGCCACGCTGATCAAGGCCATCGAGGACTTCCTGCGCGGCCCTGACGTGCTGGCCGACGGCGGTGTCGCCGCGGTCGGCGAGATCCGCGCGCTGCGGGCCCAGTACCCGGAGACGATCCGGCACCCGGCCACCGAGGTGCCCGGTCTGCGGCCCGGCCAGCTCGCCGAGGTGCCGGCCGGCCCTGCGCCGTCCATCGAGGGCATGGTGCTGCTCAAGCGGGTCATCTACCAACTGCTCAACCGGGGTCCGCACCACGTCGGCACCGTGCGTGCCGGTGACGCCCGCTGGTGGCACGTGTCGCTGTTCGAGACCGCCGTGGTCACCGACATGTCGCAGGAGGGCGTGCGCGTCCGTCGCCGGGACAAGGCCACCGCGCTCCGCCTGGCCAGGCAGGGCATGTCGGTGCTGACCCGCCTGGTCCGGGAGGGTGCCTCGGTCCGGGACCGGTACCGGGCCTCGGCGGACGGACTCGGCAGTCGTGAGGCGTGGACCCGCCTGTACGGTCAATCCCAGCAATGACCCCGATCGCGCGCCGTGACCGAGCGGACGCGCTGGAGGACTGATCTACCGATGGCGAGCAGGACGGCTGAGCCCGCTCAGGGCAGTGGCACCCGTACTCCGAAGCCCGAGTCGGACGACACCGCGGCACCGGCCGCTCCCACCGGGGCGTTGCTGCAACGGATCATCTCGCCGCGCACCGGCGACCCGCTGGACGTCCGCTCGCTGTACCTGGACGAGGCCAAGTCCAACCGCCAGCGTGCCCGCGCGATGGGCCGCACCGGGCTGGAGATCCCGTCCGACTCCGAGGTGTCGTTCGCGACCTACTTCAACGCCTTCCCGGCCAGCTACTGGCGCCGCTGGACCACGCTGGACGTCGTCCGGCTGCGGCTGCGCGTGGATCACCCGTGCCGGGTGGACATCTACCGCTCCAAGGCCGACGGCACCCAGATCCACGTGCGCGGCAACGTCGTCGAGGCCGGCCAGCTCGTCACCTTCGACCTGGACCTGACCCCGTTCGAGGACGGCGGCTGGTACTGGTTCGACATCACCACCGACCACGACAGCGTGCTGCTCACCGACAGCGGCTGGTACGCCACCCACCCGGCGCCCGGTCGCGGGTCCATCGCCATCGCGATCACCACGTTCAACCGGCCGGACGACTGCGTGCACGCGCTGGCCACCATCGCCGAGGACCCGCTGGTGCTCGAAGCCATCACCGCCGTCACGGTGGCCGACCAGGGCAAGCGGAAGGTCAGGGACGCCCCGGGCTTCACCGAGGCCGCGGAGGCGCTCGGCGACCGGCTGCTGCTGATCGACCAGGGCAACATGGGCGGTTCCGGCGGTTTCGCCAGGGGCATGTACGAGGCCGTGACCAGGACCGACTGCGAACAGATCATGGTGATGGACGACGACATCGTGATCGAGCCGGACTCGATCCTGCGGTCGCTGGCCTTCTCCCGGTTCGCCGAGCACCCGATGCTGGTCGGCGGCCAGATGCTCAACCTGCAGGCCCGGTCCCACCTGCACTCCATGGGCGAGGTGGTGGACCGCAACATCTTCATGTGGCGGGCCGCGCCCAACGTCCAGTACGACCACGACTTCGCCGAGTACCCGCTGCGCGACGAGGACTCCGAGGACCTGCACCGCCGCATCGATGTGGACTACAACGGCTGGTGGATGTGCCTGATCCCGCGGTCGATCGTGGACAAGCTGGGCCTGCCGCTGCCGTTGTTCATCAAGTGGGACGACGCCGAGTACGGCCTGCGCGCCGGTGCCGCCGGCCACCCCACGGCCAGCCTGCCCGGCGTGGCCATCTGGCACATGCCGTGGTCGGAGAAGGACGACGCGACCGACTGGCAGGCGTACTTCCACCTGCGCAACCGGCTCGTGGTGGCCGCGATGTACCGCGACCGGCCGGACCTGACCGGCCTGGTCATGCACAGCCTGAAGAGCGCGTTCAAGCACCTGCTGTCGCTGGAGTACTCCACGGTGGCCGTGCAGGAACGGGCCATCCAGGACTTCATGGCCGGACCGCAGCGGCTGTTCGAACTGCTGCCCTCCGCGCTGCCCGAGGTGAACAAGCAGCGGGCCGAGTTCGACGACGGCCGCGTGCTGGAGTCGGCCCGGCAGTTCCCGTTGCCCACCATGGACGCGGTGCGGGCCGAGCGCTTCCTCAAGGCGCCCAAGAACCCGATCACTAAGATCAAGATCCTGAGCCAGGGACTGGTGCACAATCTGGTGCCACCCAAGCCGCAGCACCACGAACGTCCCCAGTTGAACATCGCCGCCCGGGACGCACGCTGGTTCCTGCTGTCCAGGATCGACGGTGCCACGGTGGCCACATCGGACGGCCGAGGTGTGGCCTACCGCAAGCGCAACCCCAAGACGTTCTGGCTGCTGCTCACCCGCTCGCTCGCCGCGCACGCGCAACTGGCCAGGGAATGGCCGAAACTGCGCCGCCAGTACCGCAACGCGCGGCCCGAACTCACCTCGCTGGAGTCATGGGCCCGCGTCTTCGGGCGCTGACGGCGCGTCCGGCCGACCGGCAGCCCGGACCGTCACAGCGCCGCGTGGCGCTCCCGGATCGGGCTGCCGTAGATCTGGCCGAGGCCGGGCACCACGTCCACGTGCGCGGCCAGTACGTGCGCGAAGTTCACCGCGAAATCGGTGCCGTTCGCGGCCGTGACGGTCTCCACGACACCCCGGCGGATCAGGTCGGGCAGGCTGGCGGACAGTGCGTCCATCGATTCGGCCGGCACGGCGATCAGCAGCGGCTCGGCCCCGCTGGACAGGTGCAGTACCAGTGCGCGTCTGGGTTCGCTCATGACACCGACTCCAGCAGCGATTCCGGTGCCGGGCAAGGCGAGTTCGCTGCCGGCGCAAGCCACCGCGGTCGATTGCGCGCAGGGCGTAATCGACCCCGGTGGACGGCCCGGTGCGGCCCCGCCGTGCGGCGACACGGCCACGAGCCCGAGCAAGGCGAGTTAGTCAGTTCCGATCCGGTGAGAAACTGTTCGGCGTGAGTTCGGTTTCGCCACACCCTGACCCGCGGCTGATCGCAGCCGCTCTCGACTGCTTTCTGAGCTTCGGCGTCCGCAAGACCTCGCTGACGGACGTCGCGGACCGGGCACGCGTGTCGAGGGCAACCGCCTACCGGACGTTCCACGACAAGAACGGCCTGGTCAAAGCGGTGGCGGAAGCCGAAGTCAGCAGATTTCTGCTCCGGCTGGACGAGGCGGTCACCTGGGAGGCGCCGCTCGCCGACGCCCTGGAGCAGGCGATCACCTTCACCCTGCGTTACCTGTCCGACCATGCGGTGCTGCAGCGGCTGATCGCCAGGGAACCGGAGCAGCTCACCGACGTCGTGGTGCCCCGGCCCGGTGAGCCGTCGCTGGTCCAGGCGCTGCTGCCGGCAGTGGTGGAACGGTTCGTGCGTACGCACCACGACGTCCTGCGGGTGCCGGTGGACCAGGCGGCGGAATGGTTGCTCCGGATGGCCATCAGCATGCTGCTCTCGCCCAGCACGACCCTGCCCGACCCGAGGGCCGTGGCCGATCTGCTGATCGCCGGGATGGTCGACTCGGACGGCGCCGAGTCCGCTGCCGTGGAGTCCGACCGGCCGGGCTCGGTCTAACGGCGGAAGAACCGCTCCCGCCGGCCCTGCCGGACCAGCCGCAGCCACTCCAGGAAGGCGCCGGGATCCTTGCGGACGCCGATGAAGTACAGCCCGAACCGGATCACCTCGAGCGCGCCGATCTTGCGCATGCCGGGCTGGGACAGCAGATAACCGCGATTGCGGTACGTGTAGTAGCGCTTCACCGGGTCGCCGGGGTCCTGGGCGTGGAACCGGCCGCCCAGCATCGGCTTGAACTCGTCGGAGCCGTCGGGGTGCAGGTAGACCGCGCGCAGCGACGTGCCGAACGGCAGCCCGGAGCGGATCAGCCTGCGGTGCACCTCGACCTCGTCACCGCGCACGAACAGCCGGTAGTCCGGCACCCCGACCACGTCCAGCGTGGTGGCCCGGAACAGGGCGCCGTTGAACAGCGACGCGATGCCGGGCAGGTAGTCCGTGCCCAGCTCACCGGTGGTCCGCTTCCAGGTCAGGCCCCTGCGCAGCGGGAAGGCCAGCTTCTCCGGCGCGTCGATCTCGGCCACCACCGGCGACACCTCGGCCAGGCCGCGGGCCCTGGCCTCGCCCAGCAGCGTGGCCAGCACGGTCTCGTCGGCCGGCCGGCCGTCGTCGTCGGCCAGCCACACCCAGGCCGCGCCCATCGCCAGGGCGTGCAGGATGCCCAGCGCGAAACCGCCGGCACCGCCGAGGTTGCGGTAGGAGACCAGGTACGTCGATGGCAGCGGGCACGCCGCCACGGCGTCGCGCGCCGGCTGGTCCGGACCGTTGTCCACCACCACGAGATGGTCGGGCGGCCGGCTCTGCGCCGCGATCACCTTCAGTGAGTTGGCCAGCAGGTCGCTGCGGTGCCGGGTCACGACGACGGCCACGACGGCGTCGTCCGGCAGCGGCGGCTGGACCTCGGTGCTGTCGCCGGTCATGGGTCGATGCTCCGCACTGGTCGGGTGCGGGTCATGCTCGCGCACCGGCGTCCTTGAGTACAGCGCCCACACCGTTGTCCCGGTGGTCGTCGAGGTCCACCCCGAGGCGGGCGAGCTGGTCCTTGCTCATGTTCTCGTACGGGTCGCGGCCCTTGTACGCGGTCAGCACCTCGCGCAGCGGTCCCTGCTGCTTGACGTGGCCCTCGTCCATCCAGATGGCCGTGTCGCACAGCTCCATCAGGAACTCGTCCGAGTGGCTGGCGAACACCAGCAGGCCGGACCGCTTCACCAGGTCCACCAGGCGGGTGCGGGCCTTGTCCAGGAACGCCGAGTCCACCGCGCCGATGCCCTCGTCCAGCAGCAGGATCTCCGGGTCGATCGAGGTCACCACGCCCAGCGCCAGCCGCACCCGCATACCCGTGGAGTAGGTCCGCAGCGGCATCTGGATGTAGTCGCCGAGCTCGGTGAACTCGGTGATCTCGTCCACCCGCTTCTCCATCTGCCTGCGGGTCATGCCCAGGAACAGGCCGCGGATGATGATGTTCTCCAGGCCGGAGATCTCCGGGTCCATGCCGACGCCCATGTCGAACACGGGCGCGATCTTGCCGTTCACCAGCGCCGAACCCCGGGTCGGCTCGTAGATGCCGGCCAGCAGCCGCAGCAGCGTCGACTTGCCGGCGCCGTTGTGCCCGACCAGTCCGACCCGGTCGCCCTCGCGCAGCGACAGGCTGATGTCGTGCAGCGCCTCGATGATCGGCACCCGCTGGTTGGTCCCGATGTTGCCGCCGACCTTGCCCAGCACGGCCTTCTTCAGCGACCGCGTCTTCGCGTCGAAGATCGGGAAGTCGACCGACGCGTTCCACACGTCAATGCTCACCATGTCGCGGCCTCACTCACACCCAGTAGGACACTCGGGCCCGGTAGTTGCGCATGACCACCAGGGCCATCGCCCAGCCGACCACCGTGATGGCGCCGACGACGATCCAGCTCCACACACTCACGTGCTGCCCGGTCAACGGAGCCCGCATGATCTGTACGAAGTGGTACAGCGGGTTCAACTGGAAGACTACCTTCGCCCAGGAATTGCCCCCGCTGCCGAACAGGTCGTCCGGGGACCAGACGATCGGCGTCAGGTAGAACGCCAGCTGGATGACGCTGTTCACCACCTGCGGGATGTCCCGGTAGCGGGTGGAGATGATGCCGAACATCAAGGTCAGCCACGTGCCGTTGAGGGCGAGCAGCGCGAACGCCGGGATGGCCAGCAGCGACCACCACCCCAGTCCGGGGTGCACCTGGCCGTTCGGGTCGAGCTGGTACGGGTGGTCCAGCGCGGTGAAGAAGATCGCCAGCACGATCACGTAGATGACCATGTTGTGCAGCAGCATCAGCGTCTGTCGCCACACCGTGCGCAGCACGTACACCGTCAGCGGCGCCGGCAGGTGCTTGATCAGGCCCTCGTTCGTGATGAACGTGGACATGCCCTCGGTGAGGCAGCCGTTGATGAAGCCCCACACGATGAAGCCGGTCGTCACGTACGGCAGGAACACCGCGATCGGGTGGTGGAACAGCACCGCGTACAGGATGCCCAGGCCCAGGGCCGTGACGCCCATGGAGATGGTGATCCACAGCGGACCGATCACCGACCGCCGGTAGCGCTGCTTGATGTCCTGCCAGCCCAGGTGCGCCCACAGCTCCCGCTGACTGATGCCGCGTCGGATGTCGTCGACGGCTCGACCGAAGGTCTTGCTGCCCACGGACGCCGGCGGCACCACCGGGGCACGGTCGGCACGGTCCATCGTGCTACTCATCTGCACGACATGGAGGGTACCGGCGCCGGTACGCACGACCGGTGCCCGGTGGGCGCAGCGTGACCGACTCCGTGGTGTGACCGGCCGGTTACAGGTACTGGCCGGTGCTGCGCAGGTGCGGTCCGTCCTGGTTGTCGGCACTGCTGCCCGGCGGCAGCGCACCCCGGCGCATCTGCTCCAACTGCACCCTGGCCGCCATCTGCTGGGCGAACAGCGCCGTCTGGATGCCGTGGAACAGGCCCTCCAACCAGCCGACCAGTTGGGCCTGGGCGATCCGCAGTTCGGCGTCGGACGGCACGTTGTCATCGGTGAACGGCAGCGAGAGCCGTTCCAGCTCGTCCCGCAGCTCCGGCGCCAGGCCGTCCTCCAGCTCCAGGATGGAACGCTGGTGGATCTCCTTGAGCCGGTTGCGGCTGGCCTCGTCCAGCGGAGCCGCCCGCACCTCCTCCAGGAGCTGCTTGATCATCGTGCCGATCCGCATCACCTTGGCGGGCTGCTCGACGAGGTTGCTCACGTCGCCCGTGCTGTCGTCGCCCTCTGCGCCCGGCAGCGCGGCGGTGCCCAGCGGTGTGCCGTCCGGTCCGACGACGACCACCTGCCGCTGTCCGTCCCCTGCCTCGGTCATGGAAGATCCCTCCTGCTGTTCGTCGTGACCCAGCCTAGTCACCGGCCGGTACCCTCCGGACGTTGCGTTTCCGCCCCTCCGTACGGTGTGCCCATGGCGTTGGACGTCGCTCGGATACGCGGGTTGTTCCCCGCGTTGGGCGACGGCTGGATCCACCTGGACGCGCCTGCCGGGATGCAGATCCCCGAGCAGGTGACCACGGCCGTGTCGATGGCCCTGCGCGCGCCGGTGTCCGGCCCCGGTGGCGTGTTCCCGGCGTCGCAGCGCGCCGAGGCCATCGTCGACGCCGCCCGGCGCGCCGTCGCCGACCTGGTGGGCGCCGACCCGGCGGGCGTGGTGCTCGGGCCGAGCTCCGCGGTGCTGCTGGCCAGGCTGGCCGACGCACTGGGCGCCGGCTGGCTGATCGGCGACGAGGTCGTGGTGTCCCGGTTGGACCACCCGGCCAACACCGCACCCTGGCAGCAGGCCGCGCAGCGTTGCGGCGGCATCGCCCGCTGGGCCGAGGTGGACATCGAAACGTGCGAACTGCCCGCGTGGCAGTACGACGACCTGATCACCGCGCGCACCAGGGCGGTGGCCATCACGGCCGCGTCCGGTGCCGTCGGCACCCGTCCCGACCTGCACCGCATCGCGGAGACCGCGGCCCAGGCCGGCTCGCTGGTCATCGTGGACGCCTCGTCCGCGGCGCCCTTCCTGCCGGTCGACATGGCCACGCTGGGCGCCGACGTCGTCGTGCTGTCCGCGTCGGCCTGGGGCGGCCCGCCGGTGGGCGCCCTGGTGTTCCGCGACCCGGCCCTGCTGGACCGCTTGCCGTCGCTGTCCCTGGAGCCCGGAGCGAAGGGCCCGGAGCGGCTGGAACTGGGTCCGCACCCGCACCCGCTGCTGGCCGGCCTGGTCGCGTCCGTGGACTACCTGGCCGAGTTGGACGACACCGCCGCCGGTCCGCGCCGCGAACGGCTGCTCGCGTCGATGGGCTCGATGAAGGCGTACCAGGCCGGCTTGTTGTCCCGGCTGATCAGCGAACTGCGGTCGCTGCACCACGTGATGGTCATCGGCGACGCCATGCGCCGGGTGCCCATCTTCGCGTTCGCCGTGGCCGACGTGCGGGCCGAGGACGCCGTGGCACACCTGGCCAAGCGCGGCATCTGCGCGTTCGCCGACAACGGCCACAACGGCGTGTTCGCCGCACTGGGCGTCGGCGAGGTCGGCGGCGCCGTGCGGGTCGGCCTCGCCCACTACACGAACTCGGTCGAGGCCGACCAGCTGGTCCGCAGCGTCGCCGAACTCGCCTAGGAGTGTGCTGAACAAGGGGTGATTGGGGCGGGAAGAACGCCGACAAGGCCGTCTATGCGGCAGCAAGTCAGACCCTCACGGGTCGACAACGTGGTCGTTCTTCCCGCCGACGCCAGTCTGGACGCGGAGCCTGGACC
>DASUGU010000152.1:0-34339 GCA_036273855.1 Pseudonocardiaceae bacterium
TGGCAGCCGACCATCTCCACACCCGGCCGGGCGGCCACGACCCTGCCATGGTCGGGCCCGGTCCGGCCGGACACCCACCTGCCCGACCACCGCACGCTGACCGAACGACTCACCCACGAATCCCTGCTGCTGGTACTGACCGAGCGTGACACCCGCCGGGACCGCCTGCTGGCCGGCATGGCGATGCAACGAGCCTGGCTGACCGCCGTGTCCCGCGGCCTGGTCGCCTCCGTCGTGACCCAGCCCTGGCAGCTGCCCGAAGTACGCGAGGCGCTGGTGGACCGGCTGGACCTGACGTCGGTTCCCCAGATGATGCTGCGGGTCGGCCGGGCTTGCGCGCGATGGTCCGATGTAGGAAACGTCGGCTGACGGCTTTCACTGTTGTCATCGGTCAATGTTCACCTGGTTCGTGCTGCGTCGGCACCGAATGTCGAGCCGTTCTTCCGGAATCACGGGTTGCCGGCGACGGATCGAATCCTCACCATTGTGGTGACGGCTCGTCCACGACCGAGGGAGAACGACGTGCGACGTAGGTGGTTCGGTCTGCTGGTCGGCTTGCTCGTGGCGGGGCTGGGACTGGTGGGTCCTGGCGCGGGTTCGGCGGTGACGGTGCCACCGAGATTCGACCACGTGGTGATCGTCATGGAGGAGAACCACTCGTTCAACGACATCATCGGCAGTTCATCAGCGCCCTACATCAACGGTCTTGCCGCACAGGGGGCACTGTTCGCCGACTCGTTCGCGGTGACGCATCCCAGCCAACCCAACTACGTCGCCCTGTTCTCCGGCTCGACGCAGGGACTCACCAGCGACAGTTGTCCGCACACGTTCACGGCGAACAACGTGGGCAATCAGCTGCGGGCGGCGGGTTTCTCGTTCACCGGCTACTCCGAGGGCCTACCCGCCGACGGTTCCACGGTCTGCACCTCGGGTGAGTACGCCCGCAAGCACAGCCCGTGGACCAACTTCAGCGACCTGCCCGCGACCGTGAACACGAAGTTCAGCGAGTTCCCGACCGACCTCACCACCTTGCCCACGGTGTCGTTCGTCATCCCGAACCTGCTCGACGACATGCACGACGGCACGGTCGCCGAGGGCGACACCTGGCTGCGCGACAACATCGACGCCTACGTCCAGTGGGCGACGGCGCACAACAGCCTGCTGATCGTGACCTGGGACGAGGACGACAACAGCATGAACAACCAGATCCCGACCCTGTTCGTCGGTGCCCACGTGACGCCCGGCAAGTACACCGAACGGGTTACGCACTACAACGTCCTCCGCACGCTGCAGGACGCCTACGGCCTGGCCCCGCTCGGCAACAGCGCCACCGCGACTCCGATCACCGACGTCTGGCAGCCCTAGGCCGGCCCGAGGGCACCTCGTGCTGGCCGACCGCACCGGAGTTTCGGTGCGGCACGCCGGCAACACTCGTGTCAACCGTTCCGGTTCATTGTTGCGGATTTCCGTAACGGTCGGACATGACGTTAGTTCACCTTAACAATTTGTGTGCGATTGACCACAGCGACACAGAGTAGATGCATGTCAGGTAATATATTTTTCACCCATTTGGGGGCCGCGAAAGGCAGTACGGCGGGTCAAAATGGCTCGGGCACGGCCATGGACGGAAAGGGCTTCGCATGGGGGTCGGTGGGGGCGTTAGGCCCTAACATTTAACAGACCACATGCAAGGAAGAACCCAATGTCCAGACCGCTGGAGCGGTACCGCCTGTTCGACACGACGGACCTTGACTGCGTGCGCAACGCGGTGAGTCGGATCTTCACCGATCATCAACTCGAGTTGCTCGAGCCGCAATCCCGTCTCAAGGCACGGATGAACTCACGGCGGCTCCAGGACACGGCGCTCAACTTTCTCAGCTACGGTGCACCCACTCGCATCAAGCCGGGCCGGCTGGACACGTTCTATCTGGTGCAAATTCCATTATCCGGAAGAGCGGAAATTCGCTGTGGCGCAGAACACATCTTCAGTCAGGTCGGTAATGCGCCGGTGTTGTCGCCGACCGAGCCGCTGCTGATCGACTGGTCGGCCGACTGCGCTCACCTGTTGGCCCGCATCGAGCGGTCCGCCCTGGAAGGCCGGCTCAGCGACCTGATCGACCAGCCCATCCGGGAGCCGCTCCGGTTCACCGCCGAGATGGACGTCAGCACTGGTCAGGGCCTTGCCTGGCGTCGTCTCATGGAGGCGGCCGTCGCCGATCTCGACGGACCGGCGCTCATGGCCGAGCACCCGCTCGTCGCCCACGACTTCGAGCAGACCCTGATGACCGCGTTGCTGATGGCGCAGACCAGCAACTACACCGACACGATCCGGGACGCCGTCGACGCCGTCGGTGGACGCACGCTGTCCCGCGCGGCGCGGATCGCGGTCGACTGGATCGAGAACCACCCGGAATACCAGCACACCACGGCCAGCCTGGCACGGTCGGCCGGTGTCAGCGAGCGAACGCTGCAGATCTCGTTCCGCAACGAACTCGACACGCCGCCCACGGACTACCTGCGTGACGTCCGGCTGCGCCGGGTGCACGACGACCTCCGGGCGGCCGACCCGGGCAGCGTGACCGTCGCCGAAGTGGCCGCGCGGTGGGGATTCCTGCATCTGGGTCATTTCTCCGCCCGATACAACCGAAAGTTCGGGGAGTCGCCGGCCCAGACCCTTCGACGGTCCGGGTGACGCGGACGGGCGCTCACCCAGCAAATGTCGATCTTCGCCAATTGGATCAAAACATTCGCTTCCCGGACTTCCTGGGTGGGCCGCCCGCCGGCAATATTGATTCTTGCTGGTCCGCGACCTCATGCCTATCGCGTTTGGAGATGACGTCCTGTTGATTGACTATACAACGCAGTCAAAACTTCGGGACGAGTACCTCCAGCAGCTCCGGGATCTGGTCCTCGAACAAGGACTCGACGGATTGACGACCGATCGGATCAGCGCATACCTGAGATGCTCCAAAGCAACACTGTATGCCATCTGGAAGCACAAGGATGACCTGCTCTCCGAAGTAGTGGAGCGGCTCTTGTGCGACATCGAAGAGGAATCCAGGGACCGTGCGGACCGAATGCCGGACCCAGCCGCGAAAGTGTCGGAATACCTGACCGTCCGCGCGGCGGGCCTGATGGTGATCGACGATCGCTGCCGGCGGGGCACGGCGACCAATCCGGGTGTTCGGCGGGCGTACGCGACCGCGCAGGAAGCAAGTTCGCACTGGCTGACCACCTATCTGCGACACGCCGTCGAGCACGGCGCGTTCCGTAGTGTGGACGCCGGGTTCGTCGAGGGCGTCACGGCCTTCCTGACCGAGCGAATACAGTCCGGCGAGCTGCCCCGGCGAGCGGGCATCAGCGCGGCGAAAGCCAACCACGAGGTGGCCACGCTGATCGTGTCCGCGCTGACCAACCAGGACTAGGGCACACCCCTTCACCTGCACAAACCGCCGCGGTCCCGCTGTGGAGAGGAATTCATGACAGAACATCGTGTGGGAGAAGTGTGCGTTCGTGCCGAAGGGCACGTGGTCCATGCGTTGATCGACCGGCCCTCCGTCCGGAACGCCATCAACGACGACGTCATCGACGGTCTCACCGCCGCCATCGACCTGGCCGAACAGCGGCAGGCACGGGTGCTGGTCGTGCGCGGTTCGGGCGGGACGTTCTGTGCCGGCGCGGATCTGGTGATGCTGGAACGAATACGCCAGGACACCGGACGGGTCGAGAAGTTCATGGCACGGCTGGGCGCCGTTCTGGATCGGATCGAGAACGCTCCGTTCGCCTCGATAGCCGTGGTCGAGGGGTACGCCGTCGCGGGCGGCTGTGAACTGCTCCTCGCCTGCGACGTCGTCGTCGCCACCGCGACGGCCAGGATCGGCGACCGCCACGTCGAGTACGGCCTGGTCCCGGCCGCAGGCGGCTCGGTCCGACTATCCCGTCAGCTGCCCAAGGCACGGGCCAACTACCTGCTGCTGTCCGGCGAACTGCTCTCCGGTGCCGACGCCGCGCGCTGGGGCCTGGCCACCGTCGCGGTGCCGGCCGAGCACATCGACAACGCGGCGGCCGGGATCGTGTCCCGGATCTCGGGTCGGAGCACGGCCGCCCTGGCCACGGTGAAGGACATGCTCGGCAACGCCGGTGGACTGCCGCAGTCGGCGGCCCTGGACCGGGAGCGCGCGCTGTTCATGGAACACATCGCATCGTCCGACTGCCGCTCCGGCCTGGCCGCGTTCCGCGACCGGCGAGCGCCGTCGTTCAACTAGCCCACCACAAGAAGGGAAACCGCATCCCGTGGGTATCGCCATCCTCGGAACCGGCTCCTACGTGCCTGATTCGGTGCTCACCAGCGCCGAACTCGGTGCCCGTCTCGGTGTCGGCGAGCAGTGGATCCTCGACAAGACACGAATCCGCGAGCGACGGGTAGCGGCGGCAGGTGAGGCGACCTCGGACATGGCAGCGCACGCCGCCCGCAGGGCCCTGGACGCCGCCGGCGTCGCCGCCGAGGACGTCGACATCGTGCTGGTGGCGACCTCGACGCCGGATCAGCCGATGCCCGCCACGGCGTGCGCGGTGCAGGCCCGGATCGGAGCGGCCAGGGCCGCGGCCTTCGACCTCGACGCCGTCTGCTCCGGCTTTCTCTACGCCCTGGTGACCGCGCGCGGCCTGCTCGCCATGGACGACGAGGCACGCACCGCGCTGGTGATCGGCGCGGACACGTACTCGCGGATCCTCGACTACGACGACCGGCGCACCGCCGTCCTGTTCGGTGACGGAGCGGGGGCCGTGGTGCTCGGCAAGAGCGCCGCCGATGGTGTCCTGTCCACCGTCCTGGGCTCGGACGGCACCAAGCAGGACCTGGTCCGGATTCCCGCCGGTGGCAGCCGTCAGCCGGCCACTGAGGCAACACTGGCGGCGGGTGAGCACTACTTCGCCATGCGCGGCCGGGAGGTGCGCGATCTGGCCGCCCGGGTGCTGCCCGACCTGGTCGAGCAGGTGCTGAAGGGTGCCGGCCTGGCGCTGTCGGACGTCGACCTGCTCGTGCCGCACCAGGCCAACGGGGTGATGCTGGAGGACCTCGCGGACGCCCTCGGGTTGCGGTCGGACCAGATGCACCTCACCGTCGCCAGCCTCGGCAACACCGGCGCGGCGTCGGTGCCGATCACGCTCGACGACGCGGTGCGTTCCGGGCGGATCCGGGACAACGACGTCGTGGTCCTCGTCGCGTTCGGCGGTGGCATGACCTGGGGCGGCGCCGCGTGCCGCTGGACCGGTGCCGTGCCGGCCCAGGGTTCGTGATGGCCGGCCGGACTACCCGGGACATGGTCGACCGGGTCGTCGTGATCACCGGGGCCAGCCGTGGCATCGGCGCACTGCTGGCCGAGTCGTTCTCGGTGGCGGGAGCGTCCGTGGGTCTGCTGGCCAGGGACGAGGCCGCGATCAAGGACCTGGCGGGCAGGTTGACCCGGCCGGCGATCCCGGTCGCCTGCGACGTGGCGGACGAGGACTCGGTGACGGAAGCGTTCACCCAGTTGGCCGACCGTTTCGGCCGGATCGACTCGGTGGTCGCGAACGCCGGCATCGCACCCGGTTCCGGCCGGGCACACACCCTGGACGCGGGCACCTGGCGCTCCATCGTGGACGTCAACCTGACGGGCACCTTCCTCACCGCGCAGGCCGCGTACCCCCACCTGGCCGTCTCCGGGCAGGGACGGCTGGTCCTCACCTCGTCGGTCATGGCCGCACTCCCCCGTCGCGGCATCGCCGCGTACGCCGCGTCCAAGGCCGGCATCGAAGGACTGGCCAGGGCGCTGGCGGCCGACTGGGCGATCGACGGGATCACCGTCAACGCCGTCGCCCCCGGGTTCTTCGACGTGGGCATGGGCCACGTGTTCCACGAGTCGGAGCGGCTCAGCAAGCAGGTGTCGTCCCGAACGCCGGTCGGGCGGTTCGGCAGCGCCGACGAACTCGCCGGTGTGGTCCGGTTCCTGGCCGGCGAGCCCAGCAGCTATGTGACCGGGCAGGTGCTCGCGGTCGACGGAGGGTACGGCCTTGGCTGAGCGGACGTCGATCCGAGTCGCCACCGGAGCACACCCCGCACGACGCCACCTGCCCGGGGTGCTGGCCGTCATCGGGCTGGCGCAGTTGCTGGTGGTCGTCGACACGACCATCGTCAACATCGCGCTCCCCTCGGCGCGCCAGGAACTCGGCATGTCCGAGACCGCGGCCCAGTGGACGTTGACCGCGTACACGTTGGCCTTCGGCGGCCTGTTGCTACTCGGTGGCCGGCTGGCCGACCGGTGGGGACGCCGGAAGGCTCTGATCACCGGCGCGCTCGGGTTCGCGTTCGCGTCGTGTCTGGGCGGGACGGCGGGCGACGCCGCCGTCCTGATCGGGGCGAGGGCCGCACAGGGCGTCTGCGCGGCGCTGCTCGCCCCGGCGACGCTGTCCATCCTGGCCGTGACCTTCACCGAGCCGGCGGCCCGGGTGCGCGCGTACAGCGCGTTGAGCGCCATCGCGATGTCGGGGTCCGCGGTCGGGCTGCTGGCCGGCGGAGCGCTCGCCCAGTTCCTCGACTGGCGCTGGTGCCTGCTGGTGAACCTGCCGCCGGCTGTCGTGACCGCGGTCGGAGCCCGGGTATGGCTGCCGGCCATGGCGGGTGAGCGCCGGTCGCGGCTGGACTGGACGGGCGCCGCGATCGGCGGTGGCGGGATCGCGGTGCTCGCCTACGCTCTGTCCGGTGCGACCGATTCCGGTGCGGCCGTCCGGATCAGCCTGATCGCGGTGGGCGTTGTCCTGCTCACGGTGTTCGGCATCAGGCAGCACGTCGTCCGGAACCCGTTGCTGCCGCTGTCGATCATTGCCGACCGGGCACGTGGCGCGGCGTGCCTGTCCATCGTGGCGACCGGGTTCGGCATGTTCGGGATGTTCCTGTTCCTGACGTTCCAGCTCCAGGACGTCCTGCATTTCCGGCCGCTGGTCACCGGACTGGCCTTCCTGCCCTTCGTCGTGGCCAACGCCGTCGCGGCGACCTGGCTCACTCGCCGGCTGCTCCCCCACGTCGGCGTACGGTCGCTGCTGGCCGGTGGCATGGTGCTGCTGGCCGTCGGCCTGGCACTGCTCACCGGACTCGGTGGCAGCACGCCCTACTGGACCCTGATCGCACCCGCCGAGGTGGTGTTGGGGGTCGGAGCCGGGCTGTCCGTGCCCTCCGCGATCAATCGGGCCACCGCCGGAGTGCGGCCACACCACTCCGGTATCGCGGCCGCTGTCGCCACGACGTCCCAGCAGGTGGGCGCTTCGCTCGGCACCGCGGCCCTCAACGCCATCGCCGTGTCGAGCGCCGGCACCGCGGCGGTGCGCGGTTACGGCGTCGCGAGCGGCTGGGCAGCCGCCGTGGTCGCCGGCACCGCCGTCGCCGTCGCCGTGCTCGCCGGCCGGTCACCCCAACCGCAGTGAGGTGGATTCAACTCCCATGGTTCGACGCACCTACGACATCGACGCCCGCCCGAACATCCGGATTCCGGTCGACAGCGACGGAACCACCCTCGCCGGCGATCTCTACCGGCCCAGAACGACCGAGCGGGTCCCCGGCGTCGTGACACTCCACTATGGACGACGAACACTGGGCATCCGGTGTTTCCAGCGGTTCGCCCAGGCCGGCTACGCGACGCTCGTCGTGGACTGCCGTGGTACCGGCGAGTCCGACGGCCTGCCGCGCGACCCGCTCGATCCCCGGGAAGGCGATGACGGTGCCGCCGTCATCGCCTGGCTGGCGGACCGACCATGGTGCACGGGTCGGATCGGCATGTGGGGCTTCTCCGGCGGCGCGGCCCTGACCCTGCTCACCGCCAGCCGCCGCCCACCGGCCCTGCACGCCATCGTTCCGATGATGGGCTTCAAGAGTTGGGAACGCGACCTGGTGCACCCCAACAGCGTGCGGGGTGGCATCGGGTTCTTCATGCTGCCCGCGATCGAGAAGCTGCTCAACGACCTGGTGCCGCCGATCCAGGGAGCGGACCTCGAGCTCAGGCGGAAGTACTGGCAGGAGAAGGTCGACACGATGGACCAATGGGTGGCCGACGCCTGGCGCCATCCGCCCGGTGACGAGGCCTGGCGCCACCGGGAGGTGGACGTCACCCGCATCAGCGCGGCCGCGTTCTGCGTGGCCGGCTGGCTGGACATGTGCCGCGACACCATGCTGGACACGTACCAGAAGATCGCCGCGCCCAAGAAGCTGGTCGTCGGCCCGTGGCTGCACGATCTCCCGGAGAATGCCGCCCTGGAGCCGGTCGACTCACTTTCCCTGGCCTGCGACTGGTGGGACCAGTGGCTGCGGGAACCGCCGCGCCAGGAGCCGGACGAGTCCGCGGTGGTCTACGTCAGCGGGTCGGATCGCTGGACAAGGGGTGACACCTGGCCACCGACGGCCTCACGGGTGGCCACGTTCACGGCGACCGAGGGCCTGGCGATGGTTCCGGGTGACGGTTCGTCGGCCACCGAGTCGGTCATGGGGCTGACCGACCCCACGGTCGGCCTGCTCAGCGGCCTGTGGACGATGCCGATCTCGGATCTGGGTTATCCGCTGGACCAGCACGACGACGACCAACGCTCGCTGAGCTTCACCACCGCGCCACTGGCCGAACCGCTGACGATCGTCGGCCACGGCGTCGTCACCCTCGCACTCGATCCGCAGACGACGGCGCGGCGGTGTGTGGCCAAGCTGACCGAGGTGGATCAGCACGGCCGGTCGGTCGTCTTCGCACACGGCCTGTCCGCCATCGATGACGACGCCGTCCGCGTCACACTGACCCCGTCCTGCCATACCGTGCGGCAGGGGCACCGGCTGCGACTCGTTCTGTCCGATTCGGACTTTCCCAGACTGTGGCCGGCCGACGCACGCGAGTTGCTCGCCCTGCGCGGCACGACGCTCGCGCTGCCCGTCGTCGATGCCGACCGGTTGCCGACGGTCGACCGGCCGGCACCCGCTCCCGCTCGCGACCGCGGTGCCGTGAAGTTCACCGAACAACCGCGATGGCAGGTCTCCCGGGACTTCCATCGCGGCGACGTGGCCATCGAGCTGGCGGCCAACCAGAAGAGGCTCTACACGAGCGACGGCGCACCGATCCGGGAGCGGAACTTCGTGGCCACGGCGACGGTCGGCGAGCAGGATCCGGCCGAGGCGAGTGCCACGATGCGCGCGAGCTTCCACATCGACGAGCCGCGCGGGGTCGAGACCGTGGTGCGGGCGAGCATCACGATCAACGCGGCGGGCGGTGTCGCGACCGGGGACGTCGTCGTCGACGGCCGCACCGTCGCCTCCCGTGAGTGGCGAACGCCGTGATCAGCTGGCAGCGGTCCAGCGACGGGCGAACGTCGGCTCGCCGTCCACCGTGATCCGGCCGTCGACCGCGATCTCCTGATCCGTGAGGTCCAGAGCGATCTCCACGTCGACCTCGGTGCCGGTGGTCAGCTCGACCTGGGCCGTCGTCGAGCCGAGGACGGTGGTCTCGACCGTGGGGTCGTGGCGGACCGTGGCGGCGATTTCGCGCCGCATGCGCAGCAGGTGGCCCTCACCGGGGGAACGCACGGTGAGCAGTTCCCCGATGGTGACGGTCACGCCGTCGTGCACGAGGTCGCGGGTGATCCGCCACAGCGGCTCCTGGGTGCCCGGCTGGTCGACCGGTTCGCCGGCAGGTGGCGGCAGGGTGGTCGTCACCGGTTCGGTGGACAGGACCGGGATCCGGACCTCGATGCCGCGCAGCAGCACCGGACCACCGTCGGACACCGGCCACAGCCGGGGGAAGTCGCCGCCGTCGATGACGACGCGGACCCGATGGCCTGCCGGCACGGTGTAGCGGGTCGGGGTCAGGTCGGCTCGGTGGCCGTCGGGCTGCTCGGTCGTCACGCCCGTGCTGACCAGGACGGAGCGATCGTGCTGGTCGACATCGGTCAGCCGGATCACCAGCGACCGGCCGACGCCGTCGGCCCATACGGTGAGCGACGGTCGACCGGCGACGCACAGGTCGCTGGCCAGGGGTGCGCTGGTGACCACGAGACAGCGTGCGTCGTCGTCGTGCTGGTCCAGCGGGAGGCCGAAGCCGGTGGTGGGCATGCCGGACAGCCCGCTCAGTGCGCCGACGGTCGGGTCCGGTGTTCGTTGCGCGATGACAGCGCTCGTGGACACCGGCCGGTCGGACTCGGCCAGCGCGCCGCCCGTCGTGGCGAACCGTCGCTCGTGGCCGACGGGTGGCCAGGAGTCGAACTGCTCCCAGCCACCGGGACCGCCCTGCCGGTACACGGTCACGGCCGGCTCGTCGAGCAGGCCGGTGTCGATGCCCTCCAGCCAGTGTCGCCACCACCGCAGCGCCAGGGTGGAAAACCCGATCGGGAGGAACGGCGAGTCGTCGGGCATCGTGTGCATCCACGGTCCGGCCAGGAGTTTCTTCGGCGCCCCGATCCGCTCGAAGGTGCTGATGCTGCTGTCGCAGAACAGATCCCGCCAGCCGGCCACGCAGAACGTCGGCACCGTGATCCGGTCCACGTCGATCGCCCGCGCCTGCCACACCGGATCGTCCGGGCCGTGCCGGAACAGGTCGAGCAACCAGGGCTCGGTCTCCAGGCGGTCCTGCCAGCGCCGCTGCTGGTCCGGAGAACCGAAGTCGTGCAGAGGCGGCAACAGTTGGTTGAGCAGCGTGTCGGTGGCCCACTGGGCCAGTGACGCGAGGCAGCCGCGCCGCCCCGCCGGGTGCACGAAGTCCGGTCCCGGGTCGGTCATGCCCATGACCGGGATGATCGCCCGCAGGCCCGCCGGCCGTCGGCTCGCCGTACGCAGCGCCATGACCGCGCCGTAGGAATGGCCCCAGATGCCGACGTTGCCGTCGCACCATGGCTGGTGCACCACCCATTCGACCGCGGCGACGCCGTCGTCGGCTTCGGCGGGATCGAAGGGCGGCCGGTGGCGGCCGTCGGACGAACCGGTGCCCCGGAAGTCGACGAGCACGCTCGCGTAGCCGTGGCCGGCGAACCAGCGCAGCGCCCGCTCGTTCGCGATGCCGGCACCGGCGTCCTTCCGGTACGGCAGCAGCGTGACCAACGCGGGCACCTCGGACACCGTCACCGGCCGGAACACGTCGGCGGACAGGGTGATCCCGGGATCGCCGGTCGGGATGCGCACGTCCCGGTGCACCTCGACGTCGTGGCGGACGTCGTCGGGCGGCCGGACCGGACTGATCTCGTGGGCTGTCACTGTCGGATCCGCCTCCTGGCCTGCTCAACCGGGTCGGGTACGGGTATCGAGTCCAGTAGCCGCCTGGTGTAGTCGTCGGTGGGCCGGTCACAGACCTGCTCGGTGGGCCCCGATTCCACCAGCCGGCCACGGCGGAGCACGGCGACACGGTGTGCGACGTGCCGGACCACGGCTAGGTCGTGCGTGACGAACAGGTAGGCCAGCCCCAGTTCGCGCTGCAACTGCCGGAGCAGGTTGAGCACCTGGGCCTGTACGGAGAGGTCGAGCGCGCTCGTCGGCTCGTCGCAGACGACCAGCCGGGGTCGCACCATGAGTGCCCGCGCGATCGCGATCCGCTGGAGTTGGCCGCCGGAGAACTGGCCGGGATAGTGCTGGGCCGCGTCGGCGTCCAGGCTCACCCGCCGCAGGGCGGCGGCGACCCGGTCGGCCTTGTCGGCGCGGGAGAGCGTCTCGGGGAGCAGTCGTTCGGCCAGGGTCTGGCCGATCGTCCGGCGCGGGTTGAGTGATCCGTTGGGATCCTGGAACACGCACTGGATGTCCCGGGTGAGCGTCCGCCGACGCCGGGGCCGCGCCCTGGTGATGTCCTCGCCGTCGAACCGGATCGTGCCCAGCGCCGGGGGCACCAGCCCCAGTACGGCGTTGCCGATGCTGGACTTGCCGGACCCGCTCTCGCCGACCAGCGCGACCGTCTCGCCCGCCGCGACCTCCAGGCCGATCCGGTCGACCGCGACCAGCGGCGGGCGGCGGAAGCCGCGCGGGTAGGTGATCCTGACGTCCCGCAGTTCGAGCAGGGGCTGTGTCGGGGTCATGGCACCACCAGCTGATCGGCGTGCAGGCACCGGGTCGACCGGTCGGGGCTCAGGACGGTGAGCGCCACCGGCTCGGCTCGGCACTCCGTCGTCGCGTACGGGCATCGCGGCGCGAAGTGGCAGCCGGCCGGCCAGGCCGACGGCGGCGGCACCGTCCCGGCGATGGCGGGAAGCGCGTCGCCGACCGGGGCGCGGTGCGGGTTGGCCGCGAGCAGTCCCGCCGTGTACGGGTGGCGGGGGGCGCGGTACAGCTCCTCGATGCCGGCCTGCTCGACGACCTCGCCCGCGTACATCACCACCGCTCGGTCGCACAGATCGGCGAGCACACCCCAGTCGTGGGTGACCAGGATGATCGCCATCCCGAGCCGGGTCCGCAGGCCACGTAACAGGGTGAGGATCTCGGCCTGGACGGTGACGTCCAGTGCGGTGGTCGGCTCGTCGGCGATCAACAGGTCGGGCTCGCCGGCCAGGGCCAGGGCGATGGCCACCCGCTGGGCCATGCCACCGGACAGCTCGTGCGGATACCGGCGGGCGACCTGGTCGGGTTCGGGGAACTGGACCAGTTCGAGCAGCTCCCGCGCCCGTTTCCGGCCGTCCTGTTTGGACGTTTTCTGGTGCCGGCGGATCACCTCGACGAGCTGGCTGCCCACCCGGAAGGTCGGATCCAGGCTGTTCATCGCGTCCTGCGCGACGAACGCGATGCGCGAGCCGCGCAACCGGGCCAGCCCGCGATCGTCCAGTCCGACGAGTTCCGTGCCGTCGAACCGGATCGAACCGGCGGTGACGCCGCCGTCGCCGGGCAGCAGGCCGAGCAGCGACCGTGCCGTGACCGTCTTGCCGCAGCCGGACTCGCCCACGATGCCCAGGGTCTCGCCGGCGTGCACGTCGAACCCGACGTCGCGCACGACCGTGCTGCCGGAGAAACCGATGGTGAGGCCACGGACCGACAGCAGCGTCCGGTCCTGGGTCGCCTCGGCCGGCGGCCGGGGCGCCTCGCTCAACCCGACCCACCGACCGGCACCACGGGTCGACCGGCCGACGGTCACGTCCCGCACGGCGTCGCCGAGCAGACCCAGGGCCAGCACGGTGATCGCCACGATCCCACCGGTCGGCACCAGCAGCCAGGCGTCGGTGCTGATCACGTCCGAGGCCTCGGAGATCATGTTGCCCCAACTGGGACCCGCCGTCTCGGGCCGGGCGAGGCCCAGGAACGACAGCCCGGCCTGGGCCAGCACCGCCGCGGCGGCGAACAGTGACACCTGAACGCTGATCGGCCCGGCCAGCCAGGGCAGGACGTGCCGGCGGATGATCTGGGTCGTGGTGAGGCCGGACAGGCGGGCGGCTCTGACGAACAGCTCGTTGCGCGTGGCGATCGTCACCGCCCGCACCACCCGCAGCAGCACCGGGCAGCTGAGCACGCCGAGTGCGATCATCGCCGCGAGGTCGTTGCCCGGGAACACGGCGAGCACCATCAGCAGCACGATGATGCCGGGCAGGGCCAGTACGAGGTCACCGAACCGGGAGATGGTCCGGTCGGTCCACCTGCCGAGGAAACCGGCGAGCACGCCGAGCCCGACGCCGAGCACCGTGAACACGGCGACGGCCTCGGCGATGTCGACCAACGTGCCCGGAGTGCCGACCAGCAGCCGGATGAGGACATCGCGACCGAGCCGGTCGGTGCCCAGCCAGTGGGCCGCGGTCGGGCCGGACAGGGCATGGCTGAGGTCCTGCGCCTCCGGATCGATGGACACCAGCCGGGGAGCGACGAGTGACGCGGCCACCAACGCCACCAGATAGCCCGCGGCCACCAGCCCGAGCGGCTTGTGCCGCAGCCCGCGCCGGTGCCGGCGCGGTGTGGGCACGGTCGCCGCGGCGACATCGGGAGCGGCGGCGGTGACGACAACACTCATGACGCACGCGCCTTCGGGTTGAGTAGCCGGTAGGACAGGTCGACGAGCAGGTTCGCGACGACCACGGCGACGGTGAAGTAGAACGCGATCCCCTCGATCACCGGCAGGTTGTGGGTGCCGCTCGCGGTGACCGCCTCCTGGCCGAGGCCCGGCACGGCGAACACCGCCTCGATGAGCACGGTCCCACCGAGCAGGTTGATCAGCAGCAGGCCCAGCACGGTGACCACCGGGATGGCCGCGTTGCGCAGCGCGTGCCGGTACACGATGGACGCGGTACCGAGCCCTCTGGCCCGCAGCATCGTGACGAACTCGCGGGACAGCACGTCCGCCATCGCGTCCCGCGTCTGCTTGGCGATCAGCGCGATCGCACCGGCGGACAGGGTGACGACCGGGAGCACGATGCCGCGCGCCCAGCCCGCCGGATCGTCGGCCAACGAGACGTATCCGCCTGCCGGGAACAAGGCGACCTTCACCGCCAGCAACTCCACGAGAACCAGGGCGAGCCAGAAGTTCGGCACCGCGAACCCACCCAGGGTGATCACGTCGACGATCCGGCCCGCCACACCGGCGCGCCGGGCGCTGACGATGCCCAGGCCGACCCCGACGAGTCCGGCGACGACCACCGTGCCCAGGATGATCGACAGGCTGGGCACGATCCGGTTGGCCAGGGCGTCGACCACGGGCTGACCGTTGAACAGGTCGGTGCCGAGGCTGCCGTGCAGCAGGCCGTCCAGCCAGTGCCAGTACTGGACCGGCAGCGGCTGATCAATGCCCAGCAGGTGCCGCATCTGTTGGTACTGCTGGTTGGTGTAACCGGTGCTCTGTCCACTCAGGATCGCCTTGGCCGCGTCGCCCGGTGCCAACGAGACCAGCACGAAGGTCAGTGCGGTGACGACGAACAGCAGCACCAGCGAGGACACCAACCACCGGACCGTCTCTTTCACCATCGCTGATCACCCTCCATCACCCGGCCGGCCGGACTTCGTACAGCGACAGCAGCGGGGCGTTCACCGAGGTGGCCACGCCCGCCACGGTGGTGGTCGCGTAGTAGGGCAGCCCGGTGGACACGACGGGCACGAACCATGCCTGCTGGGCGAGGTAGTCCACGATGCGCCGGTCCAGCCCGGTCTTGGTGGCGCCGGAGGCGCGGGACGACCGGGCGTAGAGCGACTGGAGGGCGGGGTCGTTCGTGTGGAAGGGGTTGTAGGCGGCCGTGGGCAGGAACAGTGCCGGCCCTTCCATCCACAGTGGAAGCTGGCCGAACGCGGTGGAGAAGGCGGGGAACTTGCCGCTGAACGCGTCCGACACGTACTGGTCGGGGTTGGCGTCGTCGGTGATCTGCAGTCGGACGCCGATCTTCTTCCACTGCTGTCCCAGCGCCTGCGCCAGCAGGTTCATCTGCTGGAACTCGGACGTGACCAGCTTCATCGTGAACCCGTTCGGGTAGCCGGCCTGGGTGAGCAGTTGCCTGGCCTTGTTCGGATCGAAGGGATACGCCCTCGCCATGGCGGGGTCGTAGCCGTAACCGCCGGGCACGGTCACCTGGTTGACCGGACGCCCGTTGCCGGTGAACAACGCACTGGAGATGACGCCGCGGTCGGTGGCGTAGTTGAGGGCCTGCCGCACGCGGACGTCAGCCAGCGGCCGGGCCACGGTGCCGCCACGGTCGGCCAGCGTCACGCCGTTCCACAGCAAGGGGGCGGACGCCACGGTCAGGCCGTCCCGGTGCGCGGCGTCGACGGTCGACGGGTCGCCGACCGACACCTGTGCCTGGCCGCTGCGCAGCGCGTTGAGCACGGACTGCGCGTTGGTGATGACCTTCAGGACGACCGTGTGCCAGTGCACGCTCTTCGGGTCGAAGTAGTTCGGGTTGGGTACGTAGGTGTAGTGGTCACCGGTCACGGTCCGGGAGGTGTCCAGCATGTACGGCCCGGCGCCGAACGTGTGGGTGCCGAGTTGGCCGGGTGACGCCAGTCCCTTCGGGCTGATGATGCCGCCCACGATGTAGTCCTGGGTCAGCAGGACGGGAAAGTTCGGGTTCGGGTCGGTCGCGGTGATCGTGACGGTGTGCGGATCGGTCGCGGTGAAGGTGTCGCCGACCAGGAAGGGAGCCAGTTGGCCGTGCGCCTTCTCGACGTAGCCGAAGTCGTCGACGACCGCCTGGGCGGTCAGTGCGCTGCCGTCGGAGAACTTCACCCCCGGCCGCAGGTGCAGCACGAACGTCTTGTTGTCCGACCCCTGGTACGACCAGCTGGTCGCCAGTCCCGGTCGCAGGCTGCCGTCAGACCGGCGCACGATCAGCGGTTCGTAGGCGAGTTGGTCGAACCACGCGTCGTTCTGTTGTGCCTTGCCAGGGTCCAGGCTCTGCGGGCTGGCCACCGTGACCACGGTCAGCGTGTTGCCGACAGTTCCGCCGGCCTGGCCCTGCGTGCCGCCGGTCGAGCACGCGGCGATCACCAGCAGTCCGGTGAGCGCTGCCGACACGGCGATTGGTCGACGTACGGTCATTGGTCACTCCTTCGGCTCGTCAGTGAGCGAAGACCACACCGGTCGACCGGGTGTGGGTACTGATGTTGGTAAAGTAGTACCCGAGTTAGTTCTGAATCAAGACGTGTTACGCAGCCGTATCGTTCTAGGGGGCCGGCCGACCGGCTTTGTCCGGATCAGCCCGATCGGTGGGTCTTGTTGGTCAGCGCGGCCAGGACGAGATCGGACAGCTCGGTGAAGGCGTCGCCAGAGGACAGTCCGGTCCGGGACAGCAGTTCGCCGTGCTGGATGCCGTCGATCAACAGGCTCACGGCCTCGCCGACGAACTCGGCATGGACGGCCCGGAACGTGCCGTCCGCGACACCCTCGCGGATGTACTCCCGTACCCGCCGCGCGGCGGCCGCGGAGTTGATCGCGTAGATCTCCCGTGTCGCGTCGTTGGCCACCATGTCCGCGTAGCAGGCGCGGGACATCGTCCGCATCTCGATGCCCACCCCGGCCAGATAGGTGGCGATGCGCCGCGACGGGTCGGTCACCTGCGCGATGCGCTCCTCGGTGCGGGCCGTCGCGTCCCGGAAGAAATGTCTGAGCGCGCTCACCACCAGGTGTTCCTTGCTGGACGAGACCGCGTAGAGCGTCGACTTCGAACACTGCAGCCGGGCGGCGATATCGTCCACGGTCAGCCGGGCGAAGCCCTCGGCGAGCACGATCTCCTGCACCTGGTTGAGCAACTGCTCCCGGCGGGTGTCGTCGATGTGTCGCCGGCCCCTGACCGATGCGCCGGTGTCGAACGCCGGACCAACCGCGCGCACCGCCATCAACTCCTCGCCTGGGTACGACAGCCGATACCTGTGGTCCCGACATCGTACCGCCCACCGTTGACCGAAACGACCATGGGTACTAGCGTACGAATATCAGTACCGAGACGGAAGGCGGCCGACCGTGCCCGATCTGACGAGTGTCGATGCCGCCCACCACGTCCAGGACCTGGTCGAACGCTATACGGCCGGGGACGCCAGCGTTGCCGGGCTGTTGTGCGACCGGTACCCGCCCGAGCGACCGGCGTACACGGTCGTCGAACCGGATCTCTCGGCGACCACGCTGACCTACGGGCGGCTCCGTACCGATTCGGAGCGGTTCGCGGCCGCCCTGCTCGAACTCGGTGTCCGCCCGGGCGATCGGGTGGCGACGCTGATGGGCAAGACCGTCGACTATCTGGTCGCGCTGCTCGGCATCTGGCGCCTCGGTGCCGTGCACGTACCGTTGTTCACCGCGTTCGCCGCCCCGGCGGTCGCATTCCGGCTGTGGGGCTCCGGCGCCAAGATCGTGGTCTGCGACGAGACGCAACGTGCGAAGCTGGCGCCCGGCCCCGACATGCCGGCCGATCACCCGTGGCGCGTCGTCGTGGCCGGCTCGGACGTGGCCGCCGAACCGGACCTCTCGTTCGCCGCGTTGCTCGCCGCCCAGCCGACCGGACTTCCGGCGGCGGCGCTGGGTGGCGACGCCCCGATCGTGCACATCTACACGTCCGGCACCACGGGACGACCCAAAGGGGTCGTGGTGCCGACCCGGGCGATCGCCGGTTTCCGGGCCTACCTGGAATACGCGATCGGCATCGAGGACGACGACGTCTACTGGTGTGCCGCCGACCCGGGCTGGGCATACGGTCTGTACTTCGGCGTCATCGGCTCGCTCAGCGTGGGAGTCGAGAGCCTGCTGCTGCACGCCGGATTCTCGGTCGAACTCACGTTGGCGGTCCTGGACCGTTTCGGTGTCACCAATTTCGCCGCCGCACCCACGGTGTACCGCGCGCTGCGTGCGTCCGGTGCGGCCGTGCCGGGCGGACTGAAGCTACGCAGCGCGTCCAGCGCGGGCGAACCGCTGACGCCCGAGGTGAACGACTGGGCCGTGGACGCGCTCGGTGTGCCCGTCCATGATCACTACGGTCAGACCGAGGCAGGCATGCTGGTCAACAACCACCACCACCGGTCGCTGCGCCGCCCGCTCCGACCCGGCTCGATGGGGACGGCCATGCCCGGCTGGGCGGTCCACGTCCTGTACGACGACCGGGACGAGATCGCTCCCGCCGGCACGCTCGGGCGCATCGCAGTGGACATCCCGGCGAGCCCGTTCGCGTGGTTCACCGGCTATCCGGACGCGCCGAGCAGGAGCACCGAGAAGTTCAGCCGGGACCGCCGGTGGTACCTGACCGGCGACTCGGGCAGCGTCGGGTCCGACGGCTACTTCCGCTTCTCCTCCCGCGACGACGACGTCATCATCATGGCCGGCTACCGGATCGGCCCCTTCGACGTCGAGTCCGTCCTCGTCACGCATCCACAGGTCACGGAGTGCGCCGTGATCGCGGCACCCGACCCGGTTCGAGGTGAGGTGTTGGAGGCGTACGCGGTGCTCCGCGACCCCCACGCGGCCTCCCCCGCGCTGGCAGTGGAACTGCAGCAACTGGTGAAGACGAAGTTCGCCGCGCACGCCTACCCACGCGCTGTGCACTTCGTCGACGCGCTGCCCAAGACGCCCAGCGGGAAGATCCAGCGCTTCCTGTTGCGCGAGCGGCGGGGTGGCACCACGCCGTGACGTCCACGACCCGGGCCGGACACACCGTTGGCGCAGCGGAAGTGCTCGTGGAGCAGTCCGGACCGGTGCGGTGGCTGTACCTGAACCGGCCGGAACGGCGAAACGCCCTCACCCCGACGCTCATCTCGACACTGTCGACGGAACTGGCCGAAGCGATGGCCGACACCGCAACCGGCGCCGTGGTCATCGCCGGCCGGGGAGCCAGCTTCTGTTCCGGCGCCGACCTGCGCTACCTGCTCCAGTTGTGCGAGTCCGGCGGCGAGCCCCGGGACTTCCTGGCCACGATCTGGGAATGCTTCACCCGCATCGAGACGGCGGCCAAACCGGTCGTCGCGGCACTGCACGGCCATGCCGTCGCGGGTGGGCTCGAACTCGCCCTCGCCTGCGACGTCGTGGTCGCCCAGGCGGGGACCCTGATCGGCGACGGGCACGTGCGCACCGGTCTGCTGCCCGGCGGCGGTGCCAGTTGGCGACTGCCGAGGAAGGTCGGCGAACCACTGGCGCGCTGGCTGATGCTCACCGGAGAGCTGTTGCCGGCCGAACGCTTCGTGGCCAACGGATTCGTCCACTCGGTGGTCGCACCGCAGCAGTTCAGGCACGACGTGGCCGCTGTCGCGGCACGTCTGGCCGGCATCGCGGACGGGCTGCCCGGGCGGGTCAAGGAACTGCTGCACCGGTCGGACCGGCCGAGCCCGGCGGACGCCCAGGCCGGCGAACTGGACATCTTCGCCCGGCACTGGCACGACCACGACATCGGCGCCGGGCTCAGGCGCTTTCTCAACCGCGGGGGGTAGCGACATGCTGGGCTGTCAGAACCGAGTGGCACTGGTGACCGGCGCCGGCCAGGGACTCGGCCGGGCGATGACCACGCGGCTGGCCGCGGAGGGGGCCACGCTCGCGGTGTGCGACCTCAACGACGTCGGGCTCAAGCAGACAGCGGCCGCCTGCCCACCGGGAAGCGTGCGGACGACCGTGGTCGACGTCGCCAGGCCCGACGAGGTCCGCGAGTGGACCACCGGTGTCCTGGGCCGTTTCGGCCGCATCGACATCCTGGTGAACAACGCGGGAGTGATTCGGGACAACCGGCTGGAGAACATGACCGACGACGACTGGGAAACGGTCCTCGCGGTGAACCTCCGCGGGGTGTTCAACTGCACCAGGGCGGTCCTGGCGACCATGAAGGCCCAACGCTACGGCCGGATACTGTCGCTGTCCTCCATGTCCTGGCGCGGCAATTTCGGCCAGGCGAACTACGCGGCGGCGAAGGCCGGCGTGATCGGCCTGGCCCGTACCGCCGCCCTGGAAGGGGCGCCGTACGGCATCACGTCCAATGTCATCGCACCGGGACTGATCGACACGCCGATGCTCGCGTCGATGAACGAGTCCGGACGGGCGAAACTCGCCGGCCGGATCCCGATGGCCCGCATCGGTTCACCCGACGACATCGCCGAGGCCGCCGCCTACCTCTGCGCCGACGCCGCGGGCTACGTGACCGGCGTGGTACTCGACGTGGACGGCGGAATCGGCGTCGGCTCGTCAGCCCGTTGACGCGGGCGCCGCGCCGCACGGAGACCGCCGGATAGTCCTCAAAGGACCGTTCGACGCGGCCGACATGTTCACGTCCGTGGCGTGTCACCCGATCGGGTTCCGCATCCGGTGCCCGGCACGTTGAACACTCTGAGCGTCGGCTGCGTAGTAGAAGGTATGCGCCGTACTAGGGCCGAGGATGAGCGGCTGTCGCGTGGCCGGTATGTCAGCCACGCCTGGCCGTTGCTGGCATACGTGCGGCGCATGGTCGGTGGGGTTCGCGTCCGGTCCCGGATGTGCTACGCGCTGCGGCTGGCAGTGGTGAGACGTGGGGTGCGTCCGCCATGACCTGCCCATACACGGTCGACGTCGCCGCGTACGTGCTGAACGCGTTGGAGCCGGACGAGGCGCGACGGATGGGCGAGCACCTGCCCGGTTGCCCGGGCTGCCGGCCGGCATACGACGAGCTGCGCGGCCTGACCACGCTGCTGGACCGCCTGACACCAGCCGAGCTGAACGACCTCGCCGCACCCACCGAACCGCCGGACACGCTGCGCCAGAAGCTGCTGACGCGGGCGGCGGCCCGCCGGCACCGGCGGGCCGGCCGACGTCCTCGGATCCGGCGCCGGATGTTCGGTCTGGCAGCCGTCGCGGCGGCTGTGGTCGCGGGCGTCACCAGTGGGATCGCGCTGCCGGGGGATCAGCTGGCGGCCCCGGAGTCGACCACGGTCGTGGCAACCGATCCGGCCACCTTGGCACACGCCAGCATCACGCTCACCGCACAGACCTGGGGCACGCAGCTCCGGTTGCGGCTGTCCGGTGTCCGGTGGGCGCAGCGGTGCGTGCTCGTCGTCACCTCGGCCGACGGCCGACGCGACGTCGCGGCCACCTGGGTCGCCACCTACCGCGGCGCGTTCAACGTGACCGGCACGACGGCCATACCGGAGCAGCAGATCCACGAACTCGACGTCGTCACGACATCAGGCACCCGACTGGTCACCGTGCCGGCTCAAGCTCACCAACCGGTTCGACAGAAAGGACAGTGATCCATGAATCCCACCACGATCCGTCAAGCCCTCACGATCGCCGCCGGGCTCGGCGTACTCGGACTGGCCGCGGCCTGCGGCGGCGGTGGCGCGGCCACCGGCAGCGGCAGCCCCGCCGCCAACCCGGGCCAGGGCACCGCGAGTAGCTCCACGGTCGCGGTGCAGACGATCAACGGCAGCAAGGTACTGGTCGACTCGTCAGGCGCCGCCCTGTACGACAACGACCAGGACACCAGCGGCAAGCCCATGTGTGTCACCAGCGACTGCACGAAGATCTGGGTGCCACTGACCATCTCGGCAGGTCAGAAGGCCACCGCCGGCGCCGGCGTCAGCGGCACCATCGCCACGGTCGCCATGTCCGGCGGCAAGGACCAGGTCACCCTCAACGGGAAGCCCTTGTACACGTTCGCCCTGGACGGTGGCCCCGGCCAGTCACACGGCAACGGCTTCAAGGACAACTTCGGCGGCATGCAGTTCAGCTGGCACAGCGCCGTCCCCGCCGGTGCCGCGCCACCACCGGCAGCGCCCTCGGCACCTGCCGGCGGCGGTGGCGGCTACGGCGGCTACTGAGTTCGACCGACCCGCACAGTCCTGAACCGCACCCGACGACTCCCAACGCAATCGCGCCGACCTGCCGAAGTTACCTTTCGGCAGGTCGGCGCACTATATGGGCCGGTCGTCGAGCAGTGTGGTGCGCGACGACCGGACCACCTCGACGTCCTTCATCCGGACGAAGGCGGCTGTCGCCGTAAATCCAACAAACCACGCAATCCGGACCACACATCGGCGCCTACCTCACGAACCAGACAAAGGGCGGATACGCCGGTGGACCCGCTGCGTAGTACTAAGACCAATGTGCAATAGACGGTCCAACGTGTCCGTCGCACCCTGATGGTCCGGATTCTGAACGCGAGCCATCGAACGGGGAACAGAGAGATGAACTCCTCTGAACCAACCATCGCCCGCACCCGTGGCAGCACGGAAAGCCAGGGTGAGGGCGAGGGATTCGCGGCTCGGCCGGCGCAGCGGAGCACGTGGGGTGACGACTTACCGGCCCGGGACAGCAGGGCCGGCGCAGCCGCGACCGCGGATCTCGTCTCCCGCATCGTGGACCGAAGCGCCCACGTCGTGGTCGTCGGGCAAGGATATGTCGGGCTGTCGCTGTCCTGCGCGGCCGCCGAGAGGGGATTCTCCCTCGTCGGCCTCGACGTCGACGCCGATCGCGTAGCGGAGTTGAACGCGGGCCGCCTCACGGTGCCAGGGGTGAGCGACGACGAGTTCGCGGCAGCCGGCGCGACGGGGCTCCTGCGGTTCACATCGGACCCGGCGGCCATCGAGAGTGCCGACGTCGTCGTGATCTGCGTGCCGACACCGCTCAAGGATCACGTTCCGGACCTGTCCTTCGTGGATATGGCCTGTACCACGATCGCCCGGCATCTCGCACCGGGGACGCTGGTCGTGATGGAGTCGACCACCTATCCGGGAACGACCGACGAAGTGGTTCGGCCCGTTCTGGAGTCCTCGGGTCTGCGCGCGGGTCGCGACTTCCGCCTGGCGTACTGCCCGGAGCGGATCGACCCGGGAAACCGGGCGTTCGGGTTGGCTCGGATCCCCCGTGTCATCGGCGGTATCGACGAGGCGTCCATCAGTGCCGCGTCGGCCTTCTACGGGCAGTTCGTCGACCGGATCGTCACGGTCTCGTCCTGTCGTACCGCCGAGTTGGCGAAGCTGCTGGAAAACACGTTCCGGCACGTGAACATCGCGCTGGTCAACGAGATGGCCATGCTGTGCCACGAAACGCGGGTCGACATCTGGGAGGTCATCCAGGCCGCGGCCAGCAAGCCGTTCGGCTTCATGCCGTTCTATCCGGGACCGGGCGTCGGCGGGCACTGCATTCCGCTCGACCCCACCTACCTTGCCTGGCAGATGCGGCGGGACGTAGGACACCAGTTCAGGATTCTCGAGCAGTCGCAGGACATCAACGCGCAGATGCCCGACTACGTCGGCAGCCGGATCGCCGAGATGCTCAACGATGCCGGCAAGGCCGTCAACGGAGCACATGTCCTCGTGCTCGGCGTCGCGTACAAGCCCGGTGTCGGGGACGTACGGGAGTCGCCGTCGCTCAAGGTCATGAACTGGCTGCTCCGGCGCGGAGCCACGGTTCGGTTCCACGACCCGTACGTCGGAACGGTCGCGTTGAACGGCCGCCGGCTCGACCGCACCGAACTCGACGAGGACTCCCTCCGAACGGCTGACTGCGTCGCGCTGCTCACCCCGCATCCGACGTACGACCTGAACAGCATCGCCGACACCGCGCGGCTGATCTTCGATGCCCGTAACGCCTACGGCGACCACCAGCACTCCAACGTCGTTGCGCTGTGAGGCGGACATGAAGGCACTTGTCACCGGCGGTGCGGGCTTCATCGGAAGTCACCTCGTCGACGCACTGTTATCGGCAGGGCACACGGTTCGGGTCCTGGACGATTTGTCGTCCGGGTCGATCGAGCTGGTACCGCCCGACGTCGAGTTCATCAAGGGCAGCGTCAGCGACGTACCGTCCGTGCAGCGGGCGGTCGAGGATGTCGACGTCGTGTTCCATCAGGCGGCGCATCGGGCCGTGCTGCGCTCGGTGGAGCACCCCCTCACCACCGACCAGGCGAACACCCACGGAACGCTGGCTCTGCTGAAGGCATCGGTCGACGCGGGAGTGCGGCGACTGGTGTTCGCTTCGTCCAGCAGCGTCTACGGTGGAGCCGAGGCGATGCCCACGCCGGAGACGACACGGCTCAATCCCCGATCCCCGTATGCGGTGTCCAAGCTGGCCGGCGAGCACTACTGCCGGTGCTTCGCCGAGCTCTATCCACTGGAGACGGTCGCGCTCCGCTACTTCAACGTGTACGGACCACGCCAGCGCCCCGACTCGGCCTACGCGCTGGTCATTCCACTGTTCATGCAAGCCCTGGTCGACAGCGAGTCCCCCGTCGTGCACGGTGACGGCCGGCAGAGCCGCGACTTCACCTACATCGACGACGTCGTCCGGGCCAATCTCGCTGCGGCACAGGCGCCCGCGAGCGTCTGCTCCGGCAAGGCCTACAACGTGGCGGGCGGCGCGAGCTACTCGTTGCTCGAACTGCTCGACATCCTCGGCGGCCTGCTCGGCACCGCACCCCGTCCGGTCTTCGCGGGTCCGCGCGCCGGGGACGTCCGGCACACCCGGGCCGACATCACCTCGGCCGTTCGCGACCTGGGCCACACACCCCGGGTCGACTTCCCGGAAGGCCTTCGCCGGACCGTGCTGTCGTTCGCCGGGGAAGCGAGAAAGAAGGCCGTATGACGACGGCGAAGCAGGTGATGGCGCCGTACGTCATGCGACACCGTGGCGCGCTGGTCGGAGCGGGCGCGGCCACGATCGTCCTCACGGGGGCGTCGCTCGTCGCGCCGTGGCCGCTGAAGTTCGTGATCGACCAGCTCGTCACGCGCCAACGTCCGTTCCATCTGGACCGAAGCGATGTCGTCCTGCTGCTCGGGGTCGTCCTGGTCATCCTGCTGGTGGCGGCGGTCAGCGCGCTCGCCGACTACTGGTCGGAGGTCTGGCTGGTCAGGGCCGGGGAGCAGATCGTGCACGACCTGCGCGTCGCGCTCTACGCCCATCTGCAGCGGCTGTCGCTGGCCTTCCACGACACGCAGCAGACCGGGAACCTCGTCACGCGTCTCACCGGAGACGTCAACTCCGTGGGGCAGCTGTTCTCGGACTCGCTCGGCGAGATCATCTCCGCCGTCCTGCTCCTGGTCGGCATGGCCACGGTGAGCGTGGTCGTCGATCCCGTGCTCGCCCTGGCGGTCCTGGGTATCAGCCCCTTCCTGTTCGTCGTCACGTCGCGGTACAAACGGCGGCTCAAGGACCTGGCGCGGCGGCAGCGGGCGGAGGAGGGCGAAATCGCCGCGATGGCGAACGAGTCGCTCTCGGCCATGCAGGTGGTGAAGGCGTTCGGCTCGGAACGGTTCGAGCACGACAGGGTCGAGCGGCGCAGCAGAACGCGACTGGCGATCGGCGTTCTGCTCGCCAGGACCGAGGCGCGGTTCAGTGGCCTCATCGACGTGCTCGGTGCGGTCGCCATGGGTGCCGTGGTGGTCCTCGGCGTGCTCAGGGTGGCCTCGGGTCACCTCACCCCTGGGGATCTCGTCGTCTTCACCTCCTACGCGTCCAGGACCTACAAGCCGCTCCGGGACATCGCCCGCCAGCTGGGCAAGGTGGCGCAGAGCCTGGCGCGCGCGGATCGGGTCGCCGAGATCCTGGCGACCGACACCGTGCTCGAGGAGCGCCGTGGCGCGTTCGGCGGCCGTGCGCAGGGTGCGGTGGAGCTGACCGACGTGTCGTTCTCCTACCCGTCCGGCCGGCCGGCACTGCACGACATCTCGGTCCGGATCCGACCGGGCTCCCGCGTCGCCGTCGTCGGGCCGTCGGGTGCGGGCAAGTCGACACTGGCCGCACTCGTCGCACGCTTCTACGACCCCACATCGGGGCAGGTGTCGATCGACGGACGTGACGTCCGCGACCGGTCGCTGCGGTGGCTGCGCGAGCAGGTGGGACTCCTGCTCCAGGACACCGTGCTGTTCAGCGGATCGGTCGCGGCGAACATCGCCTACGCGTCCGACGCCCCGTTCGCGGACGTGGTCGCGGCGGCACGCACCGCGGGCGCACGGGACTTCATCAACGAGCTGCCCGCCGGCTACGGCACCGAACTGGGACCACGGGGCGTCGGGCTGTCCGGTGGGCAGCGGCAACGGCTCGGTATCGCGAGGGTACTGCTGCGGAACCCGCCCATCCTCATCCTGGACGAGCCCACCACGGGTCTGGACACGGCGACCGAGGCCGCGCTCATGGACGGGCTCCGGGTACTGATGCGAGGACGAACCACGATCATCATCACCCACTCGATCGCGCTGGCCCGTACGGCCGACCGGGTGCTCGTGCTGCGCAACGGCCGGATCGTGGAAGACGGCCCGCCCGAGGACCTGCTCGCCCGGCGAGGGGCGTTCCACCGTCTCGCCCACCTGCCCGCCGCGCGCCGTACGGTCCCGCCCGGCGGCCCACCACGAACGCCGCTGCCGCCCGACCCCGCGCTGCCCGGGCTGGCACCGATGCTGGACACCGACGCCATGCGGCCGGCCCTCCGACGTTCGCTCCGGGCAGAGCTCGCCGGCGCGTCACTGGACGATCTGCGGATCGCGCGCGTGCGGTACAAGCCGCACGACCGGGTCATGGTGCACTACCGGACGACCATCGCGGGCCGGGACCAGCACGTCGTGGCGACCGCGATCGCCGGGCAGGACCTCCGCGCCACGGTCCGCAGCCCCCGGTTCGAGAAGATGACCGTCGCCGTGGACGGCCGCAGCCCCGGCGCGCGGCCGGTCACCCATGATGCCGAGTCCGACGCGATCATCGCCTGGTGCCCGTTCGACGTGACGCTGCCCGGGCTCGCCGTGTCCCCGTCGGAACTCGCCGACCGGCTGTCGCACGTCGGGGTCGCCGTTCCGACGGGCCCAGGGGAACCGGCGGTGCTCGGCTACAAGCCGGCGTCGCGGGCGGTCCTGCGCTTCGGCGACAACATTCTCAAGGTGTACGCGAAGGAGAGCCAGTACGACGCGGCGGTCACCGGCCTGCTCGCCAGCGGAGGTGCGCCCTCGCTGCCCACGTCCCATATTCGCGCCGCCTTCGGCGACCTGCGTCTCACCGCCCAGGCCGCGATCGACGGGACTACGCCCGCCGATGCCGTGGACGTGGCGCACGACGCCGGTGCCTTCCTGCGCGCGCTGCATGCCTACGAGTCCGATGACCTCGCTCCCGCGCCGCCGGCACGTCAGTTGTCGGATGCGAAACGTGAGGCGCACCTGGCGGGGGTGCTGGTGCCCGAGCTGGTGCCGACCCTGCGGGGACTGGTCGACCGGCTCACCCGGTCACTGCCCACGGACCCGGCCCTGCTGTCCGCGCACGGCGACTTCCACGTCGACCAGTTGATCGTGCAGGACCGGCGGTTCGTCGTCATCGACTTCGACGACATGTGCGAGGCGCCCGCGGCGCTGGACGTCGCCACCTATGCCGCCGACGTCGTGCGCGGCCGCGAGGACGACCTCCAGCGCGTCGTCGCCGTGCTCGACCCCCTCTGCGAGGGGTACGGCAGCACGCCGGACCACATCGACTGGTACCTGTCCACGGCCATCCTGTGCCGGGCGACGCACCCCTTCCGGACCCAGGCGCCGAACTGGCCGGAGCGGGTGCGGGCCATGGTCCATGCCGCCGAGGAGGTGCTGCCGTGACGAACCAACCGCCCGCCGGGTCCGTGGCGTATGTGCTCAAAGGGTTTCCGGTGCTCTCGGAGACGTTCATCTCCAGCGAGCTGTACCGGGTGGAGCAGGCTGGCATCCCGTTGCACATCTTCGTGGTCAAACCGCGCGACGAGCGGGAGCACCACCCCGTCATCGACCGGATCCGGGCGCGACCCGACTACCTGCCGCCCACCACCCGAATCGGGGAGACGTCCCGGCTGCGGTGGTTGCTCACCAACACGCCGCGGTTCGTTCCCAGCCTCCTCCGCGCCCTGCGCCGCAGGCCGATCGGTGTGTTGGCGGCCGCCAGGCTGGCCATCGGCGAGTCGGTCCTGGCCCGCAGCTCGTTCTGGTCGTGGCCCAAGGTCAGCTACGTCCGGGACCTGCTGCTGGCACTGGCCCTCGCCGACCGGCTGTTCCGCGCTCCACACATCCGGCATCTGCACGCGCACTTCGCGCACGACGCGACCACGGTCGCCTGGCTCGCGTCGATGATCACCGGCCTGCCGTTCTCCTTCACCGCGCACGCCAAGGACATCTATGCCGGCCGGCTGAACCCCCGGGGCCTGCTGCGCCGGAAACTGCACGCCGCCACGTTCGTGGTCACCTGCACCGAGGCGAACCGCCGCCACCTGGAGGGGATGTCCAACAGCACCCCGATCCATCGCGTGTACCACGGCCTGAACGACGACTTCCGGCGATTCTCGCAGCTGCCCGCCACACCCCCGACCGAGCACCGGCGGCTGCGCCTGCTCGCCGTGGGCAGGCTGGTCAGGAAGAAGGGATTCGACGTCTTCGTGGAGGCCTGCGGGCTCCTCCACCATCAGGGCGTGCCGTTCGAGGCCGCGATCATCGGGGAGGACGACGACGTCGGCTACAACTTCGGGGTCGGCGAGGACCTTCGGCGCAGGATCGCGCGGCTGGGTCTCACCGGCCACGTCCGCATGCTCGGCCAGCTCGGGCAGCGAGAGGTCTACGACCACTACCGGGACGCGACCGTCTTCTGTCTCCCCTGCCGGGTCCTCGACGACGGCGACCGGGACGGTATCCCGAACGTGCTGCTCGAAGCGATGTGGTGCGGGATCCCGGTCGTCACCACCGGGGTGTCGGGGATCCCGGAGCTGGTCGAGGACGGCACCAACGGCCTGCTGATCCCAGGGGACGATCCGGACGCGCTGGCCAACGCCATCGCCAAGCTCGACGCGGATCGCGAGCTCGCCCAGCGGCTGGGTCGCACGGGCCGGGAGACCGTCGGCGAGCGGTTCGACGGCGACGTCCTCGCCCGCCGACTCGCGACGTTGTTCGAGCGGACGATCAGATGAGCGGAACAACCGTCGAGCAGATCGTGCCCCGGCCCGTCTACTGCATCACCGGTGACGTGCACAACGACCGATCGGTCGCGGACGCCGTTCGCGACGGCCGCTTCACCCACATCGGGATCACCCTGGACCTCGGCACCGAACCCGACTGGCGGGGCGCCGAACTGCCACCCGACGACGAGTGGCGGATCGAGTGGAGCAAGTTCTACTACGGACTGGATCTCGCCCACGCGTTCGCGGCGACGGGCGACGCGGACTTCCTGCGTACGTGGGAACGTCTCGTCGGTTCGTGGATCCGGCAGGTACCGGTCGACACCGACGCGACCGACGTCGCCGCCCGGCGGATGCAGAACTGGACCTACGCCTGGAGCATGTTCGCCGCCTCACCCCATTTCGCCGGCCTGGCGGCAGACCTGGACCTGGAGCTGCTCGAGAACATCGGGCAGCACGCCCGATACATCCGTCGAGGGCTCACGTCCGAGGTGTTCCGGAACCACAGGGTCCTCGAGGTCTACGCGTTGTTCGTCGTCGCCCTGGCGTTTCCGGCCATCGACGACGCCACCGAGCTGCTGGCGTTCAGCATCGCGGAGTTGCGCAGAATGCTCGCCGAGGGCTTCCGGCCCGACGGCGTCCATCGGGAGAACTCGACCCACTACCATCTCGTCGCACTGAGATCGTTCGTGGGTGCTCGGGAGAACGCCAGGCGCTTCGGCCTGGAACTGCCCGACGACTTCGACGCACTCCTCGAACGGGCCTGTGAGTTCGCGCTGCACTGCCACCGGCCCGATGGTGTCATCTGTGCTCTGTCCGATGCGGACAGTGAGTCGTATCCGGAGGTGTTGCGCGTCGCCGGCCTGCTGTTCCGCAGGTCCGACTTCAGGTACGCGGCGACGATGGGGGCGGTCGGTCGCCCGCCGGCGACCCGCATGGCGAGCTTTCCCGACGCCGGCTACTTCTTCCAGCGCAGCGGGTGGGGCGACGAGGGCTGCTCGTACCACGACGAGCGCTTCCTCGTGTTCGACTGCGGGCCACTGGGGGACGGCGGACACGGGCACTACGACCTGCTGAACGTGGAGCTCTACGCGTACGGCCGGCCGCTGCTCGTCGATCCCGGTCGGTACACCTACGCCGAGGACGGCGAGAACCTGCGCCGCTGGTTCAAGGGCACCGCGGCACACAACACGGTCTGCGTCGACGGCATGGACCAGACGCCGTACCGAAGGGGCCGGCCGGGCAACGAGGTCGCGAAGGGCATCTTCCTCGGACGCAAGAACCTGCCCGGCATGGAGGCGTTGGCGGGCCGGGCGGTGAGCCCGTGCTACGACGCGGTCCACACCCGGCACGTCTGGTTCGTCGACGACGAGTACTGGATCATCGAGGACGAGCTGGCAGCGAACGACGAGCATCGCTACGACCTTCGCTGGCACCTGTCCGCCGACGCCTGGGGCGCGACCGAACTCACCATGATCCTGGACAAGCCCGCGGTGCGGGCGCCCGGCGTACTGATCGTCTTCCTGTCGCCCGTCTCGGTCACCCTCGAACCGGGGTGGGTGTCCCCCCGGTACGGCGTACGGCAGGAAGCCCCGGTCATCAGCGCCACGACGACGGCCACCGACGTGCGGCTCGTCACCCTGATCATTCCGCTGCGGCCACCAGGCACGCACCCTGGAGAGGAGGCGCCATGACGTCCCGTCCGGTCGCACTGGTTCCGGATCTGGCCGTACCCCACCGGGACCACTTGTTGGATCCCGGCGAGATCGCCCGTCGCCTGTCGACAAGGCTCGGGACCGACGGCTCGGTGCACATTCGATCGTGTCGCCTCGACAGCATCTGCTACCAACCGGCCAAGCGTCTTCGCGTGCTCTACCAACTCGAGATCGACGGCCGAGAGCTCCAGGTCGCCGCCAGCACGTTCCGTTCGCGGAGCAGTAGCGAGCGGGCCTACGGGAAGGCGACCGAGACGGGACAGCAGTCCGGGCCGTTCCGGCCCGTCGTGTACGACGCCGATCTCGACACCGTGTTCTGGACGTTTCCCAACGACCGCAAGCTGGTGAACCTGACCGACGCCGTCGAGGCACGCGAGGGACTGACCCGCCTCATCGACAGATGCTGGGCGAGGAGCCAACTGGTCGACTACAACCCGGAATCCACCGCGGTCGTTCGTTGTCTCGACGACGCCGACCGGGTCGTCGCCTACGCGAAGGTGCATGCCGACGACGAAGGCGAACGCACGCATCGGGTGCACACCGCCTTCTCCCGGCTCACCCGGCTGTCCGGACCGCGCATCGCCCAACCGCTCGCGTATTCGAAGCAGTACCGCACGCTGTTGGTCGAGCCGATAGCCGGCCCTTCGATCGGGAGCCTGGCAGGACTCGGACTGGCCACGGGCCTGCACGCCTACGGCGTGGCCCTGGCGATGCTGCACTCCCTGCCCTTCGACGGCGCCGGAACCGTCCGGCGAGACCCACTGGAACGCCTGCGGTGCAGAGCCGAGGCGTTGTGCATGGTGCTCCCGGAGGTGGCGGGACAGGTCGCCGAACTGCTGGCGGAACTGACGGTCCGCTGGGACGAGGCAGCCGAGTCGTCGGTGCCCATCCACGGCGACGCGAACGAGAACAACGCGATCCTCGAAGACGGCCACGTCGCTCTGATCGACTTCGACCGGGCCGGCATCGGCGCGGCAGGGTCGGACGTGGGCAACTTCCTCAGCCTGCTCGGCTACTTCCGGGCACTCGGCGTCATCTCCCCGGCCGCGCAGCGGGCCCGGGCCGCGGCGTTCACCCGGGGGTACGCCTCGGTGCGCGCGCTACCGAGCCGGGAGGCTCTGCGGACGCACGAGTCCGCCGCCCTCGCGGATCGGGCCTGCCGCGCGGTGATACGCCTCCGTGGCTCTGTACTGCCACACGTGCCGGCGCTGCTGGCTGAGGCGAGGGGGCTGTTGCGATGAACCCGACGCTGCTGTTCTACTGCCAGCATTCCCTCGGCATGGGGCACCTCGCCCGATCGTTCGCCCTGTGCGAGGCGCTCGCACCGCGCTTCAACGTGGTTCTGCTCGTCGGTGGCAAGCTGCCCCCGAAGAAGCGGCCACCGGACGGTGTCCAGGTCGTCGCGCTGCCCCCGCTCGGCGCCGCGATGGACGGCCGCCTGGTGAGCCACGACAGCCGGTTCACCGTCGAGCGCGCATTCGAGCTCCGCCGGCAGAGCATTCTGGAGACCTTCCGCACGGTCCGGCCCGAGGTGGTGCTGATCGAGTTCTTCCCGTTCGGCAAGAAGCGGTTCGCCAGCGAACTGCTCCCCCTGCTCGAGGAGATCAACGGTCTCGGGCCGGCGGCGCCGGTCGTCGCATGCAGCATCCGGGACATCCTGGTCGGCCGTGGCGGCGGGCAGGAGGCGTTCGACGACCGCGCCAGCCAACTGGCCAACGACTACTTCGACGCCGTCCTGGTGCACTCCGATCCGACCTTCGCCAAGCTGGAGGAGTCGTTCCGGCCGCGGGTGCCGCTGCGCACCCCGGTCCGCTACACGGGTTTCGTGGTGCCGAACGGCGTGTCGCACCGCGAGTCGACGCCGGGTCGCCACCTGCTGGTGTCCGCCGGTGGCGGCATCGCGGGCGCTCCGCTGCTGACCACGGCCGTCGAGGCCCACCGGCTCCTCGACGATGTCGACATGGAGGTCATCACCGGGCCCTTCCTGCCCGAGGAGACCTGGCAGGCCCTGTGCAGGCGGGGCGAGGGGCAGCGGGGACTCTCGCTGCGACGATCGGTGCCCGACCTGGGCAGCGAACTTCGCGAGGCACGCGCCTCGCTCAGCCAGTGCGGCTACAACACCGCCCTCGACATCCTCCGGGCCCGCGTCCCCGCTCTCTTCGTGCCGTTCGCCGAGAACGGCGAGGACGAGCAGACCAGGCGCGCCCGTCGGCTGGAGAGCCTGGGCGCCGTCCGCGTCCTGGATCCTGCCGACCTGGAGCCGCGGCGGTTGGCGGACGAGATCCGGACGCTGTTCCGCTTCCGACCCCGCCACCCGGACTTCGATCTACGCGGCGGACCCAACACGGTCCAGGTCCTGGATGAGTTGCACGCGGCGCGTTTCGGTGTGAGAGCGAGCTGACCATGCCGACCGAGCTGACCCGAACCTGGCTCGATCCGGTCCACCAGGTGCTGGATGGACTCGAACGGCCCGCCGACTTCTTCTTCCGCGACGACGACGTCGGCTGGGGTGATGACCGGCTGTGGCCGTTGCTCGACCTGTTCGCCGAGCACGCCCTGCCGGTGGACCTCGCGGTCATACCCACCGAGCTCACCCGGAGCCTGGCGGACCGCCTCCAGGCCAGAGCCGCGGGCTCCCCCGGCGAGCTGGGGTTCCACCAGCACGGCTTCGCTCACGTCAACCACGAGTTGGACGGTCGCAAGTACGAGTTCGGCCCTTCCCGGCCGGGTCGGTTTCAGCGGCACGACATCGCCGAAGGACGCACGCGGCTCACGGATCTGCTCGGGCCCTCGATCGACCCGATCTTCACCCCGCCGTGGAACCGGTGTACGCCGGAGACCGGGCGATGCCTGGCCGAGCTCGGGTTCGCGGTCCTGTCACGGGAGGCGCGGGCCGCACCCCTGGCCGTTCCCGGGCTCGTCGAACTGCCGATCAACGTCGACTGGTTCGCCCACCGCAAACGAGTGCGACTGAGCCGTGCCGGGTTCGCGGACCTGGTCGCCGCGACCGTGCGCCAGGGACGACCGGTGGGAGTGATGTTCCACCACGCGATCATGGACGCCGACGAGCGCGCTGCCGCCGGCGCCCTCCTGGCGCTCGTGGCGCGCCATCCCATGGCGTCCCCCGGCCCGATGCGCACGCTCGCCGGCGCCGCTCCCGGCAGCAGCCGAGGCTCACCGTGGTGATCATCCCGCCGGGCGACCCACACCCGCAGGTGCGCCACGGACGCCGGATCGTGGTGATCGGCACGGGTTATGTGGGGTTGACCACCGGGGCGTGTCTGGCCTCGCTGGGGCATCGGGTGGTGTGCGCCGATGTGGACGAGGCCAAGGTGGCGCGGCTGCGCGGGGGCCAGGTCGACATCATG
>DASUGU010000153.1:0-15122 GCA_036273855.1 Pseudonocardiaceae bacterium
GCGAACTCGCCAAGACCGTGCGCCGGGTGGTGGACAAGCTGCTGCACACGCCGACCGTGCGGGTCAAGCAACTCGCCTCCGGCCCGAACGGGGCCAGCTACGCCGACGCGCTCCGTGAACTGTTCGCCCTCGACCCCCAGGTCGAGTTCGCGGCTGACGCACAGTCGGATTCCGCAGCGCTGACGCAGAGTGTCGATTGCCCGGAACTCGTGGTCTCGGTAACGGTGTCCGATGTCGAAGTACAACGCCTCGGGCTTGCCGAGGTAGTACCAGGCGGGAAAGCTGTCGAGGCCGCCTGAGTACAGGAGGATTTCGTTATTGCTCACGGCCTTCTCCGTTCAACGCAGGAATGCAGAGCAGCCGCGCGGTGTAGGTGGCGAGTTCGCCGAAGACGTCGTCCGGTCCGCGGTCGCCGATCGTGATCGGCTTGATGGTCAGGGGGTGTTGAGCCGCGACCCAGCGGAGGTTGCCGTCGTACAGGGGCAGGAACAGTTCCCGCTCGCGCGAGCCGGACTTGGGCGCAGGTACGCCGCGCGCTCGTGTCCTGGTGACTGCGCGGTCTCGTGCCTGCTGCCAGGGCAGATCGAGGTGGAACGCCAGGTCCGGCTCCAGCAGCCATGGTCGAGTAACCGCTTGCCAGGACGCCCAGTGGCTTTCTCGCGGAACCGTCGGATGGTGCTCGGCCAAGACGGTCAGGGCGTAGGCGAGCTTGGTGTACAAGCCGATCGAGCACGACGACATCGTGACTGGCCAGCGCCGGGCAGTACTGATGCGTGTGGTGGTACGCCTCCCGGCACAGCCGCAGCAGAACGTCGATGGTCGCGTGGTGCTCGCTGTCGTAGCCGCCGTCTCCGTCACGTCGGCGCAACGGCTGTTTGTCTGGTAGGTCGACAGTTGACCGATGAAGCCGTCGCGAAGTCCGTGGTGCAGGACTGTCGTGGTGAAGCCGAGTTCGGCGAGGTGGTCAGCCAGACGGCGGGCGTTCGTTGTCTTGCCCGCGCCCCATACGCCTTCCATGGAGATCAGCCGGCCGCGGCGCGGGCCGATGCGCTCAGCGGCCATTGGCGTTCTCCCACAGTTCGACGTGCAGACGCGACGTCAGGTTCCAGCCATGCGTGAGCGCCGGTTCGGCTAGCGCGCGGAGGCCCGCGCTGACGACGCTGCGGGTTGTTCCTTCCGGCATCAGCCACACAGGCTGTAGGCGGTAGGAATGAGTAAGCGCCTGAACTTCAGCCAGATCGGACTCGCGATGGGCCGCGGTAATGACGAACTTGTAGAGCGAGTTCGTGTGACTCAGCGCCTGAAGTGCGCCCGGCACGATCCGGCGGGCTTCCGGAACGCCGCTGCTTGACAGCTTCGGGCTGACGTTGAACTGGACGCGGTCGGAAACCAGGTCGGCCAGCGGCGCGATCGTACCGTTCGTCTCGAACTCGATCCGCCGTCCAGCGCGGAGCAGGGTATCTACCACCGACACGAGCTTGTGCTGCATCAACGGTTCGCCACCGGTGATGACCACCAGTTCGGTGTCCTGACTCAAGGCCCAACCCGCCAGACTGACCGGCGAGCGTCGAACTGTATGTGCTCCGAGATCGAATCGCTTCCTGTCCCATGTCTGAGGTTCGTCACACCAGCCGCAGGTCAAGTTGCAGCGCGATAGCCGGATGAAGACCGCTCGCTGGCCACAGCTCGGTCCTTCACCTTGCAGGGTCGGGCCGAAGGTCTCGGTGACCAGCAGATCGGGCACGGTCGTCGTCATGTCGGGCGCCTCCGGCGAGGGCGAAATTCGGTTCGGTTCGCGCCCCCTTTCAGACACGACGACGGATTCCAGCCGAACCTCCAGACCCCATCAGGACGGTTTCGGCCGGTACCAGGTGACCCAGCGCGACGGGCAGCGGTGCAGTACCGCGGACGGCTATCTGCGGCCCGCCATGGACCGGCCCAACCTCACCGTCGAGACCAACGTGCAGGTCCACCGTGTACTGTTCGAAGGCCAGCGGGCGTGCGGGATCGTCGGTTACCGGCTGGACACGGAGTGGGAGATTCGCGCCGAGCGCGAGGTCATCCTGTCGGCTGGTGCGTACAACTCCCCGCAACTTCTGATGCTCTCCGGGATCGGTCCGGCGGATCTGCTGACCGCGCTGGACATTCCGGTGGTGCTCGACCAGCCACTGGTGGGGCAGAACCTACAGGACCACCCGCAAACTCCGCTCATCTTCGCGCACTCGCATCCGATCAGCCTGCTCGCCGCGGGCGAACCGGAATCGGTGCGGCAATACATGGAACAGCGACGCGGGCCGCTGACATCGAACGGGCCGGAGGTGGGTGGTTTCGTGCGCACCGCACCCGGTCTGGCCGCGCCGGACCTACAGTTCCACACCGCGCCGATGATGTTCGCCGACGGTGGCCTGCACCCACCCATCCATCACGCGATCTCCTATGGCGGCTGCGTCCTCGCCCCGGAAAGCCGCGGCAGCGTGATGCTCGCCTCGGGCGACCCGACGGCGAAGCCGGCCATCAGGCACAACTATTTCGCCGAGGAAGCCGATATGCGGGTGGCGGTCGAAGGACCGCGCATCGGCCTGGAGATCGCCCGGCAGCAGGCGTTGAAACCGTACACCGAGACACCGTTCATGCCGCCGGAGTCGGACTCCGACGCCGACCTGCGTACGCACGTACGGCGGTATTCGCAGACTCTCTACCACCCGTCCGGCACGTGCGCGATGGGCACGGTCGTCGACGCCGACCTGCGTGTCAACGGCGTCGAAGGGCTGCGGGTCGTCGACGCGTCGATCATGCAGACCGTGGTGCGAGGCAACACGAACGCGCCGGTGATAGCGATCGCGGAAAAGGCGTCGGACGTGATCCGCGGCGTGGCACCGTTGCCGGCAGTCGACACGACGCTTGCCGGGTTGGCCGGTGTAGCGGACTGATCGGGATGACGAAGGGGCGGTGCAGTGCGGCACCGCCCCTTCCACTGTCCGAGTATCGGCGTCAGTCCTCCTGGATCACCGAGAGGATGTTGCCGGCCGGGTCGTTGAACCAGGCGATGAGTGGACCGCCACCACGCCAGATGCCCTTCTCGTCGGTACCGTCCTCCCGGCCGGGGTATCGCAGGAAGGTGACACCAAGCGCACTCAGTTCGTCGACCGCCTTGTCGATGTCGTCCACCGGGAAGTTGAGGATCGTGAACTCGGCCGGCACGTGCTCGTCACCCTTGGGGTAGACAATGATGTCGCGGTTGCCGGCGATGTGCAGAGTCAACATCCCGTACTCTTCGGACACCCGCAGGCCAAGTATGTTCGTATAGAATTCCTGCGCCTTCGGCACGTCATTGACGGAGAATCCGCTGAACGCCTTGGTCGTCCTGAACATAGCCGGCCCGCTTTCTGCGGCACGCCGTTCGTGGTAAGCCGCGTTGAGTTCGATGATCTGGACATAGTTGCCATCCGGGTCGAGCACCGTGCCGAACAGCCCGTCCCGCCGTTGCTCGACCGGCGAGAGCCAGGTGACGCCCATCCCGTCCAGGTGAGCCGCGGTAGCCCTGGCGTCATCTACGTGGAAGTTCACGATGAACCGGCCGGGCTCGGGGTTCGTGTCCGTCACGTCGTCGCGGCGCTCGACCAGCACCTCGAAGCCGTCGAAGCTGAGGAAGCCCTCTCTCGTGCGCTCCGGTGTCAGTGCCGCCAGATACCATGCCTCCAGGCGCTCGGGGTTGGTACTGCCAGTAGCAGACTGCCCACGGAGATGCTACCCATGCCACCGCTCCCATCGTCACGACAGACCAAGCCAAACTTACCGCAACCCCACCGCCGTCACCTTCTTCCAGAATGCTGCGTCCGGTGCCGTAGCGCTTTCCGTGAGGCGACGACGACGGCCAGTGATGTACGCTGACCAATAGCCCACCGGTCGGTACCAGGACGCCAAATAAGGGGTACTGCACTCATGACATCCAGTGAAACTGCTGGTCACCAGCCGCGGGCGGGACGCCGCGAATGGCTTGGACTGGCTGTCATCGCACTACCGTGCATCATCTATGCCATGGATTTTACGGTACTTCATCTCGCGGTGCCCCGGCTGACCGAAGCACTGCAACCGAGCAGTGTCCAATTGCTTTGGATCGTTGACATCTACGGATTCCTGCTGTCCGGATCGCTGATCACCATGGGCATACTGGGTGACCGGCTCGGTCGCCGGAAGCTATTGCTGATCGGTGCCGCCATATTCGCGGTCGTTTCGGTGTTCGCCGCCTACGCGAGCAGTTCGATCGAGCTGATCGTGGCCCGTGGAGTGCTCGGCGTCGCCGCGGCGACCCTGGCGCCGTCCACGCTGTCGTTGATCCGGAACATGTTCTTCGACCCGAAGCAGCGATCGGTCGCCATCGGCGTGTGGGTGGCCAGCTTCGCCGGCGGCACCGCGATCGGTCCGCTGGTCGGCGGCGCACTGCTAGCGCACTTCTGGTGGGGTTCGGTGTTCCTGATCTCGGTCCCGCCGATGGTGTTGCTGCTGGCACTCGGGCCGTTCCTGTTGCCGGAGTACCGCGACCGGAAGGCGGGCCGGATCGATCTGCCGAGTGTGGCGATGTCGCTGGTCGCGGTGCTCGCCGTGGTCTACGGGATCAAGCAGATCGCCGAGAACGGTTTCAGCGGCGTGTCATTGGCCGCGATCCTGCTCGGCCTTGCCGTGGCCGTCGTCACGATCTATCGCCAGCGCCGGCTCGCCGAGCCACTCATCGACCTGAAACTGTTCGGCTCGCCCGCGTTCAGCACGACATTGGTCATCAACCTGCTCACCTTCTCCGTCACGTTCGCCGCGTTCTTCTTCATCACGCAGTATCTGCAACTCGTGCTGGGCCTCGGGCCGCTGACAGCCGGGCTGTGGACACTGCCACTGTCTGTCACCCAGATCATCGGTTCCCTGTTGGCGCCGCGGATCCAGCGGCGGTTCAGATCCAGCACGGTGATCGCGGCTGGCCTGCTGCTCGCCGCCCTTGGCTTCACCGTCGTGGCTCAGGTCGGCGACAGCAGCAGCAACGACCTCTGGCTCATCGTGGTCGGGTCGGTCATCTTCTCCTTCGGCCTGATCCAGGTCATCACGCTGGCGACCGATCTGATGGTCGGCAGCGTCCCGCCGGAGCGGGCCGGTGCCGCCTCCGGGCTCAGCGAGAGCAGCTCCGACTTCGGCGGCTCGCTGGGCATCGCGCTACTCGGCAGCGCCGCCGCCGTGCTGTATCGCGGCCAGGTCGTGGACTTCATCCCCCATGCGCTGCCACCGCATGTCGCCGACGTCAGCAGGGACACGCTGGCCGGGGCCCTCTCGGTCGCCGGACAGGTGCCCGCCGCCACCGGGCGCGTCCTGGTCTCGGGAGCTCGCACGGCTTTCACCGACGCGACAGGGCTCGGGTTCAGCCTGTGCGCGATCGTCGCGCTGGCGGCCGCCCTTGCGGCCGCGCTGTTCCTCCGCCGGCACGAGGTCACGGCCGCCGACGAGCCGGAGGGCGTCGCCCCTGCCGACACCGCCGAGGCGCTCAGCGTGCCGGGCCAGGACATGTCGGCCACCCAGGGGTAATTACCACTCGGCAGCGCGAAAACGGTCCCCCCACGATCGCGGGGGGACCGTTTTCGGTTCCACAACAGGAGCCGGACAGACACTCAGATACGTAGCGAGCGCCGGAACTTCCGCACATCACGCACCAGCAGTTCGGGCTGCTCCATGGCGGCGAAATGGCCGCCCCGGTCGAATTCCGTCCAGTGCGTGATCGTCGAGAACTGCTGTTCGGCGAATCGCCGGATCGGCACGAAGATGTCCCGGGGGAACACCGCGACACCGATCGGGACGGTGATCGGCGTCGGCTGCTGGCCGGCCTCCGAGGCGATCGCACGCAACCCGGCCGCGCCTTCGTAGTACAGCGCGGCCGACGATGCCGCGGTCCCAGTCAGCCAGTAGATCGACACGTTCGTGAGGAGATGATCACGGTCGACGGCGTCTTCCGGAACCTTCTCCGAATCCGTCCAGTCGCGGAACTCCTCCCCGGCGACCCCGACACCCTCGACGGCACCGTGCAGATGCTCAACTCCTACGGCGACATGCTCACCGAAGCCGGCACCGGCCTGCAACGCATCGACACAGCCGACGGATGGTTCGGCACCGCAGCCGACGGGTTTCACAAAGCATTCCAGGGCCAACCCGGCAAATGGATCGAGGCCGGCGGCTGCTTCCATTCCGCCGCCCAAGCCGTCGGCAACTACGCCACCACCCTGATGCGATGAAGGAGCGGGGCCTCCGCTCCTCGTGGTCCCGAGCGGACACTCGGGTTCTCACGTTCGTCACGACGAAGGAGGCCCCTGTGAGTGAGTATGACGGCAAACAGTTCGTCGGGATCGACTTGCACCGGCACCGGTCGGTGATCGTGCGCCTGTCAGCGACCGGCGAGCAGTTGGGTGTGGTCCGGATCGCCAACGATCCGATGGCGCTGGCCGAGCAGATCGGCAAGGCCGGTGAGCACCCGGAGGTGGTTCTGGAAGCAACGTACGGCTGGTACTGGGCCGCTGACGCGCTCGCCGACGTCGGTGCCACGGTGCACCTGGCGCATCCGTTGGGGATCAAGGGATTCACCTACCGGCGGGTGAAGAACGATGTCCGTGACGCCGCCGACCTGGCCGATCTGCTGCGGATGAACCGGCTGCCCGAGGCGTGGATCGCGCCACCAGCGACACGGGAGCTGCGGGAGTTGGTGCGGCACCGGGCGAAGCTGGTCGCGCTGCGTTCCGGGCTGAAGGCATCCGTGCACGCGGTACTGGCCAAGCAGGGCCTGCACCTGCCGGTCACGGACGTGTTCGGGGTGCGCGGCCGGGCACTGCTGGACAAGGCCCCGTTGGACAGGCCGTATCGGGCGCGGGTCAACAGCCTGTGCCGGCTGATCGACGCGTTCGACTTCGAGATCCAGGTGGCCACCCGTCTGGTGGCCGGCAGGCTCGCATGTCATCCCGGTCACCAGGCGATCCAGCAGATTCCCGGGGTCGGGCCGACGTTGGCGGCGGTGTTCGTCGCCGAGATCGGCGACGTCGCGCGGTTCACCAGCGCCCGGCACCTGACCTCGTTGGCCGGACTGACCCCACGCCACCGCGAATCCGACACCACCGTGCACCGCGGGCCGATCACCAAACAGGGCTCCACCCTGGTGCGGTGGGCCGCCATCGAAGCCGCCCAGAAGACCCCGCCTGGGCCGGGTGGCTGGTCGGTACCCATGCCGGGATCGCCGCCCGGCGGGGTCGGAACACCGCCACCGTCGCGGTGGCCCGCAAGCTGCTCATCCTCGTCTACTACGGCCTGCGGGACGGGCACATCCGCGCCCTGCACACCGACCAACGAGACGCGGCGTGAGCGGGCTCGGACGTGACCAGACGCGCGGCCGTCCCAGGTCTGACCCCCACCCTGTGGTGGCGTGGCCGCCGCTCTGATTGACCCCGCCTGGTCACGGTCGCAGCTCACCATGCCCAGTCCACGGCGAATGGATGACCGGCAACCGAGTCCTCGGTCTGCCTTCCGGCACCGCCCGGAACCTGGTGAACACGACCACACCGACCCCGTGTCCGCACCATCCACCATTCCTGAGCGAGGAGCCGCGCATACTCATTTCCGGCCTGAACATGATCGCGTGGCCGGCGTCGGCGTCAAGGCCAAGCCCCTGCGGGGTGGCCTACGGCCAGCCTGGACCCCAACGCCTCACTCGCGCGTGCCCGCAAGGAGCCGGAAATACCCGAGCCAACCCGCCGACTCACCACATCACCGACTTGACCGGCCCCGCTCCTTCATGGATGACCTGGGCCCAAGGTAGGCCGCCGACGCGATCCGCGAATACAACGCCGGACAGGCCGCGACCCAACAAGCCCAAACCGACCACGCAAGGGCGGTGCAGCGGGCCCAAGCCCAGGCCGCAGCCACCGGCACACCCGCACCGAACATCTCCTTCACCGACCCCGGCGAGGCCCAGCGACAGGCCGCGCAACAGACGCTCGATCAGGCCCGCAGGCAACTGTCCGACGCGGGCAACACCGCCGCCGACACCGTCGACAAAGCCAAGGCAAGGCGCCACCCAAGCCCGGGTTCTGGTCCCAACTCGGCTCCGACATCGAAGACTTCGCCGGCAGCGCACTGCACGGCCTGGAGAACTTCGGCAAGACAGTCGTCAACGACGCGGCGTCGTTCGGCAACGCCGCGATCCACCACCCCGGCGAACTGGCCGCAGCCGTCGGCGGCATCGGGCTGACCGTGCTCAGCGCCGCCGGCGAAGGCGGCGGCCTGGTCCTGGACGCCACCGCCGTCGGCGCCATCGCCGGCGTCCCACTCAACGCCGTCTCCGCCGCCGGCATGGCCACCGGCGTCAGCATCACCGGCGTCTCCATGGCCGCCATGGCCTCCCAAGCAGGCGGCGAGGACCACGTCGAACCGCTCAAGACCGACTCCGGTAGTGGCAGCAGCGGCAGCACCGAGGAACCGTCGTTCGAGGCGCCGAAGGAGATCACCGGCCGCACCGAACACGGCGAGCAACAGATCCAGACCCGCGACGGGCACGGCGTGACCGACGAGGCCGTCAACGACGCCGTGACCAACCCGACCAAGCCACCGCGCTACATTCCTGACAAGTACGGTGGCACCTACCGGTATGTCGGCAAGAACGCCACCGTTAACCTCAATAAGGACGGCCAGGTCGTCACCGCGTGGGCGCGCAAGAGCTCGGGATGGAGGACCCCATGAACGTCATCGACGAAATCCCCGAGCCCCACCGCAGCACCTTCATCTCCGTGCTGGAAGACAAGGACCCGGACCTGCTGCGCACCCTCCGGGACAGCACCGTGCCCACGATCGAGGCATGGGAAACGGTCGAGGAAACCTTCATCGACGCCCTGAGCGAGCACTACGGACCACGCCACGAGCCCGACGACACCGGCAAGCGGATCGACGACGCCCTCGGCGCCTTCATGACCCGTTGGCCCAACGACAAACTCGCCGACTCCGGCGCATAACACAGCGTTGTCGGGCGTGGTCGATCCGCGGACGGCCTACGCTCCACCGGCTGGGTGATGGCAGTACCGCGCGCGATCCGTCGCCCGCCTCGCTGTCCGGGCCGGGATGCGCGGGTCTCTAACGTGAAGCGCGACGGTCGCCAGAACAGCCTCGCCGCCAGTTTCCGGACGTTCTGGCCGGATTCAGTGCCGTGTTACTGCACGCACGTTCGCTCGTCCGGATGTCTCCGGCTAACGACTCTCACTGGGCCTGCGATGACTCGATCGACGATTCGGCCCGCGACCCGCGCGCGCCGATGCACTGGGGAGTCTGCATGCATGCCTGTGGACAAGACCGAGCGCGAAGTCAGCACGTTGGTAGACCAGATCGCGCTCGGCGAGATCAAACTGCCGGAGATCCAGCTTGGCTACGTGTGGAAACCGACGCAGGTGGCGAAGCTGGTTGAGTCGCTATACCGCGGCTATCCGTCCAGCTCGCTGTTGTTCTGGCAGACGGACAACGCTCCGCAGACACGGCCGGCCGCGATCGACGGCGCGACGGGACAGCCTGCGGTGATTCCGTTGTATCTCCTGGACGGACAGCAGCGCCTTACGTCGTTGCACCGGGTGCTGACCGACAATCCGCAGGCAGCCATCGTGTTCAACATCGAGAAGGAGATCGCGGGGTCCATGCGGTCTCGTGGTCTCGCACCAGGAGGCCGACTTCGATGTTGTCCGACAGGCCCCCGTCAGTCAGGTTGGCGCTGCTGAGCAGGGCGAGTTCGCCATCCGCGACGACCACCTTCGCGTGGAGGGCCGCACGCCCATGGGATCGGCGATGGGTTGACGGCCAATACCAAACCTTGGCTCGGCCGGCCAGCGCCGCGAAGGTGGTGCTGCCGGCGTCAGGGCGGAGCGCTCCGCCCTGCTCGACGGTGCGCTCCAGCACCAGATCGACACGCACGCCGACCTCGGCCACCCCATAGGCAGCGAAGCTGACCAGAAGCACCCGATCGGTCGCCGCCCGGATCACCTCGACCACCACCGAGCTGGTCAGGCGAACGGCGACCGCCGACGTCATCGGCCCGCTGACCACGAGTCTGGGCCGCCGCTGCTCAGCTTCCTCGTACGCAACGGCCGCCGCGCCGAGAGCCAGCGCGATGGCCGAGCCCGGGAGTCGCGGCGCCCACGTCCGCCACGCGGTCAACAGTTGGTGCGCGGCGCCGGGGGCGCCGTAGCCGAATTGGGCGTCGACCAACGCTGCCGCCGTCGACTCCGCCGGTCCGAGCGCATTGTTGAGTACCAGCGACCACGCGTCGATTTGAGCTGACGACAGTCGTTTCGCCAGATCAGCCAACTCGGCGGCGAGTTCACCGCCCATCAGCCGAAGAAACCGCAATCGGCACCGGACAGGGTGTCGACCAGCAGGGTCCGGTCCAGATACTGGTTACCTCGTTCGCAGGACGTCTCGGCGGCGAATAGGCATGCGTGGCATGCCGCTCCGTACAGTCGACTGTGCACCCTGGGATCGTGCTCGGCGCACAGCGGGTCGCTACTGCACAACCGGGCAGCATCGAGAGCGCGGTCGATGAGCGCGCCCAGGCTGTGCTGATCTCCCAACGACACGAGACCACCCAGCGTGCCCTCGCTGTCGGGCGCGGCCGTGTAGAGCAGGACACCAGCCATCGGGTGTTCACCGGTCCGGGCGTAGATGCGCTCGCCGATCCCCGACGCGCTGTATCCGGACTCCAGTGCGAGTTCGCGGATCAACGTGTGCGCGAAGGTGTGCAACAGCAGATAGCGTGGCCCTGGCCAGTGACCCGGCTCCAACCTACGGAACTCCCGCCAGTCGTCATGGGCCGGGATCAGGCACTGGCGCTCACGATCGCGGACCGGCTCGCCGCGTTCCCATTCGGCGATCCATTGCTCGGAGAACTGGAGGAAAATGCCCTCGCCACGCATCTCCGCGCACGGCACCCACGTGGGCTCCTGGTCGGACAACTGCGCACGGCGCGGGTCCGCACTGGCGACATCGTCCCATTCGGGCGCGTCGATCCGGGTGAACCCGTACAGGGCAGCCCGGCCGAGTGCGTCCGACATCGGCCGGCTGCTGCCGCACTCGCAGGTGACGAAGATGCTCGCAGCCTCGCCCGTACTGCCGGACTCGACGAGCTTGAGCGAGTGTCCGGAGTCCGGTTCGAAGCCGCGGTGCACGAAATACACCACGGGAAGTCGTCCAGGTGCCCGTTGTCGCAGGCCAACACGAACCGGGCCGGCACTGCCGTGGGCCGTCCGGCACCGTTGCCCCGACAGGAATGCACATACCTGACCTTGTCCGGTAACACCAACCCGACGACCGCGCAGATCCCGGGAATGACTCCGGGGGCGCGGCGGGCCTGTCGCAGCACCGCCCGGATCACGATCCGGCCGACCGTCGCCGCGCCGAGCGCGACGGCGGCGAGCAGTGCCATCGACACCCCGATCGCACCGGTCCGCCCACCTGAGACGGCCAGCGCGGAGACCACGGACAGCAGCACCCAGCCGATACCGTCATCGATGATCCCGGCGGCCAGGATCAGCTGCCCGACGTCACGGTGTTGCAGCCGCATGTCCATGAGGATCTTGGCGATGACCGGAATGGCGCTCACTCCCAGTGCCACACCGAGGAACAGCGCGGTCCACGTCCGGTTGGCGGACATCATGGACAGCGGCAGCACGAACCCGATGGCGATCCCCAGCCCGAGCGGCACGATCAGTCCGGCCAGCCCGACGCGCATGGCGGCGCCGCCGCGTTCCCGCACCAGCTTCAGGTCCAGCTGCGCGCCGGTGAGTCCGACCAGCAACACCACACCGAGTTGGCCGACGGCCTGGAGCAGCACGAGTTGGCTCGGGTTGTGCTGCGGCAACCACGTCGACAGTGCGGCCGGCAACCGGCCGAGCAGTGACGGGCCGAGGACGACGCCGACCAGCAGTTCGCCGGCCACCGACGGCATGCCCAACCGGGCGGCCAGCCGCCCGGCCAGCATCGCCAGCAGCACCAAGCCGCCCAGTTCGAGCAGGAACATCGTGAGCTGCCCGCCGCCGAGCCCGGCGCTGGCACGGCGGCGGACATCGGCGGCATGGCATGCAGGCTCAAAATGGGTTTTCTCCATCGGTTCGCGGGGCGAGGTTCAGACCGGCGACGACGACCTCACCGCTCCCCAGCCCGGCTGGTTGGTGGTCCGCTCGAGCCACCATTGGGCGATGATCAGGTTGGCCACCCAGCCGATCCAGGTGGACGCCTCCATGACCAGCGAGACCACGGTCAGGTTGGTGATGGCGTGCGGGAAAAGACCAAACACGACCAGGTTGAAGATCCGGCCCCAGATGGTCGCCAGGGCGAACGCGAAACTGTAGATCATCCAACGCCGGTGCTCGGGATAGCGCCCCTGCCGACCCATGACGAACCCCCGGATCGTCACGGCAATGAACAACACTCCCTGGACGAAGGTGCCGACCGACCCGCTGTGCGGGACGACGAACGGGGAGAGGACGAGCCCGGCCAGGGTCGCCGGAATGACTCCCCCGAACACGTAGATCCAGCCGCTGATCCGATGGGCCTTCGGATGCCGCTCACGCAGCCACGTCCACACCTGCAGGCACACGGTCAACTGCGCGAGGGTGCCGGCGAAGACATGGGTCAGGACGACTCCGTAATGGATCCGGAAGCCCGGCACCAACGTAACCCGGCTCTCTTCCGGATTCAGGCTCAAATACGGCGGTAAAACATAAATAAGGAATGCTCCGACGAGCACCACCAACGGAATCATCCACGGCCGGCGCCACCAGCGGACCGCCGCCGGGACGTAGAAGTTCGCCGCGTGTTGTGCTTGTGCCATGATAGTCTCCCGGACAAGTGGCCCTATCTCCGCTCTGCAGGGCAATTTGCGACCCAAACATAACAACCGGTCCGACCCGAACCCCACTCCCGGCGTGCGACACCGGCACGCCCCCGTGCGAGGTGTGCCGGTTCCGGTACCACGAAATCCGGTCAGGGCCGTGGCGCACCTCGCGGGCCGAGGTTGGCGATCAGCAGCGAGCCGGTGGTCGGGTCACCGAAGTCGCCCGGCACGATCGCCAGGTCGAAGGGCGCGGTCGGCGACCGGTGCGACACGATGCGCGTCACGAACCGGCCGGACGTGGTGAACCTGTCCTTGGCCACGGCCGGGACGGCGATCGTGAGGCCAGCGACGGCCGCGAGCACGGCGAGCGACCGGGCCGGACGGGAAATGAACGATATAGCCACTTCCTCTCCTCAGGAACCAACGCCGACCCGCCCATGGATCCACCGCGTGTCAGTCCTACCCGGTCGGCCGTGGCCCGGGCCAGTGACGGCTTCACCAACAAGGGATGCATCGAGCACAAACCACGTTCGGCGACGGGAAATCCGATGGACCAGACGTTTCAGGTCGGGGGACGGCATATTCTTCGGGTGACAGTGGCAGCGGTATGGGCGAGATTCCGTGGGCGGTGTACGGGGTCCTGGTCCATCGAACGCCGCGGCCCGCGGAAGGAATTGTCATGGACGTAACCGGTTCGGCCACCACCAACGGGCGGGCCGGGCGACGGGAATGGATCAGCCTCGGCGTTCTCGCCCTGCCGACCATCCTGTCCGCCATGGATTTCGGTGTGCTGTACCTGGCGCTGCCGAAGCTCGGCGCGGCGCTGCACGCGAGCAGCACGCAACTGTTGTGGATCCAGGACATCTATGGCTTCCTGATCGCCGGTTTCCTGGTCACGATGGGCAACCTCGGCGACCGGATCGGTCGCCGGAAGTTACTGCTGATCGGGGCGGCGGCGTTCGGCGTCCTGTCGGTGATCTCGGCGTATTCGAATTCCGCCATGATGTTGATTCTCGCGAGGGCGCTGCTGGGCATCACGGGCGCCACCCTGCAACCGTCGATCCTCGCGCTGATCAGCAACATGTTTCGCGACGACCGGCAACGCTCGACGGCGATCAGCATCTGGGCATCGTCCCTGCTGGTCGGCGTCGCGCTCGGTCCGCTGGTAGGTGGCGCGCTGCTGCAGAAGTTCTGGTGGGGATCGGTATTCCTGATCGGCGTACCGATCATGCTCGTGCTGCTCGCGACCGCGCCGTTCCTGGTGCCGGAGTACCGCGACCGCGACTCCGGCCGGATCGACCTGCCCAGTGTGCTGCTGTCGCTCGCGGCCGTCATCCCGATCGTCTTCGCCGTCAAGGAGGCCGCCAGGGCGGGCCTGACACCGGACGTCGTGTTCGCCCTGGTGATCGGCGTCGTCTCGACGGCCTTCTTCATATCGCGGCAGCGTGGGCTCGGTGAGCCGTAGCTGGACCTCCGGCTGTTCGGCAACCGGGAGTTCAGTGCGGCACTAGGCATCCTGCTGCTCGGTTCGATCGCCATCGGCGGGCTCGGACTGCTGTTCTCCCGGTACCTCCAGCTGGTACGGACGCTCCCGCCGTTGGAGGCCGGCCTGTTGATGCTCCCGGACACCGCCGGACTCATCGCCGGCTCGCTGCTGACCCCGGTGGTCGCCCGCCGGCTACGTCCCGCCTTCGTGATCGGCATCGGGCCTGGTCGTCTCGGCGGCGGGCTTCGTGCTGCTCACCCGGGTGTCGCCCGGATTTTCGCTGCCGGCCATCGTGATCGGCGTCGTCGTCGCGACGGTCGGCATCGCGCCGACCTGGGTATTGCCGTGTTCGCGACAGATCGCGATGAGTATTTGAGCTTGCTGTCCCCGCGGGGCAGCAAGCCACCGATCGATGTGCTGCTGGCCACGAACATGATCGCGGTCGGCGTGGACGTCTCGCGACTGGGCGTGATGGTGGTGGCCAATCAGCCCAAGTCCACCGCCGAGTACATCCAGGCCACCAGCCGTGTCGGCCGGCAGTCGCCCGGCCTGGTCTTCACGGTGTTCAACTGGGCACGGCCACGAGACCTGTCGCACTACGAACGGTTCGAACAGGGCGGATTCAACTGGTCGTCGCAACACCCCGATCCAGAGGTGGAGCGATGGTATACGGAACAAGGCAGCAGCAGGTTCGCCTGTACCGAGGGCAGATCCCGTCACCGGGTCGCCCGACTATCGCCTGGCGCGAAGACC
>DASUGU010000154.1:0-6279 GCA_036273855.1 Pseudonocardiaceae bacterium
GCGAACTCGCCAAGACCGTGCGCCGGGTGGTGGACAAGCTGCTGCACACGCCGACCGTGCGGGTCAAGCAACTCGCCTCCGGCCCGAACGGGGCCAGCTACGCCGACGCGCTCCGTGAACTGTTCGCCCTCGACCCCCAGGCCGCGGCGCTACTGTCCGCTCCGCTGGCGAACCCGGGCGACCCCGATGAACCCCGTGCGGATGGTGACAGGTGAAGAAGGTACTGCGGCTCGGCACCAGAGGCAGCGCGCTCGCACTGGCGCAGACCCGCCTCATGGCCGACGCCCTGGAGCAGGCCGGTGCGGTGGTGGAGATCGTCACCGTGACGACACCCGGCGACCGGTCCGCCGAGCCGATCCCGACGATCGGCGTCGGCGTGTTCACGTCGGCGCTGCGCGAGGCCCTGGTGTCCGGTGACATCGACGTGGCCGTGCACTCGTACAAGGACCTGCCGACCGCCCCCGACCCCCGGCTGGTCCTGGCGGCCGTGCCGGTCCGCGAGGACCCCAGGGACGTGCTGGTGGCCCGCGACGAGCTCACCCTGGCCGAGCTGCCCACCGGTTCCACCGTCGGCACCGGCGCACCGCGCCGGGTCGCCCAGCTCAACGCGCTCGGCCTGGGCCTGACCGTGGTTCCGGTGCGCGGCAACGTGGACACGCGGCTGCGCAAGGTGCACGAGGGCGAACTGGACGCCGTCGTGCTGGCCCGCGCCGGCCTGGCCCGGCTGGGCAGGCTGATCGAGGTCACCGAGACGATCGACCCGATCCAGATGCTGCCGGCACCCGCCCAGGGCGCGCTCGCCGTGGAGTGCCGGGTGAACGACATGGACACCGAACACCTGCTCGGCTCGTGCCTGGACGACGAGCCGACCAGGGCGGCCGTCACCGCGGAGCGGGCCATGCTGGCCGCACTGGAGGCCGGCTGCAGCGCTCCCGTCGGTGCCCTGGCCGAGGTGGTGGACGACCTGTTCACCGACGCCGACGGCACCGACCGCGTGGTCTCGATGCTGTCGCTGCGCGGTGTCGCCGCGACGCCGGACCACCAGATCCTGCGCGCATCCGCCGTCGCAGACCTGACCAACGCAGACGAACTCGGCAGGCAGGTCGCGGCCGAGCTGCTCGATCTCGGGGCCGCTGTGTTGTCCGGCCCGGAGGCATCCTGATGGAGAGTGCCCAGATGACCCGTGCACGAAAGGCCCCGGGGCGGATCGCTTTCGTGGGCTCCGGTCCCGGTGACACCGGACTGTTGACCGTTCGGGCCGACGAGTTGCTCACCCGCGCCGAGCTCGTGGTGACCGACCCGGACGTGCCGTCGACGGTGTTGGCGCTGGTCGGCCCCGGCGTCGAGCTGCGCCCGGCGGTCGGCGACCCGGCCGACGTGGCCAAGGACCTGGTGACCGAGGCCAAGGCCGGCCGGTCGGTGGTCCGGCTGGTGTCCGGCGACCCGCTGACCCTGGACTCCGTGGTGCGCGAGGCGCAGGCCGTCGCGCGGACCAGCGTCGCGTTCGACGTGGTGCCCGGCGTGCCCGCCGGTACCGCGGTGCCCGCCTACGCGGGTGTCGCGCTCGGCGCCGTGCACACCGAGGTGGACGTGCGCGGTGACCTGGACTGGGCCGCGCTGGCCGCGTCCCCGGGCACGCTCGTGCTGCACGCCACCGGCGGCCACCTGGCCGAGGCCGCGTCCAGCCTGACCGAGCACGGCATGGCCGCGCAGACCCCGGTCGCGGTCACCGCGGACGGCACCGGCAACAACCAGCGGACCGTGGACACCACACTGGCGTCCCTGGCCGCCGACGCCGGTGACCTCGGCGGCCACCTGGTGGTGACGGTCGGCGCCGCTGCCGCGGCCCGCTCGAAGCTGTCCTGGTGGGAGTCCCGCGCGCTGTACGGCTGGAAGGTCCTGGTGCCCAGGACCAAGGACCAGGCGGGCGAGATGAGCGAGAAGCTCCGCTCGCACGGCGCCATCCCGGTCGAGGTGCCCACGATCTCCGTCGAGCCGCCCCGCTCGCCCGCCCAGATGGAGCGGTCGGTCAAGGGCCTGGTCGACGGCCGCTACCAGTGGGTGGTGTTCACCTCCACCAACGCGGTGCGCGCGGTGTGGGAGAAGTTCCGCGAGTTCGGCCTGGACGCCCGCGCGTTCTCCGGCGTGAAGATCGCCTGCGTCGGCGAGGGCACGGCGGCGAAGGTGCGCTCGTTCGGCATCATCCCGGAACTGGTGCCCTCCGGCGAGCAGTCCAGCGAGGGCCTGCTGGCCGACTTCCCGCCCTACGACGACATTCTCGACCCGGTGGACCGGGTCCTGTTGCCGCGCGCCGACATCGCCACCGAGACGCTCGCCGCCGGCCTGCGCGACCGTGGCTGGGAGATCGACGACGTCACCGCGTACCGCACGGTCCGCGCCGCGCCGCCGCCCGCCGACACCCGCGAGATGATCAAGTCCGGCGGGTTCGACGCGGTGTGCTTCACGTCCTCGTCCACGGTGCGCAACCTGGTCGGCATCGCCGGCAAGCCGCACACCAGGACCCTGGTCGCGTGCATCGGCCCGAAGACGGCGGAGACTGCCCACGAGTTCGGCCTGCGGGTGGATGTGCAGCCCGAGGTGGCGCAGGTCGCCGCCCTGGTCGACGCCCTGGCCGCGCACGCCGCCCGGCTGCGGGCCGAGGGCGCCCTGCCCCCGCCGCGCAAGACCAAGCGCGCCCGCCGCTGAGTCAGGCGTGGTGGTGCCGGTCCGCCGGTTGACGGGCCAGACCGGCTTTGGCGACGCGCTCGTCCGGGAGTGTGGCAACACCTGCCGGACGAGCGCGACCAGCCACCCACCCGGCGACAACAGAGTTGTGCGCGAAGCCGACCAGGCTCGACACGTGCTTGGTCATCGGGTCTCCCGGCTACTTGACGGGCTTGACGGAGCCGGGGTGAGGATGTCGTCGTACAGCTCCCGCACGCCGACCTCGACCTTGCTGTAGTTGTCGTGTGCGGTGGGCAGCTTCTGGCCGTGTCCCTCGATGGCGCCCGCGATGCCCAGGTGCAGCCCGCCGATCGCCTGGAGCACCACGTCCAGCGTGTCGTTGAACGCCGCCGCCGTCGGCCGGTGGTGGTCCGTCGTTCGGCATCACGGCGGCGAACGTCGTGGACTCGCGTTCGAACGTTGACGACGCGTCCGCGCGGGATCGAGGATCACCTCGTCGGCGCCGGCCGGTCTGATCGGCGCCCGGGCCGCCCGTAACGGCATCAGCACCCACGGCTGTGCGGTGCCCAGCGCCGAGACGAGCTTGCTGAGGGTGCTGAACGCGGGCACCGCAGGCCGCCCGTCCGGCGATCTCCGCAGTTCCAGGCCGACCTCACGGGCGCCGTGGCGGGTCACCGGATGCGCGGGGACGAACACGTGGCCGGCAGGGCCCGGTCCGCTTTCCCGGTGCCATCGGTCACGTACGCAGAGTAGGGGCGGGTGGGTGGCTCGCGCTGGCGATTCTCGCCATCCGGCGGCGGCGATCCGTGGTCGGCGGCGGAGTAGCGTCTGGTTTCAGGTGCTCGTGAAGGAGGCTTCGGTGTTTCCGACCCATCGGCCGCGCCGGCTGCGTACCACCGCCGCCGTGCGGCGACTCGTCAGCGAGACGACCGTCCGGCCGCGCCAACTCATCCTGCCGATGTTCGTCAAGGAAGGCGCCACCGAGGCGGTGCCGATCGCGTCGATGCCGGGCGTCCTGCAGCATTCGCGGGACTCGCTGCGCAAGGCCGCTGTCGACGCGGTGGCAGCGGGCGTCGGCGGCCTGATGATCTTCGGTGTGCCGACCACCAAGGATGCCGTCGGTTCCGGCGGCACCGACGAGGACGGCGTGCTCAACGTGGCGCTGCGCGACCTGCGCGCCGAACTGGGTGACGCCACCGTGCTGATGGCCGACACCTGCCTGGACGAGTTCACCGACCACGGCCACTGCGGCGTCCTCACGCCGGACGGCCGGGTGGACAACGACGCCACCCTGGCCCGCTACGCCGAGATGGCAGTGGCGCAGGCCGAGGCGGGCGCCCACCTGCTCGGGCCCAGCGGCATGATGGACGGCCAGGTCGGCGTGATCCGCGAGGCGCTGGACGCGGCCGGCCACACCGACACCGGTGTGCTGGCCTACTCGGTGAAGTACGCCAGCGCCTTCTTCGGCCCGTTCCGCGAGGCCGTGGAGTCCACGTTGCAGGGTGACCGCAAGACCTACCAGCAGGACCCGGGTAACGCCCGGGAAGCGCTGCGCGAGGTCGAACTGGACCTGGCCGAGGGCGCCGACCTGGTGATGGTCAAGCCCGCCCTGCCCTACCTGGACGTGGTGCGGGCCGTGGCCGACGTGGTCGACGTGCCGGTGGTGGCCTACCAGGTGTCCGGCGAGTACGCGATGGTCGAGGCGGCCGCCGCGAACGGCTGGCTGGACCGGCGGCGGACCGTGCTGGAGACGCTGACGGCCGTGCGCCGGGCCGGTGCCGACGCGCTGCTCACCTACTGGGCCGTGGAAGCGGCCGGCTGGCTGGACGACTGAGTGCGGTGACCAAGCCGCTGGACGATGCCGCGCCGGTCCTCTATGCCGAACCGGGCTCCCGGTGGCGGCCGCTGCTGTTCGGGCCGGTGTTCGCGCTGGTCGGAGCCGGTGTCGAGGCGTTGAGCGGGCCGGTGCACACCCTCGCCTGGCTGGTGGTCGGGCTGCTGCTGTTCGGGTTCACGCTGCTGTGGGTGCAGGCGCGGCGCCGGGTGTGTTCGGTCGTGGTCACGTCGACCGCGCTGTACCAGGGTCGGGAGCCGCTGGCGGTCCGGGAGATCGCCGAGGTGGACGACGTGGGCATGCCGGTCGGCGCCCGCGTGCTGGGCGGCGGCTGGACGGTGCCGAAGAAGTTCACCGAGGTGCCACTGCGGCTGGCCGATGATTCGGTGGTCGTGGCCTGGGCCAAGGACCCGGACGCCCTGCGGGCCGCGCTCCGACGGCTGCTGAGCACGTGAAAGGCTGACCGACGTGAACGCCGAACCGCTGACCGCGCCACCGCCCGCCCGGCTGGAGCAGCCGTGGCGGTTCGCCGTCGCGGCGGGCGAGTTGATTGTCGCGGCCGCCGCCGTGGTCGTGGGCATCCTGTTGTGGGGCAAGGGAGTCACCACGATGGTGACGCCGCTGGGCGGTGGCCGGCCGCCGCTGGTGTCCACGATCTACTACGGCGACTGGATGGCCATCGGCATCGGTCTGGTCGGGGTGGCGGCGCTGCTGGTGCTGGACGCGATCCGTGAGGTGATCCTCGCCGCGCGCACCAGGAACCGGCACGCGCGCGAGTTCGGCGCACAACCGCCGCGCGGCACGGACTGACCTGCCAGGTTCTTCCCAGGAAACTCACCGGATTCCCACAGCATCGGCTCGCAGGATTCTCCCAGGAAGCGCAGGATCACCGCTGGTAGTGCCGGGTCCGGCGAGGAGGGAGCCACCCATGGGGGACCGTACCGAGCTCCTCGTGGTCGAGGACGACCCGAGCATCCGGGAGCTGCTCGCCACGAGCCTGCGGTTCGCCGGGTTCGAGGTGGCCACGGCCGCCACCGGTACGGAGGCGCTGCGGGCCGTCGAGCGGCGCAGCCCGGACCTGGTGCTGCTGGACGTCATGCTGCCCGACCGGGACGGTTTCGACGTGCTGCGCTGGATGCGGTCGGGCGGCCAGACGGTGCCGGTGCTGTTCCTCACCGCGCGGGACGCGGCCGAGGACAAGATCACCGGCCTGACCATCGGCGGCGACGACTACGTGACCAAGCCGTTCAGCCTGGAGGAGGTCATCGCCAGGGTGAACGCGGTGCTGCGGCGGACGAAGGGCATCGGCGAGCCGACCGAGGCGCCGCTGCGCTACGCCGACCTAGAGTTGCATGTGGACAGTCATGAGGTGCGCCGGGCGGACAAGCTGGTTCCGTTGTCCCCCACCGAGTTCAAGCTGTTGCACTACCTGATGCGCAACGCCGGCCGGGTGGTGTCCAAGGCGCAGATCCTGGACCAGGTGTGGCGCTACGACTTCAACGGCGAGGCAGGGGTGGTCGAGTCGTACATCTCGTACCTGCGCCGCAAGGTCGACGTCGTCGAACCGCGCCTGATCCACACCGTGCGGGGCGTCGGCTACGTCCTGCGCCTGGCCCCGAACTGACACGAAGATGAACGGAACACGCTGCTCACGAGGCGTTGCGTTGGTTGTGGCGTCAGCCGGGGATCGGGTCGAACCGGACGGTCATGCCCAGCGCGTTGGCCTGTTTGATGATCTGGCGCATGGTGCGCCGGGGGTC
>DASUGU010000155.1:0-9163 GCA_036273855.1 Pseudonocardiaceae bacterium
AGCGCCGCTTCCAACTCGGCCACACGTGCAAGCAGCCGCTCAAGCAACGCCTCAGCCGACTCCGGAACCGACACACCAAGATCATCTCAGATCGTGATCACACCACGCCCGCCGGGGCACCAGACAGCTGAATAGCTACGATGAGCACTCTTAGTGTCCTTGTCGCCTCTGCGAGTCGATTCGGTTCAACCCTGGCCGAGAGGGCTGTCCAGCGGCTGTCTAATCAACTGACTTCTAGTCAGATTTCGAGACTTCAAGTATATGTCCTATGGCGAATTGGCGCGGCCAGCTTGTCGTGTGGGACATATTTCATCTCAGTCAAGATAAGCGAGATTTTGACGAATCTTCAGCTGAACGATGAATTGAACGAATATGCTTCGAATAGGGCTGCCTTGGCAGACGAGGCTGGATTTGCAAGGCTTTATGGCAGCTATCTTGGCGAATCTGGCGAGGATAGCCTGGCCAATTATGCAAGTTTTTCAGAACGCCTGCGGCAATACGGTGCCAACGTTGATGTACCTACGTAGCGCATGGCCCGCTTTCTCCTGATGTGGTTTACAAGTACGCTGTTGACGTGGCTGACGTGGACGATGGTCAATGGACGACTCACGGTGAACGTACCGTGTACGACAATCGGTGGGTGCGGTTGTCACTCGTAGATGTGCAAGCGCCAAACGGGCAGCGATGGAACCACCACGTCGTGACCCTCGACGATGTCGCGATCGCTCTGCTGGTGAACGAGTTGGGCGAGGTCCTGATGCTGCACCGGTACCGGTTCGCTGTCGACCAATGGGGATATGAACTGCTCGGCGGCTTCGTGGAGGATGGCGAAGATCCAGCTACTACGGCTGAGCGTGAGGCAGTCGAGGAGAGTGGCTGGCGGCCGACGGGTGAACCCGAGTTGTTGGCCACGTTCGAACCGCTTCCCGGCATGGTCCGGGCGCGCACAGACGTCTACCTGTTCCGTGGCGCCGAGCGGGTTGGCGAGCCGACCGACACCGAGGAAGCCGGCACACTGGAGTGGGTGCCGATCGATCGCGTCCGAGAGCTTCTCCAACGGAACGAACTGCTCGGTGGCGGCACGATCATCGCAGTGCAAGCCTTCTTGCTCTCACAGATCAACTGAGCCGGGCAACCGCAGCCGCTCCAGTCGGCGCCGTTGACGTACTGAGCCAACCTGCGACACCAGCCGACGCGCCTGTCGCGCGAAATCCCGTGCAGCGTCGCGTGCGCCGGCTCGCGTATGTGCGTAAGAGAGGTCGACAAGCACAGCGGCACGTGCGCGCACGAAGTCCGCTGGAGTCGCAGCAAGTACCGCCGTGAGCTGGTCGACCGCGCCCGGTTCGCCGAGACGTGCGAGCACGTTCCCGCGCCACCGGTCCAGATGGCTGCCGCCGAGGAACAGGAACGCCAGCTCCGGGTGAGTCGTCTCGGCCGGCAACAGTGCGCTGGCCTGGTCAAAGGCGCGAAGCGCGCCGTCCCGGTCGCCGGCAGTCGCATAGCCTTCGCCGAGCGCAGCGGCCAGCCATGCCCGCAGTAGACGCGGCACGCGGTCACCAGCGATCGCCTGCGCTTCCTGGAGCAGCGCCAGCGCATCAGCCGCCTCGCCTATGTCCATCAGGATGAACGCCTGCTGGCCGGTCGCGTGAGCCAGCAGCGCCGCCGAGCCGGACTCCCGAGCGGCGGTCTTGGCCTGCTCATGGTGCTCCCACGCCTGCCGTACCGAACCAGCGTCGAGCGCGTCCCAGCCGGCCAACGTCAAAGCGTCCGCCAGGGCAGCGGCCAACTGCTCGCGGTGCTGACGGATGATCGTGTGCCGCATTAGGTGCTCCAGCTCCCTGATGTGGCCACGGAGCTGGTCCAGCCGAGCGGCCGAGCCAAGGCGCCGGTCAGCCCTCCTGGCCATCTCGGTCTGCTGGCGGAACAGCTCCACGGTCTCCGCGTCCACCCGCTGCGCGACCACCAGGCGATCGGCCAGTTCCTCCGCCAACGGCTCCGCTACCGGATCGGGCGGGAATCCCAGTTCTTCGTTGGTCCTGCCGTACAGCTCTCGGAAGATCTTCCGATACACCGCGTCGGGCGTTCGCTTGCCGTTCTCCCACATCGAGATGGCGACCGACAACGAGCTTGCCGACATGGCACCAGCGTCCATGCGATCAGCGATCGCGCGCACCTTCGCGACCACTTGAGACTGCTTCATGCCTCGGTCAAGCCTGGCTTGGCGCAACAGATTCGTGCCGCTCATTCGTCCCCCGAACAGCGTCTGGCCTGCACACTTAACGCGACTTAACGGCTAGCGCGATAAGTGCCGCCAATAGAGAAACGGCCCTCCGATGCCGTTCTCTAGGAACATGAGCACGAACGAAAACCACCGATTCGCTCCCGCACCACGACGGGAGCCGCAAACAACGCCGCTAGCGTTTCCGGCGGTCATCGCCGAGGATCGCCTCTACATTGGCGTTGAGCTTCTCAAGCTGTCGGGCGATCGTCCGAAGTTGACGCTCCATCGCGGTCAGTCGGTCCGGAACGTCGTCGGCCTGGCGGCTGGACACCTGCGCCGGGTTGCGGCCGTCGAGGACGGCGGAGAGGTACTCCGGCGGCCAGTTCAGGGCCACGGACAAGGCTTCCAGGGTCTTGGCGTTGCGCCTGCGCTGGATCTTGTTCTGCTGGATCTCGCGGATGATCGCGGAGGACACCTGGGCTCGCGCGGCGAGCGTGCGCTGGTTCATGCCCAGTTCGTCGACCCGCTGATTGACCGCTCTCGCGACCGCCGACCAGTCTTCCGCCACCCATTCCTCCGCGCTCCGCCTCGCGGTCGACATTAGCGCGCCAACACGATTCCGCGGGCCGACCCGGCCCTCATGGCACCACGAATCCGGTCATTCAGCGACCGGCATCGCTGATATCAGCGAGTTTATGCCGTGACATTAGCTAGTAGCTGCGATCAAAGGACCAAATCATGTCTAACGACAACGATCGACCCACGTTCTACACAGTCCGCGAGGCTGCCCGCATCATGCGGTGCAACCCCTCCACCCTCTACCGCGCGATCAGGGAGAACGCCTTCCCCGCTGTTCGCGTCCGTACCCGCTACGTCGTACCTGCAGCAGCCGTGGACAAGCTGGCCAACGAGGCCGCCGAGCTGGGCGGCTGCGTCGACGTCGCGCGCATGGCCAGTGAGCGGCGCACCGCTCGCGACGTCGCCCGGCTGACCGGGGGTGCGTCGTGGTGAACCGTGACGAGGACCGGCTGGCCGCGATCGTCTCTCGGCTGGACCGGCTGCGGAACGTCCCGACGGACGTACTGGCGGAGATCGTCAGGTGGCACGGTGCCTGCCTGTGGTGCTACGGCGAGGGTGATCCTCCTCCGCTCACCGGGCAGGACACGCCTGACCGGGAGTTCGCGGCCCGGATCTGTGCCGGCTGCCCGGTCCAGGACGAGTGCCTGGAACTGGAGCTGCGCTACGCCGGCCCGGACACGATCGGCGTGTGGGGTGCACTGCCCGAGCAGGACCGGCGGGCGCTGTACCCGCTGTGGCGGGCACGCGGTCACCACGAGGTCTGCGAGTCGGCGGACGGCGGTGACTCGTCATGAACGTCCACCTGACCGCGACCGAGGTACTCGCCGGTGTCGGTGCGTTGGTCGCCCTGGTGATGATCTGGCGGGCGTCGGCCCGCACGGCTCGTCTGGCAGCAGAGGCGGCACGTGCCAGCGTGCGAGTCGTCTCGCTGGCCGGGCGTATCGGCATCACTGCCGCTGTGATCGCCGCAGTTCAGTGGGTGGTGATCACGCATTCCGGTAACTCGGTGGTGCTGTGGGCGGTGCTGGGTCTGCCGGATCTGCTGGCAGCGCACAGCCTCACCCGCGCGCTGACCGTGACTGCGGTCGACACGCCACGTCGGCGGGGCGGCCGGGGATGAGCACGGCTGGACGGGGTGGGCGGCACCAGCCGCCCACCCGCCCGGCCGACCGGGCATCGATCGCAGAGGTCAGTCGTCAGGTGGACCGGTTGTGTTGGACCGGCATCCTCATGGGACTGGCGTTCACCATGTCCAACGTCCAAGGCTTCGCTGCCGCCGGCGCGCGAGTGTGGTCAGTGCCGTGGTGGGCGGCGTGGCTGCTGGACCCGATGGTGTCGCTCGTGCTGCTGGCCATCCTCCGGGCCGAACAGATCACCGCGCGGTGCGGTGTTCGGACCGGTGGGTGGGTACGCGGCGCGAAGTGGTTCACGCTCGCAGCCACGTATGTCATGAACACCTGGTCGGCGTTCATGGCCGGGTCAGTCGCAATGGTGGTGCTGCACTCGGTCCCGCCGCTGGTGGTGTTCGTGGCGGCCGAAGCGGTGACCGAGCTACGGAACAAGCTCGCGGCGGCAGTCGCCGAGCCGTCGCCGAGCAGGCCGGTGGAACGAAGGGAGCGCACGACAGCCACGGGCCGAATGTCCTTTGACGACTATCTTGCTCGCGCACGCGAGGCGTGGCAGCCAGGGACCACAGTGACGCCCGCGTGGATTCGTGAGGCCACAGGATGCTCGCGAGGACTGTCCTCTCGGCTGGCAGCGACCCTAGTCGCCGAGACCGCCGGGAGTCGTCATGACTGAGAGCGAGGGGCGACACCTTCACGCGGTGCCCAGCCAGGAGCTGGTGCCGGCCGATCCCGTGTACGACGGCGAACTGGTGGACGACGGCACGTTGCCGGTGCCGACGTTCACGACCTGGTGGCAGCGATCACGGCGTGTGCCCCAGCGGTTCAAGTCGCGGGCGGCGGTACGGCAGGTCGCACGGGATGCGCTGGCATCGCTGGTCCGTTCACCATTCCGGCTCGTCGGATCGGTTGGACGTGGCGCCGTACTGGCTGCGCGAGGATGGCGCCGATGGGTGCGCGTTCACGACTACCGAGAGGCCGCTGAGCAGTCGGAGAAGCTGGCCGACAAGTTCACCGAGATCCGGGTGCTCACGCTGTTCCGGTGGAAGGTGACCGGCACGACCGTGGCCGGGACGCTGGTGGCGGTCGGCACGCTCAGCGTCGTGTACGGCTCTCTGGTGTGGTGGTCGGCGCTCGCGGTCGCATCGGTGACGTTGGCCGTGACCGGGCGGCGTAAGGACGGTGCTCCCGGTCGTAAGGCCGTGCTCGCCGGCCCTCGCACGCTGACCTGGACGATGGACCCGCAGGTCTTGGTGGACGCCTTCCGGGACGCGAAGCTGATCGGCAAGGACGAGACCCTACGCCTGGTCGAGCGGGCCGCACGGCAAGGCGAAGGATGGTCGATCACGGTCGACCTACCGGCCACCCGCAAGGCCGCCGACGTGATCCGGCATCGTGAGGCGTTGGCGTCCGCGTTGGCCGTGGACGAGGTGCAGCTCAGTGTGGAGCGGGTGCGTGGCAGTGGCGGGCACGCGGGACGGGTGGCGCTGTGGGTGGCCGACCGCGACCCGTACGCAGGTCCTCCCCTGCCCTCGCCGCTCGTGCGGGCCGAGCAGTGGGACGCGTGGCGACCAATCCCGTTCGGGCGGGACGCGCGTAACCGGCCGATCGTGCTGCCGTTGGTGTGGACATCGCTGCTTGTCGGCGCCATTCCTAGGCAGGGCAAGACATTCGCGACGCGACTGCCGGCCGCGGGCTTGATCTTGGACCCGCACACGCGGCTGTACGTGTTCGACGGCAAGGGAGGGAAGGACTGGGAGGCAGCGCGACAGGTGGCGCACCGGTTGGTGTGCGGAGACGAACTGGAGCACGCGGAAGCCGTCCGCGATCACCTGGCCGAGCTGGTCGCCGAAGTGCAGTCCCGCTACGCACGCATGGCGACGTTGGATGACGAGACCTGCCCGGAGTCGAAGATCACCCCCGAACTGTCCCGTGACCGGTCGGTGGGAATGCCGATCACGGCCGTGATCCTCGATGAGGTCCAGGTCTACCTGGAGAACCCCACACGGCAACTCGTCGGCGGAACCAAGACCACGTTGGGAGCGCACATCGCCGACCTGCTGACCTACCTGGCGAAGAAGGGACCGGCAGCCGGCATCGTGGTCATCCTGGCCACTCAACGGCCGGACTCCACGACAATCCCGTCACGGCTGCGGGCGGTGCTCGGGTCGCGGTTCGCGCTGCGGGTGATGGACTGGCGAGACTCGAACATCATCCTGGGCGAGCAGATGAACACCCGAGGCTACGACTCCTCCACGCTGCTGCCCGGTCACAAGGGAGTAGGCATCCTGCGGCCGGATGGTGACACCCAGGCCGGCGCGGACGTGCTGGCATTGACCGTGCGGACCTACTACATGCCCAACAACGAATGGCGAGAGGTGTGCGTGCGCGGCCGGGAGCTGCGGGAGGCCGCCGACACCCTGACCGGACACGCAGTCGGCGACCACGGCATCCGTGCCATCGATCCGGCGGCTGTGCTGAAGGCGTTGGGCAACGGCGCTACGTCAGCCGAGTTGCCGGAGCCGCCGGAGCCGCTGTCGTCGGTCGTGCGCTACCTCGGCGACGATCTGGACTCGCGCGACTTCGTGCCGTCCAGTGAGTTGGTGCAGGCGTTGGATGTGGAGCCGACCACGTTCGGCCGGCAGATGGGCGACGCGGGATGTCAGCCAACTCGGCGCCGTGCGGAACAGGAGGACGGCGGCACGCGCCAGGTACGCGGCTACCTCACCGCAGACATCAGGGCGGCCGTCGAGGACTACCGCGACGACCGCTGAACCCGTCACAACCCGTCTCACGATCATGCGGACCCGTCACAGTGACTGTGACGGGTCCGCATGGGGTTTGACCAGCAGAAACAGGAGGTGAGACGGGTGTGACGGGTGACGCGGAACCCGTCACACCCGCCCCGTTTGGCTGGCGACAGGAGACTTCGGGGCGGTCGCCAGCCGGTCTATGCCATCTCAGAGAGGTCCGACGTAGGAGCGGTGCGCACACCGAGACTGTTCATCCGCGCTGATCGTGAACTCTGATGGCTTGCCCGGCAGCGCGCCCCCTACCCGCGTGACGATCTGGGCCGTGACACCCAGGAACTTGGCCAAACCCTGCCAGTCGAAGTACAGGATCAGCCCGTTGGTGACAGGGCCAAGCAGGAACATGACCTGGTCGTCAGCGACGTAGCTGCTGATGTAACAGTCGCCGTCCACGGTCACCACGGACTCCACTTCGATCCCGCGCAGCCGCTCCCGTCCAGTGTCCTCGGTCATTCCGAGCCTCCCAGGGGTTCCGCACGGGTAGGAGTCACGATCGTGCAGTCGTGGAGCGATCGGACCTGCTGGGCCGCGCGCGTCCAATGGATGACGGGATCGTCGTAGCCGACCACGACATCGCCGAGCGAAACGGGTTTAGGACCTGCTGGGCGATAGCGCACGCCGTAGACACCGGTCATGGGGAACCGGCGGGCACGGACGAGGACGTAGCCACGTCGTAAGGCCGGGCACATGTGGACGGACAGCCGCGCGCAGGACAGACAGACCGGCGGGTATGTGTTGGCCATGCCCTCCGGCCAGTCGGGCCAGTCCTCCCGGTAGTCACGCAACAGCCACAAAACGCCTTGCTCGTCGCGGTCGGCTGGCTGGCCGCAGACCTGGCAGAGCAACCGGCGCATGGCCCGGCGCTGTCGCATCGGATGAACCGACCGGAACTCCGGTCGACCATACGTAGGCCGGGACGGCTTGCGCACCCACAACACGCCTTGCTCGTCCCTATCGAGCAAGGTCTCATCGGCATACCCGATCCCCGACCGGCCACGCGCGATCACCCGAGTCTTGATGGCACGTTCCCCACTCCACGACGTGATGTACGGGACAACACCACCTTGACCCGCCACCGGTATCCGCAGGCCGTTGGTCCGGCCAGTAGACGTCTCGTCCTGCGACGCGAGCGCCTGTCGCGGGCACGACTCGACAGCCATGTTGGTCCCCCAATCCTCTACTCAGCTTGTCCGACAGGTGACACGCGGCCGTGCGTGTCACAATGATGTCAGCTTGTCAGCGACGCAATATCAGCGACATGACCTGAGCATGACTTGCCAATGACACATACGGACACGACCAGGCGAACGGAGGCACCAATGCGGCCATATCGGACGGTGCTGGAACAGAAGATCAAGGAACGCCGACAGACGTTCGAGGAGTTCGCCGAGAGCATCGAGACCTTCGCCCGCGAACACGGCGAACGCGGCACTCTCGGTGTGCGTCACCTACAACGCCTGGCCGCCGGTTATCTGCCCGATGGCCGTCCGAGGCGAGTACAAGCGGCCACCGCCAGACTGCTCGAACACATGTTGGACGCCAACATTGAAGAACTCCTAGCACCACCTACGGAGTCAGTTCAAGACATTGACGCATCAGAGGCCAGATTACTCCAGCGGGTCCATGCATCGAGCCAGATTGACAATCAGACGGTCGGTACCATGCAGGAACAGCTCAATGGCCTCCGTCGACTCGATCGGCAGTTGGGCGCCGCCGTCGTCCACCAGGAAGTGCTTGCCAAAGTCACCCAAGTAAGAGACCTGCTGACATACAGCGTGTCAGTAACAGCACGAGAACAACTCGCCACCTTGCTTTCTGAAGTGTGTTGCCTAGCGGGATGGCAGGCACTGGATCTAGGCCGAATCGCGGAATCATGGCGGCTCTACAGTGACGCCTTCATGGCGGCGAAACTATCAGGCGCACCACCATTCATTGCACTTGCGTCGGCCGGCCAGGCCTTCGTGCTAGCAGACGCAGGAAGGACCGCACACGCAGTTGAGATTGTCGCTAACGCGCGCAACGAAGCCGACCGCAAGTGCTCACGCCTTCTTCGATCATGGTTGGCGGCGGCACACGGTGAAGTGCTAGCTGGCAATAGCAAACACGCGAGCAGCCTCCGTGCATTCGATCGAGCCGATAAGCTCTTGCCCACAATCACCGATAGCACAATCGATCCGTATGTGGCCCTCGACCCTACTCATCTCACACGTTGGCGAGGTCATGCGCTGGCGCAATGCGGCGACGCAGAAGCCGTTCCTGTACTGAACCGCGCACTCACCGACCTAGACCCAATGCCACTTAGCCTAGTTTGATCTTGATGGCGTGTCGGTGCGGGCTGTGGGCCGGACCAGGCAGGACGATCGTCGGTCGTGGCGCAGAATGTGGTGGTGGCTGGTGATGGTCGGCTGACGGACTGGATCTCGATCGGG
>DASUGU010000156.1:0-4948 GCA_036273855.1 Pseudonocardiaceae bacterium
CCGCATCCAGCATCCGCGCCACGAACTCCGCCAGTCGGGGCCCTACCTGTTCGATCTGATCCGGGGTCACGGTCGGAGTGAATCATCATCCATAGTGGATCACCTACACGACACGCCACGACCTAACAAAGTACTACTAGGTACGCAGCAGCACCTTGCCCACGGCCTGGCTGCCCTCCACGATCCGGTGCGCCTCGCCCGCTTGTTCCATCGGCAGCACCTGCCCGATGACCGGCTTCACCTGACCCGCCTCGACCAGCGGCCACAGCCGTGCCGTCACGTCCGCGATGATCGCCGCCTTGCCACCCGGCCCCTCCACCGGCCGGGTGCGCAGGCCCGTGGACGCCACCGTCGCCCGCTTCGCCATGAGCCGGCCCAGGTCCAGCTCGGCCGTGCGACCGCCCTGCATCCCGATCACCAGCAGCCGGCCGCCGGTGGCCAGCGCGGCGATGTTGCGCTCCAGATAGGACGCACCCATGTTGTCCAGGATCACGTCGGCCGTGACCTCTTTGACGAAGTCCTGCTCGCGGTGGTTGATGAGGATGTCCGCGCCGAGCGCCCGGCAGTGCGCCAGCCGGTCCGCCGATCCGGCCGTGGCCGCCACGGTCGCGCCCAGCGCCTTGCCCACCTGGATCGCGTGGGTACCGATGCCGCCCGCGCCGCCGTGCACCAGCAGCGTCTCGCCCTCGGTGAGGTGACCGAGTTGCACGACGTTGGACCACACCGTGCACGCCACCTCGGGCAACCCGGCCGCTTCGGCCAGGTCCACCCCGCGCGGCACCGGCATCAGCTGCGCCGCGGGCACGACGACCTGCTGGGCGTACCCGCCGCCGGCCAGCAGCGCGCACACCTGGTCGCCGACCTGCCAGCCGGTGACACCGGGCCCGAGCTCGGCGATGACGCCGGAACACTCCAGGCCGAGGATGTCCGACGCGCCGGGCGGCGGTGGATAGTTGCCCTGCCGTTGCAGCAGGTCCGCGCGGTTGACCGCGCTCGCGACGACATCGATGACCACTTCGCCGTCCTTCGGCGTCGGGTCGGGTACCTCGTTCCAGGTCAGGACTTCCGGGCCACCGGGCTGGCCGATCGTGATCGCACGCATGTCAGCACCGTAATTCGTTCGCGCGCCCGGTGGTGGGGCGGCAGCATCGGTACATGAGCGACATGCCCCACCCCTGGCCACTGTGGCAGCTTGAGCTGCGCACCCCGCGACTGACGTTGCGGCCGGACGACGACGCCGGCCTGCACGAGCTGATGGCGGAGGCGTGCCTCGGCGTGCACCCGGCGGGCGAGATGCCGTTCACCTTCCCGTGGACCGAGGCCCCGCCGGACGTGCTGGTGCGCGAGGGTTTCAAACACCACTGGCGGTGCCGCGTCGCCTGCACGCCGGACCGGTGGGAGATCAATTTTCTGGTGCGCTACCAGGGCAAGGTCATCGGCGGCCAGACCGTGCACGCGGAGAATTTCAAGGTCACCAGGGAGATCGGCACCGGTTCCTGGATCGGCATGCGGCACCAGGGGATCGGCATCGGCACCGAGATGCGCGCGGCCGTGCTGATGTTCGGCTTCGACCACCTGGGCATGCGCGTGGCCAGGTCGGAGGCCCACATCGACAACCCGAAGTCGCACGGCGTCAGCGCCAAGCTCGGCTACGAACCGGACGGCACCTTCACCTCGACCCACCACGACCAACCGGTGACGAACGTCCGGCTGAAGCTCACGGCCGAACGGTTCGAGAGCTTCCGTCCGGACTGGAAACTGGAGGTCAGCGGCCTGGACGCGGCCCGCCCGGTGCTCGGTCTGGCTTGAGCACAAAAGGGGGTCTGGGTGCGACGACATCGCACCCAGACCCAACTCAACGGCTTCGTGACGGTGGCTGCGCGGTTGGCGTGGAACGCCACCCGGAGGTCAGGAGACGACCGGCGAACGCGACGTTCAACAGCGTCGACATGCGCGGGAGAGGCGTCACAGGCGCCTTGCGCATCGAAACCCGGACTTCAGCCGCCCGACCTCACACCGGGCCGAACGCGGCCGATGGCACCCACCGCCTTGCGCGGTTCATCCGACATCGCACCACCTGGCCTCCCCGAACGACCCGGCCCGACGGTGCGCGCCCGGTTGACGTAACGGTGACCGCCTGCAGACCGTTCTGTTACCCAGCATGCTCCCGCCCGCTGGCCGCCACAACCCCCGCCAGCAGAAACCCACAGGTCAGCGACCCGCACCACCCACGGTGACCAGCTCCGTCACCCCCGATGCCCCCGTGGGTGACCACCGCCCCTCCACCGGACCAACCGCCGATAGGCTGACCACCAGGGAAGCGTGGCAGAGCGGCCGAATGCATCCGCCTTGAAAGCGGACAGGGAGCAATCCCTCGGGGGTTCGAATCCCCCCGCTTCCGCAATATCCTCCTGACCTCGGGAAACATCGCCACTAAGATCAAACTATCAACCCGCGTGTCACCGCTGTGGTCGGTAGCCGCGATCAGGTGACCGACACTATTAGCACAGTGCTTGCAGGTCCTCCGCTTATCCGTTGTTGTCGATGCGCGACGTCTGGGATTTCGGGTGCAGACGACCGGATGGTCAGCAGATTGAGGTCGAGAGGAATGGCCCCTGGCCCCGGTACCGGCTCGGAGCTGCACGCCCAGCCGGCCGAGTTCGTCGCGACCATCACCCGACATCGACGCCCAACTGCGGACCGAAGATCGACCAAGCTGACCGGACACAGCCGCCCAGCCGGCTGGCCAGCGGCGAGTGCTCGGGCTACGTCCGGGAACTGGCGGCGCTGCCTACGCCGGGCCCCGCAGGGTGCTGTTGCAGGTGCTGGTGGCGGAACTGGTAGATCGCTCCGTACTGGCGGAGCACGCCGCGGTCGCGGGCGTCGTCCAGGAACGCCAACAGCCGCCACGGGAGTGTGCCACCCGCGGCGAGCACGAGCCGGGCCACGGTGAACCTGGCGTACGCGCTGACCAACAACCATGCGGCGGCATAGCCGAGGGCGATCCGGACCGCGTAGTCGACTCCCAGCACGGCGAACACCGCCACGATCGCGACCATGGTGCCCGTACCGACTAGGGCCACCTTTCGGTCCGCACGGAGAGTCCCACCTGGACTCGTCGCTCGCTTGAGGTCAGTGAGCACTACCAGGCCGTCGCTGCGGCCATGGCGCTGCCGGTGCCACAGCTTGCGTCCGAACCACCAGACCAAGAACCCGCCGCCAAGTACCAGCGCCGTCAGCACCAGTACTGCGCGGAGGGTGTGCACGGATCCGGCCGCGATACCCCGGCCGGCGACCAGCAGCGCGAACACGCCGACCACGAACAGCAGCGAGCTTCCCAGCAGCTTCGTGAAGTCACGCAATTCGGCACGCATCCTGGGCGCTGTGGCCTCGAACCTGTGCGGGGTTTCGAGGTCGGTCACGTTGAAGTAGGCCAGGTACCGGGTGCTGTTGGCGATCAGCCCGACCACAGCGGCGGCCACCAGTCCGGGCACGACACCGGCAGTGCTGACGAGCCCGAATCCCAGCGCGACGCCCGCTGCGGTTCGGCAGGTGGGAGCGACCCACGGGAGGGAACGGTTGAGCCGCCACCACGCGATGTCCACCGATCCGGTCGAGCCGAGGTGGTCGGTGAGGTATTCCAGCCAGCGCCGCACGGTGCTGTGATGTACTCGGGCGAAGGCCGTGTGGGTGCGGCGGCTGGGATGATCGGGATAGACCGCCGGGACAAGGTGCTCCAGCAGGTGAGCCTCGATCGAGTCCAGGTCCGGGAAGCGCGTCCGGTCGCACAGATCGCCAGGATCGCGGCCAAGTTCCTGGTAGATCACGCGGACCAACCACACCATGAGCGGCGTCGGCGCCGGCTCGGCGCGCAGCCGGGCGAACAGCGGGGCCAGGCGTGACACTCCGTTGGGCACGGCCTCGGCCAGGTAGTCCTCGACATCGTCCCGGTCGAGCGGCAGCAGCTCGGCGTGGGTGACGCGCGCCAACCCCACACCCGCCGCGGCCAGTTCCCGGTACTCAGCCAGGCCGCAGGTGACGACCAGCGGAACCGACGAACCCAGCCGGTTGAGCGCCGCGATCGCCTCGGGCCTCAGGTCCCGCGCGACCGTCTCCAGGCCGTCCAGGACAGGCAACACCAAGCCCACCTCCAACAGCGCGGACGCCAGCGTGATCTGCCTCCCGTCGACCCAGCGCACGGCCTGGCCCAGCCGGTGGTCGCGGGCCAGCCGATGAGCGAGCCAGTCGAACGGGTGCAACTCGCCTGGGTGCCAGTCGTTGACCGGGACCAGCACTGGCACCGGGTCACCCCTGGTCCACCCGTCCAGCAGATCGGACACCAGCCGTATCGCCGATACGCTCTTGCCCGATCCCGGGCGGCCGAGCACGAGCAGCCGCCGGGACGGCACATCCCGGCGGAAGAACGGCCCGATCCGGTCGAAGTCGACGCCGTCAGCGCTCCAACGGGTGGCCAGCGGGCGCGGGTCCCCCAGTCCGAGCCGCTTCGACTCGCCCCGCCACAGGTCGGCGACCGCACCCGCTAGGCCCTCCGAGGCCTCAATCAGTACTCGGCTCAGGTCCGCGCTTAGCGGTGTCGAGCCGAACAGCCCGGCCTGCTCCACGATCGCCGGATTGGCGGGCGGTCCCAGCTCCGGCTGGACGTGACGGGGCTGCTTCGTCAGCACACGCAGCAACTCATCGAGTTGCTCAGGGATGACGTACCGGGTCCCGGAGTAGGGCTGCAGGAACGCAGGCAGGTCATCAGCGGAGAACCCGGGTAGGACAACCGGAAGGATCTTGGCCAACCACTGAGCTTGACTCTGTCGGTGATCTTGCTCGCGTCGAGATCAGCTGCTGACGGCCCGCCAGGACTTCAGCCGAGGGATCCCATGCTGGTCCAGGAAATCCTGGAACGCGGTCGGCAGCCGGGCCGGGATAGCCTCGCCGG
>DASUGU010000157.1:0-36889 GCA_036273855.1 Pseudonocardiaceae bacterium
ATCACCTCGTCGGGGGGCACGGTGGGCGACCGAGGACCGAGCTGCCGGTGAGCGATCCACTCGCGCCACCGCGCGGGGTCGTCCAGCACGTCCGTGTCCTGCTCGACGTCGACCGTGTTGAGAAAGGCCACCACCAGTTCCACATCGTGGTCGTGTGCGCCCAGGTCGTCAGCCCATGTCGCCGCCATGGGGGCCTGTGCGCCAGCCACCAGACCAGTCACCACACCACTGTAGGGAATGTGGGGGTGTCGGCGCCCGCCAACCGGCACAATGACGACGCCGGTCATCCGGTCAGCGGCCAGCGGTGCGGGCCGGACGGGCTGTCCAGCCACAGTTCCTGGCGGTCGGGGTTCACCGTGATGCCGAACCGGTCCCTGGCCGGTCTGCCCAGCGCCTGCCACTCGTCGTAGGCGGCCTCCACCACGTCCCACAGGCGGCGCGGCCCGCCCTGCCACACCTGGTGGCGGTGCCTGCTGGTGCTGTGCCTGGCCCAGGAGCCGTCCGGGTGGGCCAGCCAGACGTTGCCGTCCTGGTCGGCCGTCGCGGCGGCCTCGGGCAGCGCCAGTCCGGCGTAGAACTCGAACCGGCTGCGGTGGCTGGTCAGCACGTCGGCGCCCAGCGAGGTCAGCCGCACCTCGCCGTTGTCGGCGTCGCGCTGCCCCGCGGTGGCCAGCCGGTGGGCGCGCAGCGGCATGAACCGGCCGTCCTCGGCCAGCACCCGGCCCTCGCCGGTGGCACCGTCACCCGCCGTGATCCGCACCAGTCCCGCGCCCAGCGGCCGGTGCAGGGTGGTGACCACGAGCCCGCCGGGCACGGTCTGGGCCAGCCAGGGCAGCGGGATCGTGGCGACCGAGCAGGTGGCGAGCACCCGGTCGTAGGGGGCGCGGTCGACGTGCCCGGCGGCACCGTCGGCGGCCACGCACGTCGGGGCGTACCCGGCGGCGGTGAGCCGGACGCGGGCGGCCGCGGACAGGCCGACGTCGATGTCCACGGTGGTCACCCGCTCGGCGCCCAGCCGATGGCACAGCAGGGCGGCGTTGTAGCCGGTGCCGGTGCCGATCTCCAGCACCCGGTGGCCGGGCGCCACGTCGAGCACCACCAGCATCACGGCCATGATCGCCGGCTGGCTGGACGAGCTGGTCGGCACGCCGAACACCGGGCCGGACTGCCGGGCCACCGCCCATCGGGCCGGGTCGTCGTCCAACTGCGTGATCAGCACCTGGTCGGCGTAGACCTGGTCCAGCCAGTCCGGGTCGGACCGGTCGACCGCCACCCACCGGCCATCGCTCGCGGCGCGGAAGAACCGCTCCAGGAAGAGGTGGCGCGGCACCTCGGCGAATGCGTCCCGCCACGCCGGATCGGGCAGCACACCCGAGGTCTGCAGCGTGCGTACCAGCCGGGCGCGCCTGCGGGTGGCGCGCGTGGGGCCGTTCATGGTCCCTCACCGTAGGACGGCGGTGAGCTGAAGCACAGTTGCAAGCATTCCGCTTGCAACTGCTAGCACAAGTCCGTACCGTCGGTATGGCAAGGCGACGAGGAGGTGGCCGACATGGCCGAACCGGAGAACCGCAACCCGATGGACGTGGTCACCGAGCTCGGTCGTGATCTGGGCCGCGACATCGAGGGCATCGGCAAGGGCATCGGCGAGTACATCCGCCAGCAGCGTTCCAGCGCGCGGATCTCGTTGCGCCAGCTCTCCAAGCTGGCCGGCGTGTCCAACCCGTATCTCAGCCAGATCGAGCGCGGCCTGCGCCGGCCGAGCGCGGACATCCTGCAGCAGATCGCCAAGGGGCTGCGCATCTCGGCCGAGGCGCTCTACGTGCAGGCCGGCATCCTGGACGCCCCCGCGGGCGGTCCGGTGCCGGACGCGATCCGCGCCGCCGTCGAGTTGACCGAGCGGCAGAAGCAGGTGCTGCTGGACGTCTACGAGACGTTCCGCAAGGCCAACGCCGACGAAACACAACGACAGTCCACAGTGGAAGGGTCCGATGTGGACAACGTGACGCCGACAGCCGGGACCCAGCACACCGAGGAGTGATCGACATGCCCACCATCGACGATGTCCGCAAGGCGGGCGAGCAGGCCCGCGCCGTCGTGTCCAACGCCGTCGAGCAGGCCCGCACGCCGCTGCTGGCCGCCATCGGCGCGGGCGACGTGGCCACCCAGGCCGTCCTGGACGCGGTGACCAAGGCCCGCACCCAGCTCGCCGAGCGGGCCGAGCACGCCAAGGCCGCCGTGGACGACCTGCCGGGTGAGGTGCGCGAGAAGCTGGAGCCGGGCGAGCTGCGCAAGCTCCTCGACGACTACGCCGAGGCCGCCCAGCGTCTCTACCAGCATCTGACCGAGCAGGGCGAGCAGGCCGTGGCCCGGCTGCGCAGCCAGCCGCAGGTCAAGCGCGCCGTCGAGCAGTTCGACCAGGCCGCGCAGGCCGCGCAGCAGCGGGCCGAGACAGCCGTCGGCGACGCCAGGGAACTGGCCGACGAGGTGCTCGGCAGGGTCGTGCGGCGCACCCGGTCCACCGGGGAGAAGGCGGCCCGGACCACCGAGCAGGTGGCCGAGGACGCGGCCGCAACGACCCACGCCACCGCGGAGCGGATCCAGGAGGCCGGCGACGAGGCCGCGCACGAGGTGCGCAGCACCAGCCGGAAGGCCGCGAACCGGACGAGTTCGGCGCGCAGGACCACCGGCACGACCGGCACCGCGCGCAAGTCCGGTACCGACAGCAAGTAGTCAGCAGGTAGTCACAGCACACCAGGCGCCGCCCGGGATCACCCGGGCGGCGCCGTGCTGTCGGCGGGACGCACTGCTGATGCCATCACGTCCGGGATCGGGGGTCTTCGTCGTACGCTGTGGGGGTGACCATCACTGCCTGGATCGTCTCCGTGCTCAACTGGGCGGCGGTTCCGGTCGGCTTGTTCGCGTTCGTGCACGCGGCGGTGCAGCGCGCGGATGCCTACGCGGCCGCCAACAAGCGGACCAAGCCGATCTGGCTCGCCATCACCGGCGGCGGCACGCTGGCCTGTCTGCTGTTCCACTTCTACGACTTCACGATGATGTTCTGGATCGCCGGGCTGGTGGCCGTGCTGGTGTACATCGTCGACGTCCGGCCGAAGTTGATCGAGGTGCAGCGCGGCGGGACGAAGTGGTGAGCCCCGAGCCCGCTTTGGCACGATGACCGCATGTGGAGCATCGCCGGCACCCTGACCGTCCACCCCGCCACCGAACGCACCGATCTGCTCGCCGACCCGGTGGTCAAGGCGCTCGCCGCGCTCGACCCCTCGGCCCAGGCCCGCTGCGGGGTGGCCCTGATCGACGCGGAACTCGCCGACACGGCCGCGTTCTGCGAGGCGTACGGCTCCCCGCTGTCGGCGTCCGCGAACTGCGTCGTGGTGGCCGGCAAGCGCGGCGGTGAGCAGCGGTACGCGGCGTGCCTGGTGCTGGCCACCACCCGGGCGGACGTGAACAACGTGGTCCGGCGGCGGCTGGACGTGCGCAAGGCGTCGTTCGCCCCGATGGCCGACGCGGTCGAGCTGACCGGCATGGAGTACGGCGGGATCACGCCGTTCGGGCTGCCGGCGGACTGGCCGCTGCTGATCGACGCCGCCGTGGCCGCCGCGCCCGAGCTGATCGTCGGCAGTGGCGTGCGGGCCAGCAAGATCCTGGTGCCCGGTGACGTGCTGGCCGCGCTGCCCGGCGCGGAGGTCGTGGACGGCCTGGCCCGGCCGGTCGAGGCGTAGCGGGCCGGCGATGGGCGAACACGTGCTGGACTCCGGTCCCGTCCGGCTGGCCGAGCTGCTGGCCACCCGAGCCGTGTCGTCCGTCGAGCTGACCACCGAGGTGCTGGCCAGGATCGAGGACACCCAGCCGACGCTGAACACGTTCCGGGTGATCCGCACCGAGGCCGCGCTGGCCGAGGCGAGAGAGGCCGACCGGCGTCTGGCCGCCGGTGAGCGGGCGCCGCTGCTGGGCGTGCCGCTGGCCATGAAGGACGACCAGGACCTGGCCGGCGAGCCCACCGCGTTCGGCTGTTTCGGCGACTTCCCGCTCGCCGCGGCCGACTGCGAGATGGTGCGGACGCTGCGGGCGGCGGGCGCGGTGATCGTGGGCAAGACGAACACGCCGGAACTGGGCCAGTGGCCCTTCACCGAGGGCCCGGCGTTCGGCGTGACCCGCAACCCGTGGCACCAGGGCCACACGCCGGGTGGCTCGTCCGGCGGTTCGGCGGCCGCGGTGGCCGGGCGCGTGGTGCCGGTGGCGGTCGGGTCGGACGGCGCCGGCTCGATCCGCATCCCGGCGTCGTGGACCCACCTGGTGGGCATCAAACCGGAGCGCGGCGCGATCCCGCCGGGCGCCGACATGTTCTACGGCATCAGCATCAGCGGCCCGCTGGCCCGGCGCACCGAGGACGCGGCCCTGGTCACCGACGTGCTGGCCGGCCGGCTGCCCACCGACGACACCACGTGGGGCGCCGCCCGCCGCGACCCCGGCCGGCTGCGCATCGGCCTGTCCTTCCGCTCCGCGCTCACCGGCTACCGGGTGCGGCTGGACCCGAGGATCCGGCAGGCCGTCGTCCGGCTCGCCGGGGTGCTCACCGGGCTGGGCCACGAGGTGGTGCCGGCCGAACCGAGCTACGGCCTGATCGGGCTGAACTTCCTGCCCAAGTCGACCTCCGGCCTCAACGGCTGGCTGGATCGGGTGCCCGACCCGGCGCTGCTGGACCGGCGGACCAGGAAGAACATGGCCAACGGCAGGCGGGTGGCCCGCTACCTGGTGGGCTTCGCCAAGGCCACCGAGGGCCGCTACGAGCGCCAGGTCGGCCGGGTGTTCCACGACGTGGACGTGCTGCTCATGCCGACCACCGCCACGCCACCGCCGCCGGTGGGTTCGTGGGCGAACCTGCCCGACCGGGAGCTGAACCGGATCATGGTGTCGGCGTGCCCGTACGCGTGGCCGTGGAACGTGCTGGGCTGGCCGGGCGTGAACGTGCCCGCCGGGCTCACCGACGACGGACTGCCGGTGGGCGCCCAACTGCTCGGCCCGGCCGGCACCGAGCGGACCCTGGTCTCGCTGGCCGCGCAGTTGGAGACGGTGGAGAAGTGGGCCGACCTGCGGCCGCCCGGCTCAGCGGGCGCCGGTGGGTAGCCACAGGTCGTCGGTGACGGCGACCGGCCACTCGGCCCGCACGTAGTCGACGAACCGGCGCAGGCCGTCGTGTGTGTTGCCGGCGTGCCAGAACAGCGAGTGCGGGTACACCGGCGTCGGGTCGGTGATCGGGATGCGGCACAGGCCGCTGTCGTCCGGCCAGGCCAGCCGGGTCTTGTCGCCGACGAACGTGATCAGCGACCGCGAGTCCGCGATCGTGTCCAGCAGCGGCTCGGTGTAACCGGAGCCGGTGACGTCGATCCGCACGCCGAGATCGGCGGCCAGGTCGCGGTAGTACTCGCCCCATTCGCTGCCGGCCACGATGCCCGGCATCCACGCCCGGTACCTGGCCAGCTCGGCGGCCGGCACGGTCCGCGCGCCGGCCAGCGGGTGCCGTTCGCCGACCAGGACCTGCAACGGCTCCAGGTAGGCCGGCACGTGGTCGATCCGGCGGTCCGGCGGCCGGCTCAGGTAGGCGAAACCGGCGTCGATCTCACCGTTCAGCGCGGCGGCCAACATGCCGGGCGCGTGCTGCGTGGTGATCATCTCCAGGAGCACGGACGGCTGGCCGCGGTGGAACGCGCGCACGATCGCGGCGGGCGCGATCCGCCTGCTGATCACGTCGATCCGCAGCGGCCGGGTGGCCCGCTGCACCGACTCGACGGCCTGCTGGACCGCCGTGAGCACCGCTTTCGCCCTGGGCAGGAAGGTCTGGCCGTCCGCGGTGAGCACGGCGCCGGAGGGCACCCGCCGGAACAGCACGGCGCCCACGTCGGTCTCCAGCGCGGCGATCCGCTTGGACACCGCCTGCTGGCTGATGTCCAACTGATCTGCGGCGTCCCGGAACCGGCCCGCCTCGGCGACCGCGACGAAGGCCCGCACACCCTCCAGGTTCACGCAACCACCATAGGTTGTCGGGTGGAGCGGCAAGTTGTTTGAACGCAACGGTCTGCTGCTGATCTGATGCCCGGGTGCACAACTCGGTGTTGTCCCCCGCCCAGCGTGCCGTGTTCGTCGGCCTGCTGCTCGTCTCCTTCGTCGCCGCACTGGACGCCACCGTCGTGTCCACCGCCCTGTACCGGATCGGGGAGAACCTGCACGGGCTGACCGGGCAGGCGTGGGTCACCACCGCGTTCCTGATCACGTCGACCGTGACCACCCCGATCTACGGCAGGCTGGCCGACCAGTTCGGCCGGACGCGGCTGTTCATCATCGCCATCATCGTGTTCCTGGCCGGCTCGGTGCTGTGCTCGCTGGCCACGTCGATGACGATGCTCGCCGCGTCCAGGGCACTGGCCGGCGCCGGCGCCGGCGGCGTGATGTCGTTGAACTCGGCGATCATCGGCGTGCTGGTGCCACCCCGGGAACGGGGCCGGTACGGCAGTTACTTCATCAGCGTGTTCGCCGTCGCCAGCGTGCTCGGCCCGCTCGTCGGCGGCACGCTGGCCGGCGCCGACTCACTGTTCGGTGTGGCGGGGTGGCGGTGGATCTTCCTGGTCAACGTGCCGATCGGGATCGTCGCGCTGGCCGTGGTGGCGCGGGCGCCGTGGGTCGGCGGGCGGACGACCGTGCGCCGGGTCGACTATCCGGGCGTGGTGCTGCTGGTCCTGGCTCTGGTGCCGCTGCTGCTGGTGGCGCAGTGGGGTCAGCAGTGGGGGTGGGGGACCTGGCGGTCGCTGGCCTGTTACGCGCTCGGCCTGGCCGGGGTGATCGGCTTCCTGCGGGCCGAGCGGTCGGCCGGGGACGGTGCCCTGCTGTCGTTGCGGCTGTTCGCCATCCGCGCGTTCACCGTCGGCATCGCCCAGGGCGCCGCGTGGGGCGTCACCGCGTTCGGGGTGACCGTGTTGCTGCCGCTGTACCTGCAGCTGGTCCGCGGTTACCCGCCGACCCAGGCCGGCCTGCTCACCCTGCCGCTGGTGGCCGGCATGGTGGTGTGCTCGCTGATCGCGGGCCAGTTCACCCTGCGCACCGGCCGGTACAAGGTGCTGCCGGTGACCGGCGGCGTGCTGCTCGTCGCCGGGGCGCTGTGCCTGGCCACGGCCGGCGTCGGCGGTTCGCTGGTGCCCGCCGCCGTCGGCATGTTCGTGTTCGGCGCCGGCCAGGGCCTGTACCAGTCCACCATCAACATGACGGTGCAGAACGCCGTCACGATCGACGACATCGGTGTCGCCACGGCGGCCAGCGCGCTGTCCCGGCAGATCGGCGGCACGATCGGCATCGCGGGCGTGCTGTCCGTCGTCTACTCGGTCGCCGGCTCCGGGCTGTCCCGGCAGGCCCTGGACGACACGTCGTTCCTGGCCCGCCTGCCGGCGGCCGCCGTGCTGGCCGTCCGGGAGCAGTTCCTCACCGGCCTGTCCGCCGCGTTCGCCATCGCCGCCGCCGGGGGCGTGGCGGCGTTCGTGCTCGCGCTGCTGATCAGGGAGGTGCCGCTGCGCGGCCGTCAGCCCAGCGCGTAGTCCTCCAGCAGGGCCACGGCCTCGTCCCGGTCGTCGGTGACCAGGATCCACCGCTCCGACTCCCTGCCCTTGGCCAGTTGCTGCACCAGTGGTGCCGCCGGGACCTCGTTCAGCCAGAAGTCCTTGTCCAGGAACACCATCGGCGCCGGCGGCCCGAACGACTCGTAGTGATTGGCCGTGTAGTCCTGGAACACCTCCTGCACCGTGCCCGCGCTGCCCGGCGTGTAGACCACACCGCCGGTGGCCACGGTCAGCAGGCCGTCCTCGCGTACCGAGTTGGCGAAGTACTTGGCGTGCAACGAACAGAACGTGTTCGGCGGCTCGTGGCCGTAGAACCACGTGGGAATGCCGATGGTGCGCGGCCGGTCCGACCCGGGCAGCCGCACCCGCCCGGCAGCCGCCAGCCAGCGCCCGATCGACTCGTTGTCCACTGTAGAACCGCCGTGGCCGAACGCCGGCGCCCCGGCGAGGATCGCCAGGGCGTCGTCCAACGCGGTCTCGTCCTGATCGGACAGTCGTACGCCCAGCGGGACCGCCTCCATCGCGCCGGGACCGCCACCGGTCAGCACGGTGAACCCCACTCTGCTGCGGCCCAGCGCCCTGCCCAGTTCGGCCGCCGCCCGGTAGCCGGTGGAGTCCCTGGTCAGCTCGTGCCCGCCCATCACCGCGACCGGCCGGCCGGCGTCGGCGAGCACGTCGTGCAGCGCCTCGGCGATGCCGTGGTCGTGCAGCCGCCGGGACAGCGCGGCCACCGGACCCGGCTGGTCGCCGGTCGCCCTGACGTGCCGGTAGACCCGCGCGTCCATGGTGTCCGCGTACGACTCCGGCCGGTCCGGGTCGAACCCGGCGAACAGTTCGGCGGGCGGGTACAGCCCGCTGCGATAGGGCGAGTACGGCAGGTCCGGAATGTCCGGGAACAGCAGCACGCCGGCCGCCTCGGCCCGCGCCATGCTGGCCGGGGTCAGCCGGCAGCCCAGTAACAGGGCGCCGTCCAGCGCGGTGCGCAGCAGGCGGTCGTCGTCCGGCTCGGTCAGGTCGAGGCCGACCAGCACGGCACCGCGCAGGTCCTGCCCCGCCGCCCTGATCTCCCGCAGCCGCTGGATGTCCACGATCGGCGAAACCACGAGTCGAGCTTACGAGCGCGGATGTGCCTCGTCAGAGGATCACGGTGTGGTTGCCGTGCAGCAGTACCCGGTCCTCCAGGTGCCAGCGCAGCCCCCTGGCCAGTACCACCTTCTCGATGTCCCGGCCCTTGCGGACCAGATCGGCCACCGAGTCGCGGTGATCCACCCTGGTCACGTCCTGCTCGATGATCGGGCCCGCGTCCAGTTCGGCGGTCACGTAGTGGCAGGTCGCGCCGATCAGCTTCACCCCGCGCATGTGCGCCTGGTGGTAGGGCCGGGCGCCGGCGAACGAGGGCAGGAAGCTGTGGTGGATGTTCAGCGCCCGGCCGGACCACGCGGCACACAGTTCCGGCGGCAGCACCTGCATGAACCGCGCCAGCACCACGGCGTGCGGCCGGTGGCTGTCCACGTGCTGGGCGAGCTGCGCGAACGCCGCCGCCCGCCCGTCCGGGTCGCCCGGCGGGAACGGCACGTAGAAGAACGGGATGCCGTGCGCCCTGGTGATGTCGGCCAGTTCCAGGTGGTTGCCGATCACCGCCGTCACGTCCACGTCCAGCTCACGGGCGGCCACCCTGCCCAGCAGGTCGTACAGGCAATGGCCCTCGCGGGACACCAGGATCACCATCCGGCGCCGGTGCGCGGTGTCGCTGATCCGCCAGTCCGCGTTCGCGCCCAACTCCTTCGCCACGGCGGCGAACCGGTTCCGCAGCTCGTCGACGTCGAAGGGCAGCGACCCGGCCAGCACCTCCTGGCGGGTGAAGAACCAGCCGCTGTCCCGGTCCGTGTGGTACGCCGCCTCGACGATCCAACCGCCGTGTTCGGCCAGAAAGGACGAGATCCGGGCCACGATGCCCCTGCGGTCGGGACAGCCGAACCGGATCACATAGCGGCGCTCGTCGGCTGGCATGGTTGACGATTGTGGCAGGCACCACCGGTCACGGCGCGACGGCCGACCACTCCACGGTGATCTCGCCCAGCCGCCACCGCCGTTGCCGGTCGATCACCGGCCAACCGTCGGCGGCCAGCGCCCGTACCGTTTCCACCCAGCGCGCCCGGTGACCGAAGGGCGCGAACGGTGCCGCCGTCGCCCAGCTCGAATCCAGCGCGGCCAGCAGGGCGTGCACCCGCTCACCGGGCACGTTGCGGTGGATCAGCGCCTTGGGCAGCCGTTCGGCCAGATCGGACGGCTGGTCCAGGGACGCCGGCCGGCAGGCCAGGGTGAACGTGCGCGGTCCGGCCGCGTCCAGCGTGACCCAGCAGCAGCGCCTGCCGATCTCGTCGCACGTGCCCTCGACGAGCAGCCCGCCGGGGGCCATGCCCTCGGTCATGGTCCGCCACGCGGCCAGCGCGTCCGGCTCGGTGTACTGGCGCAACACGTTGAAAGCCCGCAGCAGCACCGGATTCCGGCCGGCCAGCTCGAACCCGCCCCGGCGGAACTCCAGCCACGGCGGGTCCGCGGCCGGTTGTGCGGCGGTCACCCGGTCGGCGTCCAGTTCCAGACCGAGCACGCGCACGTCCGGCCGGATCGCGCGCAGCCGGGCCAGGAGTTCGATTGACGTCACCGGGGTCGCGCCGTAACCGAGATCCACCACCAGCGGATCGGCCGCACCGGCCAGCAGCGTGGCCACCGACGGCGTGCCGACCAGCCAGCGGTCCACCCGGCGCAGCCGGTTCGGATTGGTCGTGCCTCTGGTGGGCAGGCCGAGTGCCCTGGCCCTGCCGGCGGCCAGGCGCGGCCGCCTCATGCCTGGTGCTGGTCGAGCCATTTCTCGGTGAAGGAGTGCTCCGAGTCCAGCAGCGTGCCGATCTGCCCGGCGACGGTCTCCTCGATCCGGCCGCCGACGAACGGGATCGGGATCTCCACCGAGCCGTCCACGATCAGTTCGCTGCCCTCGGCCGTGTCGCGCAGCCGCTGCTTACCGCCGAGCTGGCCGGGCATCGACGGGATCGTCACCGCCACCGATCCGGTGTAGCCGCCCGCCGGATCGGCCCGCCACGTCTCGGTCCGGTCGATGCGCAGGTCGCCGCCGAGCAGCACGCGTACCGCCTGCGGCAGGCTCTCCGCGGCGACGCCGTGCCGCAGCTTCAGCGTGGCGCCGTTCGCGTCGACCGTGCGCTGCAGCAGTTCGGCGTGCTGACCGCCCAGGGCCGCCAACCGCTGTTTCAGGTAGCCCTCGTCGACCAACGCGGTGTAGACCGTGTGCGCGTCCCAACGGGAGCGTGATCGATGGTCGATGCGCCGTGCCATGGGCCGAAGGCTACCGTTGACGACCGTGACCAGCTCCCAGACCGGTGCCTACGTGGGCTCCGGCACCGCACTCGCCGGGTACACCACCCTGCGGCTCGGCGGGCCGGCCGCGCGGTTCGTGACGGCCAGGCGGTCGGCCGACGTGGTGGCCGCGGTGCGTGCGGCGGACGCGGCCGGCGAACCGCTGCTGGTACTGGGCGGCGGCTCCAACCTGGTGATCGCGGACGAGGGATTCGACGGCACCGTGGTGCGGATCGCCACCACCGGCGTCGGTTACGACCGGCTCGGCGACGGGTCGGTCCAGCTCACCGTCGAGGCCGGCATGGACTGGGACGCCACGGTCGCCAGGACGGTCGCCGAGGATCTGGGCGGGTTGGAGTGCCTGTCCGGCATTCCCGGGCTGGCCGGTGCGACACCGGTGCAGAACGTCGAGGCGTACGGCGTCGGCGTCAGCGATCTGCTGGTGTCGGTGGACCTGCTGGACCGGCGCAGCGGCCAGGTCCGCACGGTCGCCGCGGACGCGCTCGGGTTGGCGTACCGGACGAGCGTGCTCAAGGGCACCGACTCCGCCGTCGTGCTGCGGGTGCGGTTCGTGCTGGCCGACGGCGGTCGATCGGCGCCGATCCGGTACGCGGAACTGGCCAGGGTGCTCGACGTGCCGATCGGCAGCCGGGTGCCGGTGGCCGACGCGCGGGCCGCGGTGCTGGGCCTGCGGCGCGGCAAGGGAATGGTGCTCGACGCCGCCGACCGGGACACGTGGAGCGCCGGGTCGTTCTTCACCAATCCGGTGCTGTCCGACGCCGAACTGCCGGCTGTGCTGGCGCGGTGGGACGGACCGGCGATGCCGACGTACCCGGCCGCTGCCGGCACCAAGCTCTCGGCCGCATGGCTGATCGAGCGGGCCGGGTTCGCCAAGGGCCACGCCGGCCCCGGTGGCCGGGTTGCCTTGTCCGGCAAGCACACCCTGGCCCTGACCAACCGCGGCGACGGCACCACCGCCGACCTCCTGGCACTCGCCAGGGAAGTGGCCGACGGGGTGCACTCCCGCTTCGGCGTCCGGCTCCGACCGGAACCGGTCCTGATCGGCTGCGAGCTGTAGCCGTCAGTCCCGGTGGGCTCGGCTGGCCGAGTGTTGTGCCCTCGGCTTGATCACGATGCTGTCCAGGTTGACGTGTTCCGGGCGGGTCACCGCGAACGCGATCACGTCGGCGACGTCGACCGCCACCAGCGGCTCCAGTCCCTTGTAGACGGACTTGGCGCGTCGGGTGTCGCCGTCGAACCTGACCAGCGAGAACTCCGTCTCCACCAGACCGGGCAGCACCTCGGTGAACCGCACCGGCCGGCCGAGGTACTCGCCGCGCAGCGTCCGGTGCAGGGCCGACTCGGCGTGCTTGGCCGACGTGTAGCCGGAACCGCCGTCGTAGACCTCGACCGCCGCGATCGACGTCACCGTCACCACGTGCCCGTTGCCGGACTCGACCAGCTTGGGCAGGAACGCCCTGCTCACCCGCAGGGTGCCCAGCACGTTGGACTCCCACATGCCGCGCCAGTGCGCCTCGTCCGCGTCGGCGACCGGTTCGGCGCCCAGCGCGCCGCCCGCGTTGTTCACCAGGACCCGGGCCGCCGGCACGGCCGCCGCGAAGGCCTCGACCGATGTGGCGTCCGTCACGTCCAGGGGTAGCGCGGTGCCGCCGATCTCGGCCGCGATCCGGTCCAGCCGGTCCACCCGGCGGGCGCCCAGCACCACGTGGAAACCCTCGGTGGCCAGGGCCCGTGCGGTCGCCTCACCGATGCCGGAGCTCGCGCCGGTCACCACGGCGACAGGAGAACTGTTCGTAGTCACCAGGCCATCTTGCCCGGGGCGGGGAAGATCCCCAGCCCCCCGCCGGTTGAGTGCATGAGGGTCAGGTGGGCAGACACGGGATGGGTGAGGCGTGCCGACACTCGACGACATGACCGGTCACGACGTCGTGACCGGAGCTTCCGGTGTCCGGCTGGCGGTGCGCACCGCAGGTCCGGCCGATGCGGCACCGGTGGTGTTCCTGCACGGCTGGGCACAGTCGTCCCGTGCCTGGTCGCACCAGTTGACCGGCCGCCTGACCGACTCCTATCGCCTGATCGCCGCCGACCTGCGCGGCCACGGCGACTCCGACAAGCCCGAGACCGGCTACGACTCGGCAGCCGAATGGGCCGCCGATGTGACCGCGCTGCTGGCCTACGCCGGCCGGCCCGCCGTGCTGGTCGGCTGGTCCTACGGCGGCCTGGTGATCACCGACCACCTGCGCTGCCACGGCACCCACGGCGTCGCCGGGCTGGTGTTCGCCGGTGCCATCACCGAGATCGGCAGGGGGCATCCGGGCGGGAAGGTGGGTCGGCTGATGCGGGACGCGCTACCGGCCGCGTTGTCGTCGGACCCCGAGATCGCCGGAACGGCGTTGCGCGAGTTCGTCACCGGCATGCCGGGCACCCGGCCCAGCCGGTTCGCCGAGTCGCTGGTGGCCGAATCGCTGCGGGTGCCCGCCACGGTCCGCGCCGGCCTGTTCGACCGGGACGTGGACAGTGCCGCCGTGCTCGCCGCCGTCGACGTGCCCACACTCGTGCTGCACGGCCGGCAGGACCAGGTGGTCGCGCCGTCGGCCGCCGAGTACACCGCGGGCCTGGTCCCCGGTGTCACGCTGACCTGGTTCGACCACACCGGCCACCTACCGTTCGCCGAACGGGCCGACGCCTTCGACGCGGCGCTGGCCGAGCATCTGCTCCGCTGTTTCCCGCGAGCGGAAGGAGTCGCATGACCAGCCACCCCACGTTTCTGCGACCGGTGCGCGACCAGCCGGACCGGGTCGCGGTGCTGTCGCTGCACACCTCGCCGCTGGACCAGCCGGGCACCGGTGACGCGGGCGGGATGAACGTCTACGTCATGCAGACCGCGCTGCGCATGGCCCGGCGGGGCGTGCAGGTGGAGATCTTCACCAGGGCCACGTCATCCGAGCTGCCGCCGGTGGTGGACGTGGCGCCCGGCGTCCTGGTCCGGCATGTCGTCGCCGGCCCGTTCGAAGGTCTGGACAAATCGGAACTACCCGCGCAGCTGTGCGCGTTCACCGCGGGCGTCCTGCGCACCGAGGCGTTCCACGAGCCCGGCTACTACGACGTCGTGCACTCGCACTACTGGCTGTCCGGCCAGGTCGGCTGGCTGACCAGCCAACGCTGGGGCGTGCCGCTGGTGCACACCGCGCACACCCTGGCCAGGGTGAAGAACGCGGCACTGGCCACCGGTGACGCGCCCGAGCCCCGGTCCCGGGTGATCGGCGAGCAGCAGGTGGTCGACGAGTCCGACCGGCTGGTGGCCAACACCGACGTCGAGGGGCGGCAACTGGTCGACCTCTACGGCGCCGACCCGGACCGGGTGCTGATCGTCCCGCCGGGCGTCGACCTGGAGCGGTTCACCCCGACCACCCACGAGCGGCGACAGGCGACCCGCAGGGCGCTGGGCATCGAGCCGGACGCCGTCGTGCTCGCGTTCGTCGGCCGCATCCAGCCGCTGAAGGCGCCGGACGTGCTGTTGCGCGCCGCCGCCGAGATGGTGGCCCGCGATCCCGCGCTGGCCGACCGGTTGGTGGTGCTGGTGGTCGGCGGCACGTCCGGTGCCGGCCAGGCCGGGCCGGCCGGACTGGCGAACCTGGCCGGCAGTCTGGGCATCGGCGGGCTGGTGCGGTTCCTGCCGCCGGTGCCGGCCGGTGAACTGGCCGACGTGTACCGGGCGGCGGACGTGGTCGCGGTGCCCAGCCACAACGAGTCGTTCGGGCTGGTGGCGCTGGAGGCCCAGGCGTGCGGCACGCCCGTGGTGGCCGCCGCGGTGGGTGGCCTGCCGGTGGCCGTGGAGCACGGGGTGTCGGGCCGCCTGGTGACCGGTCACGAGCCGGGCCGCTGGGCGGCGGCGCTGGCCGACGTGGCGCTGCGGCCGGGTCTGCGGGACCGGCTGGCCGAGGGCGCGGTCCGGCATGCCGCCCGGTTCTCCTGGGAGCGCACCACCGACCGGCTGCTGGCAGGCTATGGGCAGGCCGCTGCCGCCTTCCGGGCCGCGGTCGGGGAGGTCGCGGTATGAGCGAATCGGTCGTCGCCGCGCTGGACGAGGTGATCGCGCGGACCCTGGACGAGCGGGAGCTGACCTACCAGCGCAAGGGTCTGGGCAGCTACTTCGTGACCCTGCCCGGGGTGAAGAAGCTGGCCACCAACTGCTGGCTGATCGCCGGCCGGCACGCGCTGGTGGTGGAGGCGTTCGTGTGCCGGCGGCCGGACGAGGCGCACCAGAACGTGTACCGCTTCCTGCTGCGCCGCAACGCGAAGCTGTACGGCGTCGCGTACACGGTCGACGAGGCGGGCGACATCTACCTGATCGGCCGGATCGGCCCGGACGGGGTCACCACCGACGAACTCGACCGGCTGCTCGGCCAGGTGCTGGAGGCGGCCGACGGCGACTTCAACACGTTGCTGGAACTGGGTTTCGCGTCGTCCATCCGGCGCGAGTGGGACTGGCGTGTTTCGCGCGGCGAGTCTTTGGCCAATCTGAAGGCGTTCGAGCATCTCGTGCGGGCGCGCGACGACGCGCCACTGAGTTCACGGGAATGACGGGGACGAGCGAGGCGGCCCGGGAGGGAGGGGGAGTCGCATACTCGAGCCGCCCCGCTTCGGCTGCCCGCCGCTACGGCCGGCTGGGTGGGGGGACCCAGGAGACCGGGCGGGTGCGGTTCGACGGGGAGGCGAACCGCGTTCACTCTCGTCGGATCGGGGAGTGCGTGGGAGCCGATCCGGGAGAGCGATGTCAACTTGTCAGATGGCGGAACGCATCACAAGAGCGCGTATTACTACATTCTAGTGAACAGGGTTCTATCTCGATAACAATTTGATAACTCAGAAGCCATCTGGAGTAGCATGCTGTGGTCTGCGTCACTTTTGTGACCACTACCGAGTGAGTGCCGGTGAATGCCCGGTGACCATCCGGGTGGTCGGCGGCTGATCTGTATCGGTCTGGCAGGCTGGTGCGCATGGCAACTCTGGTGCTGCTCCGCCACGGCGAGAGCGTGTGGAACGCGGAGAACCTGTTCACCGGATGGGTGGACGTCCCGCTGTCGGCGAAGGGCGAGTCCGAGGCCGCGCACGGCGGCGAACTCCTCGCCCAGACCGGACTGCTGCCCGACATCGTGCACACGTCGGTGCTGCGCCGGGCCATCGGCACCGCGAACATCGCGCTCGACCGCTGCGACCGGCACTGGATTCCGGTGCGCCGCGACTGGCGGCTCAACGAGCGGCACTACGGAGCCCTGCAGGGCAAGAACAAGAAGCAGACGCTCCAGCAGTACGGCGAGGAGCAGTTCATGCTGTGGCGCCGGTCCTACGACGTGCCGCCACCGCCGATCGACCCCGGCGACGAGTTCAGCCAGGACGGTGACGCGCGCTACGCCGGGCTCGGCGCCGACCTGCCGCGCACCGAATGCCTGAAGGACGTGGTCGCGCGGCTGCTGCCGTACTGGGAGCAGGCCATCGTCCCCGACCTGCGCTCGGGCGCCACGGTGCTGCTGGCCGCGCACGGGAACTCGCTGCGCGCCCTGGTCAAGCACCTGGACGGCGTCTCCGACGAGGCCATCGCCTCGCTCAACCTGCCCACCGGCGTGCCGCTGCGCTACGACCTGGACGACCAGTTGCGCCCGACCAACCCCGGCGGCACCTACCTGGACCCGGCGGCCGCCGAGGCGTCCATCGCGGCGGTGGCCAACCAGGGCCGGTAGCCGCTACCAGCGCAGACCCAGCGCCCTGGCCCGTTCCCCTGCCTGGAACCGGGACTCGGCGCCGAGCAGGACCATGAGATCGGCGACCCGGCGCCGGTAGGTGCGGACCGAGACGCCCAGCGACCGGGCCGCCGCCTCGTCCTTGTGCCCGGCCGAGAGCAGCCGCAGGATCACCATGCCCTGCTCGTCCACGTACGGCGGCGGGGCCGGCAGGTAGTCGGCCAGGTCGGTGGCACCGTTCCAGGTGGCCTGGTAGAGCGACCGCACGCCGGCCACCACCTCGGGTGCCGTGATCACGTGGTACTCGCGCACCCCGACACCCCGAGGCCCGGCCAGGATCGCCACCTTGCGGTCGATGATGATCGTCTCGTAGGCCAGGGGCGTCGGGCAGATGCGCACCTGGACGCCGACCCCGGCGATGTGCCGCAGGTGGTCCGCGTCGGTGGGATCGGCCACCGCGGCCGGGTTGTACAGCTTGCGCAGCGCGAGGCCGCCCGCCACCTGGTCGGCCACCTGGGCGGCGATCGACTCCCGCGTCCCGCGCGTCGACCAGGTCGACATGTCCTTGGCCGCGCAGACGAACTCGTCCTGCGCGCTGAACAGGTGTCCGGCCCGCGTGAACAGCTCGTCCTCGCCCCGAACGGTGATCACCCGGTAGTCCCCGCGCCGGGCCGCGGCCACTGTGTCCATCACCGTCCAGTGTCCTCCCTCCGGCGGGTGGCAGGTTCCTGCCACCACAGTGCGGACCGCGCGTCCCGGCTGCTGGACTGGCGACATGACAACAGACGTGAGTGCTGCGGGCACCTGGCGGTTCGGCGGCACCCTGCCGGTCAACCGGATGGGCTTCGGCGCGATGCAGCTCGCCGGCCCCGGCGTGTTCGGGCCGCCCGCCGATCCGGAGGCGTCCATGGCCGTGCTGCGGCGGGCCGTCGAACTCGGCGTGAACCACATCGACACCAGCGACTTCTACGGCCCGCACGTGGTGAACCAGCTCATCCGCGACGCGCTGCACCCCTACCCCGAGGGCCTCGCCCTGGTCACCAAGGTGGGCGCCCGGCGCGACGACACCGGCGGCTGGCTGCCCGCGCACCGCCCGGACGAGCTGCGTTCCGCCGTGCACGACAACCTCAAGAACCTCGACGTGCCCGCGCTGGACCTGGTCAACTACCGGGTGCACGGGTTCGGTGCCCCGGACGACACCTCGATCGCGGAGGGCTTCCAGGTGCTCGCGGAGCTGCGCGAGCAGGGCCTGATCCGCCACCTCGGGGTGAGCAACGCCAGCGTCACGCAACTGGACGAGGCGCTGTCCATCGCGCCGGTCGCGCAGGTGCAGAACGCGTTCAACATCGCGCAGCGCGACGATGCCCCGATGGTGGCGAAATGCGCCGAACTGGACATCGCCTACGTGCCGTTCTTCCCGCTGGGCAGCGCGTTCGCCCAGTTGCCGCTGGAGCCACTGTCCGGTGTGGCCGGTCGGCACGGCGTCAGCGAGCGGCAGGTCGCACTGGCCTGGCTGCTGGACTTCGCGCCGTGTGTGCTGCTCATCCCGGGTACGTCCTCGATCGCCCACCTGGAGGAGAACGTCGCCGCGGCCGCCATCCGGCTGACCGACGAGGACCGGGCCGAGCTCGACGCGCAGTAGCGCGGTGCCCGGCAATCACTGAATCAGGTGAACATCGAGTAGCCGGCCGCCGAACATCGAGTGGCAATGATGTCAGCGGCGTCACGGTTGCGCGATGCGCACTAGGTGACCAGGGGGTACCGCTGCTTACCATGCCGCTGTGACCGTTTCGGGGTGGCTAGCCCTGTCGGCCGGCATGCTGCTGGTCGGCGCGGTCGGGGGTTGGCTCTGGGGCAGGGCGGCGGCCGGTCGGGTACAGCGCCAGCCTCCCGGAGTGACCGTCGCCGACCTGATGCGCAGAGTGGTCAACTCGTCCCACAACGGGGTGGCCGTCCTCAACGAGTGGGGTGACGTCGTCCTGCACAACCCACGGGCCGTGCAGCTCGGCGTGGTGCGCAACCACCAGCCCGACCCTCGGGTGCGCAAGACGGCCGAACTGGTCCGCGAGTCCGGCAGGACGATGGAGGTCGACCTCTCGCCGCTGGAGTCGCACGGCAGGGGGCCGGCCGCCATCCGCGGCGAGGTCCGGCTGCTGGCCGACCGGTTCACCGTGGTCGACGCCGCCGACGAGTCCGACGCCGTCCGGCTGGAGGCCACCCGGCGCGATTTCGTGGCCAACGTCAGCCACGAGCTGAAGACCCCGGTCGGCGCGCTGGCGCTGCTCGCCGAGGCCGTGCTGGACGCGGCGGACGACCCGACCGAGGTCCGCCGGTTCAGCGCCAAGATCGTCCGCGAGGCCACCCGGCTGGGCACGCTGGTCACCGAGCTGATCGCGCTGTCCCGGCTGCAGGGCGCCGAACGGCTGCCCGAACTGAGCCCGCTGGACATCGACGAGGTCATCGCCGAGGCGCTGGGCCGCTCCGCGCTGGTCGCCGAGTCCACCGGCATCGAGATCACCACCGACGACGAGAGCGGCCTGGTGGTGGACGGCGACCGCACCCTGCTGGTCACCGCGCTGTCCAACCTGATCGACAACGCCGTCGCCTACTCCTCACCGGGCAGCCCGGTGTCCATCAGCCGCCGGCAGATCGACGGCTACGCCGAGATCGCCGTCACCGACCGAGGCATCGGCATCGCGCCCGAGCACCAGAAGCGGGTGTTCGAGCGTTTCTTCCGGGCCGACCCGGCCCGGTCCAGGGCCACCGGCGGCACCGGACTCGGGTTGGCCATCGTCAAGCACGTCGCCGCCAACCACGGCGGCGAGGTCCGGCTGTGGAGCAAGCCGGGCACCGGTTCCACCTTCACCATCCGGCTCCCGGTCAGCCGACTGCGGACCGATCGGGCCACGATCCCCGCCCAGGACAACCACAACACGCCCCACAACCCCCACACCGCGGCGCCCACCGGCGTCGGCGGCGATTGACGGAGGCTCGCATTGACTCGGGTGCTGATTGTCGAAGACGAGGAGTCCTTTGCCGACCCGCTGGCGTTCCTGCTGCGCAAGGAGGGTTTCACCACCGCCGTGGCCGTGACCGGCCAGGAGGCGTTGCAGGAGTTCGACCGCAACGGCGCGGACATCGTGCTGCTGGACCTGATGCTCCCCGGGATGAGCGGGACGGACGTGTGCAAGGCGCTGCGCCAGCGCTCGGCCGTGCCGGTGATCATGGTGACCGCCCGGGACGGTGAGATCGACAAGGTGGTCGGCCTGGAACTGGGTGCCGACGACTACGTGACCAAGCCCTACTCGGCCCGTGAGCTGATCGCCCGCATCCGGGCGGTGCTGCGACGCGGCGGCGAGGGCGGCGCCGACGTCGAGATGCAGCCGCAGGTGCTGGCCGCCGGGCCGGTGCGGATGGACGTGGAACGGCACGTGGTCACCGTGGACGGCGGCGAGGTGCCGCTGCCGCTGAAGGAGTTCGACCTGCTGGAGTACCTGCTGCGCAACGTCGGCCGGGTGCTCACCCGGGGCCAGTTGATCGACCGGGTGTGGGGCGCGGACTACGTCGGCGACACCAAGACGCTGGACGTGCACGTCAAGCGCCTGCGCTCCAAGATCGAACCGGATCCGTCCGCGCCCAGCCACCTGGTCACCGTGCGTGGCCTCGGTTACAAATTCGAGTCCTGACCGGCACGGTCCGGGCGGCCGGGTACCGTTTCCCGCCGTGCGCCTCGGGGTGCTAGACGTCGGGTCCAACACCGTCCACCTGCTCGTGGTGGACGCGCATCGTGGTGCCCACCCGCTGCCGACCAGTTCGGTCAAGACCACGCTGCGGCTGGCCGAGCGGATCAACCCGGACGGCAGGCTGTCCGACCGGGGCGCGCAGGAACTGGTCCGGTCCGTGGTGGCCGCCCGCGAGGAGGCCGACCGGACCGGCTGCGATGACCTGATGGCGTTCGCCACGTCCGCCGTGCGCGAGGCCAGCAACGCGGCCGAGGTTCTGGCCGTGGTCCGCGACCGGACCGGCGTCGACCTCCAGGTGCTCTCCGGTGCGGAGGAGGCGCGTTACACGTTCCTGGCCGCCCGGCGCTGGTGCGGCTGGTCGGCCGGCCGCCTGCTGATGCTGGACATCGGCGGTGGCTCGCTGGAGATCGCGGTCGGCATGGACGAGGAGCCGGAACTGGCCGAGTCGCTGCCGCTGGGCGCCGGGCGGCTGACCAGGGCCCGGCTGTCCGGCGACCCGCCGAGCCGCTCGTCGGTGGCGGAGTTGCGCGAATGGCTGGACGCCGAACTGGCGCCACTGGGCAAGCGGGTGCGCAAGCTGGGCGCACCGAACCGGGCGGTGGCCACGTCCAAGCTGTTCCGTTCGCTGGCCAGGCTGACCGGTGCCGCACCGTCCAGCCTGGGGCCGAGGGTGCGCCGGGTGCTGACCGACAGCGGGTTGCGGCAGCTCATCGCGTTCGTGTCCCGGATGGCCAGTGCGGACATCGCCGAACTGGAGGGGGTCAGCGCCAGCCGCGCCCACCAGTTGGTCGGCGGGGCGCTGGTGGCGGAGGCGGCGATGCGCGCGATCGGCCAGGACGAGCTGGAGATTTGCCCGTGGGCGCTGCGGGAGGGTGTGATTCTGCGGCGGCTGGACCACACTGACGGCGCGTATCCCTCAGAGGTCACTGGACGGACGGGGCCGCACGGGGCACGGTGGAGACGATGACTCGAGACAGCGGTTCGGAGCGCCCACAGCGCACGGTGGCGGAGTTGCTCGCCGAGTACGGCGGTGCCACCGGCGACGCGCCTCGGCGCAGGCGCCGCCGCGCCGAGGACGACGGCGACAGCGCACCGCAGACCATCATCGAGCGGGTGCTGTCGGACAGCGGCAAGCTGCTGCCGATCCGGGACGAGCAGCAGGCCGGACCGCGTCGCCCGGGCGGGCACCGCAGCGGTGAGCGCCGCCCGGCCGGACCGCCGCCCGCGCAACAGCCGCAGGGACCGCCGTCCGGCTACGCCGAACCGGCCCGGCCGCCGCAGGCCCCACCCCCGGCACCGCCGCAGTCGCCGCCGACCGGCCGCCAGCCGCAGCCGGGTCGCCCGCCTGTCCAGCAACCGTCGCAACAGATCCCGGCACCCGAGCCGCAGCGCCAGTTCCCGCCGAGCCGACCCGGCCCGCAGGGCGGCGCGCTGCGTCCGGTCCAGCAACCGCCGCAGGCACCCCCGCAGCAGCAGGCGCCGCCCGCCCAGCAGTCCCGGCCGGCGATGCGGCCGGTCAACCGCGCGCCCGCCGGCGCGCCGCCGATGACCGCCCGGCCGCCCGCCGGTCCGCAGCGACCGCCGGTGAACGACGACAACATCGCCACGGCGGTGCATCCGCCGCTGCCCGACGACTACCAGCCGCCGGCCGCTCAGCAGCAGGCCCCGCCGGCACCGCATCCGCCGAAGCCGCAGCAGCCACCGCAGCAGCCACCGAAGCCACCGCCGACCATGCAGGCCCCACCGGTGCAGCCGCAGCAGGTCAGACGCCCCGGCGTCCCGCCCGAGGCGACCACCGAGGAGTTCCCGCTGGTGCCGGGCGGGCAGCAGGCACCGCAGCAGCAGGTCACCCAGCGCCGCCCACCGGTCCAGGCGACCCAGTCCTCGCCCGCGATGGAGAGCACCCAGGCACACGCCGGCCCGTACGTCGACGACGACCTCGGCGACTACGAGGACGACTTCGGGGGCGGCGGCATCGGCACCGCGCTGCGCGGCGACGAGGCGTTCCCCAGCCGGGACGACGAGTTCGGCGACTTCGACGACCTCGACGACGACCACGGCCGGATGGAGCCGTTCGACGGCACCGACGAGCCCCGGTCGGGCACCCGCGAGTGGCTGCTCATGGCGGCCCAGGTGGGTGTCGGCGCGATCGCCGGTGCCGCGGTGTGGCTGGGGTTCAGCTGGCTGTGGGGCATCCAGCCGGTGGTCGCACTGGTCGCCGCCGTGCTGGTGATCTTCGGGCTGGTGCTCGGGGTGCGCCGCTGGCGGCGGGCCGACGACCTGCAGACGACGGTCCTCGCGGTGCTCGCCGGGCTCGTGGTCACGGTGTCACCTGCGGCGTTGTTGTTGCTGCACCGGTAGTTCCGTGACCGAAGCCGGGCGGATCCCGATCGGGCTGTCCACCGCATCCGTGTGGCCGCGGCCGGTCGAGGTGGGCTTCCGGCTGGCCGCCGAACTGGGTTACGACGGCGTCGAGGTGATGGTCGGGCTGGACCGGGACAGCCAGGACGCCCGGCGGCTGCGACATTTCACCGACACCTACCGGATGCCGATCCTGGCCGTGCACGCGCCGTGCCTGCTGATCACCCAGCGGGTGTGGTCGCGCGATCCGGAGATCCGGCTGCGCGAGTCGGTCCGGGTGGCGCTGGACCTGGGCGCGGCCACCGTCGTGGTGCACCCGCCGTTCCGCTGGCAGCGCCGCTACGCCGAGGCCTTCGCCGATCTGGTCGAGGAACTGGCCGAGGACAGCGGCCTGGCGGTCGCCGTGGAGAACATGTATCCGGTGCGGTTGCGCGGCCGGGTCGCGGTGTCCGCGTTCGCCCCGTCCCCCGACCCGACCGACACCGGCCACCGGCACTACACGCTGGACCTGTCGCACACCGCGTCGGCCGGTGCGGACGCGCTGGCCATGGCCGACCGGATGGGCACCGGCCTGGCCCACGTGCACCTGGCCGACGGTTCCGGCGCCCCGTCCGACGAGCACCTGGTGCCCGGTAGGGGTGGTCAGCCGTGCGCCGCGCTGTGCGAGCGGCTGCGCGATGTCGGTTTCACCGGGCAGGTGGTGCTCGAGGTGAACACCCGGCACGCGGGCAGTCCGGCGGGCCAGGTCCGGGACCTGGCGGACGCCCTGCTGTTCGCCCGGTCGCACCTGTGGACCCGCGAGTAACAAGGTTGCTCCGGCCCGGCCCCGAAGGTCGTACAGTTCAGCTTCGTGAACCCACTCCGTTCCCTGATCCTGGCGGCTGCCGGCAACGTGACGATCCGTCGTGTCGTGGCGACCGCGCCGCTGTCCCGGGACGTGGTCGGCCGGTTCGTCGCCGGGCAGTCCGCCGCCGACGCGGTCGCCGCGACCCGGGGTCTCGTCGCCGACGGGCTCCGCGTGACGCTGGACCATCTCGGCGAGGACACCACGGACGCGGACCAGGCAGCGGACATCGTGCACGCCTACCTGACCCTGCTGGACGCCCTGGCCGAGGCCGGCCTGACCACGGACGCCGAGATCAGCGTGAAGCTCTCGGCCGTCGGCCAGAAGCTGGACGAGGGCATGGCCCTGGCCAACGCCCGCCGGATCTGCGAGGCGGCCGAACGGGTCGGCACCACGGTCACCCTGGACATGGAGGATCACACCACCACCGACTCCACGCTGGCCGTGCTGGCCGAGCTGCGCCGGGACCATCCGCGCACCGGTGCGGTCCTGCAGGCGTACCTGCGGCGCACCGAGGACGACTGCCGGGCCCTGGCCGGTGCGGGGTCCCGGGTGCGACTGTGCAAAGGTGCATATGCCGAACCGGATTCGGTGGCGTTCGTCGATCCGGCCGAGGTGGACCGCAGTTACGTGCGGTGTGCGAACGTCCTGCTGGCCGGCGACGGCTACCCGATGTTCGCCACGCACGACCCCAGGCTGATCCGGATCGTCGACGACCGGGCCCGCTGGCACGATCGCAAGGCAGGCGGTTACGAGTACCAGATGCTGTACGGCATTCGGCCCGCGGAGCAGCGGCGGCTGGCCGGGCTCGGTGAGACTGTTCGGGTGTACGTCCCGTACGGAGTGCAATGGTACGGATACCTGATGCGTAGATTGGCCGAGCGCCCGGCGAACCTGGCGTTCTTCCTGCGCGCGCTGGTCGGGCGCACGTGACCGGCCACGTAACCGAGGGAGCTCGGGTGAACGGATCCAACGGCCAGTCGGCCGCCACGGCGGTCGCGCCGCCCTCCGCCGCGTTCAGCGCGGCGAGCAAGGTCAGATCGCTGGGCGATGGCACGTTCACCGCCGACCTGTCCCCGGACTGGACCGTGGGCAACCGCCCGCACGGCGGTTTCCTGCTCGCACTGCTGGGCCGGACCGCACTGCAGACCGCGGTCACGGCGGGCGGCGCCGACGGCGCCAGCGCCGAGGCGCTGGATCCGCTCGCGGTCAGCGCGCAGTTCCTGAGATCCCCGGAGATCGGCCCCGTGCTGCTGCGCACCGAGGTGCGCAAGTTCGGCCGCACGGCGGCGGTCATCGCGGTGAACCTGGAGCAGCGCGGCCGCAGCTGCGTCGAGTCGGTGATCACCGTCGGCCGCATGGTGGAGGACGCGCCCGCCTGGGCCGACCTGCCCGACCTGCCGGCCAAACCGCCCGCCGACGCGCTGGACCTGGCGTCCGTGCCCGGTGCCACCGCGTTCCGGCTGAGCCGGACCTGCGAGGTCAAGCTGGACCAGGCCAACACCGGCTTCCTGCACGGCAGGGCCGGTGACCCGCTGCGGCTGCGGATGTGGGCCCGGCCCCGGGGGGAACACCCCGACGTGCTGTTCGGCCTGATCGCCGGGGACATCTCGATGCCGGTGACGGTGAACCTGGGCCGCTACGGCTGGTCGCCCACCGTGCAGCTGACCGCGCTGCTGCGCGGCCGGCCGGCGCCGGGCTGGCTGCGGGTCGAGGTGAGCTGCCGGGCCGTGCACGGCCAGTGGTTCGACGAGGACTCCGTGGTGATCGACTCGGCGGGCCGGCTGGTCTGCCAGGCACGCCAACTGGCGCTGACCCCGTTGGAGCGGGCGGCGGGCGCGAGCTGACCGGCCGGTCTGGCACCCTTGCCGGCATGACGACCGTCGCCGTACTCGGAGCCGGCAAGATCGGCGAAGCGCTGCTGTCCGGCCTGTTGCAGTCCGGCCGGGCAGCGGACGACCTGTTGTTCACCGAACGCTACCCGACCAGGGCCACCGAGCTGACCCAGCGCTACGGGGTGCGCGGGGTCGACGTCAAGGAGGCGGCGCGGCTCGCCGACGTGCTCGTGGTCGCGGTGAAGCCGCAGGACATCGAACCCCTGCTGGACGACCTGGCACCGGTGCTGCGACCGGAGACGCTGGTCGTGTCCCTGTGCGCCGGCCTGCCCACGTCGCTGTACGAGCGCAGGCTGCCCGCCGGCACGCCCGTGGTCCGGGTGATGCCCAACACACCGATGGTGGTCGGCGAGGCGATGAGCGCCATCTCGCCCGGCCGGCACGCCGGGCCGACCCATCTGGCCACCGTGGAACACCTGCTGGCCGCCGTCGGCCAGGTGGTGCGGGTGCCCGAGGCGCAGCAGGACGCCGTGACCGCGCTGTCCGGCTCGGGTCCGGCCTACTTCTTCTACCTGGTCGAGGCCATGATCGACGCCGGCATCCTGCTCGGCCTGCCCAGGGCGGTCGCCCAGCAGTTGATCGTCCAGTCGGCGGTCGGCTCGGCGAAGATGCTGGCCGAGGGCGGTGAGCACCCGGTGATCCTGCGCGAGGCCGTCACGTCGCCGGCCGGCACCACGATCATGGCCATCCGGGAGCTGGAGCGGCACGGCGTGCGGGCCGCGCTGCTGGCCGCGATCGAAGCCGCACGGGACCGTTCGGCCGAGTTGGGACACGCGCACGATCAGGTGTAATTCCCGGTCGGTGCAGGGCACTTGGCGGCGCGACGGTGGCTTGCCGTATCGCCTGTCGCATGAGTCTCATCCGCACCGCTACTCTCGGGGGTAGCACGTGCGTGTCCGTTCCGCCGGTGGGGAAGCCGGCGGCGCGACACGTGTCGAAGGACGCGGTGAACCCATGCCTGCGCAGAACAAGGAGACGGAAGCGACCAACCTCGGTCAGGTGGAGTTCCTGACCGTGGCCGAAGTGGCGTCGATGATGCGTGTCTCCAAGATGACGGTCTACCGCTTGGTGCACTCCGGCGAGCTGCCGGCGGTGCGCGTCGGCAAGTCGTTCCGGGTGCCGGAACGGGCCGTGCACGACTACCTGGAGCACGCCTACTACGACGCCGGCTGATCCAGCCGACCGATCAGGCCGAGAGGACGGGCCGCCTGCCCGACCGCGACAAGCGCCCAGGTAGACTGGGCTTTCGTGTCGCGGCCCAGCGGTGGCCGGCACGTCTTCGCCTGAACGCCGACAACTAGTGAGGGACCCGTATGGGCTCGGTCATCAAGAAGCGCCGCAAGCGCATGTCGAAGAAGAAGCACCGCAAGTTGCTGCGGAAGACTCGCCACGCGCGGCGCAAGCAGGGCAAGTAGCACTCGCCCGAGATGACCGCGGGCCTTCGCCCACGGGCGTACTGACGACGCGCTGCCGGCTCATCCGGCCGGCAGCGCCGTTGCCGGTAGTATCGGCCTTTGACTAGCGGAACGGGCTGGTGACGTCTCGATGGCAGCGACGGTCGTTCTGGTCACCGGGGTGAGTGGTTACCTCGGTGGGCATCTCGCGGCCCGGCTGGCCGACGATCCGGAGATCGACAGGGTCATCGGCGTGGACACCGCGGCCCCGTCCGACGAGCTGGCCGCGCTGATGGGCCGGGCTGAGTTCGTCCGGGCCGACATCCGCAATCCGCTGATCAGCAGGGTCATCACCACCGCCAAGGTGGACACGGTCGTGCACGCGTCGATCACGGCGCACCCGGCGGGCCCGTCCGGCCGCCCGCTGCACAAGGAAATGAACGTCCTGGGCACCATGCAGTTGCTGGCTGCGTGCCAGCGCTCGCCGCTGGTGCGCAAGCTGGTGGTCAAGTCGACGGCCGCGGTCTACGGGGCCGGTCCGGCCGATCCGGCGGCGTTCACCGAGGACATGGCGCCCGCCGAGCTGCCCTCCAGCGGTTACGCGAAGGACAACGCCGAGGTCGAGGCGTACGTGCGGGGTTTCTGCCGGCGCAGGCCCGACGTCGCGGTCACCACGTTGCGGTTCACCAACCTGATCGGACCGCAGGTGGACACCGTGCTGACCCGCTACTTCGCGCTGCCCGCCGTGGTGCCGATGGTGCTGGGCCGGGACGCGCGGCTGCAGCTCGTGCACTCCGAGGACGCGCTGGCGGTGCTGGAGCGGGCCGTGACGCACGACCTGCCCGGCGTGTTCAACGTCGGCGGCGACGGGGTGCTGCTGCTGACCCAGGCGATCCGCAGGGCGGGCCGGATCCCGGTACCGGTGCCCGGTCCGATCGTCGGGCCCATCACCGGCCTGTTCCGCGGCACCCGGCTGCTGGACTTCGGGCCGGAACAGGTGCGGTACCTGAACTTCGGGCGCGTGGTGGACACCACCCGGCTCAAGCGGGTCTTCGGGTTCACGCCGAGGTGGACCACCCGCCAGGCGTTCGACGACTACGTGCACGGCAGGGGCCTGCGCCCCAACCCCATCCTGGACCCGGACCGGCTCGCCGCCGTGGAACACGGCGTGGTGGCGGCGGCCAGGACCCTGCGGTGACGACACTGCGGTGACAGCACTCCGATGCCACCCTTGCGGGTGACCGGACACTTCGAGGCGAAAGGACGGCGGCCGTGGCACAGGCGCGCGTGATCCCCCTGCACGGCAAGACCAGGAGCACCGGCGACCGGGCGACCGGGGCCGCGCGGCGGTCCGCGCTGGCCGAGTCCCGGACACCCACCCAGCCGCCCGCCGATCCGCCGGCTCCGGTCCCGGAGCAGCCGAAGGACGTGGTGGACCGGCTGGCCGATCTGGTCGCCTTCGCCCGGCGCCGGGTCACCGGCGACTACGAGATCGACGAGTTCGGCTTCGACGCGGAGCTCACCGACAACGTGATCATCCCGCCGCTGCGCCAGCTCTACCAGAAGTGGTTCCGCGTCGACGTGATCGGCGCGCACCACCTGCCGCTGGCGGACGGCGCGCTGATCGTCGCCAACCACTCCGGCACACTGCCACTGGACGCGATGATGACCGCGGTCGCGGTGCGCGACAACCACCCCGGCGGCCGCTACCTGCGGATGCTGGGCGCCGATCTGGTGTTCCGCACGCCCGTGCTGGGCTCGCTGGCCCGCAAGACCGGCCAGACCCTGGCGTGCAACGCGGACGCGGAACGGCTGCTGCGCGACGGCCACCTGGTCGGCGTGTGGCCGGAGGGTTTCAAGGGGATCGGCAAGCCGTTCCGGGACCGGTACAAGCTGCAGCGCTTCGGCCGGGGCGGCTTCGTGTCGGCCGCGCTGCGCACCGGGACGCCGATCATCCCGTGTGCCATCGTCGGTGCGGAGGAGATCTACCCGAAGATCGCCGACCTCAAGCCGTTGGCCCGCCTGTTCGGCTTCCCGTACTTCCCGGTGACGCCACTGTTCCCGCTGTTCGGTCCGCTCGGCGCGGTGCCGCTGCCGTCCAAGTGGTACATCGAGTTCGGCGAGCCGATCCGGACGGACGTGTTCGGCGAGGGCGCCCAGGACGACCCGATGCTGGTGTTCAACATCACCGACCAGGTCCGGGAGCACATCCAGCAGACGCTCTATCGACTGCTTTCCGGTCGCCGGAACGTGTTTCTCGGCTGAGTCGGCCTGCCGGGGCACCGGCAATCGGTACGCTCCGGCGCATGGGTCAACCGATGCCGCAGCAGTTCCCGATCCTCCTGTCGACCATGAACGACGTGCCCGGCTACCGGGTGGTGCGCGTGATGGGCGAGGTCTTCGGTCTCACCGTCCGCAGCAGGAACGCCTTGTCCAACATGGGTGCCGGCTTCAAGGCGCTCGCCGGCGGGGAGCTCAAGGGCCTGAGCAAGCTGCTGTACGACTCGCGCCAGGAGGCGTTGCAGCGGTTGTGCCAGGAGGGCATCGCCAGGGGCGCCAACGCGATCATCGCGATGCGGTTCGACTGCAACGAGATCGGCGGCACCGCATCGGAGATCGCGGCCTACGGCACCGCGGTGTGGCTGGCGCCCGAAGGCGGCCAGCAGCATCCGCAGCAGGGCGCGCCCGCGCAGGGCCAGCAGCAGTTCGGGCAGCCGCCGTCGGGTCAGTTCACCCCGCAGGGCTGAGGATTCCGGGCCTGGCTCACCGGTCCCGGCGACGGTAGGCCAGGCCCGCGGCCACCGCGCCGGCCAGCGCTCCCGCGCCCAGTACCGACGGCACGCCGATCCGGGCCGCCTTCCGGCCGGTGCGGAAGTCGCGGATCTCCCAGCCGCGCTTGCGGGCGGTGTCCCGCAGGCCCTGGTCCGGGTTGACCGCGACGGCCGTGCCCACGACCGACAGCATCGGCACGTCGTTGGCCGAGTCCGAATAGGCCGTGCAGCGACGCAGGTCCAGACCCTCCCGGGCGGCCAGCGCGCGGACCGCGTGCGCCTTCGCCTTGCCGTGCAGCATCTCGCCGACCAGCCGGCCGGTGTAGACACCGTCCACACTCTCCGCGACCGTGCCCAGCGCACCGGTCAGCCCGAGCCGCCGGGCGATGATCTGGGCCAGTTCCACCGGGGTCGCGGTGACCAGCCACACCCGTTGCCCGGCGTCGATGTGCATCTGTGCCAGGGCTCGGGTGCCGGACCAGATCTTGTCCGCCATCAGGTCGTCGTAGATCTCCTCGCCCAGGGTGATCAGCTCGCCGACACTGCGACCGGCCACGAAGGACAGCGCCTGCTCCCGGCTGGTGGCGATGCCGTCCTGCGTCTCCCGGCCGGCGATCCGGAACTTGACCTGCTGCCAGGCGAAGCCGGCCAGGTCCGCGGTGCTGAAGTACTTGCGGGCGGCCAGTCCCCTGGCGAAGTGGAAGATCGACGCGCCGACCATCATCGTGTTGTCGACGTCGAAGAACGCGGCGGCCGTCAGGTCGGTGGGGACGGCGAGCGAGAGCGGAGTGACGATGCCGGCCGACGCCACCGCGGCCTCGGCCGATGCCTGGCCGGCCAGTACGGCGAGGTGATCACGCTCGGTGCCGGCCAACCCGCCGCTGCGCGTGCCGTTCTCCCGTCGGGGCACCTCGGCGCCTCCTGGTAGTTCGCTGAAGGACCCGTCCAGCCTAGAGGCTCCGCGTCGCGTGGACGGGTCGACACTGGTGACGACCCGGTTACTGTCCGATTCCGACCCCGGGCAGGCCGGGCAGCAGCGGCGGGATGCTCAGGCCGGGGCCGGGCAGCGGCAGCGGGACGCGCAGGGTGCCGGGTGGATTCGCGGTCGTCGGCAGCAGCGGTGGTGGGGTGTCCTCGGGCGTCGGCACGACGGTGGGCGTGCCGAAGTCGGTGGTGTCCTGGGGTGCGACGGGTGCCTGCCCGCCGCTGCCCGAACCGGAGCCGCCGACGGTGCCGGTGGCCGTGCCCTGGCCGCCGTTCGGTTCGGTCGACCGGGTGGCCGCGGCACCGCCGAACGCGGGTGAGCCGCTGGGCGGCCGGTCGCACGGGCCGGTGGCGGGCAGCACACCCAGGTCGTCGGTGGCGCCCGAGGTGATGGTGAAGCAGTCGTTGCGGGCGGCGATGCCGTTGGCTCGCTGCACGATCCTGGCCAGCAGTCGCTCACTGGCCACGACCTGGGTGCGCACCGAGGCCGGGAGTGCCGGTTCGACCTGCTCGATCCGCTGATCCTGCTGGTAGGCGAAGGCGACGAGGGTGTTCAGCACGCCGTCGCCGTGGTTGGTGGCGTAGCCGGTGAGATCGGCGGTGCCGGCCCTGGCTTCGGAGTCGAAGTCGGCGAACGCGGTCAGGTAGTCGCCGACCGGGCTGTCCGCCGGATCCGGGTGCTGGGCGGCCAGGGACTCGATGTCGCCGATGCGGTCGGCGGCGAACTCCAGGTACTTGCGGCCCTTGCCGTCGTCACCGCTGGTCAGGCCCAGCGATGCCGACTCGACCGTGCGCCGCACGCCGTACAGGGCGTCGCCGGGCAGGGCGTGCCTGGCCAGTAGCAGCGTCATCCCGGACAGGGCGAGCACGAGGCAGAACACGGCACCCATCGCGATGGCCAACCGGCCCCGGGTACCGGTCACCCGGCCCGGCCGGGTCGACCCGGCCGGTTTCGGCGGCCGCGCCGGGGCACTTTTGGAGGCAGTTCTGGGCACCGGGGACGGCCGGCGGACGGTGGGGTCGACGGGCGCGGTGGACTCGGCGGCCAGTTGGCCGAACACCTTGGCACGCATGCGATCGCGGGCCGCGTCGTCCGGCCGGGTGTCCTCGCCGGCGCGCCGCAGCATCAGCACGACGGCCAGTTCGCCGGCGAGCTTGGGGTCGGGGGCCTGGTCGGCTTCGGGCAACGAGTCAGCGGCGCGGGCGAATCGCTCGCGCTGCCGCTGTCGCCACCAGGGCGCTCTGCCTGAACTCACCGTCCCGCTCCGTCAGCCTGTGTCGTCAGGGCAACGACTGGATTCACCCGGAGATACGGCCACACGGGACGAGACCTTGCACCACGTGACCAACGGTCACTCGGGAGGGCACCCAAGTCATCCATCGGTCAGCGCAACTCGGCCGGGAGCAGTTGGGCGAGCCGCCGCACGGCCCGGTGCTGCAGCGCCTTGATGGCGCCCTCGTTGCGGCCCATGATCGCCGCCGTCTCGGCGACCGACAGGCCCTGCAGGAACCGGAGCACGATGCACTCCCGCTGGTCGTCGCCGAGCTCGCGCACGCAGCGCAGCAGCTCGGTGTGGGTGAACTGGGTGAGCACCTGGCTCTCCGGCCCGGCCTGGGTGTCGTTGCCCTCGTCCGGGTCGGCGGTCGCCACCTCCAGCCGGAACCGGCTGGACTTCACGTGGTCCAGCACGATGTTGCGGGCGATGGTGACGAACCAGGCGCCGACGTCGCGGCCCTGGTAGCTCAGTGACTCGATCTTGCGGAACGCGCGCAGGAACGTCTCGCTGGTCACGTCCTCGGCCAGCGTCCGGTCGCCGACCCGGAACAGGACGTACCGGAACACGGAGTCGACGTACTGGTCGTAGAGCCTGCCGAACGCCTCGGCGTCGCCGTGCTGGGCGGCCTCGACCAGTGACCAGGTGGCCGGGTGGCCGTCGTCGGCGACCTGCCGGGGCGGCGTGCCGACAGCGGCGGGGGCGTCACCGCGTCTGTCGCTGGCCACAGTGTCCCCGTTCGCGTCGCCGGACCCGCCTCCGGTGATACTTCCCGGTCGCTGTGTGTCGCCGTCGACCGCCCTGAGCCCGACCCGCCCCAGCGTCCGGCCGCGTAGGCCGGTTCGGCTGGTGCTGGTCGATCTCGTCATCAGACTCCTTGTGTCCCGCCGGCCGGTGGCTCGACCGGCGAGCGGCTGCCACAGCATACGTGCTGGCCCTACCCGTGAGTAGTTTCCGACCGCTCACTCGGTGGAACGTCAACCACCCGAACACATGACGTGAGTGATACCTGACACACTGCGTGGACTGCGGTGAACTGTGTCCCACCACTGCCTTTCGGAGGACGACGATGACCGGCGTATCACCCAAAAGAGGGATGACTGAGCTGCCGGGCACCGATCTCACCAGGAACGTGGCCGACCTGGTCACGGACGCCGCCCAGGCCGCGGGCGACCGGCCGGCGCTGATCGACGGCACCACCGGCGTCACCCTCACGTGGGCCGAGGTGGACACGGAGGTGAACCAGCGGGCCCAACGGCTGGCCGAGGCCGGCATGCACCCCGGCGACCGGGTCGCGGTCCGCCTGCCCACCGGCATCCCGTACTGCCTGACCGTGTTCGGCGTGCTGCGGGCCGGTGGCGTGCTGGTGCCGCTGAGCACCGACCTGCCGCCGGCCGGTGTCGTGGATCTGCTCGCCGACTGCCAGGCCAGCGTGGTCGTCGGCGACCCGGTGCCCGGCGTCGAGGTCACCACCATGCTGTCCGGGGACGGTACTGGTGACAGGACGAACGGGACACCAATCGCGCCGATCGCCGGCGGCGAGGACCTGGCCGTGCTCTGCTACACGTCGGGCACGTCCGGCCGGCAGCGCGGCGTCCTGCTGTCACACCGGGCCTTGCTGGCCAACGTGGCCCAGTGCGCCGCGCTGACGCCGCCACCGGTCACCGCCACCGACCGCATGCTGCTGTCGCTGCCGCTGTCCCACGCGTACGGCCTGGGGCCCGGCCTGTTCCAGGTGGCCGCGGCCGGCGCGGCGGTGGTGCTGCTGCCCAGGTTCACCGTGGACGACGCGCTCGGCGCCATCCGCGCCCACCAGGTGACCACGCTGGTCGGCGTGCCGCCGATGTACTCGGCCCTGCTCACCGTGCCGGACGACCGGCTGACCGAGGCCCTGGGCACCGTGCGGCTGTTCACCTCGGGCGCCGCGCCGCTGCCGGCTGCCGTGCTGGCCGGCATCCAGCGGGTCACCGGCCTGCCGATCTACGAGGGCTACGGCCTGACCGAGACCGCGCCGGTGCTCACCTCGACGCTGGTCTCCGGCAACGCCAAGCCCGGCTCGGTGGGCCGCCCGCTGCCCGGCGTCGAACTCTGCCTGGTGGACAGCGACGGCGACCCGCTGCCCGGCCCCGACCCGGACGACGAACTGGACGACGAGACCGGGGGCACCGGCCTGGTCGCAGTGTCGGGCCCCAACCTGTTCAGCGGCTACTGGCCGGACGGCGAGCACGGCCCGAACGCCGAGGGCTGGTTCCGCACCGGCGACATCGGCTACCTGGACGCCGACGGCGACCTGCACCTGGTGGACCGGGCCAACGACCTGATCATCGTCAACGGCTTCAACGTCTACCCGCACGAGGTGGAGCACGTCATCGGCCGGCTGGCCGGCGTGGTGGAGGCGGCCGCGGTCGGCGTGCCGGACGAGCGCACCGGCGAGACGGTGAAGGCCGTGGTGATCCGGCAGCCGGGCGCCGACCTGACCGAGCGGCAGGTGATAGCGCACTGCGAGTTGCTGCTGGCCCGATTCAAGGTGCCCACGTCGGTGGAGTTCGTCGACTCGCTGCCGCACTCGGCAACCGGCAAGTTGGCCCGGGCCATGCTGCGGCTAGGTTCGTGACGTGAACCATCAGGTGACGGTGGTGACCAGGGTCGGGTGCCACCTGTGCGAGCGGGCCGAGGCCGAGGTCGCCCGGATCTGCGACGAACTGTCCGTGCCGTGGTCGACCGTGGACGTGGACGGCGACGTCGACCTGCGGGCCGAGTACGGCGACATGGTGCCGGTCATCCTCATCGACGGCGCCCAACACGGCTACGCCGAGGTCGAGGAGGCCCGGTTCCGCAGGGCCTTGGCCAGGCAGTGACGCGATCGGGTGATCATTACGGGTGTCTTACGGATGCGTGCCGTGGTGAGCGAACCGACACATCCCACACACGCGGTGGCGTCGTATGTCTGATGTGAGTACCCAGGTCGACAGTCCGGCCGGCGCGGCCCCGAGACTGCCGTGGCACGTCGGCGCGCTGATCGGGATCGTCGGTGTCGGCTCGGCGGTCGCCTCCGGGCAGCTGGTGGCCGGCTTCGTCGGCACCCAGGCGTCGCCGTACCTGGCCGTGGGCGACGCCGTGGTCAACATGACGCCCGCCTGGCTGAAGAACTTCGCCGTGTCCAACTTCGGCACCAACGACAAGCTGGTGCTGCTGTCCACCATGGGCGTCGTCCTGCTCCTGCTCGGCGCCCTGGCCGGCGTGCTGTCCCGGCGCTCCCCGCTGCCCGGCACCCTGTTCGCCGTCGTGCTCGGCGTGGCCGCCACCGCCGCCGTGCTGGGCCGCAGCGATCTCGGCCAGCTCGGCGTGCTCGCCCCGGTGGTCAGCCTGGTGGCCGGCGCGCTGGTGTTCCGCCTGCTGCACCGGCTGGCCGGCGAGTGGATCGCCATGCGCGACTTCGCCGCCAAGGAACACAGTGGGAACCGGCATCCGGTCTACGGGGACCCGGCGGGCGAGACCCGGCGCAAGTTCCTGATCAGCACGATGGGCGTCGCGGTCGGCGCGGGCGCCGCCGGCCTGTTCGGCGAGGTCCTGACCAGCGACCACGACGTGGAGGGCTCCCGCGAGGCGATCGGCAGGCTGGTGCCGGTCCGGCCGACGACCGTGCCACCGGGCGCCGACTTCGCCCGCAACGGCACCCCGTCGTTCATCACCGACGCCGCCGACTTCTACCGGGTGGACACCGCGCTCACCGTGCCCCAACTGCGCGCCGAGGACTGGTCGCTGCGCATCCACGGCATGGTCGACCGCGAGCTCACCCTGCACTACGACGACATCCGCCGGCACAACCTGACCGAGCAGATCATCACGCTGTGCTGCGTGTCCAACCCGGTCGGCGGCCCGTACATCTCCACCGCGCGCTTCGAGGGCGTGCTGCTGCGCGACCTGCTGGCCAGGGTCGGCGTGCACCCGGACGCCGACCAGCTGCTGTCCACCAGCGTGGACGGCTACACGGCGGGCACGCCGGTGGACACCCTGATGGACGACCGGGGCGCCATGCTGGCCACCGGCATGAACGGCCAGCCGCTGCCGGTGGAGCACGGCTTCCCGGCCCGCATGGTGGTGCCCGGCCTGTACGGCTACGTGTCGGCCACCAAATGGGTCGTGGACATGGAGCTGACCACCTTCGGCGCCGCCCAGGGCTACTGGGTGCCGCGCGGCTACTCGCAGCAGGCGCCGGTGAAGACCGAGTCGCGGATCGACGTGCCCGGCTCGTTCGCCACGGTCAAGGCGGGCAGCGTGGTGATCGCCGGCATCGCGTGGGCGCAGACCAAGGGCATCGACAAGGTCGAGGTGCGGGTGGACGACGGACCGTGGGTGCCAGCCCAGCTCTCCGCCGAGGTGACGAAGAACGCCTGGCGGATGTGGCGGGTGTTCGTGAACCTGCGGCCCGGCTCCCACACGGTGCAGAGCAGGGCCACCGACGACACCGGCTTCACGCAGACCGCACAGGTCGCCGACCCCGTCCCCAACGGCGCCTCCGGCTACCCCTCGGTCAGCTTCAACGTCAAGTGAGGGGGGCCGACCGGCGACTTTGTGCCTGCGTTCACAAATCGATACCGTGGTGACGTCACGCCGTCGGCGCACCAGAGCAGGCATCGGATAACGCGATCCTGCGATGGCGCGTGGACCGGGGCGGCGGACACGGTGACGGCGGCACCTGCCCGCCGTGGGCTGCGGAGGAGATCCAGCGTGGCGGTGCAACGAGGCCGAGGGCGTGACGGTGCGCCCGCGAGCCCAGCGGACGCCGTCACCGAACCGATGCCCGCGGTCCGCGTCAACGGGAACGGCAACGGTGACGTCCGCGACCGGGCCCGCGCGATCCCCGAGG
>DASUGU010000158.1:0-25710 GCA_036273855.1 Pseudonocardiaceae bacterium
CAACGTCATTGGCCAGGCAGCGCAAGCCATCCAGCACGCGTTGCGCTGGTCCTGCTTCCGCCGCCGGCACCAGGCCGACGCCCGCCATCATCACTTCCGACGTCGACTCAAGCTCCAAGCTTTGGCCCTGTAGTACTAGGCCGCGGTCGCGTAGCCCGTCGACGACAGCGGCCAGCTGTGTGGTGGGCAGGTGGTGGATGCGGCCGAATTTCTCCGCCGGCATGCCGAGGGCGAGCGCCATGAGGACGTGGGCCTCGGTGCCCCTGATGCCGTGCGCGACGAGGGCGGCGTTGTGGCCGTCGCCGCGGTGCTCGCGCAGCAGCGTGGCCGCGTGCCAGAGCCTGGCCACCGGCTCGTCGGGCACGTCCAGCGCCCGGAGCCCGGCGTAGAGCGCTCGGCCCTCGGTGGGCGCGCTGAGCGCTGCTCGGGTGGCCAGGTCGGCGACCCGTGCCAGGGCGGGAGTGTCGGCGAGTTGTCCGATCGTCTGCCGCAGCGCGGTGGCGCTGCCCTGTTCGCGTACGGCGATCGCCTCGTCCGGGGTGGTGTTGCCCCAGACCCAGGGGATGTGGCGGGCGACCTCGCCGTCGGCGAAGTTGTAGAAGACCGCGTGCACCACCTCGGCCGGTGCCTGCCCGAGCGGCGCGGCGCGGCCGGCGAAGTAGCCGTCCCAGTAGTTGCGCATGCCCAGGGCGAGGAACGCGTCGGTGGGCACCTGGGAGTAGGTGATGGTGGCGATCGGCTCGATGAGCTCGTACATGCGGTGGACCTTGGCCTGTGGGTGCGGCATCGGTCGCATCTCCTGTGGTCGTGACCGCGCCCTCGTGGGCGGCCTTCACCTTGGCTACGAACGGGGCGGCCCGGATCCGACAACGCCCGGTCGTCAGTTGTTGTCGGTGTCGAGGTCGGCGATGGTGACGCCGAGGCGGGACAGGGGTTGTTCGGCGTCGGGGTGGATGTGGATGGCGCGGTCGTGGTCGCGGTGGACCCAGCCGGCGTCGACGGCTCGGGTGAGTAGTGCGGTGGGGACGGTGCCGGAGAGGTGTTCGCGGCGTTCGGTCCAGTCGAGGCATTCCTTGAGTGCCGGGCGGCGGTGGCCGGTGGGGAGGGTGACGCCGAGTTCGGTGAGGGTGTGGCGGCCGGCGGGGGTGAGGACGAGGCCGTCGGTGCGGTCGATGAGGCCGGTGCGGAGCATGCCGTCGCGTAGTGCGACGCCGAGGCGGCCGGCGAGGTGGTCGTAGCAGGTGCGGGCGCGGGCGAGTCGGCGGGCGCGGAGGGTGGAGCGCAGGCCGCGGGGTGGTTGCTGGTTGGCGTGTTCGGAGAGGCGTTCGACGAGTTCGGCGACGCGTGGGTCGGCGATGCGGACGTAGTGGTGGCGGCCCTGGCGGAGGGTGGTGACGAAGCCGGCGCCGGTGAGTCGGCGGACGTGTTCGGTGGCGGTGGAGGGGGCGATGCCGGCGGTGGTGGCGAGTTCGCCGACGGTCCAGGCGCGTCCGTCGAGCATGGCCAGGCACATGGTGGCGCGGCTGGGGTCGGCGAGGACGGCGGCGACCTCGGCGAGCTGGGTGGTCTCCACGGGTTCAGGGTAGGTCGGTGGCGGTTCGGTGGCGGCCGAAGCGTGACAAGCGGGGCGCTATCTCCGTATAGTGAAGCGGGGCGATCGCCCCGTTAATTCGTACACGGGAGTGATCATGGCGCGTACGGCGGTGGAGATCGTGGAGTTGATCCGGCAGCGGCTCGTGGCGGCCGACATGTCGGGCTTCGCCGACCTGTTCGCCGAGGACGGGGTGTTCGAGTATCCGTTCGGCGTGCCGGGGATGCCGGCGGTGTACCAGGGCCGGGAGACGATCCGGCGGCACGTGGTGGACTCGCGGCGCGACATCAAGGCGCTGCTGGCCATCGACGACATCGTGTCGACGGTGCACGAGACGTCCGATCCGAACGTGGTGATCACCGAGTCGGACGTTCTGGGCACCACGCTGGCCACCGGGAAGTCGTTCCGGTTCCGGTCGGGCGTGTCGGTGGTGACCGTGCGCGACGGTGAGGTGGTCGGCTTCCGGGACTACATGAACGTGCTGGGGGCGGCGGAGATCACCGGCGGTCAGGGGCGCCTGGTCCGGGACGCGGTGGCGTCGGGGGAGTAGCGGGTCAGCCGGTCGCGGTGACGATGGCCGCCGGGTGCAGTTCGCCGCCCGGTCCGGCCAGGCAGGCGGCGGCGCGGTCGGTGGTGGCGAGGAACTGGCCCAGGCAGTCGGCGAAGGCGGCGGCACCGCGCGCGTTGGGGTGGAACGACGCCTGCAGGGCGTGGCCGACCCGCTGCCGGTTGGTGATGTCCTGCCAGGCGACGGTGAGCCGGGTGAACCACTCGTTGCGGGGGTTGCGGCCGCCGGAGCACGCCTCGTGGCCCAGGCCGGCGTCGGCGAGGTCGAGGTACCGGGCCTTGGCCTTGTCGGCGGCTTCGCGCAACCCGTCGTCGAGTGCGTGGATGGCGGTGTTGCGGACCCAGTTCAGGTCGACCGGCCGGAACGGGCACCCGGCCAGGCTGAGCAGGTCGCCCACCGCGTTGGGGCCGACGGGTGCGGCGTAGGACTGGAGCACGAGTTGGTAGGTGCCCGGTGCGTAGTGGACAGCGGCCATGGCGGCGCGGATCTCGCCCAGCAGCTTGGTCACCTTGGGCACCATGGCGTTGATCCGGTGCTGCCACTGCGGTTCGAAGCCGGCGCTGCAGCTGCCCCGCTTGGCCCAGGCCTCGACGCAGGAGTTGAGCAGTTGGGCGAAGTGGGGGTCGTCGTTGGCGCCGACCGCGACGACGACGGCCATCACCCGGTCGTGCCTGGCCAGTGCGGCGAGCTGTTCGGTCTGCGACGGTTCGCCGTACTGGCGGGCGTCGCCCGGGCCGACCTGGGCGGTGCTGGCGCCGGAGCAGGCCAGGTTGATCGTGCGCACGACGCCGGCGACCTGGGTGTGCTCGATCTCGGCGTTGGGGGAGCGGTGGCACCAGTCGCCGCCCTGGCCGTTGGTGGCCGTGGTGTAGTCGCCGGTGCCCTCACCGGACAGGGTGCTGTCGCCGAGCGACACGATGGTGAGCGGTCCGTGCGGCGGGCCGGGTTTCGGTGGGGCGGGCGCGGGGCGCGGGACGATCAGGTCGGCGACGGCGCCGAACAGCACCACCAGCACCGCCACGGCCAGTGCCACCCGTGTCCTGGTCCAGGGCCGCCGGTCGCTGCGCACCGGACCGAGTCTACGGCCTGGCCGGCGGACAAAGTCGGTCGCCGTTCGGGGTTGCCCGATGGTAGGCAGGGGCGATGGAGACACCGACGGCGACGGATCGGGTGGTGCGTGCGGCGGGTGGCGACGGCGTCGTGGACCGGTTGGTCGCGCTGTCGGGTGCTGACCTGACCACGTTGCTGCTGCGGGTGATGCGGCTGCGCGCGGACCGGCTCTCGCCGGCTGACGTGTTGCGCCGGCACCGTGCCGACCGGTTCACCGCGCCCGCGTCGGTGCCGTTCGAGTTGTTGCGGCGCACCGAGGATCGGCTGTTGTCGTTGCTGCCGGGCGGGTTCGAGCCGGTGACGCTGGCGCCGGTGGTGCCGTTGGGCACGCATTCGGTGCTGGGGACGGTGCACCAGAACAAGGTCGTGGCGACGGTGCGCGGCACCGAGGTGGCCGCGGACGCGACGAACGGGTTGGCGTTGGTGGCCGCCGATCGGCGTGCCGGGCTGCTGGCGGCCGATCCCCGGTCGGCGGGGGCGGTGCGGTTGGCCGCGGTGCAGCGGCTGGTGCGGGCGCAGCAGGAGGCGTCGGCCGGGCGGTTCGCGCATTTCGGTCTGGTGGGAGTGGTGTCCGCCGGTCGGGACACCGGGGATCTGGCGTTCGAACTGGCGCACGTCGTGGAGCACGTGCGGTATCTGGTGCGGGCGGTGCTGGAGCTGGGTGGTGGGGGCGCGGAGTTGCGGTTGAGCCTGGTGCGTCCCGGGTTGGCGCCGGTGGCCGACGCGGTGCGGGCCGCGGTGGCCGGGCTGGGCGGGGCGACGGTGGTGGACGACCCGGAGCGGGCCGCGGCGCACGGCTACTACGACGGGTTGTGTTACAAGGTGTTCGCGGTGCGGGACGGGACTCGGCGGGAGATCGGTGACGGCGGCCTGGTCGAGTGGACCCGGTTGCTGCTGGGCAACCGCAAGGAGCGGCTGGTGATCGGCGGGATCGGCGTCGAGGGTCTGGCCACGCTGTGACCGATCCCGGCCCTCGGGTGATCCTGCTGACCGGGATCTCGGCGTCGGGGAAGTCGACCGTGGCGCAGGCGCTGGCGGAGCGGTTGCCGCGGTCGGTGCACGTGCGCGGGGACGGGTTCCGGCGGATGGTGGTGCGGGGGCGGGCCGACATGGCGTCGCCGCCGTCGGCGGAGGCGTTGCGCCAGTTGCGGCTGCGTCACCGGCTGACGGCCGCGACGGCGGACGCCTACTGCGCGGCCGGGTTCACCGTCGTCGTGCAGGACGTGGTCATCGGACCGGCACTGCCGGCGATGGTGGACCTGATCACGGCGCGGCCGCTGTCGGTGGTGGTGCTGGCGCCCCGCCCGGACGTGGTGGCACGCCGGGAGGCGGCGCGGGCGAAGACCGGTTACGGCAACGGCTGGTCGGTCGCGCAGCTGGACGCGATACTGCGCGACGAGACTCCGCGGCTGGGCCGGTGGCTGGACAACTCCGACCAGACTCCCGACCAGACCGTCGCCGACATCCTCGCCAACCTGGTTTAGTCCACTGTGGACGTCACACGAAGCCGACGACGCGGTGCGGCTCGTACGCCGCCTCCAACTGGGTCACCTCGTCGTCGGACAGGCCGATCTCCAGCGCCGCCACGGCGTCGTCGAGGTGGTGCGGCTTCGTGGTGCCGACGATCGGGGCGGTGACCAGCGGGTTGCGCAGCAGCCACGCCAACGCCACCTGCGCCCTGGGCACCGCGCGCTCGTTCGCGATCGCCGCGACCCGTTCCACGATCGCCCGGTCGGTGTCCTGGTAGAGCCGCTTGCCGAACTCGTCGGTCTCGCTGCGGGTGCTGGTGTCGTCCCACTCGCGGGTGAGCTTGCCCCGGGCCAGCGGGCTCCACGGGATGACCCCGATGCCCTGGTCGCCGCACAGCGGCAACATCTCCCGCTCCTCCTCGCGGTAGAGCAGGTTGTAGTGGTTCTGCATGGTGGCGAACCGGGTCCAGCCGTTCTGGTCGGACAGGTACAGCGCCTTGGCGAACTGCCAGGCGTGCATCGAGGACGCGCCGATGTAGCGGGCCTTGCCGGCCTTCACCACGTCGTGCAGCGCCTCCAGGGTCTCCTCGACGGGCGTGCCGTAGTCCCAGCGGTGGATCTGGTAGAGGTCGACGTAGTCGGTGCCCAGCCGGCGCAGGCTGTTGTCGATCTCGGCCATGATCGCCTTGCGGGACAGGCCGCCCCCGTTGGGGCCGGGCCGCATCGTCATGTACACCTTGGTGGCCAGGACGATCTCGTCCCGGTTGGCGTACTCGGCCAGCGCCCGGCCGACGATCTCCTCGCTGCTGCCGTTGCTGTAGGTGTTGGCCGTGTCGAAGAAGTTGATCCCGGCCTCGACGGCCCGGCGGATGAACGGCCTGCTGGTCTCCTCGTCCAGGCTCCACGGGTGGCTGCCCCGGTCCGGAGCGCCGAAACTCATGCAGCCCAGGCAGATCCGCGACACGTCCAGTCCTGTCGAGCCCAGCTTCACGTACTTCACGTGGTCCCGTCCTTCGTTTCACGTTGCGAAGTGTCGACGTGTCGGACCCTAGTCGACCTAGCGTTCGTGGCCGGCGCGCAGCCAGGCGACGTAGTCGGCGACGGCGTCGTCGGTGTCCCGGGCCGGGGTGAAGCCGGTGTCCTCGCGCAGCCGGGTGACGTCCAGCCAGGTCGAGCCGTGCTGACTGCCCGGGGCCAGGCCGATCCGGGCGTCCGGCACGACCCGCCGGATCGCGTCGGCGATCTCGCCGTTGGTGGTGGGCCGGCCGGACGCGACGTTGTAGACGGTGTGACGCACACCACCGGCCAACTGGAGCAGGGCGAGCGCGGTGCCGCAGTCCGGCGCGTAGCACAGGTCGATGCCGTCCTCGGCGTGGTGCGGCGAGTCGATCGGGATGCCTCGGACGGCGGCGTGCACCAGTTCCGGTGCGGCCAGGAACCGCGACGAGGGCCGGGCGCCCGGACCCCACACCGCGCCGATCCGGCAGTGCACCACCGTGACGCCCAGCGCGCCGCCGACCAGATCGGCGAGCAGCTCGTCGATCTTCTTCACGGCCGGGATCAGCGGCCCGGCGGCCAGCGGCAGCGGCACGTCCTCATGGAACGGACTGGTGCCCGGCGCCCCGCCGTACACCCCGATGGTGCTGGCGATCGTGACCCTGGGCACGCCCCAGTCGCGGGCGGCCTCCAGGACGGTGAGCAGGCCGCCCGTCTCCCGGCGGGCGTCCTCGATCGGATCGGTCCCGCCGAACGCGCCGGCCAGGTGCACGATGCCGGTGACCGGATGGCGCCGGCCGATGTCCAGGAACGCGACCCGGTCGGTGATGTCCACCTGCTCGACGACCGCCTTGCCCGGCGCGCCGGCCAGCGTGTCGGGCAGCGTCGTGGTGCTGCGCTGGACCAGCACGCAGGACTCGCCCCGGTCGAGGAACGCCCGGGTGGTGTGTGTCCCGACGAAACCGAGTCCGCCCGTGATGAGGATCATCAGCCATCCAATCAGTCAGCTCTGATGATTGTCAGTCTGACTGACGGTCAGCGAGCGGGTAAAGTTCCCGGGGTGAGTTCGGAGTTGACCAGCCGTCTCGGCTACCTGCTCAAGCACGCCCAGGAAGAGCTCCGGGCCAGGAGCAACACGGCACTGGCGCACCACGGCATCGACGGCCGTGAACTGGCCGTGCTGATCGTGCTGGCCACCGGCGAGCCCGCGTCCCAGCAGGAGGCCGCGGCCCGGCTGGGCGTCGACCGCACCACGATGGTGGCGCTGCTGGACGTGCTGGAGCACAAGGGTCTGGTGGCGCGCACCCCGGACGCGCACGACCGGCGCCGCAACGTCGTCGAACTGACGGCGGCCGGCCGCATCGCGCTGCAGCGGGGCAGGAAGACCACGGACGAGGTGGAACGGGACTTCCTGGCGCCGCTGTCCCAGCGGGCCGCCGAACAGTTCCGCGGCGCGCTGCGCGCGCTGGTCGTGCGCGACTGAATCGGGGCCGCGGACTCGCAGCATCCAGCCGGTTTCGCTGCGAGCGTGGCCGCGCCGACGACCGTTTCGGGGGGTGGGTGCTCTGGCGCTGCCGGCTGGTTTTGCCGGGTGCTGGTCGGGCCGGCCGTTTCGGGGGGTGGGTGCTCGGGTGCCGCCGGCTGGTTTTGCCGGGTGCTGGTCGGGCCGGCTGATTCGGGAGGCGGGAACTCAGGGCCCCCAGCCGGTTTCGTCGGGTGCCGGTCGCGCCGAGTGAATCGGGGAGTACGGGAGGTCGCCGGCCGGTTTCGCCTCGTGGCAGTCGCGGTGACCGAACCGTTCCTGGAAAGTTCCTAAGATAAGGCCGGGGCCGCCCCGTCGAGTGTCGGCGGTGCGGCCCCAAGCGGCAATCAACGACCGTTCTCCGGCCGCCCACGACCGCGCTGTCACAGCGCGGTCACGTCACTACTTGCTCTTCCTACCTTTGGCCGGCGCGGCCTGAGCGGCCTCGAATGCGTCGATGACGGCGGCCGGGATGCGGCCGCGGTCGGACACGTCGTGGCCGTTCTTCTTGGCCCATTCCCGGATGGCCTGGGTCTGCTCGCGGTTGCGGCCGCTGCCACCCGTCGGGGCACCGCCACGACGCACCCGACCACCGGTCCGGCGGGCTGCCGTGATGAACTCCTGGAGGTGATTGCGCAGGTTGCTGGCGTTGTCGGTGTTGAGGTCGATCTCGTAGGTCACACCGTCCAACCCGAAGGTGACCGTCGAAATGTCACTGCTGGACGTGCCGTCCAGGTCGTCCACCAGTTGTACGAGAACTTTCTGTGCCATGTGATTCCTTGCGTCTTTCTGTCCGAGGCCGAAGGCCGTCACCAGGGCACTGGGCGGCTCACCTAGTGAAGTGTAAAACGTCCATTCGGCCAATCGGGTGACGGGTGCCGTTGCGTGTCGGAGTTTTCGACCGAACGGGACCGGATGTCATCACGTTCCGGGTATGCGGCTCGGCCGAATGGCCGTATCGGCGGCGTCCGGGGCGGGAAATGTCCGGTTACCGGCCCCGGTCAGTGGTATCCGGGGCCGTATCAGCTGGTGCCCCGCCACACGCCGGATCGGATGGCGGTGCAACCCGCCGGCCGAGTTGTTCCGTCCCCAGGACAGCGCAGCGAGAAGGTGGTGAGCGATGAGCCCGAAAACCGCGGTCATGGCCGCAGTGGCCGCGTCCCTCCTGGTGCTCGTCGCCGGCTGCGCCCACCGGGCGGTGCCCGCGACCCAGCCGGCACTGGGCGTGGGCACCGTTTCGGCGACCCCGGCCCGCCCGGCCACCTGCCCGGCCTCGGTGGCCCACGTCGTCTACCCGGCGGCGTCCCGCGCCACCATCGTGTCCGGCGTCCCGGACACGGCCACCGTCTGCCGGTACGCCGGCCTCAACGACCCCCACCCGCACGCCCTGGTCAAGTCCGCGACCATGGGCGCCGCCCAGGCCGCCGCGCTGGCCCGCGACCTCAACCGCGCCAAGCCGTTCCCGGTCGGCGTCGCCTACAACTGCGGCATCGATCTCGGCCAGGCCGATCTCGTGCTGTTCGGGTTCGCCGACGGCCACCGCGTCGACGTCCAGTTCGACATGTCCGGCTGCCGCACCGCGACCAACGGCCAACGCACCGTGTTCTACCCGACCGGAGTCGCCGCCCAGGTCACGGCACTGGTCGGCCGGTAGTCACGGGCAGCCCGGCGCCAGCTCGGTGGCCAGCGGCGGCAGCGGACCCGGGTGGTGCAGCACCAGGTAGCCGTCGTCGGCGAACACGATCCGGTAGCCGTGCCCGGTGAGAAACGTGATCCGCGCCCGCTGCTGGGCGACGTCGCAGAACGGGAACCGCCGGGTCGTCGTGTCGGCCACCACCCACGGCGCCCACCGCGGCACCTGATCCCACAACACCACCGTGGTCCGGCCGGTCAACGCCGGACCCAACGGGTTGGCCGCCTCCACCGTCACCCCGGACGGCACGTGCGCCACCGCGGCCGCCTCGGCGCGCATCGCCGCGTCGCGCTGCCACGACGACGGGTGCAGCAGCGGGTCGAACCCGAACCCCGGCACGTTCCACACGCCGATCACCAGCACCGCGACCGCCCACACCGCGGCGAACCGCTCGCCGGCCACCCGCCACCCGCCGTGCCCGGCCGACCAGCGACGCACCCGCGCCACCCCGTCCACCCCGGCGCACAGCAGCGCCATCACCAGGAACGCGTCGTAGTGGAACCCGGAGGTCCACCAGTTCGGCGCGTCGGACAACATCCGCTCCGCCAACTGCGGCAGCACCAGCAGCACGAACGGCGACAGCAGGCACGCGAACGCCGCCACCGTCCCCAGCAGCACGATGGTGTGGATCTTGACGTCCGGGTGGGTGAACGTCGCGGCGGTCGCCGCCGGGTGGGTGAGCATGTGCCACGCCGCCGAGGGCAGCGTCGGGCCGAACGCGCCGTACCGCCAGTAGAACCGCGGTGTGCTGCCCATCGCCGGCAGCAGGACCGCCGTGCTCACCGCCACGGCCGCCAGCCCGCCGACCGCGAACCCGGCGCCCAACCAGCGGGCCTGGCGGCGGCGCGGCGTCCGCCAGCGCGACGCCAGGATCAGCGTCGCCACGCCGAACCCGGCCACCAGCAGGCCCATGTCCTCCTTGACGCCCAGCAGCGCCACCGCCGGCAGCACCAGGTGCCACCAGCGGCCCCGGTCCCGGCGGTAGGCGGAGAACCGCTCGAACAGCACCGCCGTCAGCACCGGCACGAACGCGACCTCGTGCACGTCGAACGCCACCGCCTGCGCCACCGGCCACGACACCGCGTAGGCCACGGCCACGCAGTAGGCGGCGAACGGACCCAGCTCCCGGCGGGTGAACACCCACAGCGGCGGGATCGCGGCCGCGAACAGCAGCGCCTGGGCCACCAGCAGCGTCGCCGGCCCGTCGTGGATCCAGTACAGCGGGGCCAGCACCGCCAGAATCGGCGAGAAATGGTCACCCAGAACCGAGAAATGCGTGCCGAAACCGCGATGTACACCGTCCACGACGGACACCGGAAGCCGGAACCGGCTGTAGCCGCGGACCGCCTGGTCGAAGATCACCAGATCGTAGGACGTCGCCCGGAACGTGGTGAACTTCCAGAACTCGACCGCCCCGTACCCGACCGCGGCCAGCACGGCGAGCATCGCGACGGCCACGGCGTGCCGGTGCGACCGGGCGGTCGGGGCGTGGTCCTGACCGGCCGACGTGCCGGTCGCCTCGATCGCGACGGGCAGATCGGACATGACCGAAGCCTAATGGCCGCCCACCCCGGCCGACCGGCCGCGTTAGGCTGCCCGCCATCATGCGCGTTCTCCTGTTCGGCACCTACGACACCGCCATGCACCCCAGGGTCGCGACCATCGCCGAGGGCCTGCGGGCGCGCGGCATGGACGTGGCCGAGTGCAACGCACCGCTCGGCCTGGACACCGCCGCCAGGGTCGACACGCTGGCCAAACCCTCCCGCGTCCCGGCGTTCGTGGCGACCGTGCTGCGCCGCTGGTGGACCCTCGCCCGGACCGCCCGGCGACTGCCGAAACCGGACGTCGTGCTGGTCGGCTACCTCGGCCACTTCGACGTGCACCTGGCCCGCCTGCTGTTCCGCCGGACCCCGATCGTGCTCGACCACCTCGTCGGCGCGAGCGACACCGCCCGCGACCGCAGGTTGGCCGGCGGCCCCCGCCAGGCCCTGCTGGCCATGATCGACCGTGCCGCCCTCGGTGCCGCCCACATCGTCGTGGTGGACACCGACGAGCACCTGGCCACGCTGCCCGACCCGGCGAAAGCCGTCGTCGTCCCGGTCGGCGCGCCCGCCGCCTGGTTCCACCCGCCCGGCACCGGCACCGGCACCGGCCCGCTGCGCGTCGTGTTCTACGGCCTCTACACGCCCCTGCAGGGCACCCCGGTGATCGGTGCCGCCCTGGCCGAACTGGCGGACGACCCGATCGAGATCACCATGATCGGTGCCGGCCAGGACGAAACCGCCACCCGGGCGGCGGCGCGGGCCAACTCCCGGGTGCGCTGGCTGGACTGGGTGCCGGCCGACCAGCTCCCGGCCGTCGTCGCCGAGCACGACGTGTGCCTGGGCATCTTCGGCACCGGCGGGAAGGCGCTGCGCGTGGTGCCCAACAAGGTCTACCAGGGCGCGGCCGCCGGCTGCGCCGTCGTCACGTCGGACACCCCGCCGCAGCGCCGCGCGCTGGGTGCCGCCGGCGTGCTGGTGCCGCCGGGCGACCCGGCCGCGTTGGCCGGCGCGCTGCGCCGCCTGGCCGACCGGGCCGAGTTGGACCGGTTGCGGGCCGCGGCACACGAGTTGGCCGGCCGGCGATTTTCCGCCGATCGGGTGGTGGATTCGTTGGTGGAACGGCTGTCAGTCGTTGCGGGAGCGGACGATCAGGTCCGCCAGTAGCGCCATCGACGCGATGATCAGACCGGTCAGGAACACCAGGATCGTGTTGGTCGCCACCCGCACCGGGTGCGTCGCGATGTCGTAGACCGCCTTCACCACACCGATCCCCAGCAACGTCAACGCCAGCGGCATCAACGCCTTGAGCGGATTGAAGTACATCACCATCCGCAGCACCTGCAGGATGTACCGGTAGGCGTCCCGGACGAACTTGAACTTCGACGTGCCGGCCCGCTTCGCGTAGTCGATCGGCACGTACAGCACGTCGTGCTGGTTGGCCAGGAACGCCACCGTGATCGTGGTGACGCAGGAGAACCCGGCCGGCAGCAGCCGCAGGTAGGGCTGCGCCACGTCCTTGCGGAACGCCCGCAGACCCGAGTTCAGGTCCGGGATGCGCTGGTCGGTCAGCCACTCGGCGATCTTGCGGATCACCCATTTCGCCGGCACCCGCAGGAACTTGTAGGTGCCCTCCTCCGAGGTGCGGGCGCCCACCACCTGGTCGATCGTCGGGTCCTTGTCCAGGATCGCCACGAACTCCGGAATTCGGTCGTTCGGGTAACTCATGTCGGCGTCGGTCCACACCACCACGTCACCGCGGGCGATCTGCGACCCCACCCGGCGGACCGTGCCCGAACCGCTGTTGCGCCGGAACGGCAGCGTCCGCACGTTCGGGAAGTCCACTTCGGCCTCGCGCAGCACGTCCAGCGTGCCGTCGGTGGACGCGTCGTCGACGGCCAGCACCTCGTAGGTGTAGCCGGACGCGTCCATCGCCGCCACGATCCGCTCGATCTCCTGGCGGACGTGGTCCTCCTCGTTGTAGCAGGGCAGCACGATCGTCACGTACGGCCGATCCGGGTCGTCCGCCTCGGGCGCGAGACCCGACGACGTGACCGGTTTGCTCGGGTCCACCAGCATCCGCTCGACTCCTTACCGTGTGCGCGGGACTGTCATGATGGCCGTGCCGCCCAGAACACCAACCGCAGGGGGAGTGTCGAGTCCGGGCGTCGCAGCAGCTCGCGGGCATCCTCCCGCGTGTCGAGCGTGATCCTCGCGTAGGCGGTCAGACCCAGCGGTGTCGGGCTGTCGGTCTGCGACCCGGCGATCACCGGGGTCCGACCGGCCGCCCGGACGCTCGCCGCCGCCCGCGCGACCGTGGCGGGTGACGGGTGGAGCAACTGGGCCACCGGCAGGCCGCACTGCGCCCGCACGATCGGCATCCACTGCTGGTCGACCAGCAACACCGTGTCGTTCGCGCCCAGCGTGCCACACACCTGACCGGTCGCGGCGAGCTCACCCTGCTCGGTGCGTTCCACCGACACCGGCGTCAACGCCACCGCCATCGGCACCACGAAGGCGGCGACCAGCACGGTGACCGCGCCGACCCGCCAGCCGCGCGAGCGCACCCGGGCCGCCACCGCGGCCGTGGTCCACGTGGCCAGCAGCGCGACACACGGCAGCACCTCGACCACCAGCCGCCGGTCCGCCCACGGATGATCCGGCGTGATACCCGGCCGGACCAGCGTCAACACCGCGGTGCACAGCAACGGCAACAGCACCGGCAGCCAGCGGCGGTCCTGCCCGCGCAGCACCCGCCACGTCAGGTACACCGCGCCGATCCCGGCGGCCACCAGCGTGACCCAGCCCAGGTACCAGGCCACCCACCGCAGGCTGTTCTCCGCGTACCCCCGGGTGCCGTCCACCGGCAGGCCCAGCGCCCGCTGCGCGTTCGCCACGAACTTCCGCACGCCCGGGTCGGCGTTGGAGTGGTCGGTGGACACGTAGGGCCGCACGAACAACCCGATCTCCACCAGCACCACGACCGCGGCGGCCACCGGGGCGACCCGCCGCCACCACGCCGTGCCGTACCGGCGCAACAGCACCGCCCCGGCCACCACGGCCACCGACATGACCGCCAGCAGGAGCAACATCAGCTTGACCGACGACCAGTTGACGTGGATGTAGGTGCGGGTGACGAACGCGCCGTCCAGCATCCCCAGGCCGCCGCCGATCACCGATCCGGCCAGGAACTGCCACCAACCCGGCCGCCGGGTCAGCCACAGCCACCCGATCACCGGCAGCACGAACGCGTAGTCGACGCCGAAGTCCACCCGGATCAGCTCGCCGGCCGACAACACCAGACCGGCCACGAACGCCACCCGGCCGACACCCGGCGTGCCCCTCGGCGCGGTGACCACGTCGACCAGCAGGCACAGGCCGGCCGCCAGCACCACCAGCGCCGCAGGCTCGGACAGCGTCTCCTGCGCCGAGCGCAGCACCGGCCACGCGGCCGCGGTGAGCGCAGCGGCCAGCGGCGCCCACCGGGCACCCATCAGCCGCCCGGCCAGGCCGCCGGCCGCGAGGACCGCGCAGCCGCCCATGATCGCGGGCAGCACGAGCAGACCCGTCCAGCCGCCCGCCCAGTAGGCACCGGCCAGCATCGTCGGCCAGCCGGTCATGAACTGCGGCACCACCGTGGCGCCGTGCTGGTAGAACGCGGGACTGGCGAACCCGAGCTGGCCCGGTGACGTGCCGAACGCGGCCAGTGGCACCCGGTAGAACGGGCTCGGGTGGTGGGCCAGCCAGTAGCCGATCTGCGCGTACGAACCGGCGTCCCGGCGCGGCACCACGTGCGCACTGTGGGTCAACGCGGCGAACACCGTGAACCCGATCGCCACCGCCGCCGTCGCCATGGCGGGCCACCGAGGGCCCGGGCCCCCGACACCGCGGGTCAGCCGCAGGCCCAGCGGCAGCACGACGGCGGCGACCGCCACGACCAGCGGCACCACGATCGCCGGGCGGAACAATCCGAGCGCGGTCAGCGGGAACGCGACCACCACCCAGGACCCGACGATCAGACCCGGCACGACCGAGGCGACCGCCAGGAACCGACTGCTCGATCGGGGCTCGGCCACCCGCAACCATCCGCGCACACCGGTCGAACCGGTGCCGCCGTCCGGTTCCCGCGCTCTGTCCCCTGTGGTCGACTCGTCGTCCGCCACGTCAGCGCTGACCACGGTCACATGCTATAACGGGCGATTCCGGCGCCGCCCGCGCGTCCCGTCCGGTCAGCCGCAGAACTCCCGTTCCGCGGCGAACGGGTCGGCCGGGATGCGCAGGCTGGTGCGGGACACGGAGCCGGTCAGGTTGTGCCAGAACCGGCCCGCGGACATCGGCTGGTTCACCGAGTCCATCAGGTCCTTCAGCCGGCCACAGGTCAGGGCGTGGCGGGCGGCCGCGACCTGGGCCTTGGTCACGTCCTGGGTGTCCGGCATGGCGGCGACCGCGGCCGGGTCGGCGTACTCGGCGAGCACCCACGCCGCCGGTAGCCACTTCTCGTGGCCGGGCCGGCCGCGCTCGGTGAGCTGGAGGTGGCCGGCCAGCGGGGTGGCCAGGCCGTTGACGTCGACCACGGTGCCGTCCAGGGGGACCACCTCGTCGGTGATGCCCATGTTGTCGTAGAAGAAGCCGCTGCGGTCCGGGACGCCGGCGGCCAGCTTGATCGTCCACAGTGCACCGTTGGCGGCCGTGCCGCTGCTCATCACCAGGATGCGGCCGTTCGCGGTGAGGCGGGCCAGGGTGGGCAGCAGCGTGTTGTCGCGGGTGCGGGAGGCGCTGGTGGTCGGGTCGGTGTCCTGGTAGGCGGCGGCCTCGTAGCTCCGTTCGTTGGTGATCCCGTTCTCGCCGAACGCGATGCCCTGATACGACGTGCGCGCCCACCCGCCCGCGACCACGGCCCACACCAGTAGCAGCACCACACCCACGGCCTCCACCGAACGGAGGCTGGGCACCGGCACCAGCATGATCGGCAGCAGTAGCACGAACACCACCGGCACCCACATCCGGCCGTGCATGTAGTCGCCGCCGACCCACACCACGTAGGCACCCAGCAGCAGGCCGGCCATGACCGGCGTGGCGGCCAGGATGGTGGCGCGGTTGTCCAGGCGGCCACGGCCGAGCAGGCGAGTGCCGATGACACAGATCAGGGCCAGCGGGATCCACAGCTGATAGGTGCCGGCGAAGTCGTTGAGGTACTGGAAGCCGCGGCTGACGAACGGGTCGGACGCCTCCTTGGCCAGTCCGGGCATCGGTTCCAGAATGCCGTAGTAGCCGGCGCGGAAGATCTCGTAGCCCACCGGTACGGCCAGCCCGGCCGCGCTCAGCCACAGGCCCCGGCGCCAGGTCGGCCGGTACAGCAGCAGCCCGGCCACGCCGAAGATGGCGGTCACCAGCGCGAAGTCGGGGCGGACCAGCGGGCCCAGCCCGATGACCACCGCCGCCGTGACCATCCGGGCCGTGCCGGCGCGTTCGGTGATCCCGGTCAGCAGCCACCAGCTCAGCCCCAGCCACAACATCGCCAGCCCGGTCTCCAGGCCGGACGACGCGAAGTCCCAGAACGTCGCCACCGCCACCGGCACCAGCACACCCGCCGGCACCAGCAGCCCGGTCGCCCCGCGCAGCCGGTGCAGCCGGAAGCAGCCGCCGAGCGCGAGCAGCAGCCCGGCGACCGTGCACTCGATGCCCAGCACGACGGCGTCCACGGCGACGTCGCCCCGGAACAGCAGCGCGGCGAAGGCCAGCACCCACGTCCACAGCGCGCTGGTGTCCACCTCGTCGCGCTGGAACGGGTTGTAGTCGGGCCCCCGGCCGGCCAGGATCTGGCGGACCTCGCGCACCACGATCAGCCCGTCGTCACTGATCCACCGGCTGGTGTAGGCGAGGATCGCGAATACCGCCACGGCGACGAGAGCGCCGCCGACGGTGGCTCGGAACTGCCAGGAAACGCCTGGTCGGACTACCTGTGGGGGGACCTGTGGTGCCGGCTCGGGACTGACGTCGCCAGGCGCGGTCGGGCTCGACGTGATCGACATCCTGGCAGTCCGATTCCGTGTGATTCAGGCAGGCGGCGTGCTGACTGTATCGGTAGTGCGAAATCCCGTCGACTGTAAGGTTCATGCCCGCCGCGGCCGGTCGTCAGCTCGGCGGGTAGTACGTGCGCCAGTTGGGTCGGGACGGGGTCTGCCGGCCGGCCGGGCCCTGGCCGAACAGCCGCAGGACGTTCGTCGTCATGGCCGTCACCGCCGTCGTCGGGCACCCGTGGCGCTGGCAGCGGGCGGCCAGCGCCGGGATCCAGTTGTTGGTGCCGCTGTCCCATACGCCCGCCTTGCCGGCCGGGTCGGTGTAGTAGGTCATGTCGGAGTAGAACACCGGCCCGTCGCGGCTGGCCGCGACGGCCTGGCGCACCGGCAGCGGCGAGTGGGCCAGCACCTGCACGTCCGCCGGATGCCCGCCCATCGGCTCCAAACTGTCCACATCGGACGCGATCACGCCGGGCAGCTTGGCGCCCCTGGCCAGGCCGGTGCCCTGGAAGATCCACGCGGCCGGGTCGGCCACCGTCAGGTCGGCGTGCACGCCCGGTTCGAGGAAGCCGTTGTACGACTCGCCGACGAAGTCGTCCTCCGGCCGGTTCGTCGGCGGCGACGCCCACGTGTTGCCGGTGACCTCGTTCGGGTCGCCCTTGCCCTCCAGCGGGTCGGCCGCCGAGTCACGGTAGTCGACCAGCTCCCGGTCCGGGCCCAGCGGCGAGGACTGCGTCCGCACGTGCCGCAGCACCGCGCTCGCGCCGAAGAACGCGATGTTCAACCCGGCGTGGTTCGCCTTCTGGACGGCGGTGCGCTCGGCGAACGACCAGCACTCGTCATGGCCCAGCGACAACAAAGCCTCGTGTCCGGAAAGGACGCTCGGATGGTCCTGCACCGTCAGGTCGTCCACATACGTGACGTCCAGGCCGTCGCGTTCCAGCAACCGCACCAGCGGCGCCTCCATCGACAGGAAGTCTCCGGCGCCGTTGCCGTCCCCGTACGGCCGGTCGAAGCTCACCACTCTGGCCCGCGTGCACAGCGGATACACGTTGCGCGGGCACGTGCCGACACCCTGGTAGTAATCATACCCGCCGTAGGGGTTCCACGCCTGCCAGGTGAACACGTCGTTCTTCACCAGATACGCGGCACGGCTGGTCGGATCCCACACCGTCAGCGGCACGTAGCTCTGCTCGTGGCCCACGCCGACCAGCTTCAGCAGGTAGTCACCCGGCGGGAAGTTCTGGGTGACCTGCATGGTCAGCGACGGCGCCCAGTTCGCGCACGACACCAGATTGATCCCTGACGTCAGCGGGCACGCCGCCTGCACGCCGCCGTTGACGTCCGGTGACGCCCATACCAGGCGTCCGCCCGCGCCGCCGTAGTAGCCGATCCGGAATGCCTCGACATGGAACGATCTGGCCGAAGTGGACACGAACAGCCGAACCGGCTGACCGATCGTGGCATATGTCCGGTCGGCGAAGCCGGCGATGAACCCGGTGGCGGGCGCGCCCGAGATGCGCCACTCCGGCGAACCGGGCAATGCGTTCTCCCGGACCACCCACGACGCCCGCACCCCGTCGTCGGTCAACCGGGTGGCCGGCTGCGCCGCCGTCGACACCGGGGGAGCGGTGGCCACGGGCGGCGCGGCCGCCGGGGTCACCTTGGGCGCCTCCCGCACGGCGATCAGGCCGAGCCCGGTGGCCAGGAGGACACCGGCCGCACCCAGTATCACCAGCCGCGATCCTGGACTCGGCATTGACCATCACCTGGCACGCTCGTCGATCCACTGACGTTCGCAGCGCCGGACGGTCCCGTCAAGACCCGGAAAGTACCAATCGCAACGTCGTCGGCACCGGCGCCAACCGGTACTCGGGCAGCACACCGGGACCACACGACGCCGACCCGAGACCCTGCTGCGCCGCGTCCACGTTCAGCCAGATCCGATCGCCGGCCACCAACTCGTGGGCGTGCCGCGCGGCGGCCAGGTCCTCGCTGGTCCAGCGGCGCGCCGTCAGGTTCACCGTCGGGTCGCCCTCGATCCGCAGCTCACGCCCGGCACCGGTGAACGTCGCCCACCGCACCCCGGACCGGTTGCCGTTCTCCTGCGGGAACACGTACGGGGTCTGCCATTCGTCGACGCAGAGCGAGAACCGGCCGATTCGCGCCGCTCGTCGACTGTCCGGATAGGACTCGCCAGGCCCGGCACCGAACCACGTCACCCGGTCCAGGCCCGCCGGGATCGCCAACCGCACCCCGACCCTGGGCAACACCGACAGCCAGCCACCGTCCTGCCGCACGTCCAGATCCAGCCGCAGCCGCTCGCCGTCCGACGTCCACCGGTACACCGCCGTGAACGCGACATTCGTCGCCGCGGGGCCGACCCGGGTGGTCACCGTCAGCGCTGAACCGTCGTCGCTGCGTGACACCACCCGGTGACGCAACCGGTCCATACCCACCCGGCGCCACTCCTGCGCCACCGTCTCGTTCGCCCCGTAGTAGCCCTCGTCGTTGTCGGTCGGCGCCCGCCACAGGTCCAGGACCGGCCCGGTCACCTCGATGCCGGCCAGCGCGGTGAGCCTGCCGGACTCGTCGAACACACCCGGCCCCAACCGGTGACCTCCATCCGACGTCCGCGCGGATGGCCGCACGTCCCGCACCGCGGGCTGGGTGACCGGTGCCTGACCCCAGGCGATCTCGTGACCGGCGTTCGCCCAGTTCACCGCCCGGGCCAGCACGGCCCGCACGGTCAACCACGTCTCCACGGCACCGCCCGCCACCTGGTCGGTCAGTGGCACGTCGGCCGACTCGCCCGGTGCCAGCACCGGCACGGCCAGTGAGCCCTCGGCGACCCGCTCGCCCTCGCGGTCCACCGACCAGCCGAACGCCAGACCCGATGTGTCGAGGAAGTCGTAGCCGTTGGTGATCCGCGCCGTCCCGGCCTTCGGGTCCGGCTCGATCCGGATCGGCGCGATCACCGTGGCCAACTCCAGCAGGCCGGGGCTGGGGGTGCGGTCCGGGAACACCAGGCCATCGGTGACGAAATGCCCGTCGTGCAACGGTTCACCGAAATCGCCGCCGTAGGCGTAGTAGACCGTGCCGTCCTCGGCGGTGCGCCGGATGCCGTGGTCGATCCACTCCCACACGAAACCGCCCTGGCAGCGCGGATAGCGCTCGAACAACTCCTGGTACTCACTCAGCCCACCCGGACCGTTGCCCATCGCGTGCGCGTACTCGCACAGCACGAACGGCAGCGACCTGCGGTGCGCGTCCGCCGCCGGGTCCTCCAGCGGCGGCTCGGCGAGCCTGCCGATCGCGGCCACGTCCTCGTGCGGGTGGTACATCCGGCTGTACACGTCGGTGTACGTGCAGTTCCAGTCGCCCTCGTAGTGCACCGGCCGGCTCGGGTCGCGCTCGTGCGTCCAGTCGGCCATGGCGGCCAGGTTCGCGCCGGTGCCCGACTCGTTGCCCAGCGACCACGTGATCACCGACGGGTGGTTCTTGTCCCGCTCCACCATTCGCGCCATCCGGTCCAGCAGCGCGTCCCGCCACGCCGGGTCGTCACTCGGGTTGCCCTGCCAGCCGACCATCAGGAAGCCGTGCGTCTCCAGGTCGCACTCGTCGACCACCCACAGCCCGTACTCGTCGCACAGGTCGAGGAACGCGACATCGGGCGGGTAGTGGCTGGTACGCACCGCGTTGATGTTGTGCCGCTTCATCAGCAGCACGTCGCGGAACACCGTCTCGATCTCCAGCGCCCTGCCACGTTCGGGATGCCACTCGTGCCGGTTCACCCCCCTCAGCAGCAGCGGCCGGCCGTTCACCGTGAGCAGTCCGTCGACGATCGCGACCGTGCGGAACCCGAACCGCTGGGTCACCTGTTCGCCTGCGGTCGTGATCACGGCGGTGTACATCCGGGGCCGTTCGGCTGACCACGGCTCGACGCCGGGGATCTCGTGCGGACCGGCGGCCGGCACGTCCACCAGGCCCAACTCCGGGACGCTCAGCAGCGCCGGCACGCCGCCGGTGTCCACCCGCAGCGTGCCCGTCCCGGTGACGTGGTCGTAGTCGGCGTGCAAAAACAGGTCCGGCAGCCCGTCCGCCGGGCGCGCCAGGAGCGTGACGCCGCGGAAGATCCCGGACAGCCACCACATGTCCTGGTCCTCCAGGTAGCTGCCGGCCGACCACTGGTGCACCCGCACCGCCACCACGTTGCGGCCCGGCCGCAGCAGCGGCCCCACCGCGAACTCCGCCGGCAGCCTGCTGCCGGTCGCGCCGCCGAGTTCGGTGCCGTTGAGCCACACCCGGTAGCACGAGTCGACGCCGTCGAACCGCAGCACCGCGTCCCCCGCCGGCCAGTCGGCCGGCAGGTCGAACGTCCTGCGGTACTCGCCCGTCGGATTCTCGTCCGGCACGTGCGGCGGATCGATCGGGAACGGGTAGTAGACGTTGGTGTAGGCCGGGCTGCCGTAGCCGTGCAACTGCCAGTGCGCCGGCACCGGCAGCGTCGCCCAGTCACCGTCGTCCAGGTCCGGATCGGCGAAGTCGGCACTCGAGTCGGCCGCCGTCTCGTGGTAGCGGAACCGCCACGAACCGTTCAGGGACAGCCGGGGCGCGTCCGACGCCACGGCCGCCCTCGGCGGCAGGATGCCCGACGGGACAGGGTCTTCCAGGTACGGCGGAACCGGCATGCGGCTGGTCACCTCCGGTGGTGTGGACCATGGGCGAACGGCCAGTATGCCGGTGCGGTCAGCTCGCTGCTGAGATCGTGCCGGCCAGCACCTCCTGGACGTAGCGCAACTGGATGCCCCGCTGGTGCGGACCGCCGCCCTCGTGCTCGTTGAACGGCCACACCTCGATCCGCTTCGGTCCGGACCACGCGTGGTACGCGGCGAACACCGTGGAGGGCGGGCAGATCGGGTCGCGCAGCGCCACCGAGTACAGCGCCGGCACCGTGCCGAACGGCGCCAGGTGGAACCCGTCGAAGTAGCCCAGCGTGCCGAACACCCGCGCCTGGTCCGCCCGCCGGGTCGACAGGTACTGCACCAGCTCGTAGTACGGCTGCTCGTCGGTCACGTCGATCGCCCGCCGGATGTGCGTCATGAACGGCACGTCGATCAACGCCGCCAGCGGCGCCGGACCGTCGGCGAACCCGTGCAGCGCGCCGACCGCCTGGGCGATCGCGCCGCCCTGGCTGGCACCCGCCACCACCAGCCGCGCCGGATCCACCCCGGGAGCGCTGCTCGCCGCGGCCAGCGCACGCACCGCGTCGGCGTACACCCGCCGGTAGTAGTAGTGCTCCGGATCGTCGATGCCGTCGGTCAGGAAGCCGGGCACGTGCGGCGAACCACCGCCGTGCGGATCGGGCGTGTCACCGGGCACGCCGAACCGGCCGCTGACCCCCCGGGTGTCCACCACCAGCGTCGCCCACCCGGCCGCCGGCCACATCGTGTGGTCGTGCGGCAGGCCCCGACCCATGCCATAGCCCAGGTACTGCACGACACACGGGGCACTGGCCTGACCGTCGTTCGGCGTCAGCAGCCACGCCGCGATGTCCGCGCCGCCCCAGCCGGCGAACCGCACGTCGTGCACGGCCACGTTCGGCATCGCCGCGTCCACCAGCGTGAACCGCGCGTCGATCGGCGTCGCGGCCGTCTCGGTCAACGTGCGCCGCCAGAAGTCGGCCAGATCGGCGGGCGCAGCGGATTCCGGCCGGTACGCCCGTAACTCAGCTTCCGGCAGGTCGAACAGGGGCATCAGAACTCCTCGTGGCGGTCGGTGTCGATGGCGGCCGACTCGCCCTGGTCCAGGGCCCGCAGCCGGGACATGTCCTCCGGGGACAGTTCGAAGTCGAACACGGCGAGATTGGCGCGCTGCCGCTCCGGATCGCCGGACTTCGGGATCGCCACCAGTTCCTGCTGGACGTGCCAGCGCAGGATGATCTGCTCCGGCGTGCGGCCGTAGCGCTGCGCCAGTTCGCGCACCACCGGCGCCCGGTGCGCGCCCTCCGTGCGGCCCAGCGGACTGTAGGACTGGGTGACGATCCCGTGCCTCTCCAGGTAGGTGTGCAGCGCGGCCCTGGGCAACGCGGGGGAGAGCTGGATCTGGTTCACCGCCGGCAGCACGCCGGTCTCCCGGTCCAGCCGCTCGATGTGCGCCTTGGTGAAGTTGGAGACGCCGACCGAACGGATCAGGCCCTCGCCGCGCATCGCCAGCATCGCCCGGTACGCGTCGACATAGCGCTCCAGCCGGGGCAGCGGCCAATGGATGAGGTAGATGTCGACGTAGTCCAGACCCAACCGCGCCAGGCTGGCGTGCAGGGCCGCCTTGGCCTTGTCGTAGCCGTGGTCGGCGCCGCGCAGCTTGGTCGTCACGACCACTTCGGACCGGGGAATCCCGCTGTCCCGCAGGCCCCGGCCGACACCGACCTCGTTGCCGTACTTGGCAGCCGTGTCCACCAGGCGGTAGCCGAGCTGGAGTCCGGAGCGGACGGCCGTCGCTGCCTGCGCGTCGTCCATCGGCCAGGTACCTAGCCCGATCAGGGGAATCTGCCCGCCGGTGTTGAGCGGCCGGGTGGGAACGGTGATCGCCTGGTTCACGATGCCTCCTGTGTACTGCACTGCACGGCGTCGTTGCCGCGCCTGGCCGGCTGCCCAGAGTGACGATATGCTAAACGCTTCGACCAGGAACTATCGGAGGGGTCATGACCGCCCAGCAGCCCGGACGGGGCAGGGGTCGACCGCGCAGCGAGCGGGCCAGGCTGGCCATTCTGGCCGCCGCCGGCGAGCTGATGCTGGCGGGTGGGATCAACGCCGCCTCGATGGAGGCCATCGCCGAACGGGCCGGGGTCAGCAAGGCGACCATCTACAAGTGGTGGCCCTCCCGCGGCGCGGTCGCCCTGGACGGTTTCCTGGCCCAGGCGCAGGACACCATCGCCGTACCGGAGGGGTTGTCCACCCGGGAGGCTCTGCACTTCCAGGTGCTCGCCCTCATCCGGCTGTTCCGCGACACCCCGTCCGGTCCACTCATGCGCGCGTTGGTCAGCCAGGCCGAATGCGACCCGGAGATCGCCCGCGCGGTCCGCGAACGGTGGCTGGCGCCGCGCCGCGCGGTGGCCATGGAGATCATCCGGGCCGGTGTCGCGGCCGGCGAGTTCCGGCCGGACCTGGACGCGGCCGCCGTGTCCGACCAGTTGTTCGCACCGATCTACCACCGGCTCATCTTCGGACATGAGCCGCTGGACGACGAGTTGGCCGACCGGCTCGTCGATCAAGCCGTGGCCGGATTGTGTCCGGCCAGGTCCGACGCGGTGTTGCCTTGACCACTTTCGGCCGCCGTGTCACGCGTTGTTAATTTCTAAACGCTAGGGTCATTAATATGACTCAGCAGATCATCGGCGGTACCGCGACGGACGCGGGCCTGGTGCCCGCTCGCCGGCTGGGCTTCGTCATCACGACGATGGCCGTGGCGTGCGGCCTGGCCGTGGCCAACCTGTACTACGCCCAACCGCTGCTGAACCTGGTGGTCGAGTCGTTCCACGTCAGCCAGGGCACCGCGACCGTCGTGGTCACCGCCACCCAACTCGGCTACGCCGTGGGCCTGATCCTGCTGCTGCCGCTGGGCGATCTGGTCAACAACCGCAAGCTCACCTCGCGCACCATGATCGGCACCGCCGTGGCGCTCGCGCTGGCCGCCGTGTCCCCGGATTTCGGGCTGTTCCTGGCACTGTCCGTGCTGATCGGCGTCACGTCCGTGGTGGCCCAGATCCTGGTGCCCTTCGCCGCGCACCTGGCGCCCGAGGGCAGCCGGGGCCGGCTGGTCGGCCAGGTGATGAGCGGGCTGCTGCTGGGCATCCTGCTGGCCAGGACCGTGTCCAGCCTGGTCGCCGCCGCGTGGGGCTGGCGCAGCATCTACGTCATCTCGGCCGTGCTGATGGTGGCGATGTCCATCGCGCTGGCCCGCATCCTGCCCGACGTGCCGCCCGCGCACACCGCCACCTACCGACGCCTGATGAGGTCGGTGCTGGACCTGGTGCGCACCGAGCCGCTGCTGCGCAGGAGGGCGTTCTGTCAGGCCATGATGTTCGGCGGGTTCACCGCGTTCTGGACGTCCATCGCCTACGAACTGATCGGCCACCACCACCTCAACCAGGCCGAGGTCGGGATCTTCGCCCTGGTCGGCGCCACCGGTGCCGCGGTCGCACCGATCGCCGGCCGGCTCGCCGACCGTGGCCACGGCTACGGCGGCCGGGCCGCCGCCATCGTGATCGGCCTCGGCGCCATGCTGCTGGCCGCGTTCGGCGCGGGCAGCATCATCCTGCTCGGCCTGGCCGGCGTGCTGCTCGACCTGGCCGTGCAGAGCCACCAGGCGTTCAGCCAGCGGGAGATCTACGGCCTGCACGGCAACGCCAGGGCCAGGATCAACACGGTGTTCATGACCACGGTGTTCGTCGGCGGCGCCGCGGCGACCGCGGTGTCCGGCTGGCTGGGCGACACCTACGGCTGGTTCGGCGTGATGCTGTTCGGCGCGGCACTCATGGTGATGGCCGCGATCGTGTGGACGGTGGAACACGTTTCGGCCGGGACCGCAACGTCCCGTACCTAGCATCCGGGCATGACTGACGACGACAACCCCGGCAGCGTGGTCGCGGCCGGTGTGGCCCGCATCCTCGAGCTGGCCCGCACCTGGCCGGCCTGGGACGGCCGGCCGAGCATGGCCGACGACGGTGAACGCGTCTACACCCCACACAAGGCGATCCGCCGCCACACCCACCACCTGATCGACCACCTCGCCGAGATCGAGGCGCTGCTCGACGGCCGGGACAGCCGCCCGGACCAGTGGCACGCCAGCATCGTCACCACACCGGCCGATCTCGCCCCCTTCACCGAGCCCGACCTGAACGAGGCCCGGCAGAGCCTGCTGCGCCTCGGCGACCTGTACGTGCACCGGCTGGCCGCCGCCGGGCCCGACGAGTGGGACAAGCCGCGTGATCCGCACTGGACGATCCGCGCCATCGCCGAGCACGTCGCCTCGCCCTGGTACGCCGAGCAGGTCTAGGTCTAGGAGTGTGCTGAACAAGGGGTGATTGGGGCGGGAAGAACGCCGACAAGGCCGTCTATGCGGCAGCAAGTCAGACCCTCACGGGTCGACAACGTGGTCGTTCTTCCCGCCGACGCCAGTCTGGACGCGGAGCCTGGACC
>DASUGU010000159.1:0-20426 GCA_036273855.1 Pseudonocardiaceae bacterium
TGCGAGAGCATCACCGAAGACCTGTCGACGCCCCACACCTGGGCATCGGGGAACTGCGCGAGCAGCGCCTCCAACCCCACTCCGGGCCCGGGTCCCAGTTCGGCGACCCGCCTGACCGGAGGCTCGTGGTGGGCGGCCGCCTGTTCCACCACCCATCGGCTGAGCGCGGCGTTCCCCTTCGCCATGCCGCGTCCGACGATGGCGCCCAGTAGCCCGGAGGGATGACCAAACTGCTGTGCGAGGCCCATCGCGCCATTATTGGGCCCGGCGGTGCCAGGTGTAGTGCGAATGCCTCAGCTTGCTCGATGTAGTACCGCTCGACTGGCGACGGCATGATGGGGAAGGTTAATGGGTCAGTTCTGATCCATGGGCGCAGTCGGTACCTGAAAGGACGCTTTGTGACGACGTTGGACGATGCAATCGCGCTGGCCCGGGCCGAGCGCGGCCTGGCCATCGTGGCGACCCTGCGCGGCGACTCGAGCATCCAGGCGTCGCTGGTCAACGTCGGCCTGCTCGACCATCCGGCCAACGGTGAGCAGGTGCTCGGCTTCGTCACCTACGGCAGGGTCAAGCTGGCCAACCTGCGAGCCCGGCCGCAGCTGGCGGTAACCTTCCGCTCCGGCTGGCAGTGGGCCACGGTCGAGGGCACGGCGGAGATCGCCGGGCCGGACGACCCGCAGCCGTGGCTCGGTGGCGGGGACCTGCCCCAGCTGCTGCGGAAGGTCTTCCAGGCAGCCGGCGGCAGCCACGACGACTGGGCCGAGTACGACCGGGTGATGGCCGCCGATCGCCGCGCCGCCGTCCTGATCACGCCACGCCGGATCCTCGCCAACGCCGCACGGTGACCGCCACGACCCAGCCGAAGGCCAGCAGCGGTATCCCCCGCAGGGGCAGCCCACGTACGGCCACGGGGTCGAACTCAGCTGATTCGACGTCACCGTCATCGCCACCGCCAGGCCGAGCAGGGCCGACATCGCCGGCAACACCAGCAGGGTCACCGCTTTCTGGCCGGCCGGCGTGCGAAACCGGCACACCCACACCACCACGACACCCGCCACCACCCACGCCGCCACGTCGGCGTCGCCGAACCCGTCGCCCAGCACGCGCACCACCCACACCAGCACCACCGCGCCCACCACTGCCCATAATCGCCAGGCCGGCAGGCGCGCGGGCTCGGACGTGTAGGACAACCCGACAGCGGCCAGCAGGCCCAACGCCAATCACCCGCCGGTCAGCCCGACGTGGAAGACCGCCGTCGCCCACAACAACCCGAACCAGGCCGGCCACGACAGGAACGCCGCCGTGCGCCGCCACCCGGCCACCACGGCCCACCCCAGCCACACCGGCGCGTCCCTGGCCACCAGCGACCACGACACCCCGATGAACTCGTGGTGGTGCACGAACTGGCCCACGTTGTGCAGATCATCGGCCAGGCCGGCCACCATCAGGATCGGCGCCACCACCCCGACCACCGCCAGCCCGCCCAGAAAGTTGGCCGACCACCGGTCGAACACCTCGGCTCTGTCGGCCTCGATCTCGCCGTCCACGTTCCCCACCCCCAGGTAGCGGAACTAGAACGCCGGCCACGGGATCGCGCGCCACTCCCCACCCGGCTCCGGATACACCCCGGTAGCCAACAATTTTCGGGTCCGGCTGCGCAGCGCCGCGACCTCCCTGCGGGTGACGTGCTCGGCCAGCGTGTCCGGGAACGTGTCATCGGCCAACCGGTCCCGCAGCCGGTGCAACGCCTCGACCGCGTCCTCGGGCAGCTCGTCGCCCAGGAAACCCCACAGCACGGTGCGCAGCTTGTGCTCGGTGTGCAGGCAGATGCCGTGATCCACCCCGTACACCTGGCCGTCGGTGCCGTGCAGCACGTGGCCGCCCTTGCGGTCGGCGTTGTTCACCACGACATCCAGGGCGGCCATCAGTTTGATCTGCGGATGGTCGGCGTGCGCGAGCACCGCGGGTTCACCGAACCGGTCGTGCGCGTGCAGCACCACCCGCCACCCGGCCGGCACGTCCTTCGGTTCGACCACGTCGACCAGGTCGTCACCTTCCTTGGTGTCGATCCACAACTGCACCATGCCCGGCCCGAACGGGCCCGGCCGCAGCACGGTCGGTGGCACCACGTGGAAACCGGCGGCCTCGGACACCAGATAGGTGGCCACCTCGCGGCCGGCCAGCGTGCCGTCCGGGAAGTCCCACAGCGACCGCTCCCCCGAGATCGGCTTGTACACGCACTCGGCCTCGACGCCGGCCGCCCGGATCGAGCAGAACAGGGTCGCGTTGGACGCGTCCACCAGCCTGCCCTGCACCTCGATACGGCCCCTGCTGAGAAAATCCACCGTATCGGGGTCGGAGGTCGGCAGCACGGCTCACTCCTCGGCGGCGGAGCGGCGGTAGCCGTTGAGTCTTGGGCACACGTGACCGGCCGGGTCCAGCGGCAGCCCGCACAGCGGGCACGGCTTGCGGCCCGCATCCACCACGCGTTCCGCGCGGTGCGCGAACGCCCGCGCCTCACCCGGGGTGAGGAACACCCGCAACGCGTCCGGGCCGTCCTCGGTGTCGCCCAGCACGACGGATTCGTCGATCTCGTCCTCGGTGACGGCCAGCAGTTCGATCACCACGGCCTGGCTCTCCGCGTCCCACCCCAGGCCCATCGTGCCGACCCGGAACTCCTCCTCCAGCGGCACGATCAGCGGTTCGGTGTCGATCAGGTCGTCGGGCGCGGCGTCGGGCACTTCGGCGCCGAACTGGCGGGCCACCTCGTCCAGCAGCGAACCGACCCGCTCGGCGAGCACGGCCACCTGCTGCTTCTCCAGCAGCACGCTGACCTGCCGGACATCCTCGGAGGCCTGCAGGTAGAAACTGCGGTCGCCGGGTTCCCCGACCGTGCCGGCGACGAACCGGTCGGGTTGACGGAAGACGTGTACGACACGAGCCATGGCACCTTCGACCCTAGGGCACGGCGGGCCGGCTGGCAGGTACCCACCCCTGGATTCGTCCGGTGGCGAACCTCACCGGTCGGCCCGGGGCGGCCAAGATCGTACCGGCGGCCGGTGCGCCGCACCGCCGGTGCGGATTAGGGTGCGTGATCGTGGTGAAGATCGCGCCGTACGGCACCTGGACCTCCCCGATCGGGGCCGCCGACGTCGCCGCTCTGGGCGGCGCCCCGCAGTGGGTCGGCCTGGTCGGGGACCGACCGTGGTGGGCCATGTCCAAACCGGCCGAGGGCGGCCGCCTGGCGCTGTGCCGCACCGCCGCCGACGGCGGCGTCGAGGAGGTGCTGCCGGCGCCGTGGAACGCCCGCAACCGGGTGCACGAGTACGGCGGCCGGCCCTGGGCCGCGGTCGGCGACCGGGTCGTGTTCACCCACTGGGACGACCAGCGGTGGTACGCGTTCGACCCGGACGGCACCGCCGACCCGACGCCGATCAGCCCGGTCCCCGAACGCGAACACGGCCTGCGCTACGCCGACCCGGCCGCCGGCCCGGACGGCAGCGAGGTGTGGTGCGTCCGGGAAACCGTCACCGGTGAGCGGCCCACCGACGTCGAACGCCACCTGGTCGCGATCCCGCTGTCCGGTGCGGCCGCCGCCGATCCCGCCGCGGTGCGGGTGCTGGCCGGCAGCCACCGGTTCCTGTCCGGCCCCAAGCCCAGCCCGGACGGCACCCGGGTGGCGTGGCTGGGCTGGAACCACCCGGCCATGCCCTGGGACGGCACCGAACTGTGCGTCGCCGACATCGCCGCCGACGGCACGCTGGGCCCGCACCGGGTGGTCGCCGGCGGGCCGGCCGAGGCGGTCTGCCAGGTCGACTGGGACGGCGACACCCTCGTCGCGCTCACCGACCCGGACAACTGGTGGAACCTGTTCCGCGTCGACCCCACCGGCGCCACGCCTGCGGTCAACCTGGCACCGGTCGAGGCCGAGATCGGCGGGCCGCTGTGGCAGATCGGGCCGCGCTGGTTCACCCCGCTGGGTGATGGCCGCTACGCCGTGGTCAGCGACGGCCGGCTCGCGCTGCTCGACGCGGCCGCCGGCACCGTCGTGGACCTGGCCGTCGACCTGCCGATGTGGCGGTCCGAGGTGATCGCGTCGGGCGGGTCGCTGTACGGCGTGGCCGGCTCGGCCACCCGGGACAGCACCGTCGTGCGGGTCGACCTGGCCGAGGGCACCACCACCGAACTGACCCCGCAACCGGCCGGCATGCCCGACCCGGCCTACCTGCCCACGCCGGTGTCGCGCACCGTGTCCGACGCCGACGGGCACACCGTGCCCGCCTACCTGTACCTGCCGGCCAACCCCGACCACCGGGCGCCCGACGGGGAGACGCCGCCGCTGCTGGTCACCGTGCACGGCGGGCCGACCGGGTCGTTCTCGCCCTGGTTCAACGCCAGCATCGCCTACTTCACCAGCCGGGGGTTCGCCGTGGTCGGCGTCAACTACGGCGGGTCCACCGGCTACGGGCGGGCGTTCCGCGACCGGCTGCTGGGCCAGTGGGGTGTGGTGGACGTGGTCGACTGCGCCACCGTCGCCGAGGCACTGGCCGTCGAGGGCACCGTGGACGGGCACCGCATGGCCGTGCGCGGTGGCAGCGCGGGCGGCTGGACCAGCGCCGCCTCGCTGACCAGCGTGCGCACCTACCGCTGCGGCACCGTGATGTTCCCGATCCTGGACGCCACCGGCTGGACCGCCGAGGGCGGCGAAACCCACGACTTCGAGTCCCGCTACATCGAGAACCTGATCGGCACCCTGCCCGAGCACGCTGACCGCTACGCGCTGCGGTCCCCCGCGCTGCACGCCGACCGGCTGGCCGGACCGGTGTTGATGTTGCAGGGCCTGGACGACCAGATCTGCCCACCCGTGCAGGCCGACCAGTTCATCGCCGGGCTGCACGGCACCGGCATCGCGCACGCCTACCTGACGTTCGAGGGCGAACAGCACGGCTTCCGCAAGGCCGAGAACATCCAGGCCGCGTACGAGGCCGAGCTGTCCTTCTACGGCCAGGTATTCGGCTTCACCACACCTGGGGTGCCCACCCTCGACCTCCAGCACTGAACCCACCACATGCGTGGTGGGTTCAGCTGGTCGATTACCGGTTGGCCGGGTTGTTGGCCGCCCAGTCGCGCAGGTCGGCGTCCTCCCGTAGTTCCCGGGCGCCCGGGGAGAGCGCCAGGATGAACACGGTCATGACACTGATCACCGCCACGCCCATGATCACCAGCGGGATCAGCACCGAGGCGCTGATGCCGGCCTGGATGGCCTTGGTGGCGTCCAACTGCACGCTCAGCGCCGCCATCCCGGTGTAGTGCATACCGGTCACCGCCAGGCCCATCACCAGCGCCGCCGCCACGATCGCCCGTGACCCCCGAACGGTGGCCGTGGCCCACAGCGCCGCGGTGGCCGCGACGACACCGACGACGATCGACAGGCCGACGATCGCCAGGTTGAACTGCTTCTCGCCCTGCACATCCAGCGCCGCGATGCCCACGTAGTGCATTCCCGCGACACCGACGCCGGTGAACAGGCCGCCTACCAACAGTGACTGGATGCTGCCACGACCGCTATTGACCACAAACAGTCCGATGCCGACCGCGACGATCGCCACCAGCATGCTCAGCAGCGTGATGGGCAGGTTGTATCCCAACGATGTCCCGGTCATTGTCATGCCCAGCATCGCGGTGAAATGCATGACCCAGATCCCCGTGCCGCCAATGGAGACCGCGCCGAGCACCAGCCAGCTGGACCGGCTCGCACCAGTGACGATGCGGGCGCGCTCCGTACACAACAGACCCAATCCCGATCCGCACACCGAAACCAGGTACGCGATGATCGGCGTCCACGTACCAAGGTTCATTTCCGCCAAAGTGCCAACTCCAACGTCAGTGATTAATCGCCCACGGTTCAGAGGCCCAGCAAATGATCAGCCGTGCGCGCAAATTGGAGCACGCCCTATATGCCCGGGCAAGGAGAAACACGGACAGCGATCGCACCACCTCGGCCGGTGGTGCCCGACATCGCGTTCCGTACCGGCCCGCACACCGCGACGACACCTTGCGTCGAGGGGGCTCAGGTATCTTGTGCACGAGCGCGCAGGTCGGGCAGGATCGGGGACATGCCCCTGGTCACCCGCCTGACCCGCCACGCCGGCCTGCTGCGCCAGCACGATTTCCGCAACCTGTGGCTGGCCGACGTGATCAGCCAGTTCGGCACCCGGATCAGCTTCCTGGCGCTGCCGCTGGCCGCAGTGAGCTACCTGCACGCCACGACGTTCGAGGTGTCGCTGCTGGGCACCGCGCAGACCATCGCCTACCTGCTGGTGGGCCTGCAGGTGGGCGCGTGGTGCGACCGGATGCGGCGCGGCCCGGTGGTGGTGGCCGCCGACCTGGGGCGGGCGCTGCTGTTCGCGTGGATCCCGATCGGCGCCCTGCTGGGCGTCCTCACCGTGTGGCAGCTCTACATCGTGGTGGGCCTGTCCGGGGTGCTGACCGTGTTCTTCAACGTGGCCCGCCGCGCCTACGTGCCGCGGCTGATCGCCCCGGCCGACCTGGTCGAGGGCAACACCAAACTGGCCACCAACCAGTCGGTGGCCGCGATCGCCGCGCCCGCCGTCGCCGGCGCCCTGGTGCAGTGGCTGGGCGCGCCGGTCACCATCGCCCTGGACGCGGCCAGCTACCTGTGGTCGGGGCTGTGGCTGCGTGGCATCCGCGCCCCCGAGCCGACCCCGCCCGAGCCGCAACGCCGGCACCTGGCCCAGGAGATCGGCGAGGGCCTGCGGTTGGTGTTCGGCCAGCCGATCCTGCGCGCCATCGGCCTGCACGGCGCCGGCCTGGCCCTGTTCCAGGCCCTCAACGGCGCCGTCATCATCGTGTTCCTGGTCCGGGTCGTGCACCTGAGCCCCGGCGTGATCGGCGTGCTGTCCACCGTCGGGCTGCTGGGCGCGCTGCTGGCCACGGCCATCACCCGGACCATGTCGCGGCTGCTGGGCCGGGCCCGGCTGGTGTGGCTGGCCGGGCTGCTGTGCGGGGCGGGTTTCCTGCTCGAACCGGTGGCCGCGCCCGGCTGGCGGATCGTGTTCGTGGCCGCGTCGACGTTCGTGGCGGCCATCGGGATCATCGTGCTCAACATCGTGGAGACCAGCTTCGAACAGGCCGTGTGCCCGCCGCAGCTGCTGGGCCGGCTGAGCGCCACGATGAACTTCCTGACCTGGGGGGCGATGCCGGCGGGCAGCCTGCTGGGCGGAGTCGCCGGCACCCTGCTGGGGCCGCGCGCCACGCTGGTGATGGGTGGCCTCGGGGCCCTGGCGTCGGTGGCGTTCGTGCTGTGGTCGCCGCTGCGCAAGCTGCGCGATCTGCCCGACGAGCTGCCCGGGGGCGGTGACGGTGACGAGCACGTGCCGGCATCGAGCGGACACGCATAGTTCATCCGGCGGCTGTCGAACGCACGTTTCGCCCCGATATCGTGCCTAAAGCGCGAAAATCCTTCGCGTTTGTTGTGCCTTTCCCTGCACACGGAGGCACCATGCCGGCCAACCGGATCCGCCGGGCCGTCACGCTCGGCACCGCACTCGCCCTGTCCGCACTCACGATCACCGCTGTCACCACTCCGACGGCCACCGCCGCCGATCCCGGCTCGCTGCCGCTGTCCGGGGTCACCGTCACCGGCGTGCACAACGCCTACAACCCCGCCGAGTTCCCCTTCCTCGCCCAGGCGCTGGACGCCGGCACCGGAATGGTCGAACTGGACACCTGGACCGACGTGTTCACCCAGGAGTGGAAGGTCAGCCACGACAGTCCGACCAGCAACGCCAACAACTGCGTCAACGCCACCACCCCGGCCCAACTGGAGACCGGCGGCGCCAACAAGGACCTCGGCTCCTGCCTGGACGACCTGCGGGTGTGGTTGGGCGCCCACCCCGGCGCCGGCCTGATCATCGTCAAGGTCGAGATGAAGAACGGCTTCGAGGCCAACCTGGGCATGGGCCCGGCCCAGTTCGACTCGCTGGTGTCCGCCCACCTGGGCAGCGCCCTGTTCCGGCCATCGGACCTGCTGGGCTCGTTCCCCACGCTGGACGCGGCCGCGAAGGCCAACGCCTGGCCCACCCGCGCCGCCCTGGCCGGCAAGGTGCTCGTCTACCTCATCCCGGGCACGGTGGAACTGGCCAACCCGTTCGACACCCTGCACACCGACGTCGAGTACGCCACCTACCTGAAGAAGCTCGCGGCGTCGGGCAAGGCCGGTCAGGCCACCGCGTTCCCGTGCGTGCTGGGCGCGGCCGCCGGTGACCCGCGCACCCAGTACTCCGACACCACGATCCGCCCGTGGTTCGTGGTGTTCGACGGTGACGCCGCCACCTATGCGGCCGGCATCGACACGTCGTTCTACTCCACCAACCACTACCTGCTGACCATGACCGACGCGCAGAACGTGCCACCCACCCTGGACGACACCCACCCGGCGGTGGCCGACGCCCGGGCCAGGGTCGCGCAACTGGCCGCCGACCACGCCAGCGTCGTGTCCTCGGACTGGTTCAGCCTGCCCACCGTGCTCGCCGAGGTCCTGCCCCGAGGCTGAGGGTGGGGCGCGGTCCGGCCCGCCGCGGACGACGCAGGCGGGCCGGACCGCGGGTCAGCGGTACTTGCGCAGTTCGCGGTGGGCCAGCGACCGGCGGTGCACCTCGTCCGGGCCGTCGAAGATCCGCATCGTGCGCGCCGACACGAACAGGTTGGCCAGCGGGAAGTCCTGGCTCACGCCGCCGCCGCCGTGGGCCTGGATCGCCTTGTCCACGATCCACTCCACCGCCGCCGGCACCGCCACCTTGATCGCCTGGATCTCGGCGTGCGCGCCCCGGTTGCCCACGGTGTCCATCAGCCACGCCGTCTTCAGCACCAGCAGCCGGGCCTGCTCGATGCGGATGCGGGACTCCGCGATCCACTCCTGCACCACGCCCTGCTCGGCCAGCGGTTTGCCGAACGCCACCCGGCCGGTGACCCGCCGGCACATCAGTTCCAGCGCCCGCTCGGCCATGCCCAACGCCCGCATGCAGTGGTGGATGCGGCCCGGACCCAGCCGGGCCTGGGAGATGGCGAACCCGTCGCCCTCGCCGGCGATCAGGTTCGCCGCGGGTACCCGCACGTCGTCGAACACGATCTCGGCGTGCCCGCCGTGCGGGGCGTCGGTGTAGCCGAACACGTGCACCGCCCGCTTCACGTGCACGCCCGGGGTGTCGCGGGGCACCAGCACCATGCTCTGCTGGCGGTGCTTCTCCGCGTCCGGGTCGGTCTTGCCCATCACGATGAGGATCTGGCAGTTCGGGTTGAGCGCGCCCGAGGACCACCACTTGCGGCCGTTGATCACGTACTGGTCGCCGTCGCGCTGGATGCGGGTGGTGATGTTGGTGGCGTCCGAGGAGGCCACCTCCGGTTCGGTCATGCAGAACGCGGAGCGGATCTGCCCGTCCAGCAGCGGTTTGAGCCAGTCGGCCTGTTGCTCGGGGGTGCCGAACATGCTCAGCACCTCCATGTTGCCGGTGTCCGGCGCGGCACAGTTGAGCGCCTCCGGGGCCAGCGACGGGCTGTGCCCGGTGATCTCGGCCAGCGGCGCGTACTGCAGGTTGGTCAGGCCGGCGCCGTGTTCGCCGGGCAGGAACAGGTTCCACAGGCCCCGCCGCCGCGCCTCCGCCTTCAGGTCCTCGACGACCGGCGCCCGCGTCCACGGGTCACCGGCGGCCTCGACCTGCTCGGCGAGCACCGGCTCGGCCGGATAGACGTGCTCGTCCATGAACGCCCGCAGTTCGGCGCGCAGCCGTTCGGTCTTCTCGTCGTAGGCGAAATCCATCACGCAGTCCCCTCTCCGGCCAACGCGGCCAGACCCTCGGCGACCAGGCCCGGTACCCGCTCGCCGATCTGGTCGAAACCGGCGCCCACCGTCTTGCCCTGGGTGAACCGGTAGTGGATGCCCTCCAGGACCACGGCCAGCTTGAAACAGTTCAGCGCCACGTACCAGTCCAACGTGGACACGTCGACACCGGTGCGGTCGGCATAGCGGGCCACCAGATCCTCGGTGGGCGGGAAACCGGGCGCGCTGGTCACGTCCCCGGTGATCACGTCGTCGCCCCGGCGGCCGCCGGTGTACACCACGAGCAGGCCCACGTCGGCCAGCGGATCGCCCAGCGTGGACATCTCCCAGTCCAGCACCGCCGCGATGTCGGGCACGGCCGGGTCGACCAGGGCGTTGTCCAGCCGGTAGTCGCCGTGCAGCAACCCGTACCGGGCCGACACGGGCACCGACACGGCCAGCTTCTCCCGCAGCTCGTCGATGCCGGCGACCTCCCGGCTGCGGGAGGCGTCCAACTGCTTGCCCCACCGCACCACCTGGCGGGTCAGGTAGCCCTCGGGGCGGCCGAAGTCGGCCAACCCGACACTGGCCGGGTCCACCGAATGCAGTTCCGCCAACACGTCCACCAGCCGGTGCACCACGGCCGTGGTGTTCGCCTCGCCGAGTTCCTCGCACTGCTGCCGGGTGCGCACCACCACACCGGACACGTGCCGCATCAGGTAGAACGGTGCCCCCAGGATCTCCGGGTCCGCGCACAGGTGCACGGTTTCCGGGACCGGCACCGCCGTGCCGGCCAACGCCGAGAGCACCCGGTACTCGCGGCCCATGTCGTGCGCGGTGCGCAGCACGTGCCCCAGCGGCGGGCGGCGCAGCACCCAGTGGGTGGCGCCGTCGGTGAGCCGGTAGGTGAGGTTGGACCGGCCACCGGCGATCAGCTCGGCCGACAGCGGCCCGGTCACCAGGCCTGGCGTCGCGTCGGCCAGGTAGGCGGTGAGCCGGTCCAGGTCCAGGCCGGGCAGGTCGTCACTCATGCGGTCACATCCAACTCCGGCAGGTCGGGTACCAGTCGGCGCAACGCGGCCGCGGTGGCCTCGGCGCCGGTGTGCGGCACGGCGTGGATGCCCAGGTCCTCGGCGGCGCGCACGTTCACCGGGATGTCGTCGACGAACGCGACCCGCCGCGCCGGTAGGTCCAGCCGCTCCAGCAGCAGCGCGAACACGGCCGGGTCGGGTTTGCGCAGCCCGACCCGGCCGCTGATCACGACGGTGTCGAACAGGGCCAGCAGTTCGTCGGTGTAGTGGTCGCCCCAACTGTTGGACAGCAACGCGGTGCGCATCCCCACCGACCGCAGCGCGCCGACCAGGGCGAGCATTGCCGGGTCCGGCCGCATCAGCGCGAACATCCGGCCCAGCAGCCCTTCGGCGACCACCGGCGCGCCGGACTCGGTGGTCAGCCGGGGCGCCAGGGCCCGTTCGAAGTCCGCGGGGGACAGTTCACCGGTCTCCAGGCGGTGCACCGGCGATCCGGTGGCCGCCTCGCCGACCAGCCATTCGCGCATCACCGCCCGGTAGCTGTCCTCGGTGATCCCGTCGGTCATCAGCCAGCCGCTCATCGCGTGCCGCACCGGGGTGGTCAGCACACCGCCGTAGTCGAACACCACCGCGTCGATCGTGCGCTCCTCCACGGCAGCCGATGGTACCGACCGGTCGGTATGTGCACAACGAGCCGCCCGCCACACCCGGTGTCAGCAGTCGATGTACGCGCGGACCGGCGTGCCGTCGGCCCGGAACGCCACGGCCAGCCAGTAGGCGTCCTCCAGGTAGGTGCCGTCGTCGGCGAAGCAGACCTCGAAGTCGCCGGAACGGAACACGGTCACGTCGGTGGGCCGCACCACCGCGTCGAACTGCTCCCGGGTCCCCGGCGGCACCGAACCGTCCGGGTCCTCGGTCCAGATCAGGTCGTGCGCCCGGAGCTGGAGTGCGGCGATGTCGGTGACCAGGCGGCGACCGTTCGGTGACCCGGTCGAGGCCGGCGCTGTCGAACGAGACCGCCAACGTCACGCCGGCCCGCTCGACGGTCGCCCCGTAGTGCCCGTGTTCCCCGGGATGGACCACCGCGCCGAGCACCGGATCCTGGATCGGCGGACACGCGTCGGGGAAGGCGCGGTGGTCGGGGAGCAGGTGGGTGTCGCGGAACATCTCGGCGAGCTGGTTCTGGTAGGCGGGGTTGTACTCCTCGAGGATCAGTCGGGGGTGGCAGCCGAACTGCCGCGCGGTGCCCCGGACCCGTTCGCCCTCGGCGCCGGTCACGACGAACTGCTCACCGTCGCGGTGGATCTCGCGCACCCGGAACGAGCGCGGGATCTCCCACCGCATCCCCCCGTGTCGCACGTGCACGTTGCCCTGCTGGAATCCGTCGGGCCCGGTGAACACGAGCAGTACCGCGTGCCGCTGCGGGTCGAGGCAGTAGACGCCGTCCGGTCCGGCCGCCCGCCGCAGCTCGGTCTCGTCGCCCTCCAGCGCGGCATGGAAGATCCGGACATCGTGGAACACGAACTGATCGATCGACACCTTCCCACCCCCCGTGGACGATCTCCCGCGATCGGCGGGCCGCCATCACCCTAGCCAGAGCCGGTGCGCGACCCCGACAAGTGACACGCCACCCCGGCACCGGTCAGCGGCGCCGGGTCCACGCCCCGGCACCGGTGCGCCACATCGCCGGCCGCACCGCCGGCCAGGGCCGGGCAGCGCGGGTGGAACCGGCACCCGCCGGGCACCCGGGCCGCGTCGGGTGGTTCACCGGACAGCACCACCGGCTCCCGCCCGCCGTCCACAACGGACAGCAACGCCCTGGTGTAGGGGTGCCGGGGGGCGGTGAGCACCTCCTCGGCCGGGCCCAGTTCCACGATCCGCCCCAGGTACATCACGGCGACCCGGTCGGCGATGTGCCAGGCCAGCCCGAGATCGTGGGTGACCACGACGGCGGCCAGGCCGAGGTCGGCGCGCAGCCGCAGCAGCAGGGCGAGGATCTCGCCGCGCACCGACGCGTCCAGCGACGCGACCGGCTCGTCGGCGATCAGCAGCCGGGGCGACAGGGCCAGGGCGCCGGCGATGACCACCCGCTGCCGCTGCCCGCCGGACAACTCCCCCGGCACCTTTCCCAGGTACCGGTCGGCGGGCCGCAACCCGGCCCGAGCCAACGCCTCCCGTACCTGAGCGGGTTCGTCGCCGCCGATCCGGTGCACCCGCAACCCTTCGGCGACGGCCTGGTAGACGGTGTGGCGGGGGTTGAGCGCACCGGTCGGGTCCTGCGGTACCCACTGCACCTGCCGCCGGTAGCGGCGCAACCCCCGGCTGCCGGTGGGCAGCGGCAGCCCGTCGAACAGCACCCGCCCCCGGTCGGGGCGGCGCAGGCCCAGCAGGGTGGTGGCCAGGGTGGTCTTGCCGCAGCCGGACTCGCCGACCAGGGCGACGATCTCCCCCGCGGCCACGTCCAGGGTGACCCCGTCCACGGCCCGCACCGGCCCGTAGCGGACGGCGACGTGCTCGGCGCGCAGCAGGCTCATCTGCGGACTCCCAGTGGCGCGTCCACCAGCACACAGGCGGCCTGCCGGTCGGTGCCTGCCGGACGCAGCGTGACGTCGGTGGTGGCGCAGTCGGGTCGGGCGGCGGCACAGCGCGGGTGGAACGGGCAGCCGGCGGGCAGGTCGGTCGGGTCGGGTGGGTCGCCGGGCAGGCCGTGTGGCGCCAGCCGGGTCGCCGGGTCGCCGATCGTCGGGTGCGCGGCGGCCAATGCCCGCGTGTAGGGGTGGGTGGGGTGCTCGACGACGTCGCGGGCCGGGCCGTGCTCCACGATCCGGCCCGCGTACATGACGGCCAGACGCCCGCAGGTGCCTGCCAGCACCGACAGGTCGTGGCTGATCAGCAGCAGCCCGGCGGCCCGGTCGGCGACCAGCGCGGCCAGCAGGTCCAGCACCTGGGCCTGCACCATGACATCCAGCGCGGTGGTGGGTTCGTCGGCGATCACCAGGTCGGGGTCGCAGGCCAGGGCCATCGCGATCATCACCCGCTGCCGTTGCCCGCCGGACAGTTCGTGCGGGTAGGCGCGGGCCGCCCTGGCCGGCACGCCGACCTGGTCCAGCAGCCGCCGCACCCGGCCGTCGACGTCGCGGTCGCCGCCGTGCAGGAGGATCGGTTCGGCGATCTGGTCGGCGACCCGCCGCACCGGGTTGAGGGCGTGCATGGCGCCCTGGAACACGATGGCCGCGCCGGCCCACCGCACCGCCCGCAACCGCCCCCAGGACAGGCCGGCGACGTCGGCACCGCCCAGCAGCACCTGCCCGCCGACGATGGCGGTGCGCGGCAGCAGCCGCAGCACCGACAACGCCAATGTGGACTTGCCCGACCCGGACTCCCCCGCCACCCCAACGGTTTCCCCGGCCCGCAGAGTCAGGTCAACTCCCCGCACGGCCGCGACCGGACCGAAGTGGACGGTGGTGCCGCGGAACTCCAGCAGCGGCTCAGCCACGGCGGCCACCTCCCCGCAGCGCCGCCGTTTCCAGGGCCCGCCCGCACAGCGTGAACGCCAGCACCACCACGACGATCCCGATGCCCGGCGGCAGCAGGTACCACCACGCTCCTGCGGTCACGGCGCCGTTGGTCCAGGCGGCGTTGAGCATGGACCCCCACGACACCTGGGTGGGGTCGCCCAGGCCGAGGAACGACAGGGTCGACTCGGCGATGATCGCGCCGGCCACGTTCAGCGTGGTGTTGGCCAACACCAGCGGCAGCACCGCGGGCAGCACGTGTCGGGTGATGACGTGCCAGTGGCCGCCGCCCAGCGCGATCGCCCGATCCACGTAGCCGCGGGTGCGGATGGTCAACGTCTGGGCACGCACGATCCGCGCGGTCGTCGGCCAGGACGTGACCCCGATGGCCAGCACGATGGTGCCTAGGCCGCGGGTGAGCACGGTGGACAGGGCGATGGCCAGTACCAGCGAGGGCAGCACCAGGAAGAAGTCGGTGCACCGCATCAGCACGGCGGCCACCCAGCCGCCGAACTGGCCGGCGACCAGGCCCACGACGGTGCCGATGACCACGGACAGGGCCGCGGCGGCCAACCCGACCAGCAGGGAGATCCGCGCCCCCCACCAGGTGAGCAGCAGTACCGATCGGCCGCTTTCGTCGGTGCCCAGCCAGAACCGGCCATCCGGCGCGGCCAGGCGGGCCCCGGTGGCTTTGGTGACGTCCAGCGCGGCCGGGTCGGTGAGCGCCGGCGCGAGCAGTGCCAGGGCGACCACGACGGCGAGGATCACCAACCCGGCCAGACCTGCCCGGTTGGCGGTGAACCGGCGGGCCGTGCTGATCGCGGTCATGTCCGCACCCTCGGGTCCAGCGCCCGGTACAGCAGTTCGGCCACCATGTTCATCACCACGACGGCCCCGGCCAGCGTGATGAACGCGCCCTGCACCAATGGCAGATCGGGCACCTGCAAGGCTTTGAACATCAGTTGGCCCAGGCCGGGCCAGGAGAACACGGCCTCCACGGTGACCGCGCCGGACACCACCATGCCCAGGTTGAGCAACACCAGCGTCACGGTGGGCAGCAGGGCGTTGGGCACGGCGTGCCGGCGACGCACCAGGTCCTCCCGCAGACCTTTGGCGCGGGCGGTGGTGACGTAGTCGGCCTGCGCCTGTTCGATCAGCGTGGAGCGCATCACCAGCAGGTACTGGGCGTACACCAGGGCGATCAGGGTGACGCAGGGCAGCACCAGGTGGTGGGCGACGTCCAGGGCCTGCGGCAGGAAACCGGGGGGCGTGTCCGGCGACACCATGCCCTCCACCGGGAACACGCCGGGGATCGGGCCGACGCCGACACCGAACACGGTGAGCAGGATCAGGCCCAGCCAGAACGCCGGCATCGACCACAGGGTCAGTGCGATCCCGGTGGCGGCGTTGTCGAACCGGGACCCGGGCCGCCACCCGGCGCGGGTGCCCAGCCACAGGCCCAGCGCGGCGGCCAGCACGGTCGCGGTGCCCACGAGCAGCACGGTGGGCCACAGCCGTTGCAGCAGCAGCGTGCTCACCGGCTGCTGGTACAGGTAGGAGGTGCCCAGGTCGCCGTGCAGCAGTCCGCCGAGGTAGTCGGCGAACTGCACGATCAGCGGCTTGTCCAGACCGAGCCGCTCCCGCAGTTGCGCGATCTGGGCGGGGGTGGTGGGCCGGTCACGGATCATGGTCTGCACCGGGTCACCGGGCAGCACCCGGAACAGGAAGAACCCGAGCACCACGACCAGCAGCAGGCTGATCACCGCGCCGCCCAGCTTGGTGGCGACGAACCGGGCGGTGCCGGCGGATCGGGTGGCCGACCCGGCCGGCACCAGGTCGACCACCTCGCCCGTGGTGGTCATTCGCGGTCCGCGGCGTTACCCCGCCGCCGCACGCTGAACCCCACGATCAGCCCGATGATCACCAGGACGGCCACGACGGTGCCGGCGATCAGGCCGGTGTTGGTGCGGCCGCCGCCGGTGGTGGCGATCGGGGTGGCGGACAGGTAACCCCAGTAGCCGTTCTGCGCCATGATCGCGCCGCCCGGGTCGGGTTGGACCTGGAAGGGCGCGAACCGGTCCGACCGGTAGGCCTCCAGCACGTTCGGGTACAGCAGGGTCACCTCGGAGGCCTGCTGGTAGAACACCGATTCCAGGTGTTTGACGTCGGCGACCCTGGTGGTGGGGTTGAGGTCGGAGCGCTGGCGCAGGTACAGGGTGTCGTAGGTGTGGTCGCAGAACAGGACTTCGCTGTCGTTGTTCTGGCCCTGCGCGTCGGGCCGGTGGTCGCAGGTCTGCACGGCGAGCACCGCGTCCGGGTCGGGGTCCACGCCCCAGCCGGAGAAGGCCAGGTCGAAATCGCCCGCGCTGGTGACGTCGTCGAGTTTGTTGGACGACACCAGTTGCACGTCCACCGGAATGCCGATCGCGCCCAGCCAACTCTTCACGTAGGCGGCCATCTGCGCCTGCTGCGGTTGGTCGTCGCGGCCGATCAGCCGCAGCCGCAGCGGGTTGCCGTGCCGGTCGGCGCGGGTGCCGTCGGCGCCGCGCCGGTAGCCGGCGGTGTCGAGCATCTGGTTGGCGTGGGCCGGGTCGAAGGTGTGGGCCTGCCCGGCGGGCGGGTTCCAGTGGTAGGTGGCGAACTTGTCCGGGATGTAGCCGCCGGCGACCTGGGCGTCGCCGCCGTAGACCTGGCGGACCAGGGTCGCCGGGTTGACCGCGTCGGCGATCGCGGTGCGCACGGCGACCTCGCGTAGCGCCGGGTTGCCGTCGCCGATGGGGGTGCCGGTGTTGGTGGCGGCGCCGGTGTTCATGGCCAGGTCGACGAACCGGCCGCCCTCGGCCTTGTTCACGGTCACGTTCCTGGTGTGCGACAGGGTGGTGAACTGGGCGGCGGACAGGCCGTTGACCAGGTCGATGTCACCCTTGACCAGGGCCTGCACCTCGGCGTCGGTGTTGTCGAAGTGCACGAACTCGAGCTGGTCGACCTTGGGTGCGCCGCGCCAGTAGTGCCGGTTCGCGGCCAGCTTCACGAACTGGCCCTCCCGGTAGTCGGTGAGCGTGAACGGGCCGCTGCCCACCACGGCGTGACCGGGGGTGGGCAGATTGGTGTAGTGGCCGATGTCGGTGACGTGCGACCAGATGTGCTCGGGCACGATCGGCACGTCCAGGGCCAGCATGGTGGCCTGCGGCTGTTTGGTGGTGATGACGACCGTGGTGTCGTCGGGCGCGGCGACCGAGGCGAAGTTGGCGACGAAGTTGCCGTTCGCGGTCGCGGCCACCGGGTTGGTCATCATCAGGTGGAAGGTGAAGGCCACGTCGTGCGCTGTGATCGGCCGCCCGTCCGACCACAGCGCGCCGCGGCGGATGGTGTAGGTCCAGGTGCGGCCGTCGGCGGTGTGGGTCCAGCGGGTGGCCAGGCCGGGTACGGGTGCCTCGTTGTTCGGTGAGTACGTGGTGAGGAACTCGTACATGGCGCGGCCGATGTCGGTGCTGGACGCGAACTCGGCGAGGAACGGGTTGAGCGTGTCGATGTCCTGCGCCAACCCGACCCGCAACACGGTCGGCCGGGTGGCCGCCGTTGTCGCTGCCCCGGCGGGTACCGCCCCGATGATGCCGGTGCCCGCCAGGACCGCCGCCACCGCTGTGACGGACAGCGACCGGCCGAGTCGTTTTGGTAACGTGATCCGCACCGCACCTCACCCCGTTCACGATCGGTTAGTGAAGAACCAACCACCACACCGGGACGGAAGTCAATGACTGTCGGGTGGTGGTTCGTCGACGTACCGTGTTGGCCGTGCGGATCCTGATCTCAGCGGACATGGAAGGCGCGACCGGGGTGACGTGGACCGACGACGTCACCCCGGGCACCGAGCAGTGGCAGCGGTTCCGGGTGATGTTCACCGGTGACGTGAACGCGGCCGTGGCCGGCCTGATGGCCGGCGGCGCCACGGATGTGCTGGTCAACGAGGCGCATTCGGCGCAACGCAACCTGCTGTTGGAGGACCTGGCGCCCGACGCGCGGATGCTCACCGGCCGGCACAAACCGCTGTCGATGATGCAGGGCATCGACGACGGTGACGTGGCCGGCGTGGTGTTCCTGGGCTACCACGCGGGTGCGGGCACCGACGGCGTGCTGGCCCACACCTACCTGGCCAACTCGATCGTCGGGGTGTGGCTGGACGGCGAACCGGCCAGCGAGGGCCGGTTGAACGCGGCGCTGGCCGCCGAGTACGGCGTGCCGGTGCTGCTGGTCACCGGCGACGACCGCACCTGCGCCGACGCCCAGGACTACGCCCCGGCCGCGCGGCGGGTCGCGGTGAAGGACTGCGTGAGCCGCTACGCCGCGATCTGCGCTCCCCCGGCGCGTACGGCGGCGTGGATCGCCGAGGCGGCCACGGCGGCGATGGGCCTGGCCGGCCGGGGCGACCCGGCGCCGGGCGCGCACCGGATCGAGGTGGAGTTCGACGCGACCCACCTGGCGCAGGCCGCCGCGGTGGTGCCCACGGTGGAGCAGATCGGGGTGCGCACGGTCGGATTCGACGCGGCCACGATGACCGAGGCGATGCGGGCGTTCAAGGTGGTCACGGCCATCGCGTCCGGCGCGATCGAAGGTGTGTATGGCTGAGGATGTCGCGCAGCTGTGTTCCCGGCTGGTCCGGTTCGACACGACCAACCAGGGCGCCGGGGACGCCGAGGGGGAACGGGCGGCGGCCGAATACGTCGCGGAACTGCTGGACGACGCGGGCGCGGCACCGGTGCTGCTGGAACGTACCCCCGGCCGGTCCAATGTGGTCGGTCGGGTGGCCGGCTCGGACCCGTCGCTGCCGGCGGTGCTGGTGCAGGCCCACCTGGACGTGGTGCCGGCCGACCCGGCCGACTGGTCGGTGCCACCGTTCTCCGGGGAGATCCGCGACGGCTTTGTGTGGGGTCGGGGCGCCACCGACATGAAGGACACCTGTGCCGCCGTGTTGACGGTCCTGGCCGGGTGGGCGTCGGCCGGGCGGCGACCGGTGCGCGACGTGGTGGTGGCGTTCGTCGCCGACGAGGAGGACGCGGGCGTGGACGGCGCCCGCTGGCTGGTGGAGCACCACGCCGACCTGTTCGCCGGGTGCGCGGCGGCGATCGGCGAGTCCGGCGGGTTCACCCACCACGCGAACGGGGTGCGGCTCTACCCGGTGGGGACGGCCGAACGCGGCACCGCGCACCTGCGGCTGACCGCGGCCGGCCGGGCCGGGCACGCGTCGCGGCGCAACCCGGACAACCCGGTGACCCGGCTGATCGGCGCGCTGCACCGGCTGGCCACACACCCGTGGCCGGTGCGGTTGAACCCGGCGGTGACGGCGTTCCTGGAACAGGCCACCGCCGCCCTGGGCGTCGAGTTGGACCTGGCCGACGTCGACGCCACGGTGGCCCGGCTGGGGGCGGCGGCGCCGCTGGTGGAGAACACGGTGCGGGCCAGCACGACACCGACGATGCTGCGGGCCGGGTCGAAGGTGAACGTGATCCCCTCCCGTGCCGTGGCCGAGGTGGACGTGCGCGTGTTGCCCGGCACCGAGGACGAGATACTGGCCACAGTGGACGAACTGCTCGGCCCGGGCGTGACGCGGGAGTTCGTGGCCCGTCAGGCGCCGGTGGCCGCGCCGCTGGACTCGCCGTGGTTCACCGCGATGGCCGACGCGCTGCGCGCCTGCGACCCGGACGCGGTGGTGGTGCCCTACTGCATGGGTGGGGGCACCGACGCGAAGGAGTTCACCAGACTGGGCATCGACTGCTACGGGTTCGCACCACTGTGGGTGCCGGCCGGGTTCGACTACCGGGCGATGGCGCACGGCGTGGACGAACGGGTCCCGGTGGCCGGGTTGGACTTCGCGGTGCGGGTGCTGGACCGGTTCCTGTCGCGCTAGATGATTGATGCGGTGAAGATCATGTGAAGGGGACCCGGTGGCGGACACGGGCGGAGGGTGTCCATGATCAAAGTGTGAGCAAAGACCTGAACACCCTCCTGACCACACTCTACGTGCTGATCGATGACCACATCGTC
>DASUGU010000160.1:0-32102 GCA_036273855.1 Pseudonocardiaceae bacterium
TGGTCGCCGAGCACTTGCCGCGCAAGGTTTCGCCGATGTCCATCATGCCGATGTTCACGATGGGCGGTGCGTTCCGCGACATGCCGGACGACGCGACGGCGTTCGGCGGCAGCAGGCTTACCACCGGTGCGATTCTCAACATGGCCGCGTGTGCGCCGACCCCCGACCTGCTGGACATGGACCGGGTCTGGGTCCGCGACTTCTACGACGCGGTGGTTCCGCTCGCGCAGGGTGTGGGCACGTACGTCAACTTCATGACCGACTACGAGGGCGACCGGGTGCGCGCCGCGTACGGGCGGGAGAAGTACGAGCGGCTGGCCGCGATCAAGGCGGTGTACGACCCGGAGAACCTGTTCCACCTCAACCCGAACATCAAGCCCGCTCGCCCGATGACACCTGCCTGACGGCAGGGCTGCTTCGTCCGACGGTGGGGCTGGCGATCACCGACGGACAGGGCCAGACTTGGCTGCTCCATGCCGGGGCGGCTGAGGGGATGAGCCATGGCTGTGCGGGCGACGCACATCCGGGTGTTGGGGCCGTTCGAACTGGTGCACGACGGCCAGGTCGTACCGCTGGCGGGCCGGGTCGGGCAGGCGATCCTGACCGCCCTGGCCAGCCAGCCGGACACCAAGATGCAGCCAGCACAGCTGATTTCGATGGTGTGGGGCGAATCGGACGCGGCCAGCGCGGACACGCTGTACCACCACGTGGCCCGGCTGCGCCGAGCGCTGGCGCCGGTCGGGCTGGAGATCGTCGGGCACCGGCCCGGGTACCGGTTGCCGATCGGCGCCGAGCAGGTCGACGTGGTCCGGTTCGACGAGTTGCTGCGGACCGCCCGTGCCTTGTCGGCCACCGATCCTGACGAGGCGGCGCAGCGGCTGCGGGCGGCCGTGGCGTTGTGGCGCGGACCGTCCGCAGTGGACAGTCTGACGTTGCCCGGCATCCGCCGGTTGGCGGCGGGTTGGCAGGCGCGGCGGCTGGACGCGGAGGAGGATCTCGCCGAGATCGACCTGCGCCGCGGGCGGCCGGATCAGGCGTTGGACCGGTTGCACGCGCTGGTCGCCGCCCACCCCGACCGGCCCCGCCTGGCCGCGGCGCTGGTGCGCGCGCTGGCCGCGACCGGCCGGGTCGATCAGGCTCGTGCGGTGCTGGCGGAGGCCGACCGCACCGCCCGTCGGACCGGTGGCACTGTGCATCCCGCGTTGGTCCAGGCACGGCAGGAGCTGTCCGGACCCGGCATCGAACGGCCCGACCCGGTGACGTCGGCGGCGGCGGTGTTGCCGTTCCAACTGCCCGCCGACACCGTCCGGTTCACCGGTCGTGCCGAGCACCTGACCCGGCTGCTCGAACTGTCCCCGGGTGCCGAGCATCCCGGCGGGCCGGCGACGGTGGTGGTCACGGCGGTCGAGGGGATGGCCGGCATCGGCAAGACCGCCCTGGCGGTGCACGCCGCCCACCGCCTGGCCGACCGGTTCCCCGACGGTGTCCTGTTCACCGACCTGCACGGCTACACCCCGCGGACCGAGCCCACCCCACCCGAACAAGCCCTGGACCACCTGCTGCGCGGGCTGGGCGTGCCAGGACCCCAGATCCCACCCGATCTGGACGCCAGGGTGGGCCTGTATCGCAGCGTCCTGGCGCGCCGCCAGGTGCTGATCGTGCTGGACAACGCCGCTCACGAGGGTCAACTCCAGCCGCTGCTCCCGGCCGCACCCGGGTGCCGGGCGATCGTCACGTCCCGCAGGCACCTGGCCGGCCTGGACGACGCGGCCCATCTCAGCCTGCCCGTCCTGGACCCGACCGAGGCCGCGGACCTGTTCCGCGGTCTGGCCGGCGACCGCGCCACGCCGGCCGACCAGGCCACCATCGAGCGGATCGTCGCGCTGTGCGGCCATTTGCCGTTGGCGATCCGCATCACCGCCGCCCGCCTGCGGCAAGCGGCGACCGCGACCGCCACCACCGTGTGCGCCGAACTGGCCGAGGCACTGGACACCGGGTCCGGGTTGGAATGGCTGTCGGACGGTCACCGCGCCGTCACCACCGCCCTGGCGGTGTCCTACCGCCACCTCACCGCGGACCAGCGACACGCCTTGCGTCTGGCCGGCCTGCATCCCGGCCCCAGCATCGAGCCCTACGCCCTGGCCGCACTGGCCGACACCACCGTCGACCACGCCAGGCAACTGCTGGACCAGTTGCACGCGGCCAGCTTGCTCGACCAGCCCGCCCATCGCCGCTACACCCGGCACGACCTGGTCGCCGCCTACGCCGCCACACTCGCCGCCGACCTGCCCGAACCCGATCGGCACACCGCGCTGGACCGGCTGTACGACCACTACGCGGCCACCAGTTCCCGAGCCATGGACCTCACTCACCCGTGGGAGGCCGACCAACGACCGCACCCACCAACCACCCACAGTCCGGCACCCACACTGTCCGATCGGGAGCAGGCACAAGCCTGGCTGGACAACGAAACCGACAACCTGCTGGCCACCGCACACCACGCCACCGCAGGCCTCCGGGCCGACCACACGATGCACCAATCCACCACCCTGCGCCGGCATCTGCGGACCCGGGGCCACTACAGCCGGGCGACCCTGCTGCACCAGCACGCCCTGGACAGCGCCCACCAGGCCGGCAACGACACCGCCGAGCAGGAGGCGTTGGTCGGTCTCGGCAACGTCCACCGCCTCCAGGGCCGGCACGACCTGGCCACCGACTGCCTGGAGCGGGCACTGGCCGGCGCCCACCGGACCGGTAACCGCACCACGGAACACGAGGCCCTGCGTGGCCTGGCCTACGTCCACTACCTGCAGGGCAGGTACGGCCCGACCGCCACCTGTTTCGCACGGGCACTGGGCATCGCCCGCCGGACGGGCAACCATGCCGCCGAGCAGGAGGCGTTGCGCGGGCTCGGCTATGTCCACTACGTGCAGGGCCGGTACGCACCGGCCGCCGACTGTTTCGCGCAGGCACTGGACAGTGCACGCCGGACCGGCAATCGCGCCGGTGAACAGGAAGCGCTGTGCGGGCTCGGCACCGTCCACTACCTGCAGGGCGAGTACGGGCCGGCGACCGACTGTCTCGAGCACGCACTGGCTATCGCGCACCAGACCGGTGACCGTGCCGCCGAACAGGACGCACTCTGCGGTCTCGGTGACGTGCATCGCATGCAGGGCAAGTACGAGCAGGCGACCGACTGCTTCGAGCAGGCACTGGACAGTGGTCGCCGGACCGGCAACCGGGCCGCCGAGCAGGAGGCGCTGCGCGGTCTGGGCATCGTCCACTACCTGCGGGGCCGGTACGGACCGGCGACCGAGTGTTTCGAGCAGGCGCTGGCCAACGCCCGCGAGACCGGTTTCCGCAACGGGCAGTACGAGGCGCACCAGGGCCTGGGCCGCGTCCACCACGCCACCGGTGACCACGAGCGCGCCCTGCACCACCACACCACGGCGCTCCGACTGGCCGTCGACCTCGACCAACCACCGGACCAGGCCCGCGCCCACGACGGACTCGCCCATACCCACCAGGCCCTGGACCACCCCGCCGAAGCGCACCACCACTGGCAGGCCGCCCTGGACCTGCTCACCACCATCGGCACGGACAACACGGAAGAACCCGGCGTCACGACCTCGGCCATCCGCGCCCACCTGAGCGGGCGGACCTAACAGGGGATCGACCGTCACTCCATGTCGACCACGGCAGGCCGCACGACGGTCCGCCTGCTGCGCCGGTTGCGCCGCTCCAGGTAGGTGGCCAGCATGCTCAGCAGGAGGTTGAGCGCGATGTACATCGCCGCCACGACGATCGTCACCGGGATCAGCGGCCGGTCCAGGACCGGTTGGGCGCCGAGGTACTTGGCGTAGTAGAGCAGTTCGTTGTACGTGATCAGGAAGCCGAGTGCGGTGTCCTTCAGCAGCACCACCAGTTGGCTGACCACGGCCGGCAGCATCGCGCGCAGGGCCTGCGGGAGCAGCACGAACCGGGTCACCTGGGTCTTGCGCAGCCCGAGGGCGAACGCCGCCTCCCCCTGTCCACGCGGCAACGCCAGGATGCCGGCGCGGAACACCTCGGCGAGCACCGATCCGTTGTAGAGGGTCAGGCCGGCGACGACCGCGGTGAACGGCGAGACGCGGATGTCCGCTGCCGGCAAGCCGTAGTAGAAGAAGAAGATCAGGATCAGCAGCGGGATCGCCCGGAACAGTTCGACGACGAACGTGGCGACCGCACGCACCGGTCGGTGGTCGGACAGCCGCCCGGCGGCGAAGATCGCGCCGAACGTCAGCGCGAGCACGGCGCCGAGGCCGAACGCCGACAGGGTGGCGAGCAGCGCGGCGAGCAGGTCGTGCCGCACTCTCGGGTAACTCAGCCAGGTCCACACGTCGCCGTCGAACTGGCCCGTCACCCACAGCCGGTACACCACGAACCCGAGTACGCCCGCGACGGCCAGCACGGCGACGACCGAATACACGTCGTGTCGCGCCCGTGCCCGGTGGCCGGGTGCGTCGAACAATGCGGTGCTCATCGGGCCACCGCCCAACGCCGTTCCAGTGCCCGTTGCAGCAACGTCAGCAGCAGCACGACGATCACGAAGCCGAGCGCCACCCAGGCGAGCACGACGAGCTGGTTCTCGCCGCGTTCGGACAGCACGCTGCGGATCGCGCCCGCCTCGGCGACCGAGAAGCCCGCGGCGACGGTGGTGTTCTTCAACAACGCGATCATCGTGCTGACCAGCGGCGGTACCACGGCCCGCACCGCCTGCGGCAGCACGACCGACGTGACCAGTTGTCCGAACGACATGCCCAGCGCGCGGCACGCCTCCGCCTGGCCTGCGGGCACGGTGTTGATGCCTGCCCGGACGACCTCGCACACGAACGCCGCCGTGTAGACGGTGAGCGCGATGACGGCCGCCGTGAAGTACGAGATGGACACGATGTCCAGCAACGGATACGCGAAGACGAAGAAGAAGAACACAAGGGTGAGCGGGGTGTTGCGGAACACCCCGACATAGGTGGTGCCGATGGCCCGGCACACCGGAACGGGGCTGACCCGCAGCACGCCCAGCAGCGTCCCGAGCAGCAACGAGCCGGCAGCGGCGAGGCCGAACAGTTCCAGCGTGATGATGAAGCCCTGGAGAAATATCCCGGAGTTGCTGGTGAGCACGCCCAAGGCGACCTCCTACGGTGCGGCGGGCCGGTGACCGGCCCGCCGCGTGCTGCCGCACTCAGTAGCGTTGCAGTGTCGGCGCGGTGGCCGCCACGCCGGACCTACCCAGCGTCGAGTCGTACAGCCCTCGCCACGTGCCGTCGTCGATGGCCTGCTGCAGGATGTCGTTGACCTTGCCGCGCAGCGCGGAGTCGTCGAGCTGCATGCCGATGCCGTACGGCTCCACGGAGAACGGCTGCCCGACGACCTTCATCCTGTCCGGCTCCTGGGCCGCGTAGCCCTTCAGGATGGCGTCGTCCGTGGTGACCGCGTCGACGTTGCCCTGCTCCAACTGGTTCACGCAGTCGGAGTACTTGGACAGTTCGACGACGTTGTTCGGCTCGGTCAGCGCTTCGTCGCGGACCCGCTGGATCGGCGTGGATCCGGTGATGGAGCAGACCTTCTTGCCCTTCAGTGTGTCCTTGCCGGTGATCGAGTTGTCGTCCGCGCGCACCAGCAGATCCTGTCCGGCCACGAAGTACGGCCCGGCGAAGGACACCTGCTGCTTGCGCTTGTCGTTGATCGTGTAGGACGCGACGACGAGGTCGACCTGACCGTTGCGGATCGCGGCCTCCCGGGCGGCCGACGGGATCGGGGTGAACGTGATCTTGTCCGGGCTCATGCCGAGTTGGGCGGCGACCAGCCTCGCGATCTCGATGTCGAATCCGGTGAACTCGCCGGTGATCGGGTCCTTGATGCCGATGCCCGGTTGGTCGTCCTTGACGCCGATGGTGATCGTCCCGTTGCGCTGGATGCGGTCGAAGGTCGCCGAACCGGGTACGGCCACGTCACTGGCCACGGTGACCGGCTCGGTCGGCGGTGCACCCGTCGACGACTCGCCCGTCGGGCCGCCGCACGCGGCGAGTGCCAGGCCGCCGGCGAGCAGGACGGCCGACACGACTCGAAGTCTCATTGCTCACTCCCCTGTCTGGTTGGTGAGGATCTTGCTGAGGAACTCCTTGGCGCGGATGGACTTCGGCGCGCGGAAGAACTCGTCGGGCGGGGCGTCCTCGACGATCTCGCCGTCGGACATGAACAGCACGCGCTGGGCGGCCCGCCGGGCGAACCCCATCTCGTGGGTGATCACGAGCATCGTCATGCCGTCCTCGGCCAGGCCGACCATCACGTCGAGGACCTCGTTGATCATCTCCGGGTCCAGTGCCGACGTCGGCTCGTCGAACAACATCACCTTGGGACGCATGGCCAGTGCGCGGGCGATCGCCGCGCGCTGCTGTTGCCCGCCCGACAGTTGCGCCGGGTACTTGTGTGCCTGGTCGGTGATGCCGACCCTGTCCAGCAGTCGCATCGCGTGCGCGTAGGCGGTGGGCGGCGGGACACCGCGTACCTTGATCGGCGCCAGCGTCAGGTTGTCCACGATCGTCTTGTGCGCGAACAGATTGAACGACTGGAACACCATGCCGACGTCGGTCCGCAGCCGGGCCAGCTCACGACCTTCCTCCGGCAGCGCCCGGCCGTCGACGAGGATCTCGCCGGAGTCGACCGGTTCGAGCCGGTTGATCGCCCGGCACAGCGTGGACTTCCCGGAACCGGACGGGCCGACGACCACGACGACCTGACCGGTCGGCACGTCCAGCGTGATGTCGCGCAGCACGTGTGACCGGCCGAAGAACTTGTTGACTCCGACCATCCGGATCATGGGCGATGTGAGCGCCGTCACATTTCAATGGTGCGGGCAAGTCCAAGACGCCACAAACACGCATCCGGCCGAAGACGACCCGTGTTCGTTGCCGACAGTCGGCAACTCCGGACGAATTCGCACCACACGGTGTCCACCCGGCACCGGACGGTGAAGAACGTATGGGCGGTCGGATGGCAGTTGGGTGGACCCGGCAGGCTGTGCGCATGGCCGACGAACTGGACCCGGAACGGCTGTACCTACGCGACGAACTCCGTCGGCAGGTGATGCCGTGGCTGGTGCGCAGGGCGCTCGGCATCGCCGAGATCCGCGAGGGCATCGAGCAGTCCGACCTGGCACGCGACACGCTGGAGCGGCAGGTGTCAGCGACCGACCACGTCGTCCTCACGACCGGACCGGAGTTCGAGACGGTGTTCCGGCAGGCACTCGGCAAGGACGACCGAGTCGACCGGGATCGGCTGGCCAAGGAGTTGCGGCTGGGTGACTGGCCGATCCGGTGGGGCACCTTCTACGAGACCAGTATCAGGTCCGTCAAGCCCGGCTCACTGGGCGACGCCCTGTCCGACTGGTGCTCCACCGCACTGCGGGACGGGGTCGTGCCCGAGCTCCGACGGATGATCAACGCCCAGGTGTCGGGGGAGTTCTCCACAGAGTTGCGGATCGGTGCCGTCCCCGGGCTCATGCACGCCCAGGAAGTGACGTTCACGGTAGCCACCGACTCGGCGCGGATGTTCCTGGCCGCGGTCACGCGCACGCACGGCAATGGTGCCATCGGTTTGGCCGGTCCCCGAGGTTCGGGCAAGACCACGCTCATCCAGCGCTATATCACCGGGCTGCACGGTACGGGCCGGACTCGCGCGCCTCTGGCGGTGCTGGTGTCGTGTCCGGTGCACTACGAGGCCCGCGACTTCGTCCTGCATCTGCACGCCAGTCTGTGCCGGGCGGTGGCGGACCGGATCCGGGGCACGAACCGCGGCCGATCCTCACCTCGGGCGCTCTGGCTCGGCGCGTTCCTCGGCCCTGTCGGACGTCTGGTGTTCAGTCTGGTCGTTCTGGGGCTGGCGCTGACCCCCGTCCTGGCTCGCATCGACTACCAGCGCCCGGTTCTGCCGCAGGCCGCCACCGTTTCGGTCACGTGGTGGATGCAGCCGCTGCTGCTCGTCGCAGGTTGCGCGCTGGTGATCTTCGTCAGCAATCTGCTGCGGTCATTGCGTGTCGTCGTCGAATGGGCGATTGCCCTACCATTCGTGTCAGTACAACTCGCGGGGTTGTCGATCCTGGCGGCGCTGGTGGAGCGCCACAATGGTCCGGACCGTCGATCCGGCGTCGACGATGCGATGTCGATGCTGAGCCAGCGGGCCCGCACCCAACTCCGCCAGATCAGGATGTTGCAGACGTCGACGACGGGCTGGTCGGGCAAACTCACCCTGCCGTTGGCCACGGAGGCATCCGCGACGAAGTCTATCCAGTTCGCGGAACGTCCACTGACCTACCCGGAGGTGGTCGGTGCGCTCAGGGAACTGATACAGGACTGCGTCGAGACGCTCGGCCCGATGGTCATCGCCATCGACGAACTCGACAAGATGGCATCGGCCGAGCAGGCCCGGTCGTTCATCAACGACATCAAGGGCATATTCGGCGTCGCGGGCTGCCTGTACCTGGTGTCGATGTCGGAGGACGCCGTCAGCACCTTCGAACGCAGTGGCCTGGGCATCCGGGACGCGTTCGACAGCGCGTTCGACGAGATCGTCTCCCTCGAGTACGCCAGTCTGAGCGACTCCCTCGATCTGTTGCGCAGCAGGGTCATCGGCATCTCCGAGCCATTCGGCTACCTCTGCTTCTGCCTATCCGGTGGGCTGCCCCGCGAACTGGTCCGAGTGATCAGGCGGGTCGCCGAGTACCGCGCCGATGCCCAGCCGAAGTCACTGAGCATCATCTGCCGGGAACTGGTGTGGCACGACCTGGCCACGAAGATCCGCGAGTTCCAGATCGTGGCCGCCCGGATCGGTGATCGATACCGCACGGCGTTCCTGCGCTGCCTGATCCAGCTACCGCCTGACGCATCGGTGAAGGATCTCCTTGATCTGACCAGAACGCTGATCCGCCAGCAGGCGTCCGCGTCGCATCACCCGACCCTGGATCGGTTACGGCTGGCGGCCGCCATGCACGCCTACCACAGCGCAACCCTGAGGCAGATCTTCACCGACACGCTCGACGAGCAACGAGCACGGCACGCTCGTGATCATGCCGCGTCGCCGGGTTCGTTCGACCGGCTCGGGCGCGCACGTCATCTGATGGGTGTGGACCCGCAGTTGGGCTGGCTGCTCCTGGACGAATTCCGTGAAGCGTGGAATCTGGAAGTGGTGTCCGGTCAGTAGAACCGGCTCCGGTGTGTCCACAATAGACAGGCGCTCACACGGCGGCGGTGCCGATCAGCCCTTCCCGCGTGACCACACCGACCAAGTCGTCCTCGCCCAGCCCGTCGGTCCCGGCCGGCCGCAGCGGCAACACCAGGTAACGGCGCTCGGAACTGGAGTCCCACACCATGATCTCGACGTCGTCGGGCAGCGTCAGCCCGAACTCGCCCAGCACCGCACGGGGCTCACGCACCACCCGCGACCGGTAGGCCTCGCTCTTGTACCAGGACGGCGACGGCCCCAGCAGCCCGGTGGGATAACACGAGCACAGGGTGCAGACGATGACGTTGTGCTGTTCAGGCGTGTTCGCCACGACCTTGAGCGGCTGTTCCTGCAACCCGCTGCGCATGGACAGCCCCAGTTCGGTGATCACGGAGGTGGCGTCGGCCAGCAACCGGGACCGGAAGTCGTCGTCGGTCCAGGCCCGCGCCACCATCCGCGCGCCGTTCAACGGTGACGCGCCCTCCAGGTACCGCGCCAGGACATCGTCCAGGTCCGGGTCGCTCACCAGACCGGCCTCGATCAGCCGCTCCTCCAGCCGCCGCACCCGCGCCGCGATCGGAGTGCTCGCGTGCGTCTCACCCATGTTCGGTCACCGCTTCCAGGTAGGACTGCCACAGGTCGACGCTCACCGAGTGCACGCCGTCACCCCACAGGTCCCGGGCGGAGAACCGCACCGTGTACACCGGTTCGACCCTCGGGTCCAGTGCGCGGGCGAGGTCGTCGGCCAGCGGCCACGCCCCCTGCGACTCGACCACCACGCCCTGGTGCCCTCGGACGTACCGCGGCGCACGCGTGTGGTGGTCGGGGTCGACGTTGTGCACCCGCACCCGGTCACCCGGCGCGAATCGGGCGGGGGCGACGTCATTCATGGTCGGGCTCCGTGAGCGTCTCGATCGCCGTCAGCCACCGCTCGTAGTAGGAAGCGGCGAGGTAGCGCTCCGGTGGCATCCGCTCGATCGCGTCCCGGAACTGGTCGATGGTGTACACCTTGCGGCGCAGCAGTGCGACATTGAGCGCGTAGACCCGCGCCTCCCAGTCCGCGTGGAAGGTCGCGGGCTCGTCCAGATCCACCGCGATCTCGCCGAAACCCGTCTGCCCACCAACGTCATTGACCCGGCCCATCCTCGGACCCTAACCAGCGGCGTCCGGCCTTGTCGACCATGACCCTGCGACGACGACGGGCGACGTGCGCCACTCACGGAGTTCGGGCGGTGATGAGCAGTTCGACGCCGTCCAGGATCCGGGTGAGGCCGAAGTCGAGCGCGTCGTCCTGACCGCCCTCCCTGGCGAGCGCGTCCAGCGTCGCGGCCAGCGCGGGGAAGCGGTCCTCCCGGCCGTCGATCAGGGCCCCCATGGCGCCGGTCAGGTCCTCCTCCGCCGTGTCGTCCCCGGCGGCCGCGGCGTGCTGGGCCATCGCCTTCGCGTGGCTGGCCAGGGTGGCGACGACGTCGAGGGTCTCCGCGGCGCGCAGGCCGGTCCCGAGGAGCGCGGCGACCGCCTGTTCGGTCCAGCCCAGTTCGTGCGGGCCGATCGGCCGGGCCCCGACCGTGGTGTCGGCCAGCCAGGGGTGACGCACGAAGCCGGCGAACAGCAGCCGTGCCCATTCGTGCAGCTTCGGGCGCCAACCACCGGCCACCGTGTCCAGGCCGGGTGCGTCGCCCATCGCGGCCTCGGTCATCAGGGCGACCAGTTCGACCTTGCCGGGTAGGTACCGGTAGAGCGCCATCTTGGTCACCCCGACCGCCGCCGCGATGCGCTGCATGGTGACCGCGGCCAACCCTTCCTCGTCGGCCAGTGCCACGCCGGCATCGGTGATGGCGGTCAGGGTGAGCGTCGGTTTGGGCCCGCGGCGCGGCAGGACAGGCGACTCCCAGAGCAGGCGGTGCGCGTTCGACGGGGCCTGGCTCATCGATTCTCCCTTGCCAGCGTGAGCTAACCGTGTCTATAGTACACTGTATCCGACGGACACAGTTATTACCGGCCTGGGAGGCACCCGATGAACAACCCGCAACCGCTGCACGGAGTCCGCGTCCTGGTCTCAGGTGCCGGTGTGGCCGGACCGGCGCTGGCCTACTGGCTGACCCGATACGGCGCCGAGACCACCGTGGTCGAGTCCGCCCGGGCACTGCGCGCCAGTGGCTTCGCCGTCGACTTCCGCGGACCGACCCACCTGGGCGTCCTGACGAAGATGGGCGTCCTGGACGAGTTGCGTGCCGTACAGACCCACGGTGGCGCCATGGCCTGCGTCGACGAGCACGACAAGGAGATCTTCCGGCTGCCCGAGGCGTTCGCCGGTGGCGACATCGAGGTCTACCGCCGCGACCTGTCCCGGGTGCTGTACGAGCACAGCGCGGAGCGGGCCGAGTACCTGTTCGGTGACCTGATCACCAACCTGACCGAGACCGCGGACGGCGTCCACGTCGACTTCGCCAGGTCAGCCTCGCGCACGGTCGATCTGGTGGTGGGCGCGGACGGGCTGCACTCCGGGGTGCGCCGACTCGCGTTCGGTCCGGAGTCCGGGTTCGTGAAGCACCTCGGCTACTACCTCGCCGGCTGGGACATGGCCGACACGATCGGCGCCGGCGTGACGCCCCATCAGTTCAACGTGCCCGGCCGGATGGCCAGTATCGCCGCCGACCAACAGAAAGCGGGCCGGGCGACCGCCCTCATGGTGTTCACCTCGCCCCGGCTGGACCACGACAACTGGCCCGACGTCGACCAGCAGAAGAAGATCGTCGCGGACACGTATCGAGACCTGGGCTGGCACGTTCCGCAGCTGCTCGACGGCCTGTGGGACGCCGACGAGCTGTACTTCGACACGATCTGCCGCGTGCACGTTCCACAATGGACCACCAGCCGGGTGGCGCTGCTCGGCGACGCCGCATGGGGCGTGACTCTCGGCGGGATGGGCGTGGGCACCGGACTGGTCGGCGCCCACGTGCTCGCCGGGGAACTCGCCCAGGCGAACGGCGACCACGCGGCCGCGTTGACCCGGTACGAGGACAAGATGCGCCGGTACGCCGGCAAATGGCAGCGCGGTGCCAGCCCCGGCCAGTTCCTGGCGCCGTCGACCGCGACCCGGCTGCGGATGCGCAACGCCATGTTCCGCCGCCGGTTCATGCAGCGAATGCTGGTGTCCAGCAGCAAGTTCCTGGCCACCGACCCCGGACTGCCCGAGTACCCGGCGTAGTGGGGCGGTCAGGTCGCGAGTGCCGGCGCCAGGCCGAACGTGGGCACCAGGCTCGGGTCGTTGAACGACGTGATCCGCGCGATCCGGTCGCCGACCAGGGTCAGCACCTGGACCCCGTACGCCTGGTACCCGCCTGGCGCGCGTGCGTAGGCGACGACGGCGGGCTGGCCGTTCGCCCGGGTGGGCACCAGGCGCCACCGGTCGGTGCGCAGCACCCGTTTGGTCAGGAACCCGACCACGGCATCCCGGCCGGTGAACCACGTCGGGATCGGCGGCATCTCCAACTCGACGTCGGCCCGCAGCAGGCTCACCAACGCGTCGGGGTCGGCCCTGGTGAACGCGTCGACATAGCTGTCGAGCAGGACTCGCCGGCTGGCCTCGTCCGGTTCAGCCAGGTCGTCCTCGGCCGGTCCGGCCTCGGCCAGGTGGGCGCGGGCCCGGCGCAGTGCGCTGTCCACGGCCGCCGTCGTCGTGCCCAGCATGTCGGCGACCTCGGCCGTCCGGAACGCCAGTACGTCCCGCAACGTCAGCACCGCCCGTTGCCTGGCCGGCAGGTACTGGAGCGCGGCGATGAAGGCCAGCCGCACCCCGGCCCGCCCGGCCACGATCGTCGCCGGGTCGTCGGCGCCGAGCAGGGCGTCCGGCACCGGCTGGAGCCAGGTCACCAGCGATTCGCGGGCCACCTCCACCCGGTGGTCGTCCGACGGCGCGCCCAACCCGGACGGCAGCGGTCGCCGGGAGCCTGCCCCCGCCGCCGTCAGGCACACCGTGGTCGCGATCGAGTACAGCCAGCGCCGCAGCGACGACCGGCCCTCGAACCCGCCGAAGCCACGCCACGCGCGCAGGTACGTCTCCTGCACCGCGTCCTCGGCGTCGTGGATCGAGCCGAGGATGCGGTAGCAGTGCGCGACCAGTTCCGGCCGGAACGGCTCGGCCTGGGCGGAGAAGTCGGTGTCCGACGGCATCGCGGCCACTCCCGGCGAGTTGTGGTGTCCACTATAGACTCAGCTGAGCGGGCGCGAACCGGCCCCGCTGACCTGGTACTCGGCCGCGCTGTCCGGGTCGGCGGCGATCTCCAGCACGGCCTTGGCGACCTGGTCCGGGGTGAGGATCGGCTGCAGGCCCTCGACGAACGTGTCCCGGTCGACACCCTGGCGCGCTGCGTAACCGGCGACCCCGACCGAGCCGAGACCGGTCGCCGGGGTCAATTGCGGCAGTAGCGTGACGAACCGGATGTCCAGGCCGGCACGTGCCGACTCGTCGGCGGCGTACCCGCGGATGTACCGGATGGCGGCCTTGGCGCTGGCGTACCCGCCGCTCATCGGCGAGCCGGCCAGGGCCGCGCCGCTGGACATCGCCACGACGGCACTACCCGGCGCCAGCGGTTCCCGCAGCGCGGCCGTCGTCCAGGTGAACATGTGCCGGGTGTCGACGTGCCAGTTGCGGCTGAACGTGTCCCAGGTCTGCTCCTGCACGGGCGCCATGTGCGGTGCCACGCCCGCGTTGAGCACGAGCAGGCCGGGGCGGTGGTCGCGGATGACGGCCCTGGCGAGTTCCTCGTCGGTGGCGTCACCGGGAATCGGCGTGAAGCTCGCGCCGAGTTCGTCGCGGACGGCCCGCAAGTCCTGCTCGCCGCGGGCGATGCCGACGACAGTGGTGCCCGAGGCGACGAGTGCGGCGGCGATCGCACGCCCGAAGCCGCGGCTGGCACCGGTCACGACGGCGGTCTGGAACGGAACGGACATCGGAGTCCCCCTGTGGTGGATCGTTCGTGGTCCTGGTCAGGACCCGCCGGGACACCGAAATCCGTCGCCGATCGCGCGTGACGCGCGTCACAGTGGCGGCTGGCCGATCCTCGCTGACACGCCGTCCGCGAAGGAGATCGTCGACCAGGCCCGTCCGCCAGCCTGCGGGCCGAGGGCAAGATCGTTCTCGACCTCGCCGAGATGCGCGATAACGGGTGACACGCCGGACGGGATGCGAAACCCACATTAGGGGCCGGTCCCCGTATCAGGCCCCGGTTCGCCCCCAGGGGGTATGCCCTGGCGGACGCGATCGTCAGAATGCCATGGCATGAGTCAGGATCCCTACCGCGTTCCGCCCAGGCAGCCGTACCGTCCGGGCCCTCGCCAGCTGCCTGCTCAAGACCGCAGAGCGCAGCCACCCCGACCGGCACCGGCACCCGGCCTGGCCGAGCAGCCGACCATGGTGATCCGCAAGGTCGCGCCCCTACCCACCCGGCGCTACGAACCGCCGGCACCGCTGCCGCCCACGGTGCCCGAACCGGATCCGTACCGCCGGCCGATGGCGGAACGCCGGCCACCGGATGAAAGTTACGAGCCCGCACCGCGCGCTGATGATCATCCGGCCCGCGGATACCGGCCGCCGGAGGAATCTCCTGTCACCTACCAGCGCGAGCGCGACCGCCGCACCGACCGCACCAACCTGATCGCCAACACCATCCATGTGGCGACGGCCCTCATCGCCCTGGACTTCGTGCTGCACATCGTGTTCACCCTGTTCCACGCCAACCAGAACAGCGGTTTCGTCGCGTTCGTCTACGGCGTGGCCAAGGTGTTCGTGTTCGGTTTCGGCGACGTGTTCACGCCCGGCGACGCCACGATCGGTCTGGTCGCCAACTACGGCCTGGCGGCGATCGTGTACCTCGTCGTCGGCCGCATCCTCTATCGCACCCTGCGGCACGGCTGACGTCGCCGCCCGGCCGACACACTGCCGGTACGGCTGACTCGAACTACGCTGTCAGCGGCCGGGAGGGCCGGCCGGGAGTGGCGGGGGCGTGGTGAGCGCTGACCCAGTGTCGACCGCGGACACCTCCCTGCGGTATGTCCTGGATCGCCTGGCCGACGGCCCACACCGCGCGCAGACCGTCAGCGCGGCGGTGCTGCGGTCCTGGCGCCGGTCGGCGGAGGCAGGGCTGATTCCGCGGGACATCCACGCGCCGTACGACCCGGATGTCGACGTGGACGGTCGACTGCACTGGGCGGCCGCGCCGGGCATGGCGGCGGTGTGTGCTGACCTGCCGGACGTCGAGGCCGCGCTGCTGCTCGCCGACGGTCGGGGTCATGTCATTGCCCGCTGGGCCTCGTCGCATACCGCCACCGTCATGGACCGGATCGGTGCGGCCCCTGGTTTCGTGTGCGAGGAAGCGGTCGTCGGCACGAACTCGATCGGCTCGGCGATCCGGACCGGTGACCTGTCCGTGGTGCTGGGCTGGCAGCATTTCGCCGACAGCCTCACCGGTGTGTCGTGTGCCTCGCGACCGGTCAACGATCCGGTGACCGGGCAACTGCTCGGCGTGGTCAACGTGACCTGCCAACCGCGCGAATACAGCAGAATGCTGCCGGCGCTGATCGGCCGCATCGTGCACGAGACCCGGCAGCGGCTGGTCGGCGACCACGTACCGGTCGATGCGGCGACGCGTTGGGCGATGCTCACCGCGTCGGAACGTGGTGTCGCGGCGCATGTCGCGGACGGGCTCACCAACCGGGAGACCGCTTCGGCCCTGTTCATCTCGGTGCACACCGTCGACTTCCACCTCCGGCAGATCTTCCGGAAGCTGGACCTGCGTTCGCGCGTCGAACTGGCCAGGCTCGTCGCCGACGTCGAGCACCGCTGACCGGGGTCGGCGCCGGGAACTACGCGTTCACGTGGGTGTGCACGGGCGTTGTCCCGCATAGCGTTGCGGTTCTACGCCCGTTCGGAAGGAGTGCTCCTCATGACTTCGTCGACACCCGTGTTGTTCATTCACGGCCTCTGGCTGCACGCCACGTCCTGGGACCCCTGGGTCGAGCTGTACACGCAGGCCGGTTACGAGGCTTCCGCGCCAGGTTGGCCGGGCGACGCGGCCACCGTGGCGGGAGCCAGGAACAATCCGGACGACATCGCCGATCACGGCATCAACGACGTGACCGAACACTACGCAAAGATCATCGACGGTATGGCCGAGAGACCGATCCTGATCGGCCACTCCTTCGGCGGGATGATCGCTCAGAAGCTCCTCGGCCAGGACCTCGCGGCCGCGGCCGTCGCGATCGACGCGGCACAGATCAAGGGTGTGCTGCCGGTGCCGCTGTCCGCACTGCGCGCGACACTGCCGGTGTTCAAGAACCCCGGCAACAAGCATCGGGCGGTATCGCTGACGGCCGAGCAGTTCCGGTTCGCGTTCGGCAACGCCATCCCGGCCGACGAGTCCGATGCCCTGTTCGAGAAATGGACCATTCCCGCCCCGGGCAAGCCGTTGTTCGAGGCCGCCGCCGCCAACTTCAACCCGCACTCGCCGGCGAAGGTCGACAGCGACAACTCCGGCCGCGGACCCCTGCTCCTCATCATGGGCGGCAAGGACCACACGGTCCCGGAGGCGGTCACCCGCTCGACGCTCAAGCAGTACCGGCACAGCGACGCGGTGACCGACATCGTCGAATTCGCGGACCGGGCGCACTCCCTCACGATCGACCACGGCTGGCGTGACATCGCCGACCGGACACTGACGTGGCTGAAGGAGCAGGCCCTGTGATGCCCGGCCTGAGCCGGTGAAAGAGGACAGTCATGGATCTCCACCTCACTACGAGGACCGCCGTTGTCACCGGGGCCAGCAAGGGAATCGGCCTGGCGATCACCCGTTCGCTGGCCGCCGAGGGCGTCCGCGTCGTCGCGGGAGCGTTGAAGGGCAGTCCGGAACTGGACGTCCTCGCCGACCAGGCGGACGTCCACGCCGTCCGGGTTGACCTGACCACGCCTGACGGACCGGCGACCCTGGTCGCCGAGGCCGTCGACCGGTTCGGCGGCGTCGACATCCTCGTCAACAACGTCGGCGCCGTCCGTCCTCGCCTCCAGGGCTTCCTCGCCCTCACCGACGACGACTGGGACTGGGCGATGAACATCAACTTCCTCGCCGCCGTCCGCACCATGCGTGCCGCGCTGCCCCACCTGATCGCCCGCGACGGCGCGTCGATCGTCACCATCAGCTCGGTCAACGCATTCCTGCCCGACCCGGCCGTGATCGACTACAGCGCGGCCAAAGGAGCACTCACCAACATCTGCAAGTCACTGTCCAAGGAGTACGGAGGCAGGGTCCGCGTCAACACGATCAGCCCTGGCCCCGTGCAGACGGATCTGTGGCTGGGCGCCGACGGTGTCGCGGCCACCGTCGCCAAGGCAGGCGGCACCACACCGGAAGCAGTCGCCCAACACGCGGCTGCCGACGCCGCCACCGGACGATTCACCCGGCCCCAGGAGATCGCCGACCTCGTCCTGTTCCTGGCCAGCGACCACGCGGACAACATCACGGGTAGCGACTTCCGCATCGACGGCGGACTCGTCAACACCCTCTGAGGCATCACCGGCTGCCCGGCCACTCCGCCGTCCGCAGGTGTGGCCGGGAAGCCGCGTATCCCACGGCGACGAGCAGCACGCACCCGAGTACGACCATCGCGGTCGCCGGGCTGAGGTACTGCAGCAGCACGCCGGCCAGCGCGGAGCCGACCGGCAGGCCGAGACCGAACAATGTCATCACGGCCGCGATGACCCGGCCGCGCTGCTCGTCCGGCACCTGACGGAAGATCAGGACGTCGACGAGCACCTGCAGCGCGGGAATGCCGATCCCGGCGGCCACCAGCACCGCCGCCATCCACCACGGACCCCACGGCACACCGAGACACACCACGAGCGGGGCCTCGATCGCCACGACACCGAGCAGCAGGGCACCGGGTCCGAGGCGGCGGTGCAACGGCTTGACCAGGGTCGCGCCGAGCAGGCTGCCGACGGCGAATCCGGCCAGCGCGATGCCGATGAGCACCGGCGGCACGGCCTGCCGTCGCAGGATCACGGTCGCGATCAGCACGATGGGCGCACCGATCGTGTTCAGCGCGGCGACCAGCAGCGCGGCGGCCCGCAGTGTCCGATCACGCCAGATGATCCTGATCCCGAGCAGGACCCGCCCGGTGCGTCGTCGCGTGGTGTCGCATCCCTCGGCACGCGGATCAGCAGCGCGCACACCAGCGACGCGGCGAACGTGAACGCGCTGAACACGAACGGCAGTTGTTGCCGGACGCCGTAGAGGAACCCGCCCAGCGGCGGACCGGCCAGCTGCGACACACCGTCGCGGACCTGTTCCTGAGTGAGCGCCGAGGTGAGCTGCTCGGCCGGTACGACCGCGCGCACGAGGACCATGCGCGCGGTCGAGGCGAACGGTGTGGCGGCGCCGAGCACGGCCGCCACGCCGAGCACGGTGGCCAGTGTCAACTGGTGCGTGGCCACGGCCAGCACCATGACCGCCGCCGCCGACGTCCGGACGATCTCGGTGCCGACCAGGAGGTGTTTGCGGTTGTGCCGGTCGACGACGGTGCCCGCCGGTAAGCCGGCGAGCAGCATGGCGAGGGTCTGCACGACGCCGAACAGGGCCGCCTTGGCGGGCGAGCCGGTCAGGGCGAGGACGGCCAGCGGGTAGGCGATGTCCGCCGCTTCGTTGCCCAGGAACGTCATCGTGGAGCCGAACCACAGGAGCTGGAAGTCGGCGTTGCGGCGCAGCGGCCGAACGATGGTCATGTCCACCACAATGTTCCCCCGTACGTGAGCATTCATGATGACGTGAATAATGGCATCGGCGTGAGCGCCTGGCAAGATGCACTCATGACCCGGCCGACGCCGCTCCCGGTGCGCGAGGTGGACGACATCGACACGCTGAAGGCGCTGTCCGACCCGACGCGCCTGAAGATCCTGCGTGCCCTGATGAGCGGGCCCAAGCAGGACCCGCGCGTGATGTCGGCCAAGGAACTGGCCGACGAGTTGGCCGAGCCGCAGACCAAGCTGTACCGGCACATCAAGCAGCTGGAGGCCCGGCAGCTGATCCAGGTCGCCGAGACGCGCCTGGTGTCCGGGATCGTGGAGCACCGGTATCAGACCGGGCAGTTGACCATCGACATGAGCCGCGACTTCCTGAGCGGCCAGGCGCCGGACGACACCACCACGGCGTTCACCGCGCTCCTGGGCAACTTCGTCACCGACTTCACCGGCGCCATCGAGAGCGGCAGGATCCGGTTCGACGAAGAGATCCCGGACGAGGAGTCCTATCGCAAGCCCGTGCTCAACGGCTCGATCGTCACGGTGTCGCGGGAGAAGGCGAACGAGTACCGCGCGCGGCTCGCGGCACTGATCGACGACATCCTGGCCGAGGACGAGCCCGCCGACGGCGTGACGCTCTCGCTACTGACCGTCTTCTACAGCCCGGAGTGAGTCGACCGCCCAGTGGTCAGAGGTAGTGGAAGCCCAGGACCTGGCCCTCTTCGATGACACCGCCGAACAGGGGACCGGCGTACGTGGCGAGTGCCTGGGCGATCTGGCCGACCATGTTGTTCACCGGGCCCAGTGGCAGCCCGTACGAACCCGGTGTCGTGGCGCCGTACTTGCCGTGCAGCCCGCCGATCTCCGGGTGTCGCTGGACGAAGCCCGGATCGGCGGCGTCCATGATCACCCGGACGCGCCACACCTTCGGGGCGAGCATCTTGGTCTTGTCCTGGTGCGCCGGCGGGTACTGCTGCGGCGGGGGCGGTGGGTACTGCTGCGGGTATCCCGGCGGTGGACCGTAGGGCTGAGGCTGACCGTAGGGCTGGGGCGGGCCGTAGGGCTGCTGCGGTGGCATCGGGTACTGCTGCGGCGGCGGTTGTTGCTGGTAGTAGGGCTGCTGGTACGGGGGCGCCTGCCACCCTGGTCCACTCTCATCCCGACCTGCCATGAGCCGGATTGTAGGACGGCGACGGGGCGCGATACCCCGCCGGCGCACGACAACGACACCGAGCTCGGCGAGTCCGGCGTGAATACCGCGTCAGAAGTCCGCGGTTTTTCGGTCTTATCCGCGTGGTCACATATCCCCAGTATGGCGACTATTTCTTAGAAACTTCTTGGAACCGGCTCAGGCGAGCATTCCCCGAGTCCACGTCCGTTCTACCTGCGTTAACAGCTGAATCGTCTGCCCCTTAACGACTTCCCAGCTGTCAATGTGTCCGAACAGGACTGTCGAAAAAGATGCCCCTCAATCGGGGGGTCGTAGCACCCTGCAAAGTCAGCTGTCGCTCCACGCCTGCATGAGGAAACTTCACCCCTGGTAGCTCACGATTCCCATTCGACCATAGCCCGAAGAATGAATTACGTGGCTCCAGCAATCATGATGCGAATGCGAGGAAAGCATGAAGGTCAGACGCAAACTGGGCATCCTGGTCCTGGCGGTCGTCGCCGCCGGGACCGTGGCAACGGCAGGCACCGCATCGGCGGCCGGCAACCCGGCCAGACTCAGGTTGACCGGCCAGTGCGGCGAGTTCCTGGACCTGACCGAAAGAACTGCCGGCACGCTCATCGTCACCCTCACCGTCCCCTCCGCCGACCCGTCCGAGGTCTGGTCTCTCACGGCCTCGGAGCAGCAGTACGGCGCCGTGACCGGCGCGCGACTCGGCGCCCCGGTCACCATCACGCCCAACCCGCTGCCACCGCTGGCATTCCTCCCGGCCGAGGGTGGGTTCAGCACCACGGCCAACTTCGACGACCAGCCCGGGCTCACGCACGGCTTCATCTACACGGCCACCCGTACCTCGCCCACTCCCCTGACCTGCTCCAACGAGGGATTCTGGACCAACCCCGGCAACGGCGGGCTCCCTCCGGCCCCGCAGAACCCGGCCGGTAGGCCCGACTCGGCACCGGTGCTGACCGGAGCCAACGAGGCCGACAGCGGCACGAACGTCGTGGCATTCCAGTTCGACCAGGAGATGCTGTCCACCGCCCAGGGCGTCCCGGCCACCAACCGGTTCGCCGTCACGGTCGACGGCGTCAGCCGCGCGGTGACCGGCGTATCCGTGGTCGACGACAACCCACCGAACAAGGCGGTCGTGTCGCTGACACTGGGTGGCGCTGCGCTGCTGCCGGGCGGAACCGTGACAGTGCAGTACCGGCAGCCACTGACCGCCTCGGACCCGCAGTTGCAGGATCTGGAAAGCAACCTGGTGGCCAGCTTCGCCCCGTTCTCCGTTCCGGTGTTCTGATCCCCGTCCCCCACATGAGATAATTGGGCCGCCCGGCGCCACCGCGCCGGGCGGCCCGCTGCCGCGGCTGCCGGGAAGGCGAGTACCCGGCAGCCGCTACGCCGTCGGCTGACGACGTCGACCGGCAGAGGCATGCCGGACACCTGGCTGGCGCAGCTGATCGCGTTGGGGCGGTTGACGAACAGGGTCCAGCTTGCACCAACAAAGTTAGAAATTCCTTGGAACACAAGGCAGTACACAGTGGCCTCGGCCGGGACACGGCATTTTTGATACCCTCGGGGGGTATGAGATGGAGGGTTGACGATGTCCGGTTGGAAGGTGGCCGCCTCGGCCACCCTGCACTGCCTCACGGGTTGCGCCATCGGCGAGGTCCTGGGCATGGTCATCGGCACCATGTTCGGCTGGCCCAGCGCGCCCACTGTCGTGCTGGCCGTGGCGCTGGCGTTCGTGTTCGGCTACGCGCTGACCATGCGCAGCGTGCTCAGGGCGGGTGTCGGCTTCCGGCGCGCACTGCGGGTGGCGCTGGCGGCGGACACCGTGTCGATCGCCGTGATGGAAGTCGTGGACAACGTGGTGATGGTCAGTGTGCCCGGTGCGATGGACGCCGGCCTGGGCAACGGATTGTTCTGGGGCGCGTTGGCGTTCTCGCTGGCGGTCGCGTTCCTGGTGACGGTTCCGGTCAACAGGTGGCTCATCGCCCGAGGCAGCGGGCACGCGGTCGTGCACGAGTACCACCACTGACCTGTCGGGCGCGCGGATTGCCGGGTCTCGGCAAGTTGGCTGCCGGATGCTGGCAGTCGCCGAGCGGGCCCGCCGCGGCATCCTCGGGCAGACTCGGTGTTGTCAGTACGCACCATCCAGAAAGGACGACGGACATGGCCTCCATGACCGACCGTATCTCCGCCGCCCTGCGCAGCCGGGAAGGCAGGAAGCTCGCCGAACGGGCCAAGCAGATCGCCCGCGACCCGGCGACGCGGCGCACGTTGACAGATCTGCGCAGGCGGTTCGGCAAGAAGTCACGCTAGGTCGCGGACCGGCCGGCCACGATCGCGTACCCGACGGCGGCCGCCGCCGCGACCGACAGCGCGATCATCAACAGGGCGACCCGCAGGCCGAACTGGTCGGCGAGGAAGCCGATAGTGGGTGGCGCGAGCAGGATGCCCGCATAGCCGAGCGTCGCGGCGACGGCCACACCGCTCGGACCGCCGAGGGTGCCCGCGCCACCGATGGCCAGCGGGAAGATGTTCGCCAGGCCGATGCCGGTCGCGGCAAGACCGAGCAGCGCGAGCCACACGTGCGGGGACAGCGCGGCGAGCACGGTGCCGACGCAGGCGAGCGTGCCGCCGCCGACGATGACCAGGGTGCGGCCGAAACGTTCCACCAGCGCCACCCCGGACAGCCTGCCGAGGGCCATCGTGCCCTGGACGATCGCGTAGCCTGCGGCGGCGACACCGGCGCTGGTGCCCAGGTCTTCGGTCAGGTGCAACGGAATCCAGTTGTCGAGCCCATCCTGGCTGTACGCGGCGCACAGTCCGACCACGCCGAAGATCACGACTCCGGCCGTCAGGCGGGGTGCGCGGGGCCGAGTTCTGGCGTTCGCGATCGTGTCGTCCGAGCCGACAACGGGGTTGGCCAGCAACATCCGGCCGGCCACGATCGTGACCGGCACGCCGATCATCAGCGTCAGCAACATGTGCGCCGTCGGTGACAGGACGGCCGCGAGCACACCGCCGAGCCCGGCGCCCGCGAGGCTGCCGATGCTGTTCGCGGCGTGCAGGCTCGGCATGATCGGCCTGCGCAGGGCCGCCACGAGCTCGACGGCGACGCTGTTCACGGCCACGTCGACGGCGCCGAAGGCGACCCCGAACACCAGAATGTACGCCGAGACACCCGACGGCCGCGCATGCGGCAGCATCGCGAAGGTCCGCACCTACCGCAGCAGGAAACGGGAAACCTGAGCACCGGCCCACGCAACCTAGGTATCCGAAGGGCGGGCTGCGGTGCTCGCCACTGTCGACCGGGCCGGCGCGGCTGACAAATCCTGCGGCCGATGGTCCGAAGATCGTCAAGTTCGCCTGCCTCCACTGCACCGGCAACACCGTCGTGCAGACCGACGGTGCGGAAAGCCTGCTGGTCAACACCATCGGCGGCTACCACGGCACGGTTCCGATCAACGGGCCCGCGCTGATCCAGATCACCTCGGACGGCGACTGGACCCTCGACCCGTCCTGACCTGCGGCGGCCGGCCGGTGGTCTCGATATGATCATCGGCGCCGGCCGCACCCGGTCCGGCCTGCCAGCCACCGTCGACCGAATAGTGTCCGTCATGCGAATCCGCGTTCTCACGCTCAACATCCAGGGCGGCGACGGCGATCCGGCCCGGGCCGCGCTGATCAGCGACGGCATCCGGCGCCTCGATCCGGACCTCGTCGCGCTGCAGGAGGTCCCCCGTGATCCGGGGCCGTACCTCGACGGGACCGGCCTGCACGTCACGCACCAGTCCGACGTCCTGGCCCATCCGATGCCGTTCGAGGACCGGTACGGCGGCGCGGCCGTGGCCACCCGTGGGCCGCACCGGGTCCTGGAGGTGCTCGACCAGCGCGGCGCGGACGCACCCGACGTGCCGTGGTGCACGCTGGCCGCCGAGGTCGACGTCCCCGAGTTGGGGCGGCTGCTGTTCATCGCCACCACGCTGTCGTGGCGGCTGGACGCCGAGGCCGCCCGGGAACGGCAGGCGATCGCGCTGACCGATCTCGACGCCCGGCACCGCGGTCCGCTGCCCACGGTCCTGGCCGGCGACTTCAACGCCACCCCGGACGCGGCCAGCATCCGCTACCTGACCGGCCTGCAGTCACTGCACGGCCGCAGCGTGCACTACCACGACGCCTGGGCCGTCGCCCACGCCCGCTCGGCCGCACCCGGCTACACCTGGACGACCGACAACCCCAACGCGGCCGAGGAGATCGGCGCGATCGTGCGGCAGCCCGACCATCACCGCCGCCTCGACTACGTCTTCCTCGGTTCCTGGCACGCCCATCCGCACGGCCGGGCCGAGGTGCGCGCGGCCGACCTGGCCTTCGACCACGACACCGACGGCACCTGGCCCAGCGACCACTACGGTCTGGTCGTCGACATCGACGTCACTGCCGACGCCGACTAACAGCGACCGATTCCTTTGCGCGGCCTGCGTGGTCTACCTGGGTATGAACACTCAACCGTTCGTCGACCCCTTCGTGACCGGCCGTCCCGGCGAGGCCGCGCGGCAGGCAGCCGCCCGGATTCTCGCCGGACCGCATCTGTCGATCCTGTCGACCACCAACCCGGACGGCTCACCGCAGGCCTCGGTGATCTTCGTCAAGCCCGACGGTGCCGACCTGCTGTTCAGCACGATCGGGGGCCGCCGCAAGACGTTGAACATGCGGCGGGACCCCCGGGTGAGCCTGCTGGTCCACGGCCTGCCCGGCGGAGAGGCGAACACCTACGCGACCGTCTCGGGCGACGTGACGATCACCGCCGACCCGGATGGCGCCTTCCACCAGGTGATGTACGACCTGTACATGGGCGGCGCCACCCCACCGCCGGAACCCGGCGCGGAGCGGTTGATCGTCCGGCTGCGACCGAGGCGCAGCTACGCCCCGCCCGTGTACGTCGCCTGACGGTCCGCACGGTCGTCGACCGCGGCCGCGCGGAGCAGTTCCAGCGGATGCCAGGCGCGGCGGCCGGTGCCGTGGGCGATCTGCTGCCGGCAGGACACGCCGGTGGCGACCACGACGATGTCCTCACCGGCCGCCCGCACCGACGGGAACAACCGGTCCTCGCCGATCGACATCGACACGTCGTAGTGCTCGGCCTCGAACCCGAACGAGCCGGCCATGCCGCAGCAGCCGGCGTCCAGCTCCTGCACCCGCACCCCGGGAATCCGCCGCAGCAGCGCCATCGTGGCGGCCGTGCCGGTCACGGCCTTCTGGTGGCAGTGGCCGTGGAACAGCAACGTCCGGCCGGCCGGCCAGGCATCGGGGTCCAGCCGCAGGTCACCGGCGTCGATGGCCTCGCCGAGCAGTTCTTCCGCCTGCCGGACCCGATCGGCCACACCGGCCGCCGCTGGGTCGTCGGACAGCAGCATCCGGTACTCGTCGCGCACCATCATCAGGCAGGACGGCTCGCAGCCGACCACGGGCGCGTCCGTCGTGGCCAACTCGGCCACCAACGCCCGTGCCGTGGCCTTCGCGTCGTCCACCAGCCCCTTCGACATGCTCGCCCGGCCGCAGCAGTGATCGGCCGCCAGCCGCACGTGCCAGCCGGCCAGCTCCAGCAGTTCGATCGCCGCCTGGCCGACGGCCGGCTCGGTGAACGTGGTGAACGAGTCGGCGAGGTACACCAGCTCCTTCCCGCCGACTGCCGCCGGGGGCCGGCCGCGGAACCACCGCACCAGGTTGGTGCGGGCGAACGTGGGCAGCTTCCGCTGGTGCGCGATGCCCAGCGACCGCCGCAGCAACGGGATCCGACTGAGCACATTGGACAGTGGAGCGGTTGCCGAGCCGAGCCGGTTGAGCGATCTGATCGAGCCGAACACGCGCGACCGCAGTGGCACGCCGTGCAGGTCGTTGTGGTGTGACAGGGCTTCGATCTTCAGCGCGGCGACGTCCACGCCCAGCGGGCACTCGCTGGTGCATGCCTTGCACAGCAGGCACAGGTCCAGGATCTCGTGCAGCTGACCGTCGGCCAGTGCCTGTTTCGGGTCGGGTTGGGACAGCGCGTGGACCAGCGCGTTGGCCCGGCCGCGGGTGGAGTCCTCCTCGCGGCCGGTGGCCATGTAGGACGGGCACATCACACCGCTGCCCTGCTTGCGGCACTGGCCGATGTTCATGCACCGGTCGGCCGCACCCCGCATGCCGCCGAGCACCTCGAAGTCCAGCCTGGTGCGCAGCGGTCCCGGTTCGGGCAGCGCCGGATCGCGCAGGTTGTCGGTCATCGCGGGCGAGTCCACGATCTTGCCCGGATTCAGGCGGTTGTCCGGGTCGAAGACGTGCTTGACGCGCCGCATCGCCTCGTACAGGTCGTCGCCGAAGATCTCCCGGTTGAACTCGCTGCGCGCCAGCCCGTCGCCGTGCTCGCTGGAGTTCGCGCCGCCGTACTCGGCGACCAGCGCCTTCACCTGCTCGGCGACGACCCGCATGGTCGTCACCTGTGCCGGGTCGGTGAGGTCGACGAAGGGACGGATGTGCAGGCAGCCGACCGAGCAGTGGCCGTAGAAGCCCGCGGTCAGGCCGTGCCGGTCCAGGATCTCGCGGAACCGCGTCGTGTACTCGGCCAGATGGACCGGTGGCACCGCTGTGTCCTCCACGAAGGCCAGCGGCCTGCGGGTGCCGACGCTGGCCGCCATCAGCAGGCCGAGGCCGGACTTGCGGACCTTGAGCAGGATCGACTGCTGTTGCGCCGTCACCGCGCGCAGCGTGTGGTAACCGTGCCCGTTGGCCGCCCACAGCGCGGCGAGCCGGTCCAGCCGGTCGTCCAGGTCCGCCGGGTCCTCGCCGGTGAAGGTCACGAACAGCAGCGCGTCCGGGTCGCCCACCAGCGACGACGACAGGGCCGCGTACTCGATCTTGGTGCGGGACAGGTCGAGGATCGTGCGGTCCATCAGTTCGACCGCCGACGGGTCGAAACCCAGCGCGTCCTGGGTGGCCTCGATCGCGGCCACCGTGGAGGTGAAGTGGCCGACCGCGATCACCGTCCTGGTCGGCTTCGGGACGAGGTCGACGACGGCCTTCGTCACGACCACCAGCGTGCCCTCCGCGCCGACCACGAACTTGGCCAGGTCACGCGGGTTGTCACCGGCGAGCCGGTCCAGCCGGTACCCGCCGGCCCGCCGCCAGTGGGCCGGGAAGCCCTCGGCGATCGCGGCGGCGTCACCGCGCAGGATCTCGCCCAGGCCCCGGTGGATCCGGCCCTCCAGGGTCTGCTGGCCGGCCCTGCGGTCCCATTCCGCCTCGGTGAGCGGCGCGAAATGTGCCGTGCTGCCGTCGGCGAGCACGACGTCGAGTTCCCGGACGTGGTCGATGGTCATCCCGTAGCGGATCGAGCCGCTGCCCGCCGAGTTGTTGCCGATCATGCCGCCGATGGTGGCGCGGTTGCTGGTGGACGTGTCCGGGCCGAACATCAGGCCGCGCGGCGCGACGGCGGTGTTCAACTGGTCCTGCACGACGCCGGGTTCGACCACGGCGGTGCGGGACTCCTCGTCGACGTCCAGGATGCGGTTCATGTGGCGGGACAGGTCCAGCACGATGCCGGCGCCGGTGGTCTGGCCGGCCAGGCTGGTGCCGGCGCCGCGCGCCATGATCGGCACGCCGTACTCGGCGGCCGTGCTGACGGTGGCCGCGACGTCCTGGGCATGGCGCGGGAACACGACACCGAGCGGCGTGATCGCGTACATGCTGGCGTCCCTGGCGAACAGTTGCCGGGTGTAGTCGTCGAACCGGACCTCGCCGTCGATGCGGTCGCGCAGCCGGGCCGCCAGATCCGTGTCCATCGTCATCTCCTGTGTCATGCCCGGCCGAGCACCTCCAGCGCGGCGGCGCCGCCGTCCGCCCGCAGCGACACCCCGGCGGCGCACAGCGCCAACTGCACACCGCCGAGCGCGCCGATCAGCGTCAGGTCGTTGAGGTGGCCGAGGTGACCGATCCGGAACACCCGGCCGGCCAACCGGCCCAGCCCCACCCCGAGCGACATGTCGTAGCGGGTCAGGGCCACGTCCCGGACGGCGTCCGCGTCATCGCCGTCGGCCAGCAGCACGGCCGTGACCGACGCCGAGTACGCCCGCTCGTCGGCGCACAGCACCTCCAGGCCCCAGCCGTGCACCGCCGCCCTGGTCGCCTCGCCGAGCCTGGCGTGCCGGGCGAAGACGGCCGGCAGCCCTTCGGCGTGCAGCATGTCCAGCGCGGCGGCCAGCCCGTACAGCAGGTTGGTCGCCGGCGTGTACGGGAACGAACCGGTCGCGTTGGCGTCGACGACGGGGCCCCAGTCCCAGTAGGACCGGGGCAGCCGCGCGGTGCGGTTGGCCACCAATGCCTTCTCGCTGACCGCGTTGAAACCCAGGCCGGGTGGCAGCATCAGCCCCTTCTGCGACGCCCCCACCGTCACGTCGACACCCCACTCGTCGTGCCGGTAGTCCATCGAGGCCAGCGAGGACACCGTGTCCACCAACAGCAGCGCGGGATGACCGGCCGCGTCGATCGCCCGGCGGACGTCGGCCACCGGGCTGACGACGCCGGTCGAGGTCTCGTTGTGCACCACGCACACGGCCCGGATCTGGTGGTCCGGGTCGTCGGCCAGCATCCGCCGCACGACATCCGGATCGACGCCGTGCCGCCAGTCACCGGGCACGAAATCGACCACCAGACCCAGCTTGACGGCCATCCGCTGCCACAGGGTGGCGAAGTGGCCGGTCTCGAACGCCAGCACCCGGTCGCCGCCACTGAGCGTGTTGACCAGCGCCGCCTCCCACGCGCCGGTTCCGGATGACGGAAAGATGACCACCGGGCCCTCGGTGCCGAACACCGGCGCCAACCGGGCCAGCACGTCACCGGTGAGCGCCGCGAACTCCGGCCCCCGGTGATCGATGGTCGGCCTGGCCAGCGCCGACAACACCTGGTCAGGGACGTTGGTCGGCCCTGGTATCTGCAGGAAGTGCCTGCCCGCGTGCTGACTCACGGACCGACTATAAGTGATGTTCGAGCCATAACAGTCTACAACGGACTACAGGTGCCGATCACGACCAGCGGATCGGCAGCGTCCGCATGCCGTAGATGCCTTCCACGCCCGTCGCTTCCGGTTGGCCGTCCAGGGCCAGGTCCGGCATGTGGGACGGCAGGTACGTGAGAGCCTCGGTCAGTTCGGCACGGGCCAGGTTCGCGCCCAGGCAGTAGTGGGCGCCCGCGCCGAAGGTCAGCACGCGCGCGTCGCGTTCGGCGGTGATGTCGAAGTCCGTGCCGGCCGGTGGTTCACGGTTGGCCCGCTCCGCGCAGATCGCGATGATCGTGTTCTCCGGGAACGTCACACCGCGGTACTCGATCGGCTGAAGGCAGATCCGGGCGGTGAACGGGGTGATCGGCTCCAGCCGGACGATCTCCGCGACCGCCCGCTCGGCCAGTTCCGGCCGGTCACGCAGCAACGCCCACTGGTCCGGGTGGTCGGCGAACAACCGGATGCCGTGCGCCAGTTGGCTCTGCGTGGTGTCCACGCCGCCGGCCAGCACGTTGAGCACGAGGTTCACGCACTCGGCGTGGGACAGCTTCTCGCCGTCCTGTTCGGCCGCGAGCAGGGCGCTGACCAGGTCGTCCTTGGGATCCGCGCGGCGGCGGGCCAGCAGGGCCTCGACGTAGTCGTACGCCTCGTCCAGTGCCCGTTCGATCCGCGGCAGCTCGCCGGCGAGCGCCTTGATGTCGAACTGCTTCTGGATCCAGTTCGACCACTCGTGCAGCCGGGGCGCGTCCTCGTCGGCCGCGCCGAGCACGGCCGCGATCATCAACGACGCGTACGGTTTCGCCACCGCGGCAACGAATTCGCACGACGTGCCGGTACCGATGTCGCTCCCGATCCTTGCCAGGACCTCGCGCATCACCGGCCGCCAGCGGTCGGCCGCCCGTGGTGTGAACGCCGGACCGACCAGGCCGCGCAGCCTGCGGTGCCCGTCGCCGGACAGGTTCAGGATGTTGGCGTCGATGTGATCGGCCAGCTTCCCCGCCGTGATGCCGAAGAACTGCGCCAACTGGCGGCCGGGGAACGCCGTGTCCCGGGAACGCAGGAAGAACTCCCCCGCCTCCCGCTCCAGCACCACGAACGCCAGCGGCGAGCGCACCAGCCACCGCCCGTCGGCGACCTCGGCCAGGCGTTCGTGGTAGACCGCGCCGGTCAGATCCGGCGCCAGGTAGTCGAACTCGGGCAGTGCCAGATCGGTCACCAGGGTCGTCATGTCAGCCGCCCTCGTCGCTGCTCGGCTCCGGACAGGAGCCCCGATCCTAATGCCTCGCGGGTGTCCCTTCGAGGGCGATCCCTGGCTGTAGTGTCGCGATCATGACGGCGATCGTGCTGCACTTCGAGCTGACACGGCCGGTCGACGACCAGCTCAGGACCGCATTGGAACAATGGCTGGAGGTCGCGAGGACCGTGCCGGGATTCGTCCGGTTCGCGTTCGACGCCTCCGACACCGAGGCGATCGCGACGCTGGCCGTCGACGACCTCGCGGTGGTGGACGCGATCAACGACGCCGTGGGCACGACGACGTGGGTGCCCGACAACGTCGGCCCCTATCTCGCCAGGGAACCCCACGTCATCCAGGGTGAGACGATCGTCGCCGCGGGCCCGATCTCGTAGGCGCCGCACCGGATCAGCGTCCGGCGCGGCGCGGTCAGCGAGCCCCTACCGCGTTGGTGACGGCTCGACGCCCCACACCAGCACACCGTTGACGTACAGGGTCACGGTTTGCGTGTCCTGGTACACGAAACTCGGGTCCGAGATGAACGAGTAACTGTCGGTCGTGTTGAAGTCCGAGAAGGCGACGTGGTGCATCCGCGTCTGGATCTCCCCGCTGCTCTGGCCGGCGGCTATCGAACCGGCACCGGCCGTGAAGCCGATCTCCAGGTACGTGTTCGCCTTCGTCCGCGGTGTGGGGAGCACGACGAACTTGGACGTGATGTTGGCGCAGTCGACCTGGGCCCAGTCACAGTCGAACTCCAGTGGGTCCGTGGGAGTCTCGTCGGTCAGCCAGTACCGCATCGTCAGTGAACTCAGGGGCACGGACGTGGTGCCGTTGTTGATGATCTGATAGAGCGCGTACAACTGGTTGTCAGGATTGTCGTTGTCATGTGAGCGATCCTGGACTGACAGCCCGGAGTCACCCACCGCGCCCGGCATGACATCGGCTTGCGCGGTCGGAACGGAACCGAATACGGAGAACGCCACGAGCAGGCCGGTGCTCAACCATGCCAGCCTCATGACCGCCTTCCTGGCTCCGTTCGGTCCTGACTTACGTAAGCGTCGCGACAACATTGTTGATGTCAACTCCTTGTGTGGTGGCGGGAAGTTCCCACTGTCGCGCGACGGGACGTTAGGTAGGACGCCACCGTGAGTCAATCGCGCCGATCAGCGCGGGCGCGAACCGGGTGGCGACCGGTGCCCGGCAGCTCGAAAGTTACCCCAGTCCATTCCGGACACCCGGGATGCGGCGGCCAGCACCGCACCCTGCGGATCGACGTGGTCGGCGGGTTCGTGGTCACCGCGATCGACAATCGGCCCGGCGGCATGCCCGAACTCAACGACGAAGGCTTCGCCCTGGCCGGTGCCGACGAGTGCGTCGGTGGCACCAGGCCCGTCTACTGGGCCGACGACAGCGACGACGACGGCCACGCACTCCGCAGGGGCAGCATCACCTGCTGACCGATCGACCTAGTCCCAAGGCCGTGAAGTTTGGTGCTGGTGGTGATCGTCAAGGATCGGCTGGCATGAGGATGTCGATACCAAGGGTGGCTTGGTAGCTGGTCCGGTCGATGACCGGACCACGAGCCTGGTATTTGGAGATCGCGCGTTTGACG
>DASUGU010000161.1:0-37518 GCA_036273855.1 Pseudonocardiaceae bacterium
ATGGCGCGGGTGATGGTGAAGCCGGCGGCGACCATCGTGTCGAGGCCGACCTCGCGGGTGTCGCCTTGGGCGACAGTGTTGGTGGCGATCAGGCCGAGGGTGCCGTTCCTCTGTAGGAGTGAGGTGCCACGAAGAAAGAAGAATGCAAGATCGTCGCCGCGACAGAGTGACTGTCGTGAACGTCAACCAGGTCCGCCGGTGCGCCCTCTATGCCCGACTCAGCATCACCAAGGAAGAGTCCGTCTCGATCACCCGCCAACTCCAGTCCTGCCGCAGGTACGCGGAGGCTCGCGGGTGGAACGTCGTCGGCGAGTTCATCGACGATGGTGTCTCCGCGACTGCCAATCGGCCGGAAGACCGAAAAGGCTGGTCAGCACTCCTTTCCGCAAGTGGCTTCGACGCCGTGGTGATCTGGAAGGTGGACCGGCTCGCGCGTCGGGTCCTGGACTTCCTCCATGCGGACGACGCGTTGCAGAAGCGCGGTGCGGGACTCGTGGCGGTCGAAGACCCGATCGACATGACCAGCCCACAGGGTCGAGCCTTTGCCGTGATGCTCGCAGTGTTCGGTGAGATGGAGGCAGAGGCCATCAGAGCACGCGTCCGTGCGGCGCGCGCTCAGTTACTCAAAGACGGACGCTGGGCCGGCGGTGGCATCCCATACGGCTATCTCTCTGCAGCGAACCCCGACGGGCCGGGCCGAGTGCTTGTCAAGGACTCGGAGCGTATCTGTTGGCTCACCGAGGCCGTCATGATGGCTCTGAACGGCGCTACGGTGTACGCCATCACGAAATGGCTGACCGACGAGGGCGCGCCGCTTCCTGTTGGTCGGAGGACCAAGCGCGCCATAGGGAACGTCGAATGGAACTATCACACGGTCGACCGACTTCTGCGGAACCCCATTCTGGCCGGGATGACGCCGCGTAATCCTGGCCGGGGCCGGAACGCCAAGGATATCGACCCGTTCGCTGTCGTTCGCGACGAGAACGGTATCCCTGTAATTAATGAGTCATTGGCCGTGATAACGACGGACGACTTCGCTAAGTTGCAGCGAATCCTCAAGCTACGAGACAGCCCGCAGGTCCGCAAGCGACACGACAAGCAGACGACGAGCCCATTCCTGTCGCGTGTCGCGCATTGTGACGATTGCGACGTGTATATGTGTCGCGGGACGAATCAGAAGCGCCCCGTCATCTACTGTCCGAAGTGTAAGCAGACGGTGAGCCGAACGACACTCGACCCGTATCTAGCGAAACGCCTCCTCAGGGATAGGGGCCGCGATGAGTTGGCCGGCGACACAGTCCGAGCGCGCTGGAAGGCTGCCGGATCGGACGAGTTGGCCAAGAGGGATATCCTTCTGTCTCAGCTTGACAGCCTGCGTATCCGCCGCGGCGTCGTCGGGCGCTACTTCGATGAAGAGCGAGTGCTGCTCCGGTGGCGTCCGAAACTGGCCCCAACTGGAACTTGTCGAACCGCTGCGACAGACTTGTGACTATGGCGGACGCAACCATTGAGACGTCGGGCGCGCAGGCGTCGTACGAGCTGAACTACGACCTGGACGGTTCGTCGTACGCGGTGCGCGAGAACCTCGTGGACATCGTCCAGCGCGAGTTGTGTGGTCCGATCCATGGCCCGGAGGAGCGGTTGCCGTTCAGCCCGCGCTCGCAGTATCTCGTCGGATACATCGCTCCGGTGAAACTGGTCGGCTCGGCGACGGCGACGCCCAGCGACTCAGACGGCGACGACTTGATCGAAGTCCGAACGGACGACGATGCGGCTACCGAAGGTCGTGGTGTGCCGGGATATGCGGCCGATGAGGCCGAAGCTGACGCTGAGGACGACGATGTCGAGGACCGTGCCCCGAAGCAGGGATCGATGCTCCCTGCGTCAATGGGTCTGCGGTTCCAGGTGCCAGCCGAACTCGACGCGTTCCGTGTCATCGCGTCTTGGGGGACGTACGAGACAGTTCAGACGGACAAGGTCTCCAAAGTGGGTCGCCCGATCCGCGAATACCAGCGCACCCCGGTCGATGAGGCTCGCACGATCCGACTGGCCGATCTGGTGCCGGGCCGCACGGTGACATTGCCGCTGCGCGAGTCGATCGTGCTACGGGTCGACCGGTATGACGACGCGATGCACGGCCGGGTGCTCCTGGAGATCGCGTTGTGCAACGACCGCGAGACGCCGATGCCGATCCCAGTAAGCATGTGGATGTTCCAGACAAAGCTCGCAGTCGACGCGGGTGACGCCGAAGTGTTCCTGCCCGTTCAGGACGTGATGGAACAGGACTGGCCCGAACACGACGAGGAGGTCAAGCGCCTGAACCTTCAGTACCGAAACCGCCTCGAGTTCGCGATCGGCCGCACCTGCTCGGCCGACTGGACCGTGAAGGCTGGCTCGCGTCGTGCTACTGCGGTCGAGACGACTTGGCTCCCCGTTGGTGAAATCCCGCAGACCCGTGCCCGGTCGGTCGAGGACGCAATGTTGTCGATGGCTGTCCTGGCGTCGGCGCCTGCGGACGACCTGCGGACCGGGTTGGCTCCGCTGGTTGATGGCTACGGGACCTGGTTGGACGGCCAGCAAGTGGAGGTCGCGAAGCTGCCGGGCCATCTTCAGGAGACGGCCGAACTCGCGTTGTTGGATGCACGGGCGGCACACAGGCGGCTGATCGCGGGGCTGGAGCACGTCGCCAGCGACCCGGAAGCGTTGCGGTGCTTCCAGTTTATGAATCGCGTCATGCGAGACCAGCGCGTCGCCTCGCAGGTAGCTGCAGCACGTGCCGCCGACGCCGCCTTGTCGATCGAGCAGGCGCAGGATGCTGTCGCGGAACGGGGTGCCTCGGCTGCTTCGTGGCGTCCGTTCCAGCTCGCCTTCATCTTGATGCAACTCGGGGCGCTGGCTGATCCCGCTGCGGTGATCCGTAGTTCGGAGCACCAGTCGAAGGTCGAACTGCTGTTCTTCCCGACCGGTGGTGGCAAGACCGAGGCTTACCTCGGCCTCGCCGCGTACACGTTCGCCATCCGCCGTCTTCAAGGCGTCGTGGAGTCTGCGGACGGGCCGCTGGATGGCCGAGACGGGATCGCGGTTCTCATGCGCTACACGTTGCGCCTGCTGACCGCGCAGCAGTTCCAACGTGCGACCGCCTTGGTATGCGCGGCCGAACTCGCGCGCCGTGATGACGAGGCGACCTGGGGCAGCGAGCCATTCCGCATCGGTTTGTGGGTCGGCACCGATGTCAGCCCCAAACGGTTCGAGGAAGCCGAGGAACAGCTCACGAAGGCCAACGAGTTCGGCCGCCACCGGCTCACCGTCCTCCAGATCCAGCGCTGTCCGTGGTGTGGCACCCCGATCACCGCGGCTCATGTGAAGGCCGACACGACATTGCGGCGCGTCTTCGTCCACTGCGGCGACGAACTGGCGCGGTGCCCGTTCGCCAAGGGCGGTGCCGTCGCCGAGGGCCTTCCGGTGCTCACCGTTGACGAGGAGATCTACCGCCTCACGCCGGCATTCGTGATTGCTACGGTCGACAAGTTCGCCCGACTAGCTCGTGAGGGCGAGGCGGCCGCGTTGTTCGGGTACGTCAGTCGTCGTTGCGGCCGCCACGGCTATATCCACGCCGACTACGCCGGCTGTACGACCAACTCGCACCAGGCCTCGAGCGGCTACCCAGCGGCGATGGTGACTCCCGTGGACCGGCTGCGGCCACCGGACCTGATCATTCAGGACGAGTTGCACCTCATCACCGGCGCGCTTGGGACCTCGGTAGGTCTGTTTGAGGTCGTGGTCGAGACACTTTCGTCATGGGCGAAGCCGGACGGCTCTCCGGTTAAGCCACTGATCGTCGCCTCGACCGCGACGGTACGCAATGCGCAGGAGCAAGTCCGCGGTCTTTACGGGCGTCAGGTCGAGATCTTTCCATCGCAGGTGCTGGACGTCGCTGACACGTTCTTCTCCCAGGAAATCCTGATCGATGGCAACAACCCAGGCCGCCGCTACGTCGGTGTCAGCGCTCAAGGCGTGCGCCTGTCCAGTGTCGAGATCCGTGTTTCGGAAGTCCTGCTCTCCGCAGGCCAGTTGCTGCTGGACAAGGCCGGAACCGCTGCGGATCCGTACATGACGCTGGTCGGCTACTTCAACGCTACCCGCGAGCTGGCAGGTATGGCGCGCTATGTTGCCGACGATGTCCAGAGCCGGGTCAGGCGGCCTCGCAAGGACTCCGGGTTCCCAGGCCGCCGTGGCGCGAGCTTCGGGTTGTTGAAGACCGGCGAGCTGACCTCCCGCATCGCGTCCTCGGAGATCGGCGCGACGCTCGACCGCCTCGGGCTCGAGTTCGACCCGGACTACGACACCACTGACGCGACTCTGCAGCGCATCGCCGATGCCAAGGAAGGTAAGAAGATCGCACGGCGCAGCGAGGCAGACTCACCCTTCGATGTGGTGCTGGCAACCTCGATGCTGCAGGTCGGCGTAGACGTCCAGCGACTCGGCCTCATGCTCGTTGTGGGACAGCCGAAAAATACTGCCGAGTACATCCAGGCTTCCTCGCGTGTCGGTCGGGACGCGTCCGCACGGCCCGGGCTGGTGGTGTCGCTGGGCAACTGGGCTCGGCCCCGCGATCTTGCACACTTCGAGCAGTTCCGGCACTACCACGAGACCTTCTACGCCCAGGTTGAAGCGCTGTCGGTGACGCCGTACTCGCCGACCTCGCTGGCGCGCGGCATCGACGGCGTGCTTGTCAGCGCGGCTCGTGTCCTGCAAGCGGCAGTGAGTGACGGTCTGTCACCGGAGCGGCAGGCGTGGCGGATCAGGGACCAGTACACCGCGGTGGAGGCGATCGCTGCGAGACTCAAGAAACGCATCGCCGCAGCCGCGCTCGATGAGACCGTGACCAAGCGAGTCGACGATCTGCTGGTCAACCGACTCGAGCGGTGGGCCGAGCGCGCCAAGCACGCTGCGGAAATGCATAAGACGTTGGTGTATGAACGCACCGGCGAAGGTGGAAAGTATCTGCCGTTGATCATCAGCCCGGAGAACGCCAAGACATCGGTTGGGGGGTCCCTCGAAGCGCCGTTCGTGATCGCGAACTCGATGCGTGAAGTCCAACCCGAGATCAATTTGTTGGTCAGTCCGGTGCCAGAGCGGCTCTTCATTCGTGTGCCTGAGGGCGTCGCCGACTGGGCGCTGCCGATTGGGGAGAACTGATGACCAGCCTGCCGCCCGAGTCAGGCGACGACATGCTGCACGACGACCAGGAACTGCTCGATCCGCTCGGTGACGCCGAGGACGCCATGGTCAAGAACCGTGCCAAGGTCGGCACAGCCCGACCGTCCTCGCTTCTCTACACCTACGGTCCTGGCGCGATCATGGACCTGCCGAACTTCTCGATCATGCCTGCGGGCCTCGGCGATTGGGAACCGATCTGGAAGCGTCGGGACCACCTCCCGACGATCCTCGAACCGCGCCTGCTCAACGTGGTCCGGCTGCACCTCGGCGGGCAGGTCGACGAGCTGCGACGGTTCCCGTGGCAACCCAGGCGGACTGGCATGTCGAACGAAGGCTCCGACCTCGGTATCCCCGCGCGCGTGTTCCCCCAATGGTTCCGGTGCACCGGATGTGACTACCTCGGCCCGCTGCCGCGCTTCAGCTACACCAACACGCACCCCTTCCGGCCCGACCTGGCACAGTTCACCCACAGGAACTGTCCTGGGCGTAGCGGCAACTCCAAAAAGAAGTCCGGCAGCCCTGCCGTCCCTGCCCAGCACCTGCTGACCTGCACCAACGGCCACCTCGACGAGTTTCCGTACTCATTGTGGGTTCACCGGGGCCAGAAGTGCGCCAAGGCGGAGTTGCCGGATCTGAAGATGCGTGACGCCAATGTCGGCAAGAGCGTCGGTTCGACCATTGCGTGCGCCGCGTGCGGCCAGACCCGGGGCATGGCCGAGGCGCAGGGCTCGATCGGTCGGGAGAAACTCCCGCAGCAGTGCCGAGGACGGCACCCGCACCTCAACGCCTTCGACAACGAGTGCGACGCCCGCCCCGCGCTGATCATGATGGGCGCATCGAACCTCTGGTTCGCATCCACTCAGTCGATCATCGTCATGCCCCGCACCGACGCCGAGGAGAAAGAAGCTCTTGCTGACCGGCTACGGGTCGAGCTCGGCGTCGAGCAGGTCAAGCAATTCGGCAACCAGATCGACTTCATCAAGGCGCTAGCTGGCGCGCACAAGATCGACCTCGACGGCGTTACCGACGCCCACATTGCCGCCGCCGTCGCCGACGTGCTGGCTCCGGCAGACTCAGAGGAGGAATGGCAGCAGAAGCGCGCCGACTGGGACCCGGTCGACCTGCTTGTTCCCGAATGGCGCTACCTCCAGAAGCCCACGCTATTCCCGCAACAGCACAACTCCAGCGGTCTCATGGTCACCGAGACGCAGCGCCACGTCGACCTGCATCCGTTGATCAGCCGCGTCGTCGCCGTCAATCAGATGAAGAAGGTCAACGCCGTTCTCGGCTTTACCCGACTCGATGAGATGGACCGCGTCAACGACCTCGCCAGCCGTTTGGTCAAGCTCACCCGCAACGGCAAACCCACTTGGGTCCCTGCGACGGAGGACCGGGGTGAGGGAATCTTCCTTCAGCTCGACCTCGACGCCGTGGCGAGTTGGGAGAGATCGATCGAGTCGACCCCCTTGTGGGGAGCCCACAAAGCGGCCCACCGCCGAAACTTCGAGCGTCGGTTCTCCGAAACGGCCAAGAACGTCAACCCCAACGTTCGGCTGCCCGCACCTCGTTACTGGCTGCTACACACGCTCTCGCACGCCCTCATCCGCGAGATGGCCATGTCCAGTGGCTACGGAGCGGCAAGCTTGACTGAACGGATCTATGGCTGGACCAGCTCGCCTGAGCGCGAGGCCGCCGCTGGCCTGCTGATCTGCACAACTGCATCCGACAGTGAAAGTACCCTCGGCGGCTTGGTTGCGCTGGCCGAACCGGGACGACTCCACCGGATCCTGGTCTTGGCACTACGGCGTTCGTCGCGATGTTCTTCGGACCCCGTGTGCGCGATGCGGACCCCAAGCGACCCGGAGGACTTTCTCCACGGTGCCGCGTGCCACTGCTGCTCCTTCGCATCAGAAACCTCCTGCGAGAAAGCCAATCGCTTCCTTGACCGGCGCTTCCTACTCGACCTCCCGACGGCCACGGGCGAGACTGTACCTGGGTTTTTCGGGCTTGCCGATGCCTGCTGAACCCTTCGCAGCGCTCGGCGAGTTCCTGACTGCGAGCGAGGCCGAAGCATTGGCCGTCCAGTTCGAGACAGGCCAGCACATCGTTAAGGCCCTCGGCGTCGTCAATATCGCCCGACGTGAAGCGGCGAAGCAGTTGCTCACCGTCGCGGGCCTAGGCCACCGCGACAGTGAGCGAGCGGCGGCTGTTCTGTGGGCGATCGCTGGCGCGAAGTCCGTGCACCGCGATCTCACGCCCGTATGGACAATGCCCGGCAACGAAGCCAAAACCGGACACCTCACTGGCGAGTTTCATCGTCTCATCCGCGCAGCAAGACAGTCGGTCGTTTGCGCGACGTACAACTTCGAGCAGACCTCCCAGATGTGGACAGTCCTTGAGGAAGCGTCCCGGCAGCCCGGGGTCATCGTCATCGTCTACGTCGACGGGGACAAGGCTGACGCCGCCAAAGTCAAGACCCAACTCCCGAAGGCAACCATCTACCGGTCGGCCGACCTGCCGAACGGCGAGCGTGTCGTCAGCCACGCCAAGTTCGTCGTCATCGATCACGAGGTCCTGATGCTCACCAGCGCCAACTTCTCGTTCAGTGCAGAGAACCGCAACGTCGAGTTCGGCCTCGTGGTCCGCGACTCTGCCCTCGCCGGCTCCGTCGAGTCCACCATGACAAGCAAGCACGGCACGCTCTACGAGCTGGCTTAGCAAATCCGGCGAACGTGCCGAGATCGGGGTCTCCAGCCCATTCGTTGGGCGCGAACACGGCTCGGCCCAGTGACGGTCGGCACGTCCGCCACATTCGGTCACCCCGGCGCAGCGGACGCTGATCGGGGACAAGCCCGGGCCGTCATGCGTCGACCAATGGCCGCCCACAACGACCGGAAATCACCAGGTCAAATGGATTATGATCGCGGGGGAGCACGTCAGCGCGGCGGCTGCCGACGACTTCCTTGACTGCTCCCGGGTCGCTCGACAGAAGCGGGTCGTGACTCAGGCAGTGAGGATGCCGTTCCGGGTCACCAGGGCGGGCCAGCAAGCTCAGGGAGTCGGGCTAAAACCTGCTAGGAGCGTCCGCCGCGTCATTGAGCAACTATGTCTGCTAGGCGTTGGCGAACCACTCTTGAATGCAACAGGTCCGGGATCGGCACCCCAGAGACCATCCATCTCGTACTTGCGACCTGATCGATAGTATCAGATGGCAGGCTGTCCAGCAGTTCTATCGCCCGACGTGCCCAAATTCCGGCGATATCGAACCTGCGTGTGCCGTTCACATCTTCGCCCCGGTATCGGACGGCCAATGCATAGGCCGTTTCTGCAGCCGCCCGCTTGTTAGCTTCGACCTCGCGATGGAACTGGACTTGAAGCTCCTCCAGTGAAGCGTAGTTATCCGCGCCATCACTGTCGATTTCGTATGGCACGATCAGTATGCAAACTTCTCGGCTAGCGTTTGGTACTCGAACTGCTCAGCAGCGTCGAACCAGAGTTCTACCTCGTACTTGGCTTCTTCGGAATTGCCGGAGGCGTGGACGAGGTTCATTACAGCCTTGCCGCTCACTTCGGACGACGCCTTGGTCTGGTGGGCGAAGTCGCCTCGGATGGTGCCGGGAGGGGCCTGGTCGGGAAAGGTGCTGCCGATGATCTTGCGGACCTTCGCTACCGCGTCCACGCCTTCCAGTGCGAGCGCGATGACTGGGGCGCTCTGCATGAAGGTGGCTGTGGTGTTGTAGATGTCCGCGCCCGCTCGCTCCTCGAGGTCGAAGTAGTGCTTGCGGGTGAAGTCGGCGTCCAGGTGCTTCATCTTGACGCCTACGATCTTGAGCGCCGCGTCCTCGAAGCGAGTCAGGATGCGGCCGGCCAGGCCGCGGGCTATGGCATCGGGCTTCAGCAGTACGAGGGTCCGCTCTACGCCGAGGTCCGCGTCAACCATGACAGTCCTTCCGGTCGGGGTGTACTGGGGATGCTACCGGCGCCAACGTGGCGCCCTCGCGTCGGCAGACCTGCCGCCAGCACACGCGGTTCGGGACGGCCGGGCCGTGGCATGGTTCGTGGCATGAACTGGCGGGAGCAGTGGCAGTGGCGGACATCCATGCCACAGCAGTGACTGTATCTGTGCTGGTCAACGGCCTAGACCAGATCGAACGACGCATTCCTAAACCGCAGGTCGCAGGTTCGATTCCTGCCGGGGGCGCAAAACAGCAGGTCACAGACACCGCGACCCGGCGCCGCCAAGATCGATCCACGCTTTACCCACGCGATTGCTCACGGCCTCAACAGCTCCAACACTGCCGCTGCCGACGCTCCCGACGACTTGCGGGTCATGTACACATCCTGCGTCATGCTGACCTGCTCATGCCCCAGGTAGTCAGCGATCTCCCGAGCTGTCAGGCCCGCCTCGTCCAACATCGTGGCCACCAGGTGCCGGAAGGTGTGCGGATGCAAACCCTCCCATCGCGTGCCTGCCACGACCTTGCGGATCTGGCTCCGCAGGTTCTCGGGATCACGCAACGTGCCGGTCGACGAGGGGAACACCCACTGCGACGTGGCATCCGCAGCACGACGCTTGAGGACCTCCAGCGCCCAGCTCGGCAGATGCAAGGTACGCATACCCGCCGCCGTCTTCGTGTGCCGCTGAACGAACAACCCTTCACCGGGAGACCGAATTACGGTGCCCTCGATTCTCACCAGGCCCTTGCCACAATCGACCCGGGACCAACCGAGCGCCAGCAACTCCCCCGCCCGGCAACCGAGACGGAGAGCAGATCAATGACGTCCACGAGATCCGCTTGACCAGCTCTCTTCGAACCCCGGAACGTACGGAGCTCGGGAAGGTCAACTTGACTCAGCACGACAGCGTCATCCTCGCGCCCGGCGGTTCTCACGGCGCCGAGCGCCACCTCTCGAGCCGGATTGCTCGCCAATGCACCATGCCGGACAGCCATACCGAGCAACCCACTGAGCACGACCTTGGCGTGCTTGGCGCTACCCAGGCCCGTGTTGTCGCGAATCCCCCGCAGAACCCGGTCCACCATCGGCACCGTCATCTCACGCACCTTGTAGCGCGCCAACCGCCTTGGCAAGGTCGCGTTCCCAACTCTCACGGTACGTTTGTTTGGTCGTCGTCGCCTTATTTGATTCGTCCACATCACGGAGCCACAGGTCCGCCACTGCGCTCAACTTCGCGCGGGCGGTGATTTCCTCACCGCCTGACCGTCGGGCCCTGTCCCGGAGCGCTTCTTTCAGCCGCGCCTTTGCCTTGGCCTCCGACTTACCGACGCGCTCCACCGGCCGAGTCACCCCGTCGTAGTCCCGGTAGTTCGCGATTGCCCGGAAGCGCTCCGGTACCTCGGCGTCCCGAAACAGACCTTCCACCAGTGGCGAACGCGCGGATATGGCCCGGCCGGCTGCCGCGTGGGTAAGCATGTGTGCCCAGTGCCGCACGAACCCCAGGCCGGGCAGTCCGCCCAGCTCCCACGCGGTGCGGATCATGGTCTTGTGGTGGGGTGCCACGGTCAGCACGTCGATGTCGCGTTCGGAGCGGATCGGCCGGTCGGCGGCCTGGCTGGTGGAGGTGCCCTTGGTGGCGTACTTGGCGATGTAGCCGGCCAACGCTGCGTCGCTGATCCCGCCCTCGTGGTCCTCGATGCGGGCGGTGTCGGCGGGGTGGATGGCGGCCACGGCGACGTGCTCACCCCACACGAACCGGCGTCGGGTCGTGTCGCCGTCGCGGGTGGCCAGCGTGCGGGTCAGGTGGGATCAGCCGGCAGCGGCCCGTACCGCCGCCGTGAGCGTCTCGGCGGTGGCCCACGGCGGGGTGGGGTCGTCGGCGCCGTCCGGGCCGTCCAGGCGGATGACCGCGTGGAAGTGGATCAGGCCGCGTCGTTGGTACTCGGCGACCTTGGCGTAGGAGATCCGGGCGTGCTCGCCGAACTCCCGGACCCGCACGCCTGCAATCGCGGCCAGTTCCCGGCGCAGGCGCACGGTGAAGCGGTGCCACAGCTCGCCGGCGTGGGCGTTCCACAACACGGCGCCGTCGTAGTCGTAGCCGGCCGGGTCGATCGGGGTGGCCAACCGGGTGTCGGCGGGCAGGTGGTACGCGCCGCAGCCGCAGGGGATGCGTTTACCGGTGGCGGTGGTGCGGCGGGTGTGCACCGGGCCGAAGCTGGGCGCGGTGAGGGTGAGGAACAGCCGCGGCTTGTCCGCCACGGTGGTGGGGACGGTCTTGCCACCGGACAGGCCGGCCCGGACGAGGTGGAAGGCGTCGGCCGCGTAGCGGTCAGCGCAGGCCGGGCACACCGTGGCCCGGCGGTTACCGCACGGTGCCAGCACCGGCCCGGACCGCTGCGCCAGGGTCTGACCGGTCTCGCGGTGCTCCACCCTCCAGGAGCCATCAAGGCGGCCCTCCGGGGCCGCTTGCTGTTCCGCCGCGCCAGCGGGGCATGCGGCCTAGCGGCCGGTCCCCGCGCGCGGCGGGCAGACGGGCAGCGGCCGGGAACCGCGGCGTGGCCGCAGGGCGAAGAGATGTCCTCACCGGACGGCAGGTCTCCTGATGGCGGGGAGGCTGGCAGGCTGCGGCCCCGTCAGGCGTGTCGGCGCTCACGTAATTGGCCCAACGACCGCTCGTCATGTCCCAAGGAAACGCGAGCGGATTCGTTCGTCGTTCGCGTCACGAGTGTGGCGAGCGGGTGGTTGAAAAGCGCAGATGAGAGGGGCTGGGCGGCACCATAGTTCCCACGCCAACGCCCGTCGCTCGGTAGTCGGCATGGCCAGCGACGAAGTAGGGGACGACGAGCGCGGGCCGGAGCAATTACGTGAGCGTCCGCAAGGCGACCTACGCAAAACAGTTCGTCCAGCCCGGTCACTATGGCAGCGTTGAACTCTGAATCCGTTACGTACGAAGGCTTGATCCGTGATCACCCAGGATGCCGACTCCGCGGACGGTGCCCTGGGCTGGTCCTGGTTAGCCGGCGGGGCTCGACGATCCGCACGTCGACCTCGACCCCGACGAGCATGGAGAAACTGCCCAGCCATACCCAGCCAAGGAAGACGACAGCCGTTCCCAGCGCGCCGTAGGGACTGACCCCATGAGCGATGTGGGTGATGTACCAGGAGACACCGGCAGAGCCGGCCAGCCACAGCGTGCTGCCTACCAGGCCACCGAAGCTGCCCCAGGCCTGGACTGCCGGCCGGCGCCGTTGAGGGCGCGACCCGAGCTGCAGCAGGACGAAGTACAAGTTCAGCACCGCCAGGAGCACCGGCCAGCGCGCGACGGACCATATCCGGTCGATCAGGTCTGGTAAGCCGACAAGTCGTTCAAGAACGGCACTCAACGGCCCGGTAGCCAACAGCAACAACGTGATCAGTACGAGTATCGCTAGCAGCAGCAGCGTAAGCGGCAGCCTGACCAGCTTCAGCTTCCACGGCGGCCGAGGATCGGGGACCGCCCGGATCGCCGAGGTTGCCCGCTGGAACGCGGCGACAAAGCCGGACACTGCCCAGACGCTGATCACCAGCCCGACGATGACGAAGGCCCCCGCCTGGTCCCGAGCCTGTAGGGCTGCCCGCAGCACCGGGCCCACGTCCCGAGCGCTAGCGGGAAGCAGGTCGACTGCCGTGCCCACAAGAACGTCGGCGACGCGATCGGAACGGAGCCACACTCCCAGCACCGCGACGACCACAATCATTGCTGGAAAGATCGCCAGCAGGGCGTAGTAGGTAAGCGCGGCTGCTTTGTCGACCAACTCGTCCTCAACCAACACCCGCACGCTGGACCGACCGGCCGACCGCAGCGTGCGCCAGTCCGGGATTCTGCTACGGACGTTCGTCACCCCGTTTCGGCTTGGCCATCGCAGGCACCGCTGACCCACCAACCGCCACCATCGTCGGTGGCCGTGCCTACCGCAACCGCACGACCTGCAGGGGCGCCGCGTTATAGCGGTGGTGAGCCTGATTTGACCGGTGTGCGAGTGTTCGTCGAGTCTGGACGGGCCGTCACCGGAGGACGCTGGGACTACTTGCCCGACACCACAATGGTCTTCGAGGCCCAAGCGGCTGTACTCCGCGGTGGTCGACGCCGACACGCTGTGGAACTCGGCGACCTGGACCGAGGTCGAAGACTGAGCACGTCGGCAGAGCCGACTTCGGCTGGCGGGCCAGACATCCACCAAATGTTCTCTGCTTGTGCCCGAACTGCCACGTGCTGTTCGATAACGGCGCTTTGATCATCGATGACGACCTGCGGGTATCGGTCAATGGCGAGGCGCTGGGGGCTCTCCGAACCGACCTCCGGCATGTGATCCATCAGGAGCAGCCCGTTCACCACCGCCGGTGCTACACCTAGATCAACGCCACGCTTTACCCCCTGTCAAATGATTCGAGACGGCAACAAGCGATAACAGGCATCACATGTTTGCATAAGCGATCGCCGCAGTTCAGGCCATGAGACGCATGACGATGACAGACGACCTACGACAAGATCGTCTAAACCGCAGGCCGCAGGTTCGATTCCTGCCGGGGCGCCCATCCTGACCAGGGAAAATACTATCTTCAAGATCGCTAATCGAAACCCCCGTGGCATGCTGCGTGGTGCGAACCTCCCATCTGCTCGCCTGCGGACTGGGGTGACGTTCTGTCACGGTGCGCCAGGACCACGCCGACTGGTCTTGCCGGGCTCAGTCGACTGGAGGCTCACTTTTGATTTCCGAGCTGGCAAATGGCTAATGTTGAGGCAAACCTGGGATGATTTCATGCCAAGTCGGTTTTGATTGGGTCACCTTGTCTATAGAGGCGCCATCTGAATCGTGGTCGCGGTGGCCGTGGCGATCGATGCACGCATAGCGGAACTCAAACGTAAGCAAAGCGACGTCATCAGGCGGTCCCGGCCTTGCCAGGCAAACCGGCCGCGAAATTCGAGCATAACAAATACAGCGGCGGAGAAATCCAAGTACATTGGCAGATATCTCGTGCACTCGATTGGCATCCCTGCCACCTGGCCTCAGTGCCGAAAGGCCGGATGCCGCCGAAGTGGGGTGAACCGGTCGATAGGGCGGACAAGGACATCGATGGTCGGCTGGATGCGTTCGAGTACCGGCTGAGCGAGATCGCTGAGGACGCTCGCTCGATCAAGGCCGTCGAGACGCGGCTGTCCGGCCTGGCTGAGGAATTGGAGGTTGCGGTCGAGCGGGCCTTTGCTGCCGCTCCGTCGGCCGCTGCGCTGACGCGTCTTACCTGGTGAGGGCGGCTTCGGGTGGTTATTCGGTTGCATGGGCCGTCGGGGCTTGGTGTACTGCGCGGGTCCTTGTTGGCTACTTGAGGAGTTTTGATGGGGCGAGCGTCTGTGTCTTCCTTCGTTGGGTTACTTCTACTTAGGGACATGGCGCTTGATGGGTGTAGTGAATCTTGGGATTTTGGCACATGTTGATGCCGGTAAGACCACTCTGACCGAGCGGTTGCTGTTCGAGGCCGGGGTTGTCGCGCAGCCCGGCAGTGTTGATGACGGGACTACCCAGACCGACTCTCTCAGTCTGGAGCGGCAGCGTGGGATCACCATCAAGGCCGCTGTGGTGTCCTTCCTCATCGGTGATCTTGTGGTCAACCTCGTGGACACTCCCGGGCACCCGGACTTTATTGCCGAGGTGGAGCGGGTGCTTAGTCTCCTGGACGGTGCGGTTCTTGTCGTGTCCGCCGTTGAGGGTGTGCAGGCTCAGACTCGGGTCTTGATGCGGGTTCTTCGGCGGTTGGGGATTCCTACCCTCATCTTCGTCAACAAGGTTGATCGGATGGGGGCCGACTGCGCGCGCACGCTGCGGCATATCGAGAGCGCTCTTTCGCCCAGCGTCGTCGCCATGGATCGGGACCCTGCTGCCTGGGTCGACCTGCTTTCTCAGCACGATGACGGCATCCTCGCCGAGTTCGTCGCTGCCGGTCGGGTGCGTGACGACTCGCTCCGTGCAGCCTTGCGCGGATTGACCGGGCGGGGTCTCGTGCATCCCGTGTTCTTCGGGTCCGCTGCTACCGGGGACGGCATCGGGCAGCTGACCGACGGGGTCGCCCACCTGTTGCCCACCGCCCGCGACAACCTCGACGGTCCGGCGACCGGGACCGTGTTCAAGGTCGATCGGGGGCCGGCCGGCGAGAAGATCGCCTACGTGCGGATGTTCTCCGGTCAACTGCAGGTGCGGGATCGGCTGCTGGGCGACCGGGTCACCGGGATCGCGCTGTTCGACCGCGGCACCACCGTTCGCCAACCGACCCTGCCGGCCGGCCGGATCGGGCAGGTCTGGGGGCTGACCGGCGTGCGGATCGGCGACCGCATCGGGGCGACCGCCGAGACAGCCGATCATCTTTTCGCGCCGCCCACCCTGGAGACCGTCGTCCTGCCCGACCGGCCCGCCGACCGGGGCGCGCTGCACGCCGCTCTCACCGAACTGGCCGAGCAGGACCCCCTGATCAGCCTCCGCGAAGAGGACCAGGAGATCGCCCTCTCGCTGTACGGCGAGGTCCAGAAGGAGGTCATCGAAGCGACCCTGGCCGACTCGTTCGACCTCGCCGTCACGTTCCGCGAAACCACCACGATCCACATCGAGCGGCCGGTCGGTACCGGTGAGGCCGTCGAGGCGATCGGCAAGGACGGCAATCCGTTCCTCGCCACCGTCGGCCTACGCGTCGAACCCGGCGAGCCCGGCACCGGCGTCATGTTCCAGCTCGGCGTGGAACTCGGGTCGATGCCGTACGCGTTCTTCAAAGCCGTCGAGGACACCGTCACCGCAACGCTCCAGCAGGGCCTGTACGGCTGGCAGGTGCCGGACTGCGTGGTCACCATGACCCACTCCGGTTACTGCCCCCGCCAGAGCCACGCCCACGGCCGCTTCGACAAGAGCATGTCGAGCACCGGCTGGGACTTCCGTTACGTGACCCCGCTGGTGTTGTTGACCGCACTGCAAAGAGGCGGTACAGCCGTCCACGAACCCATGCACCGCTTCACCATCGACATCCCCGCCGACACCGTCGGTTCCGTTCTGCCCGCGGTGGCACGGTTGGGCGGTGCGGTGCGGACTTCGACCACAACGGGCGCATCCTGTGTGCTGGTGGGCGAGATCCCTGCCGTTGCGGTGCACGGGTTGCAGCGGCAACTGCCGTCGCTGACCCGGGGTGAAGCCCTGCCGGAGTGCGTGTTCGACCACTACCGGCCGGTGCGCGGCACCCCGCCGATCCGCCGCAGGCAGGACCACAATCCGCTCAACCGCAAGGAATACCTGCTACACGTGCTGCGCAGGGTCTAGGCCGTCCGAGGGAATTCGGTATCCAGGAACCGACTCGGCCCTCCTAGCGAAGGGGGAGTGAGGGTTGGGCGATGGTGGTTCGGGTGCGGTCGGCCACGGAGGTGGTGGCGTACACGGAGGTCCGCGGCTGCTCGGCGATGCTGCCGCTCGCGGCGGTCCGCTCGGCGGTCGCGGAACTCCTGCGGCGGCAGCGCGGGCCGGGCTGGTCGGTCGCCGTGCGCACCGTGTCGGTGCTGCGGTTGTTCCGCGAGCCCGATCCCGGTGCCGTGCTGACCACGGACGTCACCTGCGAGGCCGTGACGGGTGACGAGATGGTGGCGTCGGCCCGGTGCGTGTGCCACGACGAACTCGTGGCGACCGTGACCGCGCGGATCGCGTGTCAGCGGGACGAGTGATGGAGCTGGGGTTGCCCGACATCATCGCCCTGCTGGCCGGCAGGCGCGCCGACCTGCTCGTGGACGGGGTGGTGCGCTGCGAACCGGGTGTGGTGATCGAGACGCGGAAAGCCGTCAGCGGGCAGGAACCGTGCTTCCTGCGGCTGCCGCTGGACTCGCCAGCCGCCGCCTACGCCTACCCGGAACCGCTGCTGCTGGAGTCGTTCGCGCAGAGCGCCTGCCTGTTGTGGGCGTGCACCACCGACCGGGCGGATCTGCCGCAGGTGGCGGGCGTGCGCGGGGCGACGTTCCACCGACCGGTGCGACCGGGCTGCGTGCTGCGGACCGTGGCGAAGCTGGTGCCGGGCACTGCGGCGACGATGTTCTTCTGTGGCCGGACATCCCTGGTCGACGGGCCGCTGGTGATGACGGTGGACAACCTGGTGCTCACGGTCCGGCCGCCGGGCGCGGTGTTGCGGGCGCACGAGTAAGCCCCTGCCGTGTTCGGCAGGGGCCTGCTCCGGCGGGTGGTACCGGTCAGCCGACAGGGCCGGCGACCGGGATCACGGAGGTCGTGTGCTGCTGTCCCGTCGCGTCGACGAACGTCACGCTCAGCTTGTCGCCGGGGTGGTGACGGTCCATCAGGTTGGTCAACGTGGTTGCCGAGTCGATCTGCTGACCGTTCAGCGCGGTGATCACGTCGCCTTCCTGGATGCCGGCCTGCTGGGCCGGGCCGTTGGGCACGGTGTCCTGGATCTCGGCGCCGTCGCCGGCACCGCCGTTGCCGTTCCCGCCGTTCCCACCGTTCCCGAAGCCGCCGTTGTCCTGGCCCGCGTCGCTGACGCTGACCCCGAGGAACGCGGTCGGTCCGATGTGGACGGTGTCGGACGCCTTCTCGGCGATGATCTGGTGGGCGATGGTGATGGCGTGGTTGATCGGGATGGCGAAGCCCTGGTGGCCGGTCTGCTGGCCCTGACCGCCCTGGTCACCGCCCTGGCCGCCGAAGCCGCCCTGGCCGAAGTTGCCGTCACCGCCGAACTGGAACCCGCTGGACGCCGCGGTGTCCACGCCGATGACCTGACCGGTGCTGTTCACCAGCGAACCGCCCGAGTCGCCGGACTGGATGTTGGCGTCGGTCTGGATCAGGCCGGTGAGCTGCTCGGACGCACCGCTGGAGTCGTCGCTGGCGGTGATCGACTGGTTCAACGCGGTCACCCGGCCGGCCGCCGCGCTGGGCGTGCCACCGGCGCCGCCCGCGTTGCCGATGCCGACGACGGCGTCGCCGACGGACACCTTGGACGAGTCACCGAGCGACTCGGTCCGCAGGCCGGACGCACCGACCAGCTGGACGACCGCGATGTCCTCGGTGCGGTCGAAGCCGACCACGGACGCGTTGTAGGTGTGGCCGTTGCCGATGTCGGTGACCTTGATGCTGGTCGCGCCCTCGACGACGTGGTTGTTGGTGAGGATCTCGCCGTTCGAGGTGAGGACGATGCCGGTGCCCGCCGCTTCGGCGTTCTGGTAGCCCAGCACGGTGTTGATGTCCACCAGGCCCGGGTCGACCTTCTTCGCGATGCCCGTCGGGTCGATGGACGTCGTTCCGGAGCCGTTGCCCTGGGCGGCCGGCGGCTGGGTGGAGCCGAAGTTCTGGTTGCCGCCGTTGGGCACGGCGTCCGCCGAGTTCGACGGCCACGCCAGCCGGCCGATGCCCAGGCCGATCAGCACGGACAGGCCGATCGCGCCGATCGCGATGAGCGCGGACCGGAACGGGCGCCCGCGCCGCCGCTGATACGGCGGGTACTGGGGGTACTGCCACTGGCCGCTCTGCTGCGACCAGCCCTGCTGGTCGAATCGGGCAGTGTGACGATAATCACCCTGCTGGCTCGCGCCGGGATAGGCACCCGGATAGGTGTAACCGGACCAGTTGTCGCCCCGGGACGGGTCGCCGAGGCCGGCGCCGGACCGGTAGTCGTGGTGGCCGTAGTAACCGGCATGTGGCTGGTACGGGTCACCGGCCCGCGCGCCTGACTCGCCCTGGTGTCCCGGTTCCCCCTGCTGCGGGCCGGAGTCGTCCCGGCCGCCTGCGGGCCACCGTGGATCGAAGTCACTCATTCCTGCTCCCGGAGTGGGCGTGTGCCTGGACCTTGCTCAGTCCAGAACACTCCTTCTTCCTGAGAGTTTCCTTGCCAACCACCGTGTTCGTCCTGTGGAACGTTCCTGGATTTCCCACGGGTGCGGATCAGGGCAGAAATATGTCCGATTGAAGCTGTTCCTCCGACGCTCCCTCGTACCGGTAGCGGGCCAGATCGGTGACGCCTGCGGCACGCAGCACGTCCTCGTCGATCAGGGTCTGCCCGGTGTACCCGGCGGCCGGCTGGACCAGTACCTCGTGGGCCGCGTCGGCCATGATCTCGGGCCGCCGGGACACCGCCATGGCCGCCTCGCCGCCGACGATGTTCTGGATCGCGGCCGTGGCGATGGTGGTCCTGGGCCACAGGCAGTTCGCGGCGACGCCCCGGTCGCGGTAGTGCTCGGCCACCCCGATGGTCAGCATCGTCATGGCGTACTTGCTGACCGTGTAGGGGGCGTGGTCGCGCAGCCAGCGCCGGTCCGGGTCCAGTGGTGGGGACAGCGTGAGCACGTGCGGGTTCGACGAGCTCAGCAGGTGGGGCAGCGCCAGGGAGGTGAGCAGAAACGTGCCCCTGGCGTTGATGTCCAGCATCAGGTCGTAGCGCTTGGCCGGCAGGTCGCCGACGGCGGCCAGGTTGATCGCGGACGCGTTGTTCACCACGATGTCGATCCCGCCGAACCGCTCGACCGTGGCGGCGACGGCCTCGGCGACCCGGTCGTCGTCCCGGATGTCGCCGACGAACGGCAGCACCTTCCCGCCCGCCTGCTCGATCTCGGCGGCGGCCGTGTGGATCGTGCCGGGCAGTCGGGGGTCGGGCTGGTCGGTCTTGGCGATCAGCGTGACGTTGGCGCCGTCCGCCGCCGCCCGGACCGCGATGGCCAGCCCGATCCCCCGGCTGCCGCCGGACATGATGATGGTGCGGCCGCTCAGGGTCCCGGTCATGCCTTGTCCACCAGCGACTGCGGCGGCCGGAACCGTTCGCCGTAGCGGTCGGCCAGCTCGTTGGCCCTGGCCACGAACCCGGCCACGCCACCGGCGTACTGGTCGACGTACTGGGACACGCCACCGGTCCACGCGGGGAACCCGATGCCGAAGATCGACCCGATGTTGGCGTCCGGCACCGAGCGCAGCACGCCCTCGTCGAAGCACTTCACCGTCTCGAGGGCCTCGGCGAACAGCATCCGCTCCTGGAGGTCGGCGAACGGCACGTCCCGGTTGTCGCCGCCGAACCGCTCGACGAGACCCGGCCACAGGCCGGTCCGCTTCCCGTTCTCGTCATAGGAGTAGAAGCCGGAACCGGTGGAGCGGCCCTTGCGTTCGAACTCGACCACCATGGCGTCGATCACCGCGTCCGCCGGGTGCGCCTGCCAGGTGCCGCCGGCCGCCTCGACGCCCGCCCTGGTCTCCTCGCGGATCTTGCGCGGCAGCGTCAGGGTGAGCTCGTCCATCAGTTGCAGCGGCGGCGCCGGGTAACCGGCCTGGCTGCCGGCCTGCTCGATGGACGCGGGCGGGACGCCCTCGCCGACCATGGCGACGGCCTCGTTGAGGAACGTGCCGATCACGCGGCTGGTGAAGAAGCCCCGGCTGTCGTTGACCACGATCGGGGTCTTGCGGATCTGCTGGGCGATGTCCAGCGCCTTGGCGATCGTGGCGTCGCTGGTCTGCTCGCCGACCACGATCTCCAGCAGCGGCATCTTGTCCACCGGCGAGAAGAAGTGCAGGCCGATGAAGTCGGCCGGCCGGCTGACGCCCTCGGCGAGGCCGGTGATCGGCAGCGTCGACGTGTTGGACGCGAGCACGGCGTCCGGCGCCACGTACTGCTCGATCTCGGCGAACACCTTCTTCTTCAGCTCGGGGCTCTCGAACACGGCCTCGATGACCAGGTCGACACCGGCGACGTCGGCCGGTTCGGCGGTGGGCGTGATCCTGGCCAGCACCTCGTCGGCGGCGGCCTGCGTCTTGCGGCCGCGGGACACCGACTTGGCCAGCAGCTTCTCCGCGTAGCCCTTGCCCTTGGTGGCCGCCTCCAGCGACACGTCCTTGAGCACGACCTCCAGGCCGGACAGTGCGCAGACGTAGCCGATGGCAGCGCCCATCATGCCGGCGCCCAGCACCGCGACCCGGTGTGCGGTGTGCTTGTCGTAGCCGTCCGGGCGGGAGCCGCCGGAGTTGATGTGCTGGAGGTCGAAGAAGAACGCCTTGATCATGTTCTTCGACGTCTGGCCGACGATCAGCTCGACCAGGTACTGCGTCTCGACGCGGGTGGCGGTGTCGATGTCCACCTGGGCGCCCTCGACGGCGGCCGCGAGGATGTTGCGCGGGGCCGGCATCGGCGCGCCCTTGAGCTGCTTGCGCAGGTTGGCCGGGAAGGCCGGCAGGTTGGCGGCGAACGACGGGTTGGTCGGCGAGCCGCCGGGCAGCTTGTAGCCGGGCTTGTCCCACGGCTGCGCGGCTTCCGGGTTGGCCCGGATCCATTCCTTGGCCCTGGCCAGCATCTCGTCCGGCGTGGCCACGACCTCGTCCACCATGCCCAGTTCCAGCGCCTCGGCCGGCTTGCGCCGCTGGCCCTGCAGCAGGACGTTGAGCAGCGCGTTCTGGATGCCGAACAGGCGGACCGTCCTGGTCACGCCACCGGCGCCGGGCAGCAGGCCCAGGGTGACCTCGGGCAGGCCGATCTGGCTGCCCTTGGCGTCCAGCGCGATGCGGTGGTGGCAGGCCAGGGCGATCTCGTACCCGCCGCCGAGCGCGGCACCGTTGATCGCGGCGACCACCGGCCTGCCCAGCGTCTCCAGGCGGCGGAACTGCGCCTTGACGGCGTCCAGGGTCTCGGTGAGGCGGGGCGCGTCCTCGGGTTTCCCGGCGATCAGCAGGTTCAGGTCGCCACCGGCGAAGAACGTCTTCTTGGCGGACGTGATCACCACGCCGGTGATGGCGTCCTTCTCGGCCTCCAGCCGGTCGATGGTGGCGACCAGTGAGCGGCCGAACGTCTCGTTCATGGTGTTGGCCGACTGGTCGGGGTCGTCCATCGTCAGCACCACGATGCCGTCGTCGTCGGCCGCCCAGCCGAACATGTTCTCGGTCACGGTCAGACCCTCTCGATGATCGTCGCCACGCCCATACCGCCGCCGATGCACAGGGTGACCAGCGCCCGGCGCGCGTCCCTGCGCTCCAGTTCGTCCACGACGGTGCCGACCAGCATCGCGCCGGTGGCGCCGAGCGGGTGGCCCATGGCGATCGCGCCGCCGTTGACGTTGACCCGTTCCGGGTCCAGTTCCAGGTCCTTGATGTACTTCAGCACCACGGAGGCGAACGCCTCGTTGATCTCGAAGATGTCGATGTCGTCGGTGGTCAGTCCGGCGGTGGCGAGCACCTTGCGGGTGGCCGGCACCGGGCCGGTGAGCATGATCGTCGGGTCGGCGCCGGTGGTCGCGGTGGCCACGATCCTGGCCTTGGGCGCCAGTCCGGCGGCCTGGCCCGCGCTCTCGCTGCCGACCAGCACCAGCGCGGCGCCGTCCACGATGCCCGACGAGTTGCCGGCGTGGTGCACGTGGTCGATCTTCTCCACCCAGTGGTACTTCTGCAGTGCCACGGCGTCGAAGCCGCCCATCTCGCCGATGGCCGCGAACGACGGCTTCAGCTTGCCCAGTCCGTCCACAGTGGACTCCGGGCGCATGTGCTCGTCGTGGTCGAGCTGGGGCAGGCCGTTGCGGTCGTGCACCGGCACGACGGACTTGGCGAAGTGGCCGCCCGACCACGCCTTGGCCGCCCGCTCCTGCGACCGCACCGCGTAGGCGTCCACGTCGGTGCGGGAGAAGCCCTCGATGGTGGCGATCAGGTCGGCGCCGATGCCCTGCGGCACGAAGTAGGTGGCGTAACCGGTCTCCGGGTCGGACATCCAGGCGCCACCGTCCGAACCCATCGGCACCCGCGACATCGACTCGACGCCGCCGGCCAGCACCAGGTGGTCCCAGCCGGACCGCACCTTGACCGCGGCCGTGTTGACGGCCTCCAGGCCGGACGCGCAGAACCGGTTCAACTGCACGCCGCCCACGGTGTCGGGCAGGCCGGCGACCAGCGCGGCGGTGCGCGCGATGTCGGCACCCTGCTCGCCGACCGGCGACACGACGCCCAGCACGATGTCGTCGATGGTGTTCGGGTCCAGCCCGGGGTGGCGGCGGCGGATCTCGTCGATCAGGCCGACCACCAGGGAGATCGGTTTGGTGCCGTGCAGCGAGCCCGTCTGCTTGCCCCGGCCGCGCGGGGTCCGGATCGCCTCGTAGATGAATGCGTCGTCGGTCATGGCGCGTGCCTCCCGCGTGTACGTCCACGTACTCACCAGTATTCTCCCGCCTGTTGACAGGTTGTCAATAGAGCGCGGGGCGACCTAGCATGACGAGGATCACGGAGGCGAGGTGGCGGTGACCGACTACCAGGACATCACGTACGAGGTGGCCGACCACGTGGCGACGGTGGCCCTGCACCGGCCGGGCAGGCGCAACGGCTACACCACTCGGATGGGTGACGAGCTGGCGGCCGCGTTCCGCCGGGCGGACGCCGACGACGACGTGCGCGTGGTCATCCTCACCGGGCACGGCAACGACTTCTGCGTCGGCGCCGACCTGTCCGGTGGCGAGCTGGCCGTCGCCGACGAGGACATGACCGAGTACCACGAGCCGGCCGGGCGGGCGTCGCTGGCGATCTACGCGATGAACAAGCCGGTCATCGCGGCGCTGCGCGGTATCGCGGTCGGCGCCGGGTCGACGATCATCCTGCCGGCCGACTTCCGCCTGGCCGCCACGGACTGCCGGTTCGGCTACGTGTTCACCCGTCGCGGACTGGTGCCGGAGGGCGCGTCCACCTGGTTCCTGCCGCGCCTGGTCGGGCTGGGCCGGGCGCTGGACTGGATGGTCAGCGGGCGGGTGTTCGACGCGGCCGAGGCGCTGGCCGCCGGTCTGGTCACCCGGCTGTACGAGCCGGACGACGTGCTGCCCGCTGCGCAAACGCTTGCGGCCGAGCTGGTCGCCACCACGTCACCGGTCGCGGTGGCCGTCACCCGGCAGTTGCTGTTCCGCATGTCGCCACTGGACTCGCCGTTCCCGGCCAGGGACCTGGACTCCCGGCTGATCGCCGACGCGGCCGGCAACCCGGACGTGATCGAGGGTGTGACGTCGTTCCTGCGCAAGGAGCCGCCGAACTTCCCCGGTCGGGTGAACACCGACCTGCCCGGCTACCTGCCATGGCTGGAGGACCGGACCGATGAGCACTGAGTCCGCACCGCGCTGGCGGCGCCTGGAACCGGACGAGAGACGGGCGCAGATCCTGGCGTGCGCGCGCCGGCTGTTCGGCGAACGGCACTACGAGGCCGTGTCCACCACCGAACTGGCCAGGCAGAGCGGTGTGGCGCGCGGCCTGATCAACCACTACTTCGGCACCAAGCGCGAGCTGTACCTGGAAGTCGTGCGGGACCTGATGTTCATCCCGGAGTACGCGGTGGAACGGCTGCCCCGGGGCACGCTGGAGGAGCGGGTCGCGGCCAGCATGGACCGGTTCCTGTCGGTGATCGAGCGCAACAGCGCCATGTGGCTGGCCGCCATCGGCACCGGCGGCTACGGCCGGGACCCCGACATCGAGCGCATCATGCACGAGGCGGACGAGATCGCGGCCGACCGGATGCTGGAGACCGTCGGGCTGGCCGGCATCACCGCGGGCCGCGAGGAGCTGCGCGCGATGGTCCGCTCGTTCTCCGGCATGGCCAAGGCCGCGACCAGGGAGTGGCTGGTCAGCCGGACGCTGTCCAGGGACCAGGTGCACCTGCTGCTGTGCACCACGCAGGTCGCCATCATCACGCAGGTCCACGGCACCCTGTTCAGCTAGGTGGCCGCCGGATTCGGTCGCGACGCGGGCCGTTCGGTCGGCCGAACTTGCTAACCTGGCTGTGCCATGACGATGACCACGGACCAGGCGGAGACGAGCACAGCGAGCCTGCTGAGCACCATCCTGGACGAGCCGGACACCGACGAGGTCGGTGTCCGCATTCTCGACGCGGCGCTGGCCGAGTACCTGGCCCACGGTTTCCGCCGGACCAGCGTGGACGACGTCGCCCGGCGCGCCGGGCTGGGCAGGGCCACCATCTACCGGCGCTTCGCCGCGCGGGACGAGATCGTGCAGGCCGTGCTGGTACGCGAGACGCGCCGGTTCTTCGCCGACATCGCGGCCGCCACCGAGGCACTGCCCAATGTGGCCGACCGGATGGTCGAGGGCTTCGTGGTGGGCCTGCGCAACGCCCGCAAGCAGCCGCTGCTGCAACAGATCCTGGCCAACGAGCCGGAGTCGTCCGTCCCGTTCCTCACCACGCAGGGCGGCCCGGCCATGGCCGTGCTGCGGGAGTTCCTGCTCCAGCAGTACCTGGGCTGCGTCGAGGCGCACGACGAGCAGCGGGAACGCAAGCCGGAAGAGGTCGCGGAAATCCTCACGCGGCTGTTCATCTCGCTGGTGCTCACCCCCGACAGTTGCCTGCCGCTGCGCACCGACGAGGAAGCCCGCGCCACGGCACGTCGCTACCTGGCTCCGCTGGTGGGTTAGCTCCTGTTCCACAAGCCTCCGTTTGCCCAAGACACCGGCTGCCGCCCTGGGCATTCCCGCTGCTGGGCCAGGCTTTGAAACAGGACACTAGATCCGGTCGATGACCGCGACGGTTCTCCTGGCGACCGCGGCGAGGCTGTAGTTGTCGCGGACCCAGGTCGACAGCGCGGCCCGGCGTGGCGCGTCCGGTGGCTCGGCCAGCGCCTTGTCCATCGCCGCCGACACGGCACCCTCGTCCCATTCCACGGACCAGCCGAGATCGTTGTCGCGGACGATCTCGCTCATCGGGCCCACACCGGCGTAGATGACCGGTGCGCCCGCGGACAGGCCGGCGAGCGCCTTGGTGGCGAACGCGAACTCGTACCCCACCCCCGGCCGGACCGACGCCAGTGCGGCTGCCGACGACGAGAATTCGGCGCTCAGGCGTTCCGCGGACTGCGGCGGCCGGAACTCGACCCGCCCCGGCACCAGCTCGGTGGCCAGTTCCTTGAGCATCGGCACGTCGACACCCTGGCCGATCATCAACAGTTTCGCGTCGGCGTGGTGGGCCGCGACCTTCGCGAAGGCACGGACGAACACGTCGGCGCCGTGGATCTCCGACATCGTGCCGCCGTACACCAACGTCCTCGCCGGTGGGTCGGCCGGCGTCACGGCGAACCTGTCGGTGTCGATGCCGACCCCGACAACCGAGACGAGATCCTCTGTGACGCCCAGCGACAGCAAGTTCCGCCGCACCCCTTCGGACACGGCGACCACACCGTCGGATCCGTTGAGCACCCACCGTTCCAGCACCTTCAACACCCGGACGACGGCCGGGTTGACGCCGATGCCCGCCGCGGCCGTCGACACCACGTCCGCGGAGAAGTGCACGTACGGCCGGCGCCGCAGGGCACACGCCAGCCTGCTTGCCACGCCCGTCGTGGTGGGCGGCTCGACCACGACCAGATCGGTCCTCGTGCACAGCAGGCGGAAGAACAGCGGCACGTCGTAGCTGAGGTACTGGATGTAGCCCCGGACGTTGCCGCCCCTGTCCCGCAACACCGGCCACCGGCGAACGTCCAGACCGCCGTCCTCGATCACCGCACCGTGCGGCGGCACCGTGGTCAGCACCCGCACCTGATGACCCTGCGCCATCAGTTCGTCGGCCAGCGTCCCGAGCCGGTAGGCGGCCGCGCCTGCCTCCGGCCGGAACAGCCTGGACACGATCGTCACATGTCGCGCCATCGCGTCACACACTCATCGGTTGCCTGGCGAAGTCCAGTAGTCGCTCGGCGACCGACAGGGTGTTCAGACCTTCCCGCAGGGTCACGACGTCAGCCGCCTTGCCCAGCACCGCGTCCCGGAACCGCTCGTGCTCGGTGCGCAGCGGCTCGCGCTTCTGGATCGCGAACCGGGTCACGTCACCCTCGACGACACCACGGAAGTTGGCCACCGAGTCCCACTCGGTGTTGACCACGCCGTTGGCGTAGAAGGTGAGGTCGGCGGCCAGCGTGTCCGCGACGAACGCGCCGCGCTCGCCGGTCACCACCGTGACCCGCTCCTTCATCGGCGACAGCCAGTTCACCAGGTGGTTGGTGATCGTGCCGTTGGCGAGCTTGCCGGTGGCGGCGACCATGTCCTCGTGCGGCCGGCCGGAACGCAGCGTGACCTGGGCGGACACGTCGGTGTACTCCGACTTGGCCAGCCACGCGGTCAGGTCGATGTCGTGGGTGGCGAGGTCCTTGACCACGCCGACGTCGGCGATGCGGGCCGGGAACGGGCCCTGGCGGCGGGTGGCGATCTGGTAGATCTCGCCGAGGTCGCCGTTGGCCATCCGCTCGCGCAGCGACTGCAGCGCCGGGTTGTACCGCTCGATGTGGCCCACCGCGCCGACCACGCCGTGCTCGGCGAACGCCTTGACCAGCCGCTCGCCCGCCTCGATGGTGTGCGCGATCGGCTTCTCGATCAGGGTGTGCACGCCGGCCTCGGCCAGTGCCAGCGCGACCTCCTCGTGCATGCCGGTCGGCACGGCGCACACGGCCATGTCGATACCGGCGTCGATGAGCTCGGCGACCCCGCCGAGCACCGGCAGATCACCGGCCACGCCGTGCGGGTCGCCGACCGCGTCCGCGACCGCCACCAGCGACAGTCCGTCCACCTCGCGGACGACGCGGGCGTGGTGCCGCCCCATCATGCCCAGGCCGATGAGGCCCACTCGCAGGTCCGCCATGTCACGCACCCGCCTTCGCCAGGCTGTTCACGGCGGTGACGATACGGTCGCGGTCCTCGTCGTCCAGCGACGGGTGCACCGGCAGCGACAGCACGTTGGTACAGACCGCCTCGGTGTTGGGCAGGTCGTCGGGCCGGTTGAACGAGGGCAGCCGGTGGGTCGGGATCGGGTAGTACACACCGGCGCCGACCTGGTACTCCTCCTTGAGCGCCCGGACGAAGCCGTCCCGGTCGTCCGGCACGGTGATCGTGTACTGGTGGTAGACGTGGGTGGCGTTGGCGGCCACCGCGGGCACGCCGACCCCCTCCAGGTGCTCGTCGAAGTACCGGGCGTTGGCCTGGCGGATCGTGGTCCACCCGCCGACGTTGGCCAGCTGGACCCGGCCGATCGCCGCGTTGATGTTGGTCATCCGGGCGTTGAAGCCGACCAGCTCGTTCTCGTACTGGCGCAGCATGCCCTGGTTGCGCAGCAGGCGGAGCGTGTGCTCGACGCGCTCGTCCGGGGTGGACACCATGCCGCCCTCACCGGACGTCATGTTCTTCGTCGGGTAGAGGCTGAACATCGCGAACACGCCGAACGTGCCGACCGGACGACCGTCCAACGTGGCGCCGTGCGCCTGGGCCGCGTCCTCGTAGACGGCCAGGCCGTGCTGGTCGGCCAGGGCCTGCAGGGCCGTCATGTCCGCCGGGTGCCCGTAGAGGTGCACCGGCATGATCCCCTTGGTGCGCTCGGTGATCAGCGAGGCGACGTGGCCGGGGTCGAGGCAGTAGTGGGCGGTCTCGATGTCGGCGAACACCGGGGTGGCGCCGGCCAGCACGACCGCGTTGGCCGTCGCCGCGAACGTGAACGACGGGACGATCACCTCGTCGCCCGGGCCGACGCCCGAGGCGAGCAGCCCCAGGTGCAGGCCGGTGGTACCGGCGTTCACCGCGACCGTCGGCCGGCCGTCCAGCAGCACCTCGCTGAACTCCTGCTCGAACGCGGCCACCTCGGCGCCCTGCGCCACCATGCCGGACCGGAGCACGGCGTCGACCGCCGCCCGCTCGGCGTCGCCGATGATCGGCTTGGCGGCCGGAATGAAGTCCTTGCTCACGATTCTCCCGATCTTGGTCGGAATTGGTCGTGCAACACTGTATTTGCCGGCCGGCAGGTCGGCTCGACAGGGGGTGTTCCGTCCGGTACGGGCGGTTCCACCGGCCGCGGGACCCGCCACTAGACTCTCCTGCCATGGCCGCAGGGCACCGCCGTAGGCGAATTCTGAGCATTTCCTTTTCCGACATCAACCGGGACTCGCGCGTGCTGCGGCAATTGGAGGTTCTCGCCGAACTCGGCGACGTGACCACCGTGGCGTACGGCGAGCGGCCGCCCGGTTCGTGCGAACACCTGCGGATCGACGCCGACCTGCCGTCGCTGCCGCAGACCCCGGCCGGCGTCGCCCTGCTGGCCCTGCGCCGCTACGACCGGGTGGAACTGGCGGCGCCTGGGAACCAGGAGGTCCTGCGGCAGGTCGGCGACCGGACGTTCGACCTGGTGATGGCCAACGAGGCCCGGGCGATGGCGGTGGCGCACCGGGTCGCGAAGGGCGCGCCGGTGGTCGCCGACATGCACGAATGGGCACCGGAAGAACGGGCGCACGTGCGGTCGTGGCGGCTGCTGGTCAAGCCGTTCATGACCTATCAGTGCGAGAAGTACCTGCCCAGGATGGCCGGCGTGACGGTGGTCAACGACGCCATCGGCCGGCTCTATCAGGAACGTTTCGGGGTGCTGCCGCATACCGTGCGCAATGCCGGACCGTTCCACGAATTGTCGCCCGGCGACATGGTGCCCGGGAAGATCCGGCTGGTGCACAGCGGCGGCGCGGTGCCCGGCCGCAATATCGAGGCGCTCATCGAGGCCGTCCGGAATCTGGACGAACGGTTCACTCTGGACCTTTACCTGGTGCCGGCCAGGGACGGCGGCAGGTACCTGGACAGCGTGCGCGCGCTGATCGGCGGCGACCAGCGGATCACGCTGCATCCGCCGGTCCGCCCGGACGAGTTGGTGGACGCGCTGCACGGCTACGATGTCGGCCTGTTCAGCCTGCCGCCGCTGACCCCGAACCACCGGCTGATGTTGCCCAACAAGATCTTCGACTACATCCAGGCCCGACTGGCCGTGGTGTTCAGCTCGGCCGTGGAGACCGACCGGCTGATCAACGAGCACGAACTCGGTCCCATCGCGCCCGACCCGTCCGCCGAGGCGCTGCGCGCCACCCTGGCGCCGCTGACCGAGGACCAGGTCCGCGGGTACAAGCAGAACGCGGACAAGGCGGCCAAGGTGCTGAACTCGGCCGAGGATTCCGCGGTGACCCGGACCGTGGTGGGAAACCTGCTGGAGAAAACGGCTCAGTAGGATTTCGCCCGTGACGCTCTCCGAGAACGCAGCGACGACGGTGCCGCCCACCGACCGGGCACAGCCGACCACCCTGCACGTCAACGATGCCGCCTTCACGGTCCAGCGCATGATCGCCGAGGCCGACCGGCGCGGCTACACGTGGCACTTCATGCCGAAGGCGGCGCCGGCCCAGGAGTGGCGGGGCGTCACCGGCAAGACCCGGCGGGCCCTCATCGGCGTGGTCTGGGCGGCGCGACTGGCGGCGCGGGCCAGGCAACACGACATCGTCCAGGTCCACTCGGCGAGCGTGCTCGCCCACTCCAGGGTCAGCGCCCCCCGGTTCGTCCTGCACTGCCACGGCAGTGACGTGCGCACGCTGCAGTACCAGCAGAAGTGGTCGAGCACCATCCGCGACGGACTGCGGGACGCCGAGGCCGTCTTCTACCCGACGCCGGAACTGGCCGAGCACGTGCTGCCACACCGGCCGGACGCCGTCTACGTGCCGATCCCGGTCGACGTGCAGAACGTCGCGGAGTGGGCGCCGGAACCGGGTAAGCCGCGAATCTTTTTCGCGTCCCGGTGGAGCGCGGACAAGAACGTCACGGTCCAGCTCGCGATGGCCAGGGAACTGATGCCCGCGATCGGCGACCGCGCCGACGTGGTCGGACTGGACTGGGGACCGGAAGCGCCGGAGGCCGCCGCGCTGGGCATCCGGCTGGTGCCCCGCTGCGACCAGGCCACCTACCTACGACTGATCGTCGGGTCGCGGGTGGTCATCGGCCAGTCGGCCGGCATCCTCGCCACCAGCGAGTTGGAGACCCTGGCCGCGGGCGCGCCGCTGGTGCTGCCCGTGAAACTCCCGCTGTACGCCGACACCGCACCGCCGGTGTACGGCGGCACCGTCGCCGACGCCGTCGCCGCCACCCTGGCGCTGCTGGACGGCGACCAGCCGCACGACCTGGCGGCCACCCGCAAGTGGACCCGCGACCACCACGGCATCGAACACGCCGTGGACACGGTCGCGCGCGTGCACCGGGACGTCATGGCCCGCCGGTGAGTGTCGTCGACAAGCCGCCGCAGCGTGCGTTGGCGCGCATGTTCCATCCGGTGCGGCTGGACGAGCCCACCAGGACGTCACTGGCCAAGGGCAGCACCTACAGCACGATCGGCCTGGCGGCGCAGGGCATTCTGCGTTTCGCCACCTCGCTGCTGGTCGGTCACATCGCCGGCAAGACCGAGTTGGGTGTCGTCGCGTCGGCGATCGCGACGGCAGTGACGCTCGCCGTGCTGTGGCCGACGTCGACCGGCAGCGCCGCGTCGAAGTTCCTGGCCAGGGCCAGGGGTGCGGGCAAGACCGACGAGACCATGACGACCGCCGCTCACCTGCGCATGCGGGCCATGCAGACCGGCATCCTGCTCGGCGTGGTGAGCCTGCCGATCTGGGTGGTCATCGACCACGGCTCCTGGGTGTCCGCGCTGAGCGTCGCCGCGCTGACCATGGCCTACTCGGGATACAGCTTCACCAGGGGCATCCAGTTCGGCGCCGGCCAGATCGCGCGGGCCACGTCCTGGGACGTCACCACTGTCACGGTCGGCCTCGCCGGGCTGGTCATCATGCTGGTGGCGGGGGTGCGCGGCCCGATCCTGGTGCTGCCGCTGATCGTCACCTACGGCCTGTACACGGTGGCCGGCTGGCCCTACCTCGCCGGCGGCCGCCCGACCCGGGAACGGCGCCACGAACTGGACCTGTTCGTCGTGCTGGCCGCCGTCGGATCGCTGGCCAGCACGGGGTTCCTGCAGCTGTCCCAGATCGCGGCCAAAGTGGCCGGTGGCGACGCGAGCGCGGGCCAGTACGCGGCGGCGCTGAGCCTCGCCACGCCGGCGTCACTGCTGGCCGGCTCACTGAGCCTGGTGCTGCTGCCGTCGATGTCCGAAGCCTGGGGCCGTTCCGACCTGGTCGCCTTCCGTGCCCAGACCAACAACGCGACCAGGGCACTCGCGGTCGTCATGGTCGGGATCTTCGGCGTCATCATGGTGTGCAGCCGGCTGATCGTCGCCCTGATCTGGGGATCGAAGTTCTCCGGTGCGGAGAACCTGCTGCCCGTGCTGGTCGTCGCCGTCCTCGCCACCAACCTCGGGGTGACCAGCGTCAACGCGCTGACCACCCGGTCCCAGTGGGGCAACGCGTTGACCACCGGGTGCAGCATTCTCGGCATGGGCGTCGGCGCGACGATCTGGTTCACCGTCGCGCCGGACGCCGGCCTGATGGCGGTCGCGCTGGGCTACCTGTGCGGCGCGGTGGTCATGTCGGCCATTCCGATCGCCACCGTGTGGCGGATGGACCGGCACAAGTGGGGCCTGGTCTTCGGCCGGATCGCGTTGCAGCTGATCGTCGCGGGCGGCCTGATCGCGGCCGAGCACCTCGCCCATCTGCCGGTGGCGCTCGACCCGGCGCTCGCCGTCGGCTTCCTCACGGTGTGGTTCCTGGTGAACCGCTCCGACATCGTCAAGCTGCCGATTCCGGGCCTACGCAAGAAGAAGGCCGCCTAGGCCGGGCTCAGCGTGCCGTCCGCCTCGACGTAACCCGCGCCGGTCAGCGGGCAGACCCAGCGGTCGTCCTCCTGGCGCAGCGGCGCACCCGCCTTGCCGACCCAGCCCGCCTGCCGTGCCGGCACGCCCATCACCAGCGCGAAGTCCGGCACGTCCTTGGTGACCACGGCACCGGCGGCGACGGTGGCCCAGCGGCCGATCCGCACCGGCGCGACGCACACCGCACGGGCACCGATCGACGCGCCCTCGGCGATGGTCACGCCCACGGCGTGCCAGTCGTCCGCGCTCTTCAGCCCGCCGTCCGGGTTGATCGCCCTCGGGTAGGTGTCGTTGGTGAGCACGACCGCCGGACCGATGAAGACGCCCGGGCCCAGCTCGGCGGGCTCGTAGACCAGGGCGTGGTTCTGGATCTTGCAGTTGTCGCCGACCCGCACCCCGGTGCCGATGTAGGCACCCCGGCCGACGATGCAGTTCTCGCCCAGCTCGGCGTCCTCGCGCACCTGCGCCAGGTGCCAGACCTTGGTGCCCTCACCGAGCTTCGCGGTGTCCGCGACATCGGCGCTGCTCGCGACGAAAGCCATGCCGCTCACGCCTTCCCGATCGTGCGGTACGTGACGCCCGGCCAGGCCTCCGCCGAGCTGATCCGCCGACCGTCCACAAAGGTCGCGATACCGGGCAGGTCGTCCGGGCCGAGCTCGTCGTACTCCGCGTGGTTGGCCTGCACGACGGCCGCGTCCACCTTCTCGCCCAGGTGGTAGGGCTCGAACCCGAGCTTGCGCAGCTCGTCGTCGGTGTACATCGGGTCGTGCACCATGGCCGTGGCGCCACGGGCGCGCAGCGCCTCCACCGTGCCGAACACGCCGGAGAACGCGGTTTCCTTGACACCACCCCGGTAGGCGGCGCCCAGCACCACGACGCGGGCGCCGGTCAGGTCGCCGTGCGCGCCCTCCAGCAGGCCGATCGTGTAGTCCGGCATGCCGGCGTTGGCCTCGCGGGCGGCCCGCACGACGGTCGCGTCCGGGTCGTTCCACAGGTACAGCCTCGGATACACCGGGATGCAGTGGCCGCCGACCGCGATGCCCGGCTGGTGGATGTGGCTGTACGGCTGGGAGTTCGACGCCTCGATCACCTGGTAGACGTCGATGCCGGCAGTGGCGGCGAAACGCGCGAACTGGTTCGCCAGGCCGATGTTGACGTCCCGGTACGTGGTCTCGGCGAGCTTGGCCAGCTCGCTCGCCTCCGCGGAACCCAGGTCCCACACGCCGTTGCGCCGGACCAGGTCGGGCCGCTCGTCGAAGTCGAGCACCGCCCGGTAGAACTCCGTGGCCCGCGCGGCACCCTCGTCGGACAGGCCACCGATCAGCTTGGGGTACTTGCGCAGGTCGGCGAACACCCGGCCGGTGAGCACCCGTTCCGGCGAGAACACCAGATGGAAGTCCACGCCCTCGACCAGTCCGGAACCCTTCTCCAGCATGGGCTTCCACCGGTTGCGGGTGGTGCCGACCGGGAGGGTGGTCTCGTAGGACACCAGCGTGTCCTTGGTCAGGTGGCGGGCCAGCTCCTCGGTCGCCGCGTCCAGCCAGGCGAAGTCGGGCCGGGCCTCGTCGTCCACGAACAGCGGCACCACGAGGACGACCGCGTCCGCGTCGGGCACTGCCTGCGAGTAGTCGGTGGTGGCGCGCAGCCGGCCGGCGGGCACCAGCTCGCTCAGCTTGTCCTGCAGGTGTGCCTCACCGGGGAACGGCTCGACGGCACGGTTGACCAGGTCGACGACCTCGGCGTTCACGTCGACGCCGACGACGTCGTGACCCTTGGCTGCGAACTGCACGGCCAGCGGAAGACCGATCTTCCCCAGGGCGATGACGGCGATCCTCACCAGGACAGTCCTCTTCCGATCACACAGGGTAATGACGGGTGGATGGCGGCATTGAGCCTAACGTGGGTATCCCGTCCCCGCCCCGCCGACCCCTGGCGTCAGTCCGCTGCCGGCTCGGCCTCCGCCGTCGCTCCTCGCTTGACCGCGGACAGCAGCAACTGCGACACGTCCACCACCTGCAGGCTCTCCTCGGCGACGCCCTCGTTCTGCCGCTGCGTGACACCGTCGGTCATCATCACCCGGCAGAACGGGCACCCGGTGGCGATCTTGCTGGGCGCGGTGCCGAGTGCCTCGTCGGTGCGCTCCAGGTTGATCTGCTTGCCGATCCGCTCCTCCATCCACATGCGAGCACCGCCGGCGCCGCAGCAGAACGAGCGATCCGCGTGCCGGGGCATCTCGCGCAGCGCGGCACCGGAGGCACCGACGAGTTCCCGCGGTGCCTCGTACACCTTGTTGTGCCGGCCCAGGTAACACGGGTCGTGGTAGGTGACGTCCTCGGTGACCGGGGCCACCGGCACCAGCTTGCGCTCCCGCACCAGCCGGTTCAGCAGTTGCGTGTGGTGCACCACCTCGAACTCGCCGCCGAGCTGCGGGTACTCGTTGGCGAGCGTGTTGAAGCAGTGCGGGCAGGTGGCGACGATCTTGCGCCGGGCCGGTTCGCGGCCCTCGAACAGGGTGTTGAGCACCTCGACGTTCTGCTGCGCCAGCATCTGGAACAGGAACTCGTTGCCCGACCGCCGTGCCGGGTCACCGGTACAGGTCTCCTCCGGGCCCAGCACGACGTACTTGACGCCCGCGATGTGGAGGAGTTCGGCGACCGCCTGCGTGGTCTTCTTCGCCTTGTCCTCGAACGCGCCCGCGCAGCCGACCCAGAACAGGTACTCGACGTCCTCGGCCAGTTCGCCGTCGAACACCGGTATCTCGAAGTCCACACCCTCCGTCCACTGCAGACGGTCCTTGGAATTCTGGCCCCACGGGTTGCCCTTGGTCTCCAGGTTGCGGAACATGCCGCCGAGCTCGGTGGGGAAGCTCGACTCGATCATCGTCTGGTAGCGGCGCATGTCCACGATGTGGTCCACGTGCTCGATGTCCACCGGGCACTGCTCGACGCACGCGCCGCACGTGGTGCACGACCACAGCACGTCCGGATCGATGACGCCGAACTCCTGCTCGGTACCCACGAGCGGGCGCAGCGCCTGGTCCGGACCGGAGCCGGTGACCCGGCCGAAGCCGGACTCGGGAACGCCGTAGTGACCGTGCGCCTCGATGGTGCCGTCCTCGGGGGCCTCCTGGCCGCCGATCAGGTAGGGCGCCTTGGCGAACAGGTGGTCGCGCAGGTCCATGATGACCAGCTTCGGCGACAGCGGCTTATCGGTGTTCCAGGCCGGGCACTGGCTCTGGCAGCGCCCGCACTCGGTGCAGGTGGCGAAGTCGAGCATGCCCTTCCAGGTGAAGTCCTCGATCTTGCCGCGACCGAAGATGTCGTCCTCACCGGGATCCTCGAAGTCGATCGCCTTGCCCTTCGACTCCATCGGCAGGAGCGGGCCCAGGCCGTCCGGCAGTCGCTTCGCGCCGACGTTGAGCGGGGCCAGCGCGATGTGCAGGTGCTTGGAGTGCACCACGATCACCAGGAAGCCCATGATCACGGCGACGTTGAGCAGCAGGAAGGTGGTCTCCAGCACGCCGTTCACTGTGTTGCCCGCCGGGCTCAGCGCGTGCCCGACCAGCCAGGACGCGAACGGCCAGCCGCTGCGGCCGTACATGAAGTGGCCGGTGGCGAACTGCGCGCCGCGGGCCAGCAGGAGCGTGACCATGACGCCGAAGATCATCCACAGGACACCCCAGGCGGCGCCGGTGTGCGAACCGTAGAAGCGGGAGGCGCGCTCCCGCCGTTCCGGCGCCTGGCGGATGCGCAGCACACCGAACGTGACGACGGCCACGATGACGGCGACGATGAAGAAGTCCTCGAGAAAGCCCAGCCAGCGGGCGTGGCCGAACCACCAGAAGGCGAAGTCTCGGTCGAACAGCGCGCCCCACGTTTCGATGATGGTGAAGGTGAGGATGAAGAAGCCCCACATGGTGAAGAAGTGGGCCAGGCCGGGGACCGACCACTTGAGCAGCTTGCGCTGGCCGGCCACTTCGGCCAGTTCGGTGCCGACCCGGACGCGCAGGTCCTTGATCCGGCCACCGACCGGCTGGCCGGACGAGATCAGCCGGTACAGCCACGCCACCCGCCGACCGGCGACGGCCAGCCCGACGACGGTGATCAGCAGCCCCAGCACTAGTCGAAGTGTCACGAATCCTCCGGTCGTCCCGCGATTCGTGGAGCTTACGCCAGGTTACCCACCGGTAACCAGTCGGCGTGGCCAGCGTCGCACCACAACACCACAGAAGGTCCCCCAGTAGGTAACACTGCCCGCCACCCCACGCAACGCCACATGCGCCTCACGTAGGCCAACCCGCCCACAGCGGTCGTCGCTGAACGCGGCGCACCGCGACTCAGCCGCCGTCTAGATCTCCCGAACGGAGCCATCCACGCTCACCCCACCGAGCCATCCCTCGCCCCCACTGAGCGACCCGCCCTGCCCCACCGAGCCGTCCACCTACCGTGCGACCCGCACCGGTCCCACCGAGCCATCCACCCTGCCTCGTCAGGTGAGCCGCACGTATTCCGCCGAGCAATCCCGGAAGCCGCAGCCGCCCGCATCCCCCGAGTGTCAACCACGGGGCGGACGACACACCGCGAACCGACCAGCACCCACCGCTCATCGCAGGTGTCGACCGCTCAAAGGACGACACGCCACAGAACCCGCCGGTCACCGCCCGACCATCCCGCCCATCCGACCGCCCAATGGTCGACACACCGCCAATCAACCCAACGCACCGCGCTCTCTCCGCCGTGGGGACCCCGG
>DASUGU010000162.1:0-43863 GCA_036273855.1 Pseudonocardiaceae bacterium
CCGTCAGCCGTCAGCCGTCAGCCGTCAGCCGTCAGCCGTCAGCCGTCAGCCGTCAGCCGTCAGCCGTCAGCCGTCAGCCGTCAGCCGTCAGCCGTCAGCCGTCAGCCGTCAGCCGTCAGCCGTCAGCCGTCAGCCGCCAGCCGCAGGCGCGAGCGTGAGACCGACCGACTGGACGCTCGGGCACGCCGCCCGGCCGTGACCGCTGCCGGGCATGCGGTTCCTGTTGCCCGTGATCAGTCGCCGACCACCACTCGACTGGCTCACCTCCGCTGGCTGCCCGCCGGCCCCAGAAGGGTCAAGTGACCTCGCCAGACAAGGCACTGGCTCGGCTGTCAGCCGAACGCGGTGCTGGTCGATCGTGTGAACAGCGCACGGCTATTTCGCACCGGGCTGACTGGCTCGGTGCCGGGCAAGGTCCTGCCAGGCTCGGCGTGGTCAGCCGGCCTCAGGCGGCTTGGCACCGGCTGGCCAGGGCGGTTCTCACGCGGGTGACCAGGTCCGTGGGGTCGGACAGGTCGTGGACGTCGCCCCGCAGGATGATCCAGCCCTGCGCCGCCAAATAGCCGTTCGGTTTCACCCCCTCACCGGTCTCGTCACACTCCAGGGCCACCCGCCACTCCGGCCACGCGAAGTCCAGCCTCGCCCGCAACCGACCCGACTCGTCCCGCACCTCGTGTTGACACACCGCTCCACCCACCCCACAGTCGGCCAGCGCCAACACGAACGCGCTCTGCGCCGCCGTCTCGGGCTGCCCGCTGGCCAACCTCAGCAACGCCTCAGCCCGTCTCGTCCCGCGCCGGTCGACCCGACCCGCCAGGCGCTCCGTCACCTGCTCGACGAACCCGGCGCGGTCATCAGGGCACAACCCCCGCATCGCCTGATCCGCACACGCCAACGCAGCCCTGCGCGGCGACGAACACAACACCTCCGCCACCGCCAGATCCAGTGGCAGCAACCGCAGCCCGTCCATCGTGAAGACGTCCCGCTCGGGCACGTCTCCCTGATGCACGATCACGCCCTGCCGGGATCGGAACCGGTGCACGTACGGCACCCGCACATGCACCGGAAACCCGCCCACGGCGGTACACCCGTGCAGCGCCGCCGCCGTCGGCCCCACCACCACTCCGGCGCCACCGGTCCACAGCAGCGCACCGGCACATCGGGTCCGCAGATCCAGCACCCGCTCCGCGTCGAGCAGCACTCCGCGCCCGAAGCCGATCAACCGCCCGGCCTCCACCGCCGTGCGCAACCGGCCGTCGCCCAGCCGTGCGCGGGCGTGCCGGTAGGTCATGGCGCCGTGTCGGCCGTCGAGGTCAAGAGTCGTGTTCATCGCCCACCGCCCTGTTGTCCGGAATGTCTGGGACACCCAGGTTCCCGGAAAGTCAGGAGGGATGGGGGTGGTGTGGGTGGGGCTGTGGACAACTGCCCCGGTTGTGGATAAGTCAGGGGCCGATGCCGCCGCAGGGCCGTTTGCGCAGGTTCTCCACGTAGTCCGCGGGTGCCCCGGCGGACTCGGCCGCATCGGCGACCACGCCCAGGTAGCGGGCCGATGGCAGGCCGCCTTCGTAGGCGTCCAGCACGTAGAGCCAGGCCAGCACCGATCCGTCCAGGGTCTGCACGCGCAGCCGCAGCTTCTTGTGCAGGCCCAGTTCGGAGCCTTCCCACGTGTCGAGGCGTTCCTCGTCCTCGAAGGTCATGTCGTACAGCACGACGAAGACCTGCGAGTCCGCGTCCTCGACGATCGTGGCGAGCGCACCCTCCCAGGTGAGGTCCTCGGCACCGAACGTCAAACGCCAGCCGACGAGCCACCCGGTGCCCGCCATCGGCGAGTGGGGCGCTCGCTCCATCATCTGGGCCGGGTCCATGTTGGACCCGTACGCGGCGTACAGCGGCACCTGGACAGCCTAGCGACCCCGGAGATCACCTGGCGGCGGCCAGCCCGAACCGGCGAAGTCGGCCCGGCCACGTACCGTGGTCATCGCACATCACCGAACGGGGTACGGAGGAGACTGCGGCCGTGACACGGATCGTGATCATGGGGGGTGGCCCGGCCGGCTACGAGGCGGCTCTGGTCGCCGCCCAGCACGGTGCCGACGTGACCATCGTCGAACCGGAAGGGCTCGGCGGGGCGTGCGTGCTCTACGACTGTGTCCCGTCGAAGACGTTCATCGCGTCCGCCGGTGCCCGTTCGGCGTTCCGCGACGCCGACGAACTGGGCATCCGCACCGGCAACGCCGAGGCCGACGTCGACCTGCCCGTGGTGCACGGCCGCGTCAGGGGACTGGCGCTGGCCCAGTCCGCCGACGTCCGTGCCCGTGTACTGCGCGAGGGCGTCCGGGTGATCAACGGCTACGCCCGCTTCTCCGACCCCACCCCCGGACTGGCCCGCCACCAGGTCACGGTCACCCCCAACACCGGCGAGACCGAGACCCTCACCGCCGACACCGTCCTGATCGCCACCGGCGCCACCCCGCGCATCCTCCCCGGCGCCGCGCCGGACGGCGAGCGCGTCCTCACCTGGCGCCAGATCTACGACCTGCCCGCGCTGCCTGAACACCTGGTGGTGATCGGTTCCGGCGTGACCGGCGCCGAGTTCGCCTCCGCGTACACCGAGATGGGTGTCGACGTGACGCTGGTGTCCAGCCGCGACCGGGTGCTGCCGCACGAGGACGCGGACGCCGCCGCCGTGTTGGAGGACGTGTTCGCCGAGCGCGGAACGACGCTGGTCAAGCACGCCCGCGCGGAAACCGTGACGGCCAAGGGCGACGGCGTCATCGTGCACCTGGTGGACGGCCGGATGATCGAGGCCAGCCACGCCCTGATGACCGTCGGCTCGGTGCCCAACACCACCGACATCGGCCTGGACAAGGTCGGTATCGAGACCGGTCCCGGCGGGTTCATCTCGGTGGACCGAGTGTCCCGCACCAGCGTGTCCGGCATCTACGCGGCGGGCGACTGCACCGGCCTGCTGATGCTCGCCTCGGTCGCTCAGATGCAGGGCCGGATCGCCATGTGGCACTCGCTGGGCGAGGGCGTGGCGCCGATCAAGCTGAAGACCGTGGCAGCCAACGTGTTCACCCATCCGGAGATTGCCAACGTCGGCATCAGCCAGCACTCAATCGACTCCGGCGAGGTGCCGGCCCGCACCGTGATGTTGCCGCTCACCACCAATGCCAGGGCCAAGATGGAGGGTCTGCACCGCGGATTCGTGAAGCTGTTCTGCCGGCCCGCGACGGGCGTGGTGATCGGCGGTGTGGTGGTCGCGCCGAACGCCAGCGAGCTGATCCTGCCGATCGCGCTGGCCGTGCAGAACCAGCTCACGGTCGAACATCTGGCCCTGACATTCTCCGTCTACCCGTCGCTGTCCGGCTCGATCACCGAAGCCGGCCGCCAGTTGATGCGGCACGACGACCTGGACTGAGCGCGTTCACTCCATCGGGTACGTGTCGCGCATCACGGGTGTGCGTCCGGGTTGCGAGCATGTGCCGATGCGGGTGCGTGCGATCGTCGTGGTCTGTTCGGTGCTGGTCACGGTCGCCGCGTGCGGCACGACCACACCCACCAGCCAGCCGGCGCCGACAACGACAACGACCTCCACGACACCGTCGACGACACGACCGTCGACCACGACGAAGCCCACGACTCCACCGACGACGTCCACCGGCCCCACGACCGCGTCGGTGTTCCGCGTCGACCTGACCGTCCAACGGTCAGGACTCGGCCTGCTCGCCATCACCAACACGGCGAAGCACCCGGCCGCCGTGCAGGGCTGGCCGACACTGCGGTTCTACAACTCCGCCGACGAGTCGCTCGCCGTGCCGGTGCGCAAGGTCGACGTGCCCGGCGCCGGGCCGAAGATCACCATCGGACCGGGAGAGACCGCGTTCGCCGGCGTCCGGTGGACGGTCGGCGACAGGGCCGACCCGAAAACCTTCGTCGCCACCACGCTCCGGCTCACCCCACCGGGCGGTTCGCAGCAGGTCACGGTGAACGTCATCGGGACGGACGGGCAGATCGCCGAATTCCCCGAGCTCGACCTGACGACGGCGGAGATCGGCACGTTGCAGCCGTCCTCGCAGGGGGTCCTGGTGTTCTGAACCGGCCGGCGAACGGTCGACTCACCGTTCGACAATGTCGGCTTCGCCGATCCACGGGCAACCGGCATCGCGGGTAGCGTGAAGCCGGGTTGTTCAGCACAGGGAGGCGGTTCGTGGTCAACCAGAAGCCGGCAACGGCGCACCCGACGGGCCCGCCGCCCGGTGTCTTCGGTGCGCGGCTCGGCGTCGCCGACCGCGAGGAGGCCTGGCAGCGGCTCAGCTCCGAACAGTTCGACGTGGTCGTCATCGGCGGCGGTGTCGTCGGCGTCGGAACCGCACTGGACGCGGCCACCCGGGGTCTGCGGGTGGCGTTGGTGGAGGCCCGCGATTTCGCGGCCGGCACGTCCAGCAGGTCGAGCAAGCTGTTCCACGGTGGCCTGCGCTACCTGGAACAGCTGGAGTTCGGGCTGGTCAGGGAGGCCCTGCACGAGCGGGAACTGATGCTCACCCGCCTCGCGCCACACCTGGTCAAGCCGGTGAGTTTCCTGTATCCACTCACGCACCGGTTCTGGGAGCGCCCGTACACGGCATCCGGCCTCGTGCTGTACGACACGATGGGTGGCGCCCGCTCCGTGCCCGGCCAGAAACACCTGACCAGGGCGGGCGCGCTGCGGATGTTCCCGGCGCTGAAGCGCAGCGCGCTGATCGGCGCCGTCCGCTACTACGACGCCCAGGCCGACGACGCCCGGCACACCCTCACCGTCGCCAGGACCGCTGCCCACTACGGTGCCGTGGTCCGCACGTCCACCCAGGTCACCGGCTTCGTCAAGGAGGCCGACCGGGTGTCCGGCGTGCGTATCCGGGACGTCGAGGACGACCGCGAGACCGAGGTGCTGGCCGGCGCGGTGATCAACTGCACCGGCGTGTGGACCGACGAGATGCAGCAACTGTCCGGAAGCCGGGGCCGGTTCCGGGTGCGGGCGAGCAAGGGCGTGCACATCGTGGTGCCGCGCGACCGGATCGTCGCCGAGTCCGGCCTGATCCTGCGTACCGAGAAGTCCGTGCTGTTCGTGATCCCGTGGCGCAACCACTGGATCATCGGCACCACCGACACCGACTGGCACCTCGACCTGGCGCACCCGGCCGCGACCAGGGGCGACATCGACTACCTGCTCGACCACGTCAACTCCGTGCTCGCCACACCGCTGACGCACGACGACATCCAGGGCGTCTACGCCGGACTGCGGCCGCTGCTGGCCGGGGAGAGCGAGGAGTCCTCGAAGCTGTCCCGCGAGCATGCAGTCGCACGGGTGTCACCCGGACTGGTGGCGATCGCGGGCGGCAAATACACCACGTATCGGGTGATGGCGGCCGACGCCGTGGACGCGGCCGGTGCCGAGTTGTCGGGGCGGTTGCAGCCGTCGATCACCGAGAAGGTGCCGCTGCTGGGCGCAGACGGCTACCACGCCCTGGTGAACCAGGCCGACCAGTTGGGCGCCCGCTACGGTCTGCACCCCTACCGGATCCGGCACCTGCTGGACCGCTACGGCTCGATGATCCACGAGGTGCTGGGCCAGGCGGAGAGCGATTCCGAACTGCTCAAGCCGATCCCGGCCGCACCTGACTACCTGCAGGTCGAGGTGGTCTACGGCGCCAGCCACGAGGGTGCGCTGCACCTGGAGGACGTGCTCACCCGGCGGACCAGGATCTCCATCGAGTACCCGCACCGCGGTGTCGACTGCGCCGAGGCGGTGGCCAAGCTGATGGCCAGGGTGCTCGGGTGGGACAACGCCACGGTGACCAACGAGGTCAAGGCGTACACGGCACGGGTACAGGCGGAACGGGACTCGCAGAACGAGCCGGACGACCCGGCGGCGGACGCACGGCGCCGCGAGGCCCCGGAAATCCGGCACCAGGTCGCGCCCGGCTGACCCTCAGCGTTCGTCGGCCGCGGTGGCAGTGACGTCGTCGAGCAGGTCGGACAGTTGCCGGGTCAGTAGGCGATTGTCGGCTGGCGAGACGGTGCTCCACGCCGAGCCGTCCTCGGCGGTGGTGCGCAACTGCATGTACCGACCGCCGGTCGTGTCGAAGAATCCGACGACGTGCCGGGCGCGCCTGCGGTGGCCCCAGCGGTTGCGGGCCGACGCGCCGAACTGGCCCTGCCGCTGCACGCCGGTCACCATCGTGCGCAGCACTCCGGCGTCCCGAACGGCCAAACCGTTGCGGCACAAGGCAAGCTCGAACGCCTCCGGTGATCCGGCGCCTGCGGCGGCCGCGTCCAACACGGCACTCGGCACGGTGATCGACTCGCCCGGACCGGCATCCACCACGGGCAGCCCGGACAGCGCCTGACCGGCCAGCCCCGTGACCGGTGCCTCGGACAGCATCAGGCCCCGCTTGGACAGCAGCGCGAACACGGCCTCGTCGCCGGTGGCCGCGACCAGCAGCCGCACGCCTCGGGTCGCACCGAACCGCCCGTCGATCTCCCGGTCCGGTTTTTCCAGCAGCCGCAACAGATGCGCCAGTCGCGGATCGACGGACAGTCGCTCGCCCAGCCCGCGCTCCTCCAGCGAGCGCCACACGTCCGCGGTCAGTTGCCTGCGCTCGGTGAACGTCGTACCCGGCGACTGGACGCGCAGCACGAGTGGCATGTCGACCAGCCGCAGATGCTCCCAGAGCACGTCGAACTCGAGCGCCGAAATGGTGATCGGAGCGGCACCGAGATCCGGGCCCAGCACGTCCGTCACCGGTGTCTCGGGCTTTCGCCGATCACCGGTGGCGTGTACGACCTCGGGTCGCCGTAGATGTCGTCGGCCTCGATCAGGTACTTCGACTCGTGGACGTCGTCCGGGTCGTCATCGTCGTCGGCGCGCCGCGCGGCCGGCACGAGGGCGCCGCCGGAGAACCGGGACCCGGACGAGTCGTGGTCCCTGCTGGCCGGGATCGCCGGTCCCGGTGCCGCCACCGGGTCGGCCGCCGTCGGCTGCATCGGCTCGTAGGAGGACGTCGCCGTGCCTGCCATGTCGGACGTCGGCGTCCTTGGCGCGGTCGGGGCCGCCCGTCCGGGTGTGGTGGTGCCGCTGGGTGCGGCGCTGCTCGGCGCGGTGGTGGCTCCGCTCGGCGGGGTGTTCGTGGCGGTCACGTGCGGTGTGGACGCGCTGGCCGCGACGCCGGTCCCGGGCACGGTGTCGGCCACCGAACCGGCCTCCTCCGCGCCTTCGACCACCGACGCCTCGTCGGCCGGTGCCTGGGACTGCGTCCTCCGGCCGGCCGGCGACTGCTCAGTCTCATCGGGTGCCGGCGACGCGCCGACCGTGGGCCGGGAGGCCGAACCGGGCGCATCGGGCGCATCGGGCGACTCGACCGCTGAACGGACGACTGGACCGGTGATCGGTGTGGTGTCCACAACCAGAGTCGGTGGCTCGCCGAAGTCGCCGAGCGTGCTGGTGTTGTCGTCGGTGGCAGCCTCGTACTGGGCCATCACCAGGTATGCCTGCTGTTCGGCAACCTGGTTGGCCATCTCGGCAACCTCGTAGTCGATCTGCGCCGACAGCAGTTGCCCGATCTGGCCGGGCTGCTGCGGGACGGGTACTGGCGCCGGCATCGCGGCCCTGGCCTTGCCCAGCAGGTCGCCCTGCAGTTCGGTGCTGATCCGCATCACGTCGGCGGCCGTGGACGCCTGTTGGGCCCACTCGCCGAGCGGCCCGAGCGCGCCGCGGGCGGCGTCACCGGCGGTGCCGACCCAGGTGGCGCCCGAGCCGCGCACGCCGGCGTTGAGTTCCTGCTGGATGTCGGTCAGGGCGCCGGAGAGTTCCGACCACTGGTCGGCGACGCCACCGGAGGCCGCGGCGCCGGGACCGGAGTGCAGCATGTCGTAGAGTTCCTGGTGGCTGTAACCCTGCCACCGGTCGCCGCCCGACCCGCCGTCCACGGTGGCCTCAGCCGCCCGGGGCGCCGAAGGACGCGGCGTTGTCGGACTCGACGATCTCGTACTCCTCGGCGACCTGGGTCAACGCGTCGGACGCGGACTTCAGTTGTCGCTGGTAGGTGCGCAATGTGTTGAGCGCGGAGTCGGCAGCGTCGATCGAATGGTTGTTGAAGTCGGTGGCCGCGTTCCCACTGACCGGGTCGCCGGCCCACGGGCTCACCCGGATGCCGCTCATCGCCATGTCGATCTGCACATCGAGCTTGGCCAGCGCCTGGTCGAAGACTTTGCGCAGGTGCGGAATGGAGTCGCGGTCGACCCGCAGCGTCGTACGGCCGGTGCTGCTCGACGGCACGGCGACCTCCTGACGTGGGCGGGTTGCGTCCACTCTAGCCACCGGCTGTGCGGGCTTCATGCATCCGCGGGCAACACAACTCGGGTGGACGAATCGTTGCCGGAGCGGTCACCGAGTGTGCGGTCGGGTCGGTCACCCTCGGGTTTTGAGACTGGTCACCGCCGCTTCGGTGACCCGCTGCGCGCCCAGGCACAGGGTGCTCTGCGGAATGGGCGGTGTATTGCCGCCGTCGCGGAATCCGACGTCGAGGAATTGGCCCGGACCGGTGTCCACCTCGACATTGCACGCGTCGTCGAGGCCCGGCGTGCGCACGACCAGTGCCGGCCAGCCGGCGACCGTGACCTGAGTGGTCTGCACCTGCGCCTCGTCGCTCAGCCAGACGTCCACGCCCATGTCGACGACCAGCGCGAGCCGGGCGACGGTGCCACTGGCGCTGCCCCGGATGGTGCAGGCGCGGGCCTTGTCGAAGGCGACGTCGGTGTAGGGCGTGGGGGTGGAGTCGAGGCTCAGGTCGGCGCGCTGGGACTGGGTGAGGATGGTGCAGGGGTCGACGCCGTCCAGCGGGAGGCTGCTTGGCCGTGGCGGGAGCGTCGGGGTGGTGGACGTGGTGACCGGTGGGATCACGTGAGGGGCTGGGGTGGCGGTGCCGGGCTCGTTGGCGGTGAAGATCGGGCCCTTGGTGGAAGTGGCAAGGGCGACGCCGACGACAGCGACCAGCGCCATGCCGATCGCCGCGAGAAGACGGCCCAAATGCGGGCTCCGCACCCACGTACCGTAGCCGCCCCACCACTCAACCAAAACCACGGCTGCGCATTCTGGGGCGTGGCGGGGTTGGTCGGCAGGCGCGTCGGATGGACCGGCCTCGGGCGAGTCGTCCGCTGGATGGTCGACACGCCGGGGTGTGGGTCATGTGGTGAGCGTGTCGTCCCTTGGGCGGACGACTCGACCGGGTTGGTGGCGTGCTGCTGGGCATGTCGTCCGTCAGGCGGTCGACCCGGGCCGGGAAGCGGTGGTGCGGTGGTAGGTGTTGTCCCCTGGATGGTCGAGACGCCGGGGTGTCGGCGCGGCGGCAGGCGTGTCGTCCATTGGGTGGTCGATTTGCCGGGCCGTGGCGCTCAGCGTGTGTCGTGCTTTGAGTGGTCGACACGCGATGTGGGTTGCTGCGGTGCGTGGTGATGGTGGCTGTCGGCCGTTCAGCGGTCGACTCGCCTGGCGTCGTGGACCTGCTGGCGCTTGTCGGCCGTCTGATGGTCGGCTCGTTTGATTGGTTGGGCGACTGGCTCGCGGGTGTCGGCCGCTCACCGGACGACACGTTGGGACGCCATCCATGTGGGGTGAGTCGTCCGGGCAGTGGTCGACTCGCCGGGGCCTGCGTCGCGGTCGCGCGTGTCGTCCGGTTAGGGGGCGACTGGCTGGGGGACGACTGGCTGGGGGGCGACTGGCTGGGGGACGACTGGCTGGGGGACGACTGGCTGGGGGCGACTCCTTGGCGTTCGGGCTCGGCTGGGTGGTTGTGAGTCGGCCACTTGGTGGTCGGCTCGTGGCGCTGGGTGTGTGTCGTCCGTTGGGCGGTCGACTTGCGTAGTTGCGCGGCGGGGCGTGGCCTGGTGTTCGCGCAGCGGTCGGCTTGTGGGTGCTCGCCCGGATTTGCGTGTCGTTCGTTGGGTGGTCGACACGCGCGGACTTGCGCTTGTGGGGGCGTCGACAGAACCGGTCAGGCAGTCAGGGTGAGGGTGTGGCGGACCAGGCCGTCTCGGGTGCCCTTGTGGGTGAACCCGCACTTCTGCGCCACCCGATACGACGCCTGATTGTCCGGCGCGTGCAGGTAGTCGACCTCCCGCACCGACAACGCACCGGCACCGAACCGGAGAGCCGCTCCGAGAGCCGCCACAGCCACCCCACGCCCCCGCCACTCCGGCGCCACCCAGCACCCGGCCTCAGCCACCCGCCAATCAGGCGACAGCCGGATCAGATCCACCTCACCCAACAACCCGCCAGTGGCCGGCAACGCCACGGCCCACGAACACCGCTCCCCAGAAGTCCACTCATCCGCCCGAGAAGCGACGTACTCCGTCGCCTCGGCGACACTCGAGATCCGCCACCGCGTCACCCACCGGCGCAACCCGACATCGGCGAACGCGTCCAGCAACGACGGCCGGTCGTCCACCCGGTCGTCGGCACGCAACTGCCGCAGGTAGTAAGCACCGGCGTTGATCTCAACAGGTTCCACCGGTGTCCGGTCACCAGTACCGCTGCCGCCGGATCTGCCGGCGTTCCTGGCGGTACCGATCCCGCGACATCCGCTTCTGGTGCTTCCACTCGTCGCCCCACAGCGCGCCGCCGAACACCGCGACCGCCGCCGGGATCAGGAACACCACCCACCAGTGCACGGCGAAGAACAACGCGACCGCGATGATCCCGGCCAGCGGCACCGCCGCCGCTGCCAGTCGATGCCGCATCGGTACCTGCATGCCCTGCGGCTGCGGCACGGCGGGCGGCGGAGTCGGCGCCGCCATGGGCGTACCGAACGTCGGATGCGGCCCGGGCAGGTCGGTGAACAGGGCGTTCAGCTCGCCCCGTGTCTTGGCTGCGGACACGCGCGCGGTCCGGTCGCCGTACTCGTCGATGTCCAACCGGCCTGCGCTCATGTGTTCGCCGAGCGCGGCCAGCGCTGACTCCCGCTCGGTATCACCGATACGGATCTGGGAAGGCTGCAGGTCGGCCACACCCTGATGGTACGGCGTATCCGTCCTGGACAGCCGTGACATCTGGCCTATCAGCGCCAGGCCACCGAACGGCTACGCTCAGTCCTTGATCTCCAGCAGGACCGAACCCTGCGTCACCGCGTCGCCCGGCGCCACCGCCAGCGCCGTGACCGTCCCGGACTTGTGTGCGGTGACCGGGTTCTCCATCTTCATGGCCTCCAGGACCACGACCAACTCGCCGGCCGCCACCTGCTGACCGTCGGTCACGGCGACCTTCACGATCGTGCCCTGCATGGGCGCCGCCACCGCGTCACCGGACACGGCCGCCGCCGACTTGCCGCCGGCCCGCTTGCGCGGTTTCGCCTTGGCCGCAACGCCACCGGCGCCACCGGCCAGCGCCAGGTCACCGGGCAGCGACACCTCCAGCCGCCGGCCGCCCACCTCGACCACGACGGTCTGCCGGGGCTGCTCGTCGTCGGCCTCGTCGGCGTTCTCGAACGGCGGGATGGTGTTGTCGAACTCGGTCTCGATCCACCGGGTGTGCACACTGAAACCGTTGTCGTCGCCGACGAACGCCGGGTCGCGCACCACGACACGGTGGAACGGCAGCACCGTCGCCATGCCGGTGACGACCAGTTCGTCCAGCGCCCGGCGGGCCCGCTGCAACGCCTGGGTGCGGTCCTCGCCGACCACGATCACCTTGGCCAGCAACGAGTCGAACGCGCCGCCGATGACGCTGCCCGACTCGACACCGGAGTCCACCCGCACGCCGGGGCCCTCCGGTGCCACCCACGACGTGACCACACCGGGTGCCGGCAGGAAGTTGCGGCCGGCGTCCTCACCGTTGATCCGGAACTCGATCGCGTGGCCGCGCGGCTCCGGGTCCTCGGTGAACCGCAGCGGCTCGCCGGCCGCGATGCGGAACTGCTCGCGCACCAGGTCGATACCGGCCGTCTCCTCACTCACCGGGTGCTCGACCTGCAGCCGCGTGTTGACCTCCAGGAACGAAATCGTCCCGTCGAGGCCGACCAGGTACTCCACGGTGCCGGCGCCGCAGTAGTGCGCCTCGGCGCAGATCGCCTTGGCGGACGCGTGAATCGTGGCCCGCTGCTCGTCGGACAGGAACGGTGCGGGAGCCTCCTCGACCAGCTTCTGGTGCCGCCGCTGCAACGAGCAGTCGCGGGTGCCGACGACGATCACGTTGCCGTGCTTGTCGGCCAGTACCTGCGCCTCGACGTGCCGCGGCTTGTCCAGGTACCGCTCGACGAAGCACTCGCCACGACCGAACGCGGCCACCGCCTCGCGGACGGCCGATTCGAACAGGTCGGGGATCTCCTCGCGGGTCCTGGCCACCTTCAGGCCGCGCCCGCCGCCGCCGAACGCCGCCTTGATGGCCACCGGCAGGCCATGTGAATCGGCGAACGCGATGATCTCGTCCGGCCCCGAGACCGGTTCCGACGTGCCGGGCACCAGGGGCGCGCCGGCACGGGTGGCGATGTGCCGTGCGGTGACCTTGTCGCCCAGATCGCGGATGGCCTGCGGGTCGGGGCCGATCCAGATCAGGCCGGCGTCGATCACGGCCTGCGCGAACTCGGCGTTCTCGGAGAGGAAGCCGTAGCCGGGGTGCACCGAGTCGGCGCCGGCCCGCTTCGCGACGTCCAGGAGCTTGTCGATGGCCAGGTAGCTGTCGCCCGGCGTGTTGCCGTCCAGCCCGAACGCCTCGTCGGCCATCCGCACGAACGGCGCGTCCCGATCGGGATCGGCGTAGACGGCGACGCTGGCCAGGCCGGCGTCCCGGCAGGCGCGGATCACCCGAACAGCGATCTCACCGCGGTTCGCGACCAGCACCTTGTGCAAAGTCGCCCGCACCCCACTCGACACGCCAACCTCCTCGACACCGGCACGACCCACCCGGTACGCGGCGGGGCTTTCCGGCAGTTTACGGACTGCTGGACCGCCCGGACCGAGAGCATGCTCACCGACCCGGCCCAGCGGCGATCGTCTCTCGGGACCGCCCGCCCCGGCTACTCCGTCGTGGCTGTCGTCACTGTCCCGGCCGCGTTCCAGAGGTCGACGACGCTCACCCCGACCTCACCGAGCAGTCGCCGGGTCAACGGCAGGCTGATGCCGATCACGCTGGACGGATCGCCGTCGATGCCGTCGATGAACCAGGCGCCGAGCCCGTCGATGGTGAACGCGCCGGCCACCGCGAGCGGCTCGCCGCTGGCCACATATGCCGCAAGCTCGCGGTCGGTGGGCCGGCTGAAACGCACGTGGGTGGTCTCCACGCCGGACGCCCGCCGGGTGACCTGACCGCCGGTAACCACCAGGACGGCGTGCCCGGTGAGCAACGTGCCGGTGGTGCCGGCCATCGCGGCCCACCGCCGGGTGGCCATGGCCGCGGTGCCCGGTTTGCCGACCAGTTCCGGACCGTCCGGGCCGGTCATGAACAGCATTGAGTCGCATCCGACGACGACGGCGTCCTGGCTGAGGGTGTCGGCGACGGCCTGGGCCTTGGCACCGGCCAGCGCGGCAACGGTGTCGGCGGGCGTCGGATCGCTCAGCCCGGCCGCGACCGCGTCTTCGTCCACACCGGACACGATCACCACGGGCTCCACCCCGGCCGCCCGCAATCTGGCCAACCGGGCGGGCGAGGCAGACGCGAGTACGAACCGCACGGCCGGCACACTACGGCTCCCGAGCCGGCCGCTGACACCAAGGGCCGGCTCGGCGGACCGTCAGGCCGGTTCGCCGACCACCACGTCCTGGCGCGGCGGCGCGGCATCCTCCGTCGGGCGCTGCGGGCGCCGGGCGATCACGGCGCACGCGATGACACCGAGCGCCAGCACGGCGGCCGGCAGGATCATCGTGACCCGGGCCGCGTCGGTGAAGCCGTGCTGGAAGGTGCTCGCCCCCAGCGCACATACCCGACCGGCGACCGACTGCGGTACGCCTGGCGGCAGTTGGCACCCGCCGCCCCCGCCGGCTTCGGTGGCCGACCCGGCCGCGACGGCCATGGCGTCGATGAACTGGGATCGGAACGCCGCCGGCAGTTGGGCCGCCGCGGTGACGGCCGCGTCGTGCATCGACACGACCAGCCTGGCCTGCAACAGCACGCCGATGGCGGCACTGCCCAGCACGCCGCCGACCTGTCGGGTCGTGTTGAAGACGCCCGACGCGGCACCCATCTGCCGCAGCGCCACCGTGCTGGTGGCGAGATTGCCCAGCGGGGAGAACACACAGCCGATGCCCACGCCGCAGACGATCAGCGCGGGCACCAGCTTCCAGGCACTGATGCCCGTCTCGATGGTCAGCGCCAGCCACACCACGCCCACGGTGAGCGCGGCGAACCCGAACATCGCCACGAACTTGCCGGACAGCTTGTCCGACAGTCGCCCGGCGAACGGCGCCACCACGCCCGACACCAGTGACATCGGCAGTGTCGTCAGACCGGACAGCACCGGACTCAGGCCGAGCACCGACTGCAGGAAGATCACCACGGGCAGGAACATGCCGGTGATGGCGAACCCGATGCACACGTTGGCCAGGTTGGTGGAGGAGAACGTGCGGTTGCCGAACAGGGACAGCGGCAGCAGTGGCTCGTTCCGGTTGATCCGCTGCCACACCACGAACGCGATCAGCAGCACCACGCCCGCGGCGATGATCTCCGGGATGCCGATGGCGCCCCACACCTTGCCCCAGTCGTACTGCTGCCCGTTCTGCACGCCGAACACGATGGCCAGCAGGCCGAGGCTGAACAGGACCGTGCCGAGCACGTCGAACTTGTGCTGGTTGCGCTGTTGCCTGCCGGGCACGAACAGGATCGCCATCACCAGGCCGATCGCGCCGATCGGCACGTTCACCATGAAGATCCACTGCCAGCCCAGGTTGTCCACCAGCACGCCGCCCAGCAGCGGCCCGGCGATGGTGGCGATGCCGGCGACGGCGCCCCACATACCCATCGGCGCGCCACGGCGGGCCGGCGGGAACATCGCGGTGATGAACGCCATGGTCTGCGGCGCCATCGCGGCGGCACCCAGGCCCTGCACGGCTCGTGCGGCGATCAGCAGGCCAGGGGTGCCGGCCAGGCCGCAGGACAGCGACGCCAGCGTGAACACGATCAGGCCGGTGATGAACATCGGCTTGCGGCCGATCCGGTCACCGAGCCGGCCGGCCAGCAGCAGCGGTACGGCGTAGGTGAGCAGGTAGACGCTGTTCACCCAGATGATCTGGTTGAGCGTGGCGTGCAGGTTGCTGCGCAGCATCGCCGGGATCGCCACGTTGACGATCGTGGTGTCCAGCATGATCATGAAGAAGCCGATGGACAGCGCTCCCAGTGCCACCCACGGACTGACGTGTCTGCGGCCGACGGTCACCGTCGGAATCTCGGTCATCCTGTCTTCCCCTGTTCGTTCACCAGGCTCAGCCGTGGTGCGTCGTCGGTGGCGGTGCAGTCGGAGTCCCCGCCGAGCGGCCAGGGCAGCCGCTCGGTCTCCAGTCGCTCGATGAGTTCTCGGGTCCAGCCCAGTTCGGCTTCCCTCAGCCGCAGTTTCAGGTCGACGTCGACCCAGTACAACTCCGGAACGGCCTGTTCGGTGAGCCGCCTGCTGTAGACGCGGTCGGCTGCGCTGGCGGCCTCCAGCGCGATGGCCCGCTTGCGCAGTTGGGCGAGGGCGTCGGCCCGGTCCAGCGTGTGCAACAGGGCGATGGCCAGGGCGTAGAGCGGGTACTCGGTGGCCGGGTGGGCGACGATGTCACGCACCCGGATGGTGTAGGCGTCGCGACCGGCCTCGGTCAGGCGGTAGGTCGTGCGTTCCGGCCGCTTGCCTTCCCTGGTGGTCTCGACGGCCTCGATCAGGCTGTCGCCGGCCAGCCGGTCGATGGCGTGGTAGAGCGAGCCGACGGTGACCTTGAGCAGCCGCCACGTCTCGCGTTCCTGCATGGTCTGGCTCAGGTCGTACGGGTGCCGCGGTCCCTCGTGCAGTAGTTCCATCACGGCGAGGGCGATCGGTGTCAACGCGACCCGCGATGCCATGGCGTGAGCTCCAGACTGATCATTCCTCAGTAAATATTCCACGTGGAATATACAACGCTGGAGCGATCAGTCAAGGCTCCGGGGTGCGGTCAGTGCGGCAGCCCGGACGCCCGCCAGGCATCCGGACCGGACGGCAGCGACCCGCGGACCAGCGCCGACCGGTCCGCCCACCGCGACCGGGGAGCCGGCCGACGCGAGGCCGGTGGCGGCGCCGACGCGATGCCGGCCACCACGGCGGTGAGCGCGGCCAGTTCGTCGTCGTCCGGCGTGCCGCGGACGACCCGGAGCAGCGGCCGGTCCTGGTCGGTCATCCTGATGCCTCCAGCCGTCTACAGCGGAATGTTGCCGTGCTTCTTGGGCGGCAGCGTGCGGCGCTTGTCCCGCAGCATGGCCAGCGACCGGGCCACGTAGCCCCGGGTGTACGAGGGTGGGACCACCGAGTCCACGTAGCCCCGCTCCGCCGCCATGTACGGGTTGAGCAGCATGTCCTCGTACTCCTGGTCCAGCTTGGCGCGCAACGCGTTCACGTCCTCACCGCGCTCCGCGGCCGCCGCCAGCGTCCTGCGGTGCACGATGTTGGACGCGCCGGACGCGCCCATCACCGCGATCTGCGCGGTCGGCCACGCCAGGTTCACGTCGGCGCCCAGGTGCTTGGACCCCATGACGTCGTACGCGCCGCCGTACGCCTTGCGGGTGATCACCGTGACCAGCGGGACGCTCGCCTCGGCATACGCGTAGATCAGCTTGGCGCCGCGCCGGATGATGCCGTTCCACTCCTGGTCGGTGCCCGGCAGGAAGCCCGGCACGTCCACGAAGGTCAGCACCGGCACGTTGAACGCGTCGCAGGTGCGCACGAACCGGGCGGCCTTCTCGGACGCGTTGATGTCCAGGCAGCCGGCGAACTGGGTCGGCTGGTTGGCCACCACGCCGACGCTGTGCCCGTCCACCCGGCCGAACCCGACCACGATGTTGGGCGCGTAGAGCTGCTGCACCTCGAGGAACTCACCCTCGTCCAGGATGCGGGTGATGACCTCGTGCATGTCGTAGGGCTGGTTGGCCGAGTCGGGGATCAGCGTGTCCAGTTCCCGGTCGGAGTCGGTGATGCTGTCGGCGATCGACCCGGTCACGCCGTCCTCGCCGCCGAACACCGGCGGGTCGGACAGGTTGTTGGACGGCAGGAAGGACAGCAGCTCCTTGACGTAGGAGATCGCGTCCTCCTCGTCGGCGCCGAGGTAGTGGGCGTTGCCGGACTTGGTGTTGTGCGTCCGCGCGCCCCCCAGGTCCTCGAACGACACCTCCTCGCCGGTCACCGTCTTCACCACGTCCGGGCCGGTGATGAACATCTGCGACGTCTTGTCGACCATCACGACGAAGTCGGTCAGCGCGGGCGAGTACACGTGGCCGCCTGCGTTGGCGCCCATGATCAGCGAGATCTGCGGGATCACGCCGGACGCGACCGTGTTGCGCCGGAAGATCTCGCCGTACAGGCCGAGCGACACCACACCCTCCTGGATGCGCGCGCCACCGCCCTCGTTGATCCCGATGATCGGCCGGCCCGTGGTGAGCGCCAGGTCCATCACCTTGACGATCTTCTCGCCGTACACCTCGCCCAGCGAACCGCCGAACACCGTGACGTCCTGGCTGAACACGCACACCGCGCGGCCGTCCACAGTGCCGTACCCGGTCACCACGCCGTCGCCGTAGGGGCGGTTGCGCTCCTGGCCGAAATTGGTCGACCGGTGACGGGCCAACTCGTCGAGTTCCACGAACGAACCGGGGTCGAGCAGCATGTCGATCCGCTCGCGCGCGGTCTTCTTGCCCCTGGCGTGCTGCCGTTCGACCGCCCGCGCAGAGCCGGCGTGCACGGCCTCGTCGTTGCGGTGGTACAGATCGGCCAACTTGCCGGCCGTGGTGTGGACGTCGGGCTGGTCCGCTGGTCCGTCGGAGGGCCCGCCGATGGGCACGGTGGCGCTGCTCATGACCGGTCAGCCTAGCCAGGCACGGCCGGTGGGCGGCCGCGGGCGTTGCGGACGTCACGGCGGCACTTGACCTCCAGCGGACTGGAGGTCGCAGGCTGTACCTGCCCGCCACCGCGGTCCGTCCCGCTCCGACCGGCCCGCGGTGGCGGGTGACTTCCTAAGCTGTGGCCCATGGATTCCGAACGGTTACGTTCCCTGGACGGTACCTACGCGGCGGTGGACGTCGTGCCGAGCGTCGCCTCGACCAACGCCAGCCTGGTGGCAGCGGCCCGCGAGGGCGCCGCCGACCGGACCGTGCTCATCGCGCGGCAGCAGACGGCCGGGCAGGGCAGGCGCTCGCGGGCCTGGGTGTCGCCTGCTGACACCGGCCTCTACCTGAGCGTGCTGCTACGGCCCGGTCTGCCGCCCGCGCGGCTGTCCTGGCTGACCATGCTGGCCGGCGTCGCCGTGGTCCGGACCGCCCGCTGGGCCGGTGCCGACGCCGTGCTGAAGTGGCCCAACGATCTATTGCTCGGGCCGGAGCGGCGCAAGGGCGCCGGCATCCTGGCCGAGGTGACGCAGGACGCCGTCGTGGTCGGCGTCGGCCTCAACCTGCGCCCGCTGCCGGCCGACGTTCCGCTCGGACCGGGCGGCCTCGCCCCGACGTCACTGGCCGAGGCGGGCGCGACCGAGACCGACGCGACGGAGTTGGCGGTCCGGTTCCTCACCGAACTGGCCGGCCTGGAGGACGCCTGGCGGCGGTCCGGCGGCGACCCGGCGGCCGGCGGCGCGCACGCCGAGTACACCGGTTACTGCGCCACGATCGGCCAGCGGGTCAGGGTCGAACTGCCGGACGCCACGGTCACCGGCACGGCCACCGGCGTGGGCCCGGACGGCGGCCTGCTGCTCCACGCGGATGACGGCTCCGACCAGGCGCTCTCAGCCGGTGACGTGGTGCATCTGCGTCCTGCCCACTGAACGGTCGGCTCGCAGGTACCGTGAGCGACATCGACGGCGCGCGACCACCGGAGGACGACGTGGCCTACCCCGACAACGTGCTCACCGAAGGTGAGCAGGTGGTGATCCACAAGCACCCGCACTGGAAGATGCTGATCCTGCCGGTGCTGTTCTTCCTGGTGATCGTCGCGGCCGGGGCGTTCCTGGCCGCGCTGTCCCGGAAGCAGGACTGGCACCTCATCGCGTGGATCGCGATCGTGGTGGTCGGTGTGGTGCTGGTGGTGTGGTTGACGATCATCCCGCTGATGCGCTGGCGCACCACCCACTTCATCGTCACCACCGACCGCGTGATGGCCAGGGAGGGCGTGCTCAACCGGACCGGTCTGGACATCCCGCTGTCCCGGATCAACAGCGTGCGGTTCGAGCACGGCCTGATCGACCGGATCTGGGGCGCCGGCACGCTGATCATCGAGTCCGCGTCGGACGAACCGCTGGAGTTCGAGGACATCCCGAACGTCGAGTACGTGCACTCGCTGCTGTACCGGGAGGTCAACGACAACCCGGATGACGACTTCCACACCACGCAACGCCTGCGCCGCAGGCAGGGCCGCTGATGGGGGCCAGGGAACTGGGCCTGCCCACGGTGGTCGTCCCGGCGGAGCGTGGCGCGCTACCGGCCGAGGTGACCATCTGGGAGGTGGGCGCGCGGGACGGCCTGCAGAACGAGTCGGCCGTGCTGCCGGTGGAGGTGAAGCTGGAGTTCCTGGACCGGCTGGCCGACGCCGGCCTGAAGATCATCGAGGCGACCAGCTTCGTGCACCCGAAGTGGGTGCCGCAGTTGGCCGACGCCGAGGACCTGCTCGCCGGGCTGACCCGGCGCGAGGGTGTCCGCTACCCGGTGCTGGTGCCCAACGAGCGCGGCCTGGACCGTGCCCTGGCGGCCGGCGTCCGGGAGATCGCGATCTTCGGCAGCGCCACCGAGACGTTCGCCCAGCGCAACCTGAACAGCACACTGGACGGTCAGTTCACCATGTTCGAACCGGTCGTCGCGCGGGCGCTGGCCGAGGGGCTGGACGTGCGGGCCTACGTGTCGATGTGCTTCGGCGACCCCTGGGAGGGCCCGGTGCCGCCGGAACAGGTGGTGGCCATCGGCAAGCGGCTGCTGGACCTGGGCTGTGGCCAGCTCTCCCTCGGCGACACCATCGGCGTGGCCACGGCCGGTCAGGTCGACGCGCTGCTCGGCGGCTTCCTCGCCACCGGCATGCCGGTCGACCGGCTCGCCGTCCACTTCCACGACACCTACGGCCAGGCGCTGGCGAACACGTTGGCGGCGCTGCGGTTCGGAGTGTCCTGTGTGGACTCGTCGACCGGTGGGCTGGGCGGCTGCCCGTACGCCGAGTCGGCCACCGGCAACCTGGCCACCGAGGATCTGGTGTGGATGCTGGACGGTCTTGGCGTGCGGACCGGCGTCGACCTGGACAAGCTCGTGACGACGAGCGTGTGGCTGGCCGAGCGGCTCGGCCGGCCGAGCCCGTCGCGTGTGGTGCGGGCGCTGGCCGGGTGACGACGCCGTGGCCACCGCGCTGGAGATCGTCGAGCTGACCGACCAGAACTGGCCGGCGATGGAGGACCTGTTCGGCCCGAACGGTGCCGTGGCCGGCTGCTGGTGCACGTGGTTCTGGCAGACCAACCGGGAGCTGTACGCCAACGGTTCGACCGGCAACCGGAAACTGCTCTACGAGCGGGTGTGCACCGGCGTGCCGGTCGGCCTGCTCGCCATGTCCGGCCAGACCGCCGTCGGCTGGGTGTCGGTCGCGCCCCGGCCGTCGTACCCCAGGCTGGACCGGTCGAAGATCACCCGATCCGCTGATCCGGACGAGGATGTGGCCGACGTGTGGTCGGTGACCTGCTTCTATGTCCGTGCCGGCCAGCGCCGCAAGGGCATCGCGGGCGAGCTGCTGTCCGCCGCCGTCGCCTTCGCCGCCCGACACGGCGCGGTGGCCGTCGAGGGGTACCCGAAGATCACTGACGGTGCCCGGCGGTCGGCCGGCGAGCTTTACCACGGCACGTTGACCGCGTTCCTGGCCGCCGGGTTCGAGGTGGTCGAGCAGCGGTCGCCGACCCGCGCCCTGGTACGGCTCCCGCTGGCGGGGTAGCCCCCTCGGCAATATCACCCTGATGGGTGAAACCGTTCGTAGACAGCTCACGTCCAACGTGGCACCCCGAGGAGCAGGTGTGACGGGCGAGGAACCGGAGGTGCGGGTGCCGACCAACCACCGGGACGAGGTCGAGCAGTTGCTCGCCGACTACCGGAACAGCCGTGCCCAACTGGCGACGGTGCACCGCACGCTGCTGTCCATCACCGAATCGGCGAGTAGCCCGGACGGTCTGGTCACCGCGACGGTCAACTCGTCCGGCGTGCTGTGCGCGCTGTCCATCGGCGACGACGCCTACCGCAGGTACCGGCCGGCCGAGTTGGCCGACGCCGTGGTGCGGGCGTGCCGCCAGGCGGCGGCGCAGGCGGGAGAACGGGCCAGGCAGACGCTCGCCCCGGTGCTGCCGGCCGGCGCCGAACCGGCCGCCGCACTGGCGGGCACCGCCGACCTGACTCCCGACGAGATCGACCCTCCGCCGGCCGACACCGTCCACGACGACGAGGTCAGCTACGAGGAGACGAGCTGGATGAACCGGACCGGGCGGTGACACGAATGGCGAACCAGGGCTTCCAGGCCGATCCCGAGGCGATGGCCAGGCGCGCGGCCGACTTCCCCGGGTACGCCGACCGGCTCGGCGCGATCCACGACGAGCTCACGTCGGCACTCGCCGCAGCGGGCCAGTGCTGGGGTGACGACGCCGCGGGCCAGAGCTTCGCCGCGGGCCACGTCCACCCAGCGGACGACACGCTCGGCCGGCTGGCCGCGTTGCCCGGTCAGGTCAGCGACGTCGGCGACCGGTTCACCGAGACGGCGACGGGATACCAGCAGGCCGACGAGTACGGCGTGCGGGTACTGGGCGACGGGAAGCCGTGATGGGGATCGGACTGCCGGGCGAGTTGGCCGACCTGGCCGCGAAGGCCGGGGTGAGCTGGCCGCAGGCGGACGAGACCGCGATGCGGGCCAGTGCCGCCGCGTGGCGGCAGGCGGGCGCGAAGATCACCGCGGTCGCCAAGGACGCCGACGGCACCGCGGGCCAGGCCCTGTCGACGGTGAGCGGTGACGCCGGCACCGCCGCCCGCCAGCACTGGCAGACGTTCGTGGCACCCGACACCGGCCACCTGACCGGTACCGCGAAGGGTTGCGCGGACGCCGCCGACCGGCTCGACCACGCCGCCGATCAGGTGGGCGCGGCGAAGGTGCGGATCGTCGCGCACCTGGTTGATCTGGCCAAGAACGCCGACGCGGCCGACGCGGCAGCAGCCGCCGGTCATCCCGCTGCCTTGGCCGGCCTGCACACGATGGTGCAGAGCACGGCCAGCGATGTCGCCCAGGTCAACCACTCACTCACCGACTCGATCCGCCTGGACAGCGCACCCGGTCAGGGCCCGGCTGGGCACGGCGACGCGCCCGGCGCCAACGGGCTGGTGAGCTCGAACGGCCCGCTGGGCCAGGTGGCTCCGGTCGGCGACCACGGCTTGTTAGCCACGGACGGCCCACTGAGCTCGAACGGCCCACTGAGCTCGAACGGCCCGCTAGGCCCGGCGGCTCCGCTCGGCGATCACGGCTTGGCCGGCGCGGATGGCGCGCTCAGCTCGAACGGCCCGCTCGGCCAGGCGGCTCCGCTCGGTGATCACGGCCTGCTGGGCGACCATGGCGCGCTCAGCTCGAACGGCCCGCTCGGCCAAGCCGCGCCGCTGGGCGATCATGGTGTGCTGGGCGGTCATGGCGCGTTGAGTTCGGATGGCCCGCTCGGCCAGGCTGCGCCGCTGGGCGACCACGGCGTGCTCGGCTCGAACGGGCCGGCCGCACCGCTGGGCCCGCACGGCGACGGGCCGGGTGTCGGGCCGGTCGGCCACGGTGGCCCGGGCGACGGCGGCCCACTGGGTCCGGGCGACGGCGGCCCGCTGGGTTCGGGTGGGCCAGGTCCAGCGCCGGTGGGCCACGGTGGTCCACCCGTCGATGCCGGCGGCACCGGCCCGATCGCCATCCATCCGGGCGGCCCGGCCCAACCGATCGGCTCCGTCCTGGCCGGCCACGAACCGGGTAGCGTCCCCACCCCACCCATCGGCACCGTCGCCCAGTCGGCCGCACCGGCCGTCGCCCCACCACCCCCGATCGCTCCCGCACCGGCAACCCCCGGCTTCACCGCAGCAGCGCCGGCCCACCTGGCCGCACCCATGACTTCCGCACCCACTCCCGCCTTCGGCGCACCGGCCGCCGACTTCGGCGGCGGCACCCCACCCCCGCAGCCCCCACCAGCAGCGGCCGCCCCGCCACCGATGGCATCGCCACCGCCGAGCGCGACATCCGCCCCGAGGGCCGCCACCCCCAGGGTGGCCACCCCCAGGGACGCCGCCGCGAGCGCCATCGGCATGGTGGCGCCAACTCCCCGATCGGGTGTCGCCCAACCAGGTCAAGGGAACCCGGCCGGCCTGCCTGTGTCGTCCGGTGGACGGTCGACACGCCCGGACGCGCGCCGGGAAGCCGTGGCGATGTTCCTGGTCTACCTGTTCCCGATCGGCCAACTGCCCAAGGCGGCCAACCGGCCGGTGCGTCAACTGCCGCCCCCGGCCGAGGAGACCGACTTCGCCGCAGGCCTGCGTTTCGAACCGCACGACCACCCCGACTCCGACCTGATCGAGACCGAGCCGGCAGCGACAACACAACTCCCGGCGCATCCCGGTTTCGCCGAGGCCGACCCCGAGGTCGCCACCCTCGCCGAGGGCCACGACCCGCTCGGCGGCCAGCACGAACGTAACTGGGACCACCGATTCCTGGTCCGCGCGGCCGACGACGAGCACAGCGCCGAGTACGCCTGGCCGCCCGGCGAGCTGTTCCCCGAGGGTGGCTGCGACACCGGCGAACCCGTGGTGCTGCCGGCCGACACCCTGCTGGACCGCTTCGGCACCCCGGACGGCCGTGTCTTCGGCGAGGACGGCACCCCGTTCGCCCGCCGCTCGCTGCCACCCGACCACCTGGCCGCCGGCTACCACCGGTACCGCGTCGAGCGGGACCTGCCGATGTGGCGGACGCTGTCGGCGGCCTGGTTCGGGCAGCCCGGCGGCGGTGTGCGCTACCGGGCCGTGTACTCGGCGGCCGAACTGGTCGCCCTGGGCTACCTGGCCGACATCACCGACGAGACGGACGGCGGCCCCGACAGTGGATCCTGAGTCGATCATCAAGTGGCTGACCGCGGTCGGCGTCCCGGTCGAAGTCGTGTCCATCGGCACCGAGGCTGATAACACCTGGTGCCTCCTGCGCGACGAACAACCCGGCGGGGACGGAGACGAACCCGTCGTGTCCTGGGAGGTGTTCTGGCGCGAGCAGGGCAACCGGTACGACTGGGCCCGGTTCACCAACGAGCAGGTGGCGTGCTACTACCTGTTCGGCCGACTCGTGTTCGCGCAGGTCGTCCGGGGTGCGATCGGGCAGCAGGAGCCCGCGGCGCACTAAACGGGCAGGCCGACCCTGGCCAGTACGGCGTCGTGCAGCAACCCGTTCGTGGACAGCGCCGACCCGCCCTGGAACGTCGGCCGGCCGGCCAGATCGGTGAACCGCCCGCCCGCCTCCTGCACGATCACCTGCAACGCTGCCACGTCCCACGGCGACACGATCGCCTCAGCCGCGACGTCCATGGCACCCTCGGCGACCAGGCAGTGTTGCCAGAAGTCGCCGAACGCCCTGGTCTCCCAGCAGTCGTCGACCAGCCGCAGGTACGCCTCCCGCGAGTGGTGCTCCATCCACGAGCCGAGGTCGGTGGTGGACAGATAGGCGTCGCCGAGAGCGTCCACTCCGGACACCGAAACGCGCCACGGCGACGCCACACCGGTCGCGGACGTCCACGTGCCGTGACCGTCTGCCGCCCACCAGCGCCTGCCCAGCGCGGGAGCGCTGGCCACCCCGGCGACGGCGACACCCTCCACGATCAGGGCGATCAGCGTGGCCCAGGCCGGTACGCCACGCAGGAAGTTCTTGGTGCCGTCAATCGGGTCGATCAGCCACGTACGCTCGGTACCCAGGTCACCGCCGCGTTCCTCACCGGCCACGTGGTCGGCCGGCCGGGCCGAGGCGATGAGTTCCCGGATGCGGTCCTCGACGGCCAGATCGGCGTCGGTCACCGGCGTCCGGTCCGGTTTCCGGTCCACTTTCAGGTCGGTCGCGCGGAACCTGGTCGACGTGATCTCGTCCGCCGCGTCCGCGAGACGAATGGCCAGTTCGATATCAGATTGGTCCAGAGGCACGGTGAGGATGCTGTCATGAATACGCTTGGCGTCCTGACGGAGTGGGTGCCCGATCACGGAGGAGACAACTGTGAACGTGGTGCTGCTGGCCGAGGACGATCCGGCGATCGCCGAACCGCTGTCCCGCGCCCTGCACCGGGAGGGGTACGCGGTCCAGGTCGTGGGTGACGGACCGTCGGCGCTGGAAGCCGCGAACACCGGCAACGCCGACCTGCTGGTGCTCGATCTCGGGTTGCCCGGCATGGACGGCCTGGAGGTGTGCCGCCGGCTGCGGTCGGCGGGCCGTGGCCTGCCGGTGCTGATGCTGACGGCTCGGGCCGACGAGGTGGACTTCGTCGTCGGCCTGGACGCGGGCGCCGACGACTACGTCGCGAAACCGTTCCGACTGGCCGAGCTGATGGCCAGGATCCGGGCGCTGCTGCGCCGCCGGTCACCGGAGACACTGGAGGCCAGCGGCGTGCGGATGGACCTGGGCGCCCGGCTGGTCACCGTGGAGGGCGCCGAGATCCAGCTCGCCAACAAGGAGTTCGAGCTACTGCGGGTGCTCATGCAGCACGCCGGTCACGTCGTGACCAGGGAAGAGATCCTCTTCGAGGTGTGGAACGGGCCGGAGTTGCGCAACAGCAAGACACTGGACATGCACATGTCCTGGCTGCGCCGGAAGCTCGGTGACGGCAGCCCGCGGTCGGCCGAACGCCGGATCGCCACCGTCCGTGGAGTGGGTTTCCGGTTCAATGCTGACTGACGGGCCCGGCCGCGGGACCGACACCATGGGGAGGTTCCTGTGCGCAGACGCATTCTGCTGGCCATCCTCCTCGCGGTAGCGGTGACGGCGTGCGCGCTGGGCGTACCGCTCGGGTACACCGCGATGCAGATGGTCGAGACACTGACCGAGAGCAACCTGGCCAGCGCGGCCCAGCGCCTGGCCACCAGCGTCGACCAGGACCTGGACAGCGGCCGCCAGCCCGATCTCGCCCAGCTCCCGCTGATCGCGCCCGAGGGCGGGCAGATCACGCTGATCCTGCCCGGTCAGCGGGCCCGGACGATCGGCCCGGCCGCCGGGCCCGACGCCATCTCCGAGTCGGCCCAGGTCGCCCGGCACGGCACGGTCCGGCTGGCCGAGCCCGCCGGACCGATGCGCAGGCTCCAGGCCGAGGTGGCCGTGTTCGTTGTGCTGCTGGTGGTGCTGTCGATCAGTACCGGCACGGTGGTCGCCACGGTGACGGCCCGCCGGCTGACCGAGCCGATGCGGCACGTCGCCGACCGGGCGATCCGGCTGGGCGCGGGCGATTTCCGCCCGGACGGCAGCCGCTACGGCGTCGCCGAGCTGGACCTGGTCGCGGACGCGCTGGACACGTCGGCCTCCGCGCTGGCCCTGTTGGTGCAGCGGGAACGGGAGTTGGTCGGCGACGTGTCGCACCAGCTGCGCAGCAGGCTGACCGCGCTGCAACTGCGCCTGGAAACCCTCGCCGTGGCGGCGAACGAGGAGACCGCGGAGGACGCCACCGCGGCACTGGACCAGGCCGAACGGCTGGCCCAGGTGCTGGACGAACTGCTCGCCGCGGCCAGCGCCGCCCGGGCGGCCGAGGCGCAGCCGATCAACCTGGCGCTGCGCCTGCCGACGATGGTCGCCGAGTGGCGGGAACTGTTGCGCGCCAAGGGCCGCGCGTTGCGGTTGCGGGTGCCGGAGGGGTTGCTGGCCAGGGCGACGCCGGGCCGGTTGCGCGAGTCGCTAGGTGTGCTGCTGGACAACTCGCTGAAGTACGGGACCGGGACGGTGCAGGTCTCGGCGCGGCGCGGGGACGGGATGGTGCTCATCGAGGTGAGCGACGCCGGTCCTGGCGTGCCCGACGAGTTGGCGGCGCACGTGTTCGAACGTGGCGTGTCCGGCGGCGGGTCGACCGGTGTGGGATTGGCGCTGGCCAGGGCCTTGGTGGACGCCGACGGCGGCCGGTTGGAGCTGGCCGTGCTGCGGCCGCCGACGTTCGCGCTGTTCCTGCCGGTGGCCAAGGCCGAGGACGTGGTCGCGACACCGTGGCGAACCGAGGTCGGCCCCCGCTGATCCGGGTTTACCCGCTTATTTCACCCGGTCAGGCGACCTGTTCGTCGCTGGAGTCGCCGTCGACGGACCGCAGCCGACGGATCCGGCCGGGCCGGGCGTTCTCGTCCGGGAAGACCCACTTCTTGAACGCCCACCAGCGGAACACCATCGCCAGCAGGGTGCCGATGATCATGCCGCTGGTGAAGTCGGCGAACTCCTGGACCAGGCGGTCGACGTGCGGGACCTGGAGGTCCAGCCAGTACCGGGAGATCCACAGCGGCAGCGTGTTGAGTACCACGCCCATGCCGCTGATCAGGAAGAACAGCGCTGCCTCGTGTGCCCGCTCGCGGCCGCCCCTGGTCCGGAACGCCCATTCGCGGTTGAGCACGTACGACACGATGGTCGCGATGATGACCGCCACGGCCTGGGCCGTGACCGGCTTCGCACCCAGGATGGTCAGCTTGAGGCCGTAGTTCACGACGACCGTGATCACGAAGCAGATGCCGCCCACGAACGCGAACTTCAGCATCTCGCGGTGCTTGAGCAGCAGCGAGCGAAGTGGCGCCGGCACGTGGGCTAGCGTGCTGTCGATAACGGACACGGTGCCGACTGTACCGACTCAGCCGCGTCGGCGGTCGTCAGGCCGGACGCCTGTGGACAACTCCGGCGGATCCCGGCGGCGGCCCACACTCGGTGTTCACCGGCCCGCACAATAGTGTTGCGGGCGGGACACGCCGCACCCGACTACCCACCGTGGCCGACGAGGTCGAGAGGGGACCTTCCCGATGTCCGGTCCGTACCCGCCGGGATATCCGCCGCCGCCCGAGCGGGACGGCTGGTGGCCGGGCGGACCGCAGGACCACAGCGGCCCTTACTCCGCGCCGAACGTCAGCTGGGGCGAACCGCCGCCGCCGCCACGCCCGCCGCGCAGCACCGGCCGGCTCGTCGTCGCCGTCGTGTCGGTGCTGGTCATCATCGGCGGTGTGGCCACCGGAATCGTGCTGCTCCAGCAGAAACACAGCCAGCACGAGGCCGCCGCCAACCCGAGCGCACAGGTCTCCGTCCCCGCCACCACGGCGGCGGGCGGCGGGCTGAACGCGTCGCCGGACCAGCCCACCGACCTCGACGATCCCGGCATGCCCAACGGCAGCACGACCCTCACGCTGGCGAACGGCACCTGCGTCACCGCCCTGGTGGACGACGACCTGCAGTACACCGCCACCCACCAGGCCACCTGTGGATCGGCCGAGTCCGACCTGATACTCGTGGTGTCCACGCTCGACCTGAGTGGCTGCGCGGACCACGAGTACCTGCGGCTGACCTCGCCGTCAGCCGGCGTCTACTGCTTCACCCTGGACATCAAAAAGGGCGACTGCGTCGACGAAAATTACCTGAAGGCGTCCTGCTCGGCGGCTGATTTCCGGGTGCTGAGCACGGAGGCGGGCCCCGGCGGCACCGAGTCCTGCACCACGTCCCACGGCGCGACGCACTGGGTGCCGATCGGCCGTGACCCGGTCCGCGTCGGCTGCCTCGGGTCACCGTCGTCCTGACCGACCTGCCAGCTAGAGCGACCCGATCAGCCCGAACAACTCCGGCACCACCGGCAGGCATCTGGTGCCCGGTTCGACCTGACCCGGCTGGCTGGACGTGCTCACGCAGCCCGGCGGCGGCGTCTGGCCGGAACTCGGCGGGGTGGTCGTCGTCGTGGTCGGCGACGGAGTGGTGGTCTCCGGGGTGGTCGTGGTGGTCGGCGGCACCGTCGTGGTCGTCCTCGGCGGCTCGGTGGTGGTCGTGCCCGGCGCCGGCGTGGTGGTCGACGGTGTCGTCGTCGCGCTACCGGTGCGGTCGGGCTCGCGGGTCGGGGTGGGGTTGCCGTGGTGGCGCTGGCCGGGCGGCACGCACAGCAGCCAGTCGCAGTGCGGCGGCCGGACCCTGACCTGCGCGCTGGCCCGTGCCGTGCCGAGCGTGCCGGTCACGTCGATGGTGTCGACGCGCGGCAGCAGGTGGAACACCCGCAACCGCAACCGGAACGACTGGTGCGGCGCCAACGGTTCGTCCGTCACGCACGTCACCCCGGCCTTCGAGCCCTGGCAGGTCGCCGCCGGGCTGGCGATCCACGCCACCCCCGGCCGGTCGATCGACACGGTGACCGGTTTGGTGCTGGTCCCGGTGTTGGTGGCGGTCACGTCCAGCACGGGCGAGCCGTTCCACAGCAAGTTGAACCACGAGTCCCACTGGTTCAGGCGGGCACTGAGCGCCAGCGCGTCCACCTCGGGCGGCGGCGACACGTGCACCCGCACCCGGACCGACACGGACACCTGCGTGCCCATCCGCTGCCCGGCCATCACGGTCCCGGTGATGGTGCCGTCGGCCGTGCCGGGTGCCGCGTCCACCAGGAAGTCGAAGACGACCGTCTCACCGGGTGCCAGGCCGGCCGGCGACGTGCACGCCACCGTCCCGGTGCCACCCGGGCAGGTCACCGTGGCGGTCGAGCCCTGACTGGCCGGGGCCGCCGCGCCGATCGGGTGGACGTCGGAGATCGGGTGCACGTCGGAGATCGGATGCACGTCGGAGATCGGGTGTGCCTGCGTGAGCGGTGTCGCCGTGCCCGGTCCGACCGCGGTGACGCCCGGCGGCAGGTGCAGCGTCGCGCTCACCGGCTCGGACGGCCCGTCACCGGTGTTGGCCACGGTCAGCGGCAGGGCGACGGCGCCCTGGCCGGGCACGATCGTCACGCCACCGTCCGGTCCGGCGGCGGTCAGCGTCGGCTGTCCCGGTACCGGCGGAGGCGGCGGTGCCGGGGGCGTCGTCGTAGGTGCCGGAGCGATCGTCGTCGGTGCCGTGGTGGCCGGTGGCGGCGCGGCCGGTGTGGTGGCCGGTGCGTTCGGCCGGCCGGGTGCCGGTGGCGCGGGCGGTGCCGGAGGTGCGGGTGGCGCCGGTGGCGCCGGTGGCGCCGGTTGGCCCGGCGGTGCGGGTGCCGGTGCGGGCCGGCTCGCCGCCGGTGGGACGGCCGCCGCCGTCGGCACGTGCTGGGTGGTACCGACGGTCAGGGCCAGCGCCAACGCGGCCGCCAGTGCCGCGACCGACGCCCCGACGCCGACGAACTGCCTGGGCAGCGAACTCGCCGCGCCCGCCGCTCCGCCCGCCGCGCCCGAGGTCGTGGCCGCGGCGGCCATCGCGACGCCCGCACTCGCGTTCGCCGTGGCGGCCAGGTAGCCGGCGGCGCCGATGCCCAGCACCAGGGTGGCGACGACGCGCAGGCCGCCGTTCACGTCGGCCAGTTCCGCGGCCAGTGCCCGACACCGCTCACATTCGTCCAAATGGGACTCGACCTGAATTGTCTCCCGTTTGGACAGTCCGCTTCGGGTCCACGCGCCCAGTTTGTCCGCTGTGGCCTGGCACCGGCCGGACGTCGACTCGGCGAGGTGCACCTGGAGGTACGCCTGCCGCAGGCCCTCCCGGGCCCGGTAGGCGAGCGCGGACACGCCGTTCGCGGTCAGGCCGAGCAGCGGCGCCACCTCGGCGGGCGACTGGCCTTCGATCTCGGTGTGCCACAACACCGCCTGCCACCGCTCGGGCAGCCGGGCGAACGCCTTCGCGGCCAGCGAACGTTCCAGCCCGGCCATCGCGGTGTCGCGGAACGGCTCGCTGATCTTCTCCGTGTCGACGCCGGTGACCGTGGTGACGTCGTCGGTCAGCTCGACCCGGCGCTCCTTGCGGGTGCGGTCGTAGGCGACGTGGCGCAGCGACGTGAGCAGGTAGGCGCGGAACGCCGAGTCGGGGCCGCGGCCGGCGCGCAGCGAGTCCAGCACCCTGGCGAACGCCTCGGACACCAGATCGTCCGATTCCGCCGTCGACCGGGAGAGTTGGCGGGCCAGGTTGTAGGCGGCGGACACGTGGCGCTCGTACAGCGAGCCGTAGGCGTCCAACTGGCCGTGGCGGACCGACTCGATCAACTCGGCGTCGCTCGGGCCATGCACCTCCGCTGGCACAGCGGCCACGTGCTCCTCCTCCACCCCACCGACGGCGTTCACCGGCGTCGGCTTCTTCTCCGCGGGTCAGTGTGACGGACATGAATGCGGTTCGCCACGGTGGCCACCCGAACGGAATCCACCCGGTTGGCGTCATGTTCGCGCCCGTGCACTGTCTCGGTAACCGAGAGCGAAGCGAGTATCGGCCAGCAGGAGGACAGGCGCACGTGGGCACGCGGGAGATCTCGCCACAGTGGTGGCACGGCGATCCGGCGCGGTCGCGCCGGACCCTGCGGTCCCGCTGGCGGACGGCGAGCATCGCCTCCGGCTGGCGGTTCCCTGCCGACTGGGCGATCGCCGAGGTGGACGCCGTGTGCGACGCCGTGGTCGACGGCGCCGCCCTGGAGGACTCCCTGGTCACACTGGGCACAGCGCGGGCCCACGCCGGCTCGGGACTGGGCGAGACGCTGCAGGACGTCGCCGCCCTGCACGCCGTGCTGGAACACGCCGACGGCCTGGTCGCCGCAGATCCGGACGCCCTGCCGGCCCGGCTACTCAGGGTCACCGCATTGGCCTGGTCGGACGTGTTGATCCGGCAGTTGGCCCACACCGAGGCGTGCGACGGGCTGACCGGACTGGCCAATCCGGCGTACCTGCGGGCCCGGCTGCGCGAGGTCTACCGCGAGACGGCGGCCGACGGCGTGCCGGTCGGGGCCCGGTACGTCCTCGTGGTCGTGTCACCGGACCTGACCCGTACGCCGGGGTGGTCCCGGCTGGCCGCGATGGTGCTGCTCGCCGACGTCCTGCGGGCCGTGTTCGACGGGGGGCAAACGCTTGCCACCGTGGGTCCGGACACCATGCTGGTGCTCGCGGAGCGGGACGACCGGCTGTCCGAGCGGGTCGTCACGGCCAAGTGGATCGCCGCCGACCGGCTCGGCGTCGACCCGCAGTTGCGGGTGATCGGGCCGCCGTCGATGTGGCTGGAATCGTTGCCCGGCACCCACGCCGCGGCCTGCCGGTTGGTCACCGAACTCGCGGGCGCCTGACCGCCGGACCAGCGGGGACGTTAGGTTGCGTTGCCGTGGACCCTCGAACCGGGCTGCCCGTGGTCGGCATGGTGGGTGCCGGCCAACTCGCCAGGATGACCCACCAGGCCGCCATCGCCATCGGCCAGTCGCTGCGGGTGCTCGCCGTCTCGCCGGACGAGTCCGCCGCGCTGGTCGCGCCGTGCGTGGACATCGGCTCGCACACCGACCTCGACGCGCTGCGCGCGTTCGCCGCGCACTGCGACGTGATCACCTTCGACCATGAGCACGTGCCGGGCGAGCACCTGCGTGCCCTGGTCGCCGACGGCGTGACCGTGCACCCCGGCCCGGACGCGCTGATCCACGCCCAGGACAAGCTGGTCATGCGCGACCGGCTGGCCGCGATGGGCGTGCCCGTACCGGCGTACACGGCAGTCACCGAGCCGGACGACGTGCCGCGGTTCGGCGACACCCACGGCTGGCCATGCGTCGTGAAGGCGGTGCGCGGCGGCTATGACGGTCGCGGCGTGTGGCAGCCGCGCTCCGCGGACGAGGCCCGGTCGCTGGTCGCCGAACTGCTCGCCGCCGGCACGCCGCTGCTGGTGGAACAGCGGATCGTGATGCGCAGGGAACTCGCCGCCCTGGTGGCCCGCTCCCCGTACGGGCAGGGCGCCGCGTGGCCGGTCGTCGAGACGGTGCAGTCCGACGGCATCTGCGTCGAGGTGCTCGCGCCCGCACCGGACCTGGCCGAACGACTCGCCGACGACGCCCAGGAGCTGGCGCTGCGGATCGCGGGCGAACTCGGCGTCGTGGGCGTGCTGGCCGTCGAGCTGTTCGAGACCGACGACGGCCTGCTGGTCAACGAACTGGCCATGCGCCCGCACAACTCCGGCCACTGGACCATCGACGGTGCCGTCACGTCCCAGTTCGAGCAGCACCTGCGGGCCGTGCTGGACTACCCGCTCGGCTCGACCGACCCGCTGGCTCCGGTCACCGTCATGGCCAACGTGCTGGGCGCCGACCCGACGCCCACGATGGGTGTCGACGAACGGCTGCACCACCTGTTCGCCCGGTTCGGCCAGGCCAAGGTCCACCTGTACGGCAAGGGCGAACGGCCCGGCCGCAAACTCGGCCACGTCACCGTCACCGGCACCGACCTGGCGCCGGTGCGCAGGGTCGCGGCACTCGCGGCACACTGGCTGGCCAACGCCGTGTGGGCGGACGGCTTCGACATCCACGGGCGAGGAGACGATTCGTGACAGGTGGCAGCGGCCCGGCCGTCGGCGTGATCATGGGCAGCGACTCGGACTGGCCGGTGATGGAGGCCGCGGCGGCGGCGCTCGCCGAGTTCGACGTGCCGTACGAGGTGAGCGTCGTGTCCGCGCACCGCACCCCCCGCAGGATGCTGGACTACGCCGAGTCCGCCGCCGACCGGGGCCTGCGCGTGATCATCGCCGGAGCCGGCGGTGCCGCACACCTGCCCGGCATGGTCGCCGCCGCCACGGTGCTCCCGGTGATCGGCGTGCCGGTGCCGTTGACGTACCTGGACGGCATGGACTCGCTGCTGTCCATCGTGCAGATGCCGGCGGGCGTGCCAGTGGCGACGGTGTCGGTCGGCGGAGCGCGCAACGCCGGCCTGCTCGCCGTGCGGATGCTGGCCGCCGGTGACGCCGGCCTGCGGGCGAGGATGGCCGAGTTCCAGCGTGGGCTGGAGCGGTTGGTGCTGGAGAAGGACTCCGCACTACGGGCGACGATCGACAAGACTCCACGGGCGTGAACGCGGACTAACATGTGTCGTAGGCACTACTGAGAGGTAACACCGTGGACGGGACCCCTGGCACCTACCAGCTCGCCGACGAGCACGATGCGCTGCGCGAGGCAGTGCGCTCCCTCGCCGAGAAGGAGATCGCCCCGCACGCCGCCGACGTCGACGAGCACGAGCGCTACCCCGTCGAGGCCCGGGATGCGTTGGTACGGGCCGGTTTCCACGCGGTGCACATCCCGGAGAAGTACTCTGGTGAAGGTGCCGACGCGGTCGCCACGTGCATCCTCATCGAGGAGGTCGCCCGGGTGTGCGCGTCCTCCTCGCTGATCCCCGCGGTGAACAAACTCGGCACGATGCCGATCATCCTGGGCGCGTCCGAGGAACTGAAGCAGCAGGTGCTGCCGCACGTGGCACGCGGCGAGTCGGTGTCGTACGCGCTGTCCGAGCGCGAGGCGGGCTCGGACACCGCGTCCATGCGGACCAGGGCGCGGCTGGACGGCGATCACTGGGTGCTCAACGGAACCAAGTGCTGGATCACCAACGCGGGCGAGTCGACCTGGTACACGGTGATGGCCGTGACCGACCCCGACGCGGCCAAACCGGCCAACGGCATCTCCGCATTCGTCGTGCACGCCGACGACCCCGGCTTCGAGGTAGGCCCGAAGGAACGCAAACTCGGCATCAAGGGCTCACCCACCAGGGAGATCTACTTCACCGACTGCACCATCCCCGCCGACCGCGTCATCGGCGAACCGGGCACCGGCCTGAAGATCGCGCTCCGGACCCTGGACCACACCCGCCCCACCATCGGCGCCCAGGCGGTCGGCATCGCCCAGGGCGCGCTGGACGCGACGATCGCGTACGTCAAGGAGCGCAAGCAGTTCGGCAAGGCGATCGGCGACTTCCAGGGCGTCCAGTTCATGCTCGCCGACATGGCGATGAAGGTTGAAGCGGCCCGTCACCTGGTGTACGTCGCGGCGGCCAGGGCGGAACGCGGTGAGCCGGACGTCGGTTTCGTCGCCAGCGCGGCCAAGTGCTTCGCGTCCGACACGGCCATGGAGGTCACCACCGACGCGGTCCAACTGTTCGGCGGCGCCGGCTACACCCGCGACTTCCCCGTCGAACGCATGATGCGCGACGCCAAGATCACCCAGATATATGAGGGTACCAACCAGATCCAGCGGATGGTGATGGCCCGCCAACTGCTCAGGCGCTAGGCGGACCGGGCCTGATCATGGCTGATCGCCATGATCAGGCTCCCGTCGGTCAGCCCTTCGACTCGCCGCGCTGGATCGTCTCCATCAGTTCGCCGGCCAGCAGGTAGGCGCGGCCGAGCTGGCGGAGGCGTTCCGGGTCGCGGGTGCTCAGGTCCTCGCCGCTGGCGTGCACGATCACCGGCTCGCGGAGGATCTTGCCGTCGGCCTGGCGGGATTCGAACTGGTCCAGGCACACGACGAAACCGTGCGGGTCGGGGCCGGCACGATACGTCTCGTGGGTGTGGATGCGGTGAACCTGGCCGACCGCGCCGTCGGCGTGCCACGGGTGGCCGTTGCCGACCGTGCACCAAGCCGGGCACGGTGTGGTCGGCAGGGCGCTGGCTGCCAGTTCAGCGGCTTCGTGGGCTGCCTCGTCGTACACGCTGTCTCCTTCGATCGCGTCCCTCGCCCCGCCCCAATCCTGGTGCGTACAGCCGTCGTCCGCAGCGCGAGCGGAACGAGTCGCACCGACAGGGATCGTCCGGTCAGGCTGGCAACTGAACGTCCGACCGGGTGGTCAGTCGATGCCGTAGACGTGCGGGCGCACCGTCGGGTCGTGCACCAGGATGTAGTCGACGGCGTCCCAGAAGTCGGTCAGTCTCGGGTCGACCAAGGCGTCGCCGGTGGTCAGCTTGCGGCCCCATTCGGGGTCGTCGCCGTACTGTCGGGCCGCGTCCACCAGCATCGCCAGCGGGCCGTCTTCGTCCGGCGTCGGGCCGACCCGGCAGCCGAAGGTCACGTGATCCTCCTCGGCTCTGGTCCAGCCGAGGATCACGTCGATCAGCACGTCCCGCGTGCCGTCGTGGTGGTGGCAGCCGGCGAAGAACACCGCGTGCGGCTCACCGGACAGTGTCAGTTCCCCGCGTACTAGGCGAAACGGCGACACGCAGTCCGCGCACGAGTGTTGCTCGACCGATCGTTCGGTGTTGAACGCCAGGCTCACGCCGACCATTGTGGTGCCGGCTGTCAACCCCGGCCAGATCAGCCCAGGTCCACCGTGGTCCGCTCGGCGGCCCGGCGCGCGTCCACAGCGGCCGGATCGGCGTGCCCACTCTGCACCAGGGACGCGCCGGCCGCGAGTACCGCCAGCAGACCGGACAGCACGCCGTCGGGGAACGTCCAGTCCAGCGTGGACATCACCCGGTCCGCCTCCGTGATGCGCAACGTCGTGGCGCGGTCGCGTGCGGCCGCGACCAAGTCGTCTACTGTGGACTCCAGAAGTGCTGGCGTGTCACCGGGAACCGGCTGCCACGGGTCGAACGTGTCGCCGTAGGCGCGGATCTCGTTGAGGTAGTCCACCCCGCCGGCCGGTTCCTCGGCCAACCCTCTGCCCAACGGGTCGAGCGCGACGACCGCCACCGTGCCCGCCCCGTCGACCTGGGTGTTCGGCGGTACGAACGCCACCTCGGCGCCCTTGGGCTCGTCCGTCACCCGTCCGCCGCACCACCATGCGCCGAGCAGCACCCCCGCGGTCTGCCAGTGCGCCGGCAGCGTCACGGCCACCGGGGTACCGGGCTCGACGTCGTGTTCGTCACGCAGCCAGTTCGCCGTCTTCGCCGCCCAGTTGGCGAGGCTGGCGACCGAGAGTTCCACGCGGCTGCCCAGCGCGTCGTCGTAGTGCGTGATCAGCGGACGCGCGGGGTGGCGCAGGAGCGGTCGGAACAAGATCTCGGTGAGAGACACTGACACTCCGTCTCTGGGGTTCGCGTCGGCAGGTCAGTCGACGCAGGGCACGCCACCGATGCTGACAGGCGGAGTCGGCGCCTTGGGCGCCGGGGTGGTGTGGGCCTTCGTCGGTGCCGGCTTGGCCGTTGGTGCCGGTTTTGACGCTGGCGCCGGCTTGGCCGTCGTGGTCGGTGCCGCTTTCGGGGTCCCGGTGAGGCCGGCGACGAACTGGTGGACCTGTGCGGCGTTGACCTGCACGATGCTCTGGCCGCGCGGGCTGCGGGCGTTCGAGTTGACCACCGGGATGGTGACGAACTCGATCTTGCCGGCGAGCAGGGCTTGCGCTTCCTGGACCACCATGGCGAGGTCCATGCCGGGATCGGTGATCACCGACTTCCGCATCGCGTTCATCAGTGCGGACAGCCGGTGTGGGCTGGTCAGCGTGCCGGCGGACAGCACTTTGTGCGCTGCGGACGCGAGAAACACCTGCTGGCGGACGATCCGGCCGAGATCCCCGTTGGGCAGGCCTTCGCGCTGCCGGACGAAGGAGAGCGCCCGCCCGCCGGAGACGTCCTGCACGCCGGCGGCGAAGTCGGCGCCGGAGTCGGGATCGGACGTGGAGCGCCTGAGGCAGACCCGGATGCCGCCGATGGCCTCGCTGAGCAGGTAGAAGCCGTAGAGGTTGACCTCGACGTAGTGGTCGATGTGCACACCGGTGAGGTTCTGCACGGTTTCGATGAGCGCGCGCTGCCCGGCGGTCGTGGATTTGGTGCGGGACTTGATCACGCCGTAAGCAGAGTTGATCTTGTCGGTGCGGTAGCCGGGGATGGAGACGTAGGTGTCGCGCGGGATGGAGACGGCGTAGGCGCGGCCGGTGGTGTGGGAGAGGCGGAGCAGGATGATCGTGTCGGTGTTGAGGCCGCTGTCGAACTGGGTGCGGAGGGTGTCCAGGACGGTGGTGGGGAGCGGGTGACCCTGGGCGTCGGTGCGGCTGTCGTCGCCGACGAGGAGGATGTCGGTGGCGCCGTCGTCATGCTGGGTCTGCGCGGGTTCGTCGTGCTGCACCTCGGCCAGCGCGGTGGTCACATTGGTGCTGGCCTTGAATTCGTGCGCTGTGACCCAACCCACTCCCGCGGCGGTCAGCGCGACGGCGGACAGGAGCGCGACCGCGACCCGCCCAGCCACCAGCCCAACTCGCCGCCCCCAACCAGCCACAACCGCGCTCCCTCCCCGACGCCCACCCCAGGCTAGCTGGCGCGTTCATAGGGCCGAAGTCCATTCACCCGGCCCAGACGGGCAATCCGCCGACCGGCTGCGGCGGATGGGGTGGGTGCGCTGCGACTCGTTGGATGGGCGGTGGATGGGCGGTGGATGGGCGGTGCTGTGGCAGGTACGGCTTGTGAGGCGACGGGGAGATGCTCGTGAGCCGTCCGTTCCCGGGACGACACGCCCGGCAGGGTCGGGTAGTGGCGGACTGGACGCTGGCCGCTCTGGGCCGAACTGTCGGCATCGGGCCTGGGCCTGCCCGGCGCGCGTGCGTAGTGGCCGTTCGGTGGACGACTCGCGGGCGTCGACTGCCGGGATCGACGCGTGTCGGCCATTGGAGGGACGACACGCGCGAAGGGGTTGGCGGCGTCTGTCGTGGGCTGGGGTGAGGACGCAAGTCGGCCGTTGGCCGGACGACTCGCGGGGGCGTTGATGTTGAGATGGTTAGGACGTTGCCGTGGCTGTGTGGGCGCGAGTCGGCCCCTCACCGGACGACACGCGCGAAGGTTGGGCGTTGGCGTGGGCAAGGTGTCTGCTGTGGCTAGATGATTGATGCTGTGAAGTTGGCGTTAGTGATCGAACGCGATTAGGGACCTCTTGCTGGTCACGCCGGTCTGCCAGTTGTGCCAGATACCGGCGGCCATGGCCAGCAGGCGCTGGGCGACCCGGGTGAGCACCCCTGACACGGTCCGCCCGGCGTGCCGTTCCAGGTCGAGTTGGCCCTTGAGGGTCTGGTTGACCGACTCGATCCGTTGCCGGATGCCACCGAGGTTGCCGTTGCGGAATGTCTCGTCCTTGCGGTCCGGGCGCAGCAGCCGCACGCCCATCGCAGCGGTGAGTTCCTGAAACTCCTTGCCCGCGAAACCCTTATCCGCCACCAGGATTTGACCAGCGCGGATGAGGTGGTGGTCGCGGTCGAGCAACGCCGCCAGCACCTCACGTTCGCCGATCTTGGGATCGGCCAGGCACCACAGGACCGGCATCCCATCGCCGGCGCAGACCAGATACAGCTTCAGGCCCCAGTACCACCGGGAGTGTGACGCGCAGTAGCCGTAGTTGGCGTGTCCGGCCAGGTCCGAACGCTTGACCGTTTCCCGGGACATACCGCAGGGCAGCGGGGTGGCGTCGGTGATCCACAGGTCGTCGACCAGGACGGGCAACAGGCCGCCAGGACGATGATGGTCTTGCACAGCAACGGTTGCGCGGTCTTGAGACGTCGGTGGTAACCGGACTGGGACAGCATGTCGGGGAACATGCCCAGCAGCTGTGGGGTGGCGTGGACGTGACGGACCCAGCGGCGTTCGTTGGGGTAGCCCAGCAGTGCTTGCGCGACGGCCAGGCAGATCAGCTCACTGTCGGTGAGTTCGGGTCGACGTCCGCGCCCGGTGCGGGGTGGCGCTATGTGGTCGTCGATCAGCACGTACAGTGCGGTCAGGAGGGTGTTCAGGTCTTTGCTCACAACTTTGATCATGGACACCCTCCGCCCGTGTCCTCTCACCGGGCGGCCTTCACATAATCTTCACGGCATCAATCATCTAGGTGTGTGCGAGTTGGCAGGCCGTTCGTCGGTGGCGCGCGCGAGGGTCGAAATGCGGCATGGAGACGCGTTTGCCGTGGCTGGGTCGGGTGCCAGTTGGCCGTTCGCTGGACGACTTGCGCGGGCGTTGATGTCGAACCGTATGGGTGTTTGCTGTGGCTGGGTGTGGGCGTGAGTCGGCCGTTCGGCGGACGACACGCGCGGAGGTTGGGTGTTGGCGTGGGCGAGGCGGCTGCCTTGGTCCAGGTGCGAGTTGGCCGTTGGCCGGACGACTTGCGCGGGCGTCGATGTTGAGCGGCATCCGGGGGTTGCCATGGGCTGAGTTTCTGTGTGTCGGCCGTTGAATGGTCGACATGCGCGGGTGTGTGGGTGCTGGCCGAGGTTGCGGTGATTGCTGCTGGCTGAATCTTTGTGTTGGCCGTTGAGTGGTCGATATGCCGGGGCTGGCATTACGCCGGATCGCGGTTTTGCCGCCGGTCGGGCCCACGTGCGAGTTGGCCGCCCAGGGGACGACTCGCGCGGATGTCGGTCGGGCGGCCGTCGGGTGTTGCTCGAGTGGGTGTCCGCGCTTGTTGGCCGTTCATGGGACGACACGCGCGGGGGATTGGTGCTGGGTCGGGTTGTGGTGTTGCTGCGGGCGGAGGTTGCTGTGTCGGCCGTTGCGGGGCCGACTCGTGCGGGGGCTTAGTTCACGCAGCGGAGGCCTTGGGCGGTGATGGGGCCCGTTGTGGTGGGGGCGTTGGTTGCTTTGGTCGGGGCCGTTTGGGTCGTGGTGGTAGTGGGCGGCGCAGTTGACGTCGGGGTGGTTGGCGTCAGTGGAGTTGTAGTGGCGGCTTCCTCGTTGGTGTCGTTGATCAGCCCTGCCACAAAGGTATGGACCTCCTCGGGATCAACCTGGAGCACGTCCGCACCGCCGATCGTCACATCCGGACCGGTCGGAATCGTGTGGAACTGAATGGCCCCACTCGTCAATCCCTGCATCTGCTGAATGAAGCTCGCCACATCCCACCCGGAGCTCAACGTGATCGACTTCTCGATCGCCTGAGTCAACGCGTTCACCCGCGACAGATTCGTCAACGTCCCCGTGGACAGCATCTTGTTCGCCACCGCACCGAGAAACACCTGCTGCCGCACGATCCGGTCCAGATCCCCGCCGGGCAACCCATGCCGCTCCCGCACGAAGTTCAACGCCCGCACACCCGCAATGGTCTGGACCCCCGCCGGGAACGACGCCCCGGTCTGATCATCGTGCGTCGGCCCGTTCAAACACACCTGTACCCCGCCGACGGCGAGCGAAAGATCATAAAAGCCAGCCAGGTTGATCTCCGCGTACCGATTGATCGTCACCGAGTTCCCGATCAGGTTCTCGATCGTGGCGATCAGGTTCTTCCGCCCCGCGGTGTCGGCCATCTGCTCGATCTGGGCCGCGTTGGTCATGCCCTGCGACCGCAGCCGGCTCGCCTCCGCGTTGTGCGCGTACGCGAACGCCGAGTTCAGCCGGTGCTTGCCGAACCCACCGGCGATCTGGACGTACGAGTCGCGCGGGAACGAGAACGCCACCGCCTGCTTCCCGCCGGCAGGGATGTGCACGAGGATCATGGTGTCGGTGTCCAGCTGACCGGTGTCCGGCCCGGCGTGCAGCATCGCCAGCTCGTTGGCCGGCAGCGGGTTGCCGTGCGGGTCGGTCCGGCTGTCCATGCCGACCAACAGGATGTTCACATCGGTCGTCAACACCGGAGGCGGCGGGGCCGCCGGCCGCTGTTCCGTCGGCGCGCCGCCGAACACGTCTGTGCGGGCGATGCCGTTGTCCAGTTGGTGCAGGATCGACCAGTTGTATCCGGTCACGGCCAGCAGCGCGGCCGCCGCGACCGCGATCACCGACCTGCCGATGCCGTAGAAGACCTTGGTCGTCGTCGATCGGTTCTGCCAGCGCGGCGGCACAAAGGGTGGTGCGAGAGTGACTGGTGCTTCGTCTGGGGACGATGTGGCCTGTTCCGGGACGACGGGCTCCGCCGGGACCTCGGCCTCGGGCGCGACATCGACACCCTCCGCCGTCGGTCTGTCCGGCTCAGCCTCGACGTCCACGTGCCCTCCCGACCTGCACCGCCGCGGACCGCGCACATCCCGACCCCGACGTTAACCCTGTCTCCGCCGTCGCACCCCTCTCTCGTAATACGTATGAGTGACCCGAAACGTTGCATCCGAAGCGCGAGACTTCAGCGTGCTGTCAGGTCGGCGACGCCGGCTGTGGCAGAGGTCACCAACTCGGGCGGACCTGTAACCGGGCTGGTACGGGCCGGTTGACGCAGACAACCGGGCCCGCGATCGGTCAGAATGCCCTCGTGCACACACCTGATCTCGACTCGGCCACCATCCCCGAGCTGAACCGCCTGCTCAGCGCGGGTGAGTTGACCGCGGTCGACCTCGCGGCGGCCTACCTGGAGCGCATCCGCACGGTCGACCCACTGGTGCGCTCGGTGCTGTTCGTCGACCCCACCGCCCTGCTGCAGGCCGCGGCCAGCGACCGCAGGCGCCGGGCCGGCGAGACACGAGGTCCGCTGGACGGCATTCCGGTGCTGCTCAAGGACAACGTCGACACGGCCCACCTGCCCACCACGGCCGGTTCGCGCGCCATGCTGGTGGCGCCACCCGCCGCCGACGCCTACCTGGTGCGCAGGTTGCGCGACGCGGGCGCGGTCATCCTGGGCAAGACCAACCTGTCGGAATGGGCAAATTTCCGCTCCACCAACTCGACGTCCGGTTGGTCCGCCGTGGGTGGCCAGACGGTGAATCCCCATGTGCTGGACCGCAACCCGAGTGGTTCGTCGTCCGGTTCGGCCGCGGCGATCGCGGCGGCACTCGCCCAGGTGGCGATCGGCACCGAGACCGACGGGTCGATCGTGAGCCCGGCCGGGTCGAACGGCGTCGTCGGCCTGAAGCCGAGCATCGGACTGGTCAGCCGCACGGGCGTGGTGCCGATCTCCGGTGAGCAGGACACCCCCGGCCCGATGGCCAGGCACGTCGTCGACGCCGCGATCACGATGTCGGCACTCCAGGGCAGGGACCCGGCCGACGAGGCGACCTCGCTCTACCCGGACGACCAGACCACCGACTACGCCGCCGCGCTCTACCCGGAAGCCTTGCGCGGCGCCAGGATCGGCGTGTGGCACGTGCCGAACGAGTCCGACGATATCACCGCCATCATGCGGTCTACTGTGGACGCGATCACCGAGAGCGGTGCCGTTGTGGTCGACGTGGAACTGCCGTACCAGGACGACATCGGACCGGTCGAGCTACCCGCGATGTGGGCCGAGTTCCGCCACGAACTGGAGGCGTACCTGGCCACCCGGCAGGACGTGCCAGCCACCATGGCGGAGCTCATCGAGTTCAACAAGTCCGACCCGGTCGAGCTGTCCCAGTTCCCGCAGGAACATTTCGAGCACGCTGCCGAGGCTCCGCCGATCACCGATCCGGAGTACCGCGAGCAGCGCGCCAAGGCCGCCGATCTCGCCCGCCGGTCGATCGACGAAACCCTTGCCACGCACCAACTCGACGCGATCCTGGCGGTGACCAACGGCCCGGCGTGGCAGATCGGCTACTACCCGGACGGCGACCACGACGTGATCGGCTCGTCCAGCGCACCGGCCGTGGCGGGCTACCCGGCGGTGACCGTGCCGGCCGGGTTCGTCGGGCCGCTGCCGATCGGGGTGTCGTTCTTCGCCGGCCGGTTCGCCGACGCCCGCGTGCTGGCGTTCGCGGCCGCGTTCGAGCAGGTCAGCAAGGCTCGCCGGGCCCCGGCGTACCTGCCGACGCTGGCGGGCTAGCGGCAAGGCCGTGAAGTTTGGCGGTGGTGGTGATCGTCAAGGGTCGCCCGGGGTGAGGATGTCGATGCTCAGGGTGGCTTTGTAACTGGTGCGGTCGATGACCGAGCCGCGGGCCTGGTACTTGGAGATAGCGCGTTTGACGAT
>DASUGU010000163.1:0-16801 GCA_036273855.1 Pseudonocardiaceae bacterium
CCGCGACAGGAGCCTTGGAACCCGTGACCCGGTGCGACAATCGGGTTATTTCGCCTGGGTCTGGGCGCCAAAACGATACACTTCCATGATCACTTACTCGCGGTTGATCATCTCTCACACTAATCGCGGATCTGGGTCTGAGTGGGTCATTCCGTTGTACAGGTCCAGCCACCAAACCACCCGGTCGGCCCGCCAGCGAGCGACACGCCCGCGTTTGGCCCCCCGCCCGGCAGTGGACCCTGACGTAGTCGCCTACCCGGATGAGGCGGCGCTGTGAGCCCGACCAACAGTCTGAATCCGCTTCCGGTGGCGTGGCACCCCGAATCGCCGGCCACCGGTTCTGCCGCCGCCCCGCCCCCGCTCCCCTCGCCTCCCGGTGAGGGCGGGGTGGCGGCCTCATCCGGCCCCGGGATCGGCGAAGCCGTGGATCCGGACATGACCGTCGTGTGGCAGTACTACGGGCAAGCCTGCTTCAGTTGCGGGCGGGTGTTCGGCCCGGACGACCAACCCGACACCGACTCGCTCGCCATCCCCGGTGTACGGCGTGCACGACGCCGGTGCCGGACCCGATGCCGAGCGGCCCGAGCCGACCGTACTGGCTCAGGAGATGTGGGGTGACCGGCCGGCACCGGCTGCGCACACCGCCGCCGCCTGCCCCGATCACGGTCGGCAGCGCCTGTCGACTGGGCATCCGCCAACCACTGCCCTGCACCCCCGCCGGGCTGGTCGCGCCCGGCCGAGTGTCGCCGACCGAATTGGGCGGCAAGTTCGACCCGGACGATGTGCTCGCCTCACTGCCCCGGTGGGGTTGGACCATGCTCGCCTATGGCGAGCGCAGCCGTCCCGATCTGCTGGTCGCGTACTACCTGATGGGCGACTACGTCGACGTGTTCGCCACGCGCGGACCCGACCGGTGCGGCGCCTACCGTGCCCGGATCTGGCCCGAGCAGGACCCTGTGGACGTCTATGGCATCACCTGGTGCCAGGTCGGTGATCTGACCACCGTCCTGTGGGGACTGCTCAACCTTAGCCCGGTCCAACGCGGCTGGCCCGACCGAGACGTCCCCGCCGCGCTGCGCATGCTGCTGCCCAACCCCACCCAATGCCGCTACACCATCCGCCCACCCCAATAGCCAGACCGCGGCGATTGGCTCCCCGAGACCACGGCGACCAGCTGTTCTACACACGACCCTGAAATAGGCATTCGGAGGTTCATCGCGATGAGCGCGCACAAGGTCTATGACAACCCGGCTGCCGACGCCCGGAGTCGGTGCGTGTGGTGGCTGTGCGGTCAGTGCACCGGCGGTCAGGCCTGCCACTGCATGGCGGTGAGCACCGACGCTCCAGGAACTCTGGGAGCCAACGATGAAGGCAACCAAACGCCGGACGCACGCCAGCCATGGGCTGGCACCGACAGTGTCTGAGCTGCCCGACGTGATGGGCATGCCGATGTACCGTCGTACCGGCCCGGCCGCCACAATGATGGTCGCATCGTGAGCAAGTCCACCGAGTGGACAACTCCACGTGACAGCTGCGCTGCCGCAGCGGCTTACCGGGAACGCCTGGGCTGGCCGGCGTTCGTGCAGAACTCGATGGTGTGGATGGCACCCGGCGTGGTCGCCGACGCGCTCAATGTGCCCGCTCAGATCGGAATGCGTGCTGTGGATCACCTCAACCGCATCAACGTCGACCTGCCCGTCATCCATATTCCTGGCCCGCCGGATCGCCTGGCACTGCTGGCCAGGCCGCAGTACGGACCACCCGGGACGGTCATCGACTTGTTCGTCGGTCACGAGATCGGTTACGCGCACGGTGGCTACAACCAGGGCCAGACTTCGCAGTGGGGTATCGACCTACCGCCGACCCGGCATCCCGGATGCCCACCACTGACCTGGCTGAAGCCCCCGACCTTGCCACTTCCGGAACTGCGCTTGGTCGCCAATACCGTCCTTACCGTCCTCACCCCGCCACCGGACGGGCCGCGACCCTGACGGCCACAACATCCACCAGGTCGCGCCTGCGCACACGTTCCGACACCCACAGACCTCTATCAGCGGTCAGTTGGCCAGGTCGTGCTGTCCTTCACGCAGCCGCTGGGCCAACAACGCCGAGGTAGCCGGGGCGATCGACAGGTAGTCACCGGCATAGCGGACCAAGATCCGCCCGGCGCGGGAGTCCCGGTAGAGGATCGGGTCGGCCAGCACTGCACGGTGGCCCCACCGATCCCGGGCTGCCGTGTACAACTCGCCCATGCCGGTAGCGGCCTGACCACGCAGCATCCGCACCAACGCCGCGTCGCGCTCCACGCCCGGTGACGCGTCCAGCAACACGACGTGCGGGTCATCGCCGGCCGGGTCCACCTCGGCCAATCGGATATTGGCCGCCTGCACCCCAGCCGGCCGCACCTGGGGTAGATACGACACAAGCAGTTCGGGCAGCAACCGGTTACTCGTGCTGGACACCGTCACCGCATCCCCCGCGCGCACGACCACGACGGCCTCCTCGCCCAGGGCGGCGACCAACACTGCGCACTGCACACCTCGGTCGCTGAACACGGCGAAGTACTCCACGCCCGGACGCGCGAGCACGGCAAGACTATCCAGCGCGGCGGCGTTCAGCCGGCCGTGCCGGTCGACCACCTCGACCTCGCGAAACTCCTGCCACATAGCCGCATCCGCCACGCGCTGTTCCTCGGCGCCGACGAACACCGGAACGTCGGTGATCACTGGATGCGCACTGCCCAGGCCCTGAGCACGCAGCATCCGAGTCAACGCCCCGACTGTGACCGTGATCGGTCTCGACAGCACCGTCTCAGCACCCCACGCAGCGGCCGCGCCTCAGCAGTCCTGCTGCGGCGGGGCTGGCGGTGGCAGGGGCGGTGGCCCGATCGTGGGTGGGGCGACCAAGGGCAGGTCCCCCACGAACAACTCCCGCGGGTCACCGCGCACGTACTTGTTCGTGTGCTCGCCCTCGGCCCCCTCGCCGCCACCACGCCCGGCCATCATCCCCGGCGTTGTCAGGGCGTCACGCTGGCCTGCCGTCCCGGCCGGACCGAACCCGCGGTCTTGCTCCAGCGCCGCCGCCCCAGCGCTGCTGCGCGCCCCGGCTCCTGGCGCCTCCGGCTCGCCGTCACCCAGCCCGGCGCCCTGGCCGGGTTGGGCGTCACGGAAACCGCCACCGGGCGTGTCCTGACCATCGGCCGGTCCACCCGATCGGGCGCCCAGCGGCACACCGCCGCCGGCTGGTTCTTGGCCGGGCGTGCGCCACCGGCCACGCAACCCAGGCCCGTCGTCGGGGGACTCCTCGCGTGGCCAGCCGCCACTGCCGGGCGGTCCGGTCAGATTCTGACCGCCGCCGTTGCCCGGAAAGTCCCCGGGAACGCGGCCCATACCGGGACCTGATGGCGTGGTGACGCTGTGGTCCGGCAGGTCGGGAGCGGGCGCTGGCGCAGTGGGCGGCGCGCTGCTGATGCTCGTCCCCGAGGGCAGCACGGGCGATACCGCCCTCGGTCCACCGGCTGAAGCGACGCTGCGCGAACCAGCGCCGGACACCGAACCGGCCACCCCGGGCCCGGACTGGACGGCAGGGCCAACAGCACGCGAACCGCCGCCGGGCACACCGGGCGCCGAGTTCGCCTGCGGAGCGGACATACCGCTCCCCGCAGCCACCGGTGGCCGTACACTCACCGTCGTTCCCGGCGGCTTCAACGTCGGGTCGAACGGCGGTAGATTATCCGTGTTGTAGGTGGACGCATCACTGTACACGGTCATCGCATCCACATTGGACTGAGCGGCATTCGTATAGCCATGCACCTGAGACACGAAGTCTTGCCGCGCAGCACCCATCAACGGGTCCTGCACCGCCGGCTTCGGCGGCATCGGCTGCACGGCATTCTTCGCCGTGTGCCACGACTCCACCTGCCGTGACACCAGGTCCTGCGCTGCCCTCAGGTCCTGCCCACCCTCGTGAAAATTCACGATCAGCGGGTTGAGCGACTGCGTGGCCGCGTCTGCCGCCTGACCGGTCCACCCCGACTGCATGGCATCCACCAACGCCTGTACGTCCCGCGCATGCTCCGGGTAGGACTCGGCCAGGCGGTCAGCACCCTGCTGTGCTGCCGACAGTGCCGCAGGACCGGAAGCCTGGTGGAAGTTGTCGTAAATCTCCTGCGGGTCCATCGAGCCCATCTCAACTTCCCTCCAAATTCTTGATCACATCAGCGGCGGCCTCGCGCGCCAGTACACATGCTTGATCGTTACTTCGCGCACCCTGCGCGCCAGCCAGGAAGTACAGGTGATCGCTCACCGCAGTGTTCAACAGGCATCCGTTGTCTTGCTGCGGTGCGGCGTCGGCGAACACAGCCGGGTAACCGTCCACCTGGGTCGGGCGCCAGTAGGCCATGGACTGCTGCTTCCGGTAAAGATCACTCAATCCATGCGCATTCGCAGGGACCCACCCAACATTGACCGTCAGCAGGGACCCCGCGGTCCACGCACATCCCTGCCCGCTGGGGTCGGTGTTGTTGATTGCCGGGGCCCCACCAACACCCAGACTGGCCAATTGGCCAGTCGTGAGCGCTGAGCACGGATCCTTCAGGATCGAGTTGGCATCAAGCGAGTGCGCCACGGCCGGTGCTCCGCCTGCGGCAGGGTCATCGGTCGCCGAGTCTGCTGTGCTTGCGGTGACCGGGCCCGTGGGTTGTGGCTGACCGGTCGTCGAACAACCGGCCAGCGCGGCGACCACAGCCATCATGCAGAACATGAACGCGACTCGGGAGCGATTCACGTGTACAGACCCCCGGTGAGCTGTCTCCACTGGTCCACGGACAGGTGTTCCTGCTCCAGGTACTGCTGCCGAGCCTGCACAAGCTTGTCGTGCCACGTGCGCACGAACGTGATCTGATTCAGCACCCGCTGCACCACGTTGTTGCCCAGGTCACTGGTTGCGGTCGCCTGGCTGACGCTGAAGTCATCAGAAGAAGGGGCGGACGCCTCGGCGATACGCTGGGCATGCGGCAAGGCCGTACCTCGAAGTTTGCCGATCAGGTCCTCGCACATGGCGAGTTGTTGCTCGATCGTCGTCGGGTCGAACGTGTACTGGTTTCCACCGCTGGCCCCACCAGGACCGCCGCCAACCGGGGCATCGGCTTCCTGTTGGATGCGTTCGTACGCCGCCATCTGGCTCGGCCGGATCCCGTCAGCATTGTTGATGTCGACCGTGACCTGGACAAGATCGTGGTGGAGTTGATCAGCCTGCCGCGATGTCTGGGCCACCTGCTGGTCAAGCTGCTGTTGCGTGAACGCAGGCGCGTCCAGCTCTGACCCGTCCGTCATCGCACCCCCACGTCACCGAACGTAGTAACCATGAGGCGAATCGTAACGGCTCGAGGCACTCGATGCCGGAAAAGCGGCAATTCTCCATCCGTATGGAGATGTGCAACGACCGGCACGATTAGGCCGTTCGGGTTACCGTGTGATCCCAGGCCACCAGCCAGGACGAACGACCATAGCGGAGGACCGAGCATGGCGCGTACCTCCGGGACCCGGTCCATGGTGCCGGCCTGGATCGAGCCGATGCTGGCCAAACCAGATGGCGGCCGGCTGCGCACCGGCCCGGGGTGGGCCTATGAGCACAAACTGGATTTCTGTACATGGTTTGCGGCTGTTGGTTTGGGTCACGTCGCGGCTTGTCGAGCAGGATCACCACGCTGCTGGCTGAGCTCCCGCCAATGTATTGAGAGTTGCAGGGTTTGGGCCGATCGGGCTGGTGTGCTCGGGCGTGCTGTTCATCCCGGGATGGGTGAGGAAGGGTGGCGGCCGACCCGTCGCAAGGCCCGCAGCAGCAGCGGCACGCCGACGAGGGAGGGCAGCAGCCAATAGGTGATGTGCGGCAGCAGGTTCAGCACCGGCAGGCTAGGTCCGTTGTCGACGTAGAAGCCGGTCAACAGCGCGATGTAGGAGATGGCCATGCCGGTGCCGTGGACGCGCACCCAGTGCCGTCGCCGGCGCCGGCGGGCGATCAGGCCGAGGGTTGCGGCGGTGACGGCGACGGTGCCGATGACCAACAGGTCGAGGTCGTGCGGCCAGCGCAGTGCCGCGAGGGTCACCAACGCTGTGAATGACGTGGTCAGCGCGCCGTAGTAGATCTGGCCGGCACGTGGGTGTCGGCCGGGACGCTTGGGGGCCAGTGCCGCGAGCGCGCCGGCCGCGACGCACACCATGCTGGCCGCTACGTGCACGGCGAGCACGGTGAGGAATGCGGGTGTGTCGTCGGGAATCGGCAGGCCGCCGATGACGATTGGATTGACCAGCAGCACGGCGTACACCCTCCCGTCCGCCGACCGCAGCACTGCCCCACCGCGATGTTCAGGCTGGGGAGTAGCGGAGTTGGTAGCGCCACAACACGAATCGCTCGGCCGCACGGCCTGCGGTGACCCGCAGCGTGCCGGCCGGGACGGCATCAGCGGTGACCACCTGCCAGCCCGCGGTCCCGAAGCGATCCCGCACCTCCTCCGGGGTGAGTCCGGCACGCATCGGTGCGAGTTTGGGTGGCTGGCGAAAGCCGTACAGCAGCAGCGTCGCACCCGGTGCCGCCACGTCGGACAAGCCGGCGACGTAGGCCGGTCGGCGATCGTCGGGCAGGGTGTGGAAGCAGCCAAAGTCCAGGATCAGGGTGTATCCGTGGCCGATGTCGAGTTCGCGTAGGCGGGTGACATCACTGTGCAGAAGCCGCGGGGACACGTGGGCCGCGGTGGCCCGGCGTCGTGCGATGGCCAGGGCTTTGGGCACCATGTCGACCGCGGTGACCCGCCAGCCGTGGGTGGCCAGGTAGGTGGTATCGGTGCCGGTGCCACAGCCCAGGTCCAGCGCCCGGCCAGGCCGCAGCGCCGAGGGGCCTTCGACCAAGGTGATCAGGTCGGCAGGCGGAGCGGGTCGCTGCCACACGACCAAGCCCAGCCGGTAGGCGAGTCGGTAGACCAGGCGGTACCAGCGCAGGCCGTTCGGATCGCGGCGTACGTGCGGGTCCGCCTGGGGTGTGTATGCATCCATAGCCGGCTCCCTTGCTGGCACGGCATGAGACGAGATGTCTCATCTAATATAGCTCCATGACGGTGGAGACGTCACGCGAGAAGGTGGTGGCCGCCGCCAGACGTGCATGCGCTGGTGGGGGGCAGCCGACCATGGGCCAACTCGCCGCCGCGGCCGGCGTTGGCGTGCGCACCCTGTACCGGCTGTTCGGCAGCCGGGAGGCGCTGTTGCGGGATGCCGGTTGCCACCTGGAGCCCGGCGCGCGGCAGCGGATCCTGGACGCGGCGTTGGACCAGGTCGGTCGTCGTGGGTTGGCGCAGTTGTCCATGGAGGATCTCGCCGCGGCCGCCGGGGTGTCCCGCGCGACGCTGTATCGGATGTTCCCGGGCAAGGCGGCGCTGTTCGGCGAGTTGGTGCGGGTGTTTTCCCCGTGGGGGCCGGTGGCTAATGTTCTGGACAGCATGCCCGATGGCCACCCTGCCGAGGTGATGCCGGTCGTCGCACGGGCGATCGCCCAGGCCATGGACGGACGTGCTGGGCTGCTGCTGCGGGTGGTGTTCGAACTGCTCGACGGCGATCCGGACACCGCCGAAGGTGCGCGGCACAGCATGAGCCGGGGTCTGCCCGACCTGGTCGGTTATCTCAGCGATCAGATGCGGGCTGGTCGGCTCCGGCCGATGAACCCGGTGCTGGCCTTCCACCTGCTGGCCGGTCCGATCGTGGTGCACCTGCTGACTCGGCCACTGGCCACCCAGTTTGCCGGTTTCAACGTCCCGCCGGCCGGGGTGCTCGACGAGATCACGCAGGCCTGGCTGCGAGCCATGACGCCCGACGCCGCCACGACCTGACCGGCCCGTCGACCAACTGGCGTCCATGATCACGCCGGCTCGCTGCTCCCGACCGGCCACTCGTCGACATGGGGTCAATCGCGGCCGCGGGGTGGTGGGGCGATCTGCGGATGCCCCACCACCCTGGCATTGCCACTGGTCCACACCCGCGAGGTAATCATCTGCGGCTGGCGACCCGGCCAAGGCCGGCTCACCGGGCTGCTGGGCGCCCTGCTGCTGGGCGGCCACGACCCCACCACTGGCGAGCTTCTCTATCTCGGTGACGTGGGCAGTGGATTCTCCGAAACCGAACGCCACCGCCTCCAGGCCCGGCTGGACGACCTGCAGATCCCACAGCATCCCTTCGCGGTCCCACCGCCACGGGAAGACATGCTGCGCGCTCACTGGGTTCGACCTGTGCTGGTGGGTGAGGTGCGCTACCGCCAGTTCACCCGCGGCGCGGGCCGGCTGCGGCACACCAGATGGCGCGGCCTACGCGCCGACCGTGACCCCGACGATGTCCTGGCGCCCGCGAGCATCGGCGGCGGGCCCAACGCCGGTGCTCCGGCCACTCCAGCGGCCGCCAGGTCGTCGACATCGACGCCCGGCGCGGCGGGTGGTCAGCGGATCACCGTGCAGATCAACGGCAAGCAGCTCACGTTGTCCAACTTGGACAAGGTCCTGTACCCGGCGGACGGGTACTCCAAGGATGAGGTCATCAACTACTACACCCGGGTCGCACCCGTGCTGCTGCCCCACGTGCGCGGTCGGCCGATCACCGTCGTGCGCTGGCCCGAAGGCGTCGACGGCCCGAGGTGGTTCGGCAAGAACGTGCCGGCCGGCGCACCCTGTTGGCTGCCGACCGTGCGGTTGTCCCAGTCCGGCTCGCGGAGCTCTGGCGAGGTGATCGACCGCCCGCTGGTGGATGACCTGCCCTCGCTGGTGTGGGTCGCGAACCTGGCCGCGCTGGAACTGCACGTCCCGCAGTGGACCGTCGCGCCTAACGGCGAGCGGTGCCTACCCGGTCGGCTGGTGATCGATCTGGACCCTGGCGAGGGCACCACGATCGTCGAGTGCTGCCGAGTCGCCCAACGGCTGCGTGAGCACCTGGTGGCCGACGGGCTCGCACCCTTCCCGACCACCTCGGGGTCCAAAGGCATGCAGCTGTACGCCAGTACCACGGTCGACCGCGCGGACGCGGCGTCGGCCTACGCGAAACAGTTGGCGCAGCGACTGGCCCGGGAAACCCCGTACACGGTGACGGCGGTGATGGCCAAGGCCCGCCGGGCCGGCAAGGTGTTCATCGACTGGTCGCAGAACAACCCGGCCAAGACCACCATCACGCCGTACTCGCTGCGCGGCCGCGATCACCCGACCGCGGCCACCCCCATCACCTGGGAGGAAGTAGCCGCCTGCCGACGACCCTCACAGTTGAGCTTCACCGCCGACGACGTCCTCGCCCGACTCGTCGGCCTCGGCGACCTACTCGCCGACCTCGACTCCACCGGCGCACCACCGGTCTTGCCCGGCTCATGACAATGCGTCCAGCAGCCATCCGTGGATCTGGCAGCGGCGGTGAGGACCGCGGTCCGCACGTTTGCTGGAGACGCGACCACTTGATGCGCTGCACATGCGGACAGGGGTTGCCACAACCACCTGACGCACGCTGCCGCGTCACCGAGACCGTCAATCCGCCCGGCAGGTGAACAGTTCTTCACTCGGTCTGTCCAGAAGAAAATTGCTACCGAACGCCTCACTAACCACGTCTGGCCTCACCTCAGACCGACCAGTCCAGGACGGCACAATCGGACCCGGGTATATCTCCAGACCCTTCTGAAACAACAATCGAACAGCGGTGTAATGTTCTATCCTGCGGCCCCTATCAGTTACGCGACGCGGCTTCAGTCGGGTAACTGTGTCGCCGCGACCCGGTTGCGTGATCTCCACAACGAGTAGAAAGACTCAGCACACACCATGGCACAGCGCACCATTGTCCAGTTCGTCGACGACCTCGATGGAACCAGTAGCGACACCGTCCGGACTGTCGAATTCGGGCTCGACGGCGTGACCTACGAGATCGACCTCAACGACGACCATGCCGGCGAGCTTCGCAGCGCCCTGGACGAGTTCATTACGTCGGCCAGGCGCACGGGAGGCCGTCGGTCGCCACGCATCGCAGCCACTCCGGCCACCGCGACACCCCGTGCCAACACGCCAGGCCGCACTCGCGAGCAAACCCAGGCCATCCGGCAGTGGGCCAACAAGAACGGTTTCGAAGTCTCCGACCGAGGCCGCATCCCAGCAGCCGTCATCGAAGCATTCGACGCAAACGCAGGACAGTCGAAGCGGCGACGCGCAAAGTAGCGCACAACCCCACTCACCCGCCAGGTCCGGCAAGCTACTCGCCGGGCGCGGGCGGGACTGTAGAACTTTCGGTGTAACTCCCGATCATGGAAGTGACACTGATGACCGAGATGATGTCCCGCGTGGACAACGCCGAGGACTCGACACCCGCGGACCAGGCGACCAGCCTGGATGGCCTGGACGAGCAGCTGATCAACCAGCTCGTGGACCGCGCCAAGGCCGGTGGCCTGCAGTTGACCGGCGAGGGTGGGGTGTTGCAGCAGCTGACCAAGAAGCTACTCGAGTCGGCCCTGGACGGGGAGATCACCGACCACCTGGGCTATGACAAGCACGACCCGGCCGGCCGCAACACCGGTAACTCGCGTAATGGCACCCGCACCAAGACCGTGCTCACCGACGTAGGCCCGGTCGAGATCACCGTGCCCGTGACCGGGACGGCAGCTTCGAACCGAAGATCGTCGCCAAGCGGCAGAAACGGCTGACCGGGGTCGATGAGATGGTGATCTCGCTGGCCGCGAAGGGCCTGACCACCGGCGAGATCTCCGCCCATCTGGCCGAGGTCTACGGGGCCGACGTGTCGCGCCAGACCATCTCCACGATCACCGACAAGGTCGTGGAGGGCATGACCGAGTGGCACAACCGGCCCCTGGACTGCGGGCGGTTTCTAGCGATCGTCGCGAATCATCGTGGTGTCGTTCGGTGTAGCCATTGTTGCATAGCTTGACGTGGTGTCCGGTCACCGAGGCACAGCCGGGGTCGGTCGTTGAGTTCGGCAGCGATGTCGTGGAGCTGGTTGGCGCTCCACACGCTCGACACGCCTGTCCGGGTCGGCGGCCGCCGACCCGGACATCCCCGTCCTGATCAGCTCGAAGTAGCGGCGCTTGACTACCGCGGGCATCTTGTTCGGCGCATACCGCCGCATGCGAATCCGTCCCTTCAGGATTCGCAACGACCAATAGAAGCCAAGGCGTACCCGGTGATCTTCATCGACGCGATCCACGTGAAGATCCGCGACGGGCAGGTCGCCAACCGCCCGATCTACGTGGCGATGGCGGTGACCTGCGAGGGCCACCGCGACATCCTCGGACTGTGGGCCGGGGACGGTGGTGAGGGCGCGAAGTACTGGCTGCATGTGCTGACCGAGCTGAAGAACCGCGGTGTCGCCGATGTGCTGATGGTGGTGTGTGACGGGCTGACCGGCCTGCCCGACGCGATCAACACCGTGTGGCCACAGACCGTGGTCCAGACGTGCATCGTGCATTATGCCGAGCTGCTGGTTATGCCGATGTGGGCGGTGGGTCCCTTGCGGGGCAGGGGTGTTGGGCTGGTGAGGTCGGCATAGTCAGAGCGCTTCGAGCCAGGCGATGAGCTTGTCGGGCGGCTGGTATCGGCCGGTTCGCGCGTGTGGTGGTCGGGTTCGGGCGAGTGCCTTCTCCTTCAGTTCGAGGTCTGCGTGCAGATAGATGTGGGTGGTGTCGACGCTGACGTGTCCGAGCCAGAGGGCGATGACGCTGGTGTCGACGCCTGCGTGCAGCAGGCGCATGGCGGTGGTGTGACGCAGCACGTGTGCAGTGATCGTCTTGCCGTGCAGCGAGGGACAGCCGGCAGCGGCTTTGGTGGCGTAGTGGGCGAGACGGTGTTCGACCGCGTCGCGGCTGAGCCGCCGCTGCCGGCGCGTGGGGAACAGCGGATCGGTGAGCTCACCAGGCTGTTGGTCGATCCAGTCGCGAAGGACGGCGACGGTGCCGGTGGTGAGCGGAGTGATCCGGTCCTTGCGGCCTTTGCCGCGGCAGGCGACGTATGCACCGGCGCCCAGGTGCAGGTCTGAGCGGGTGAGGCCGGTTAGTTCGGAGATGCGCAGTCCGGTCTGGACAGCGAGCAGCAGCAGGGCGCGGTCGCGGCGCCCGGTCCAGGTGTTCAGATCGCAGGCGCCGATCAGGGCGTCGATCTCGGGTTCGTCGAGCCAGGTGAGCAGTGCCCGGTCGAAGCGTTTGGGTGGAATGGCCAGCACTCGGGCGATGGTCTCGGCATGGTCGGGGTGAACCAGCGCAGCGTAGTGGAACAGCGAGTGGATCGCGGCCAGCCGCGCGTTGCGGGTGCGCACGCTGTTGCTGCGCTCGGTCTCGAGGTGGTCGAGGAACGCGGCGATCAGCGGCGCGTCGAGATCGGCCAGGTCGAGTCGTGACGGCGGGCGTCCGGTGCGGTCGCTGGCGTAGCGAAGCAGCAGGCGCAGCGTGTCGCGGTAGGCGGTGATGGTGTTCGGGCTGACGTGACGTTGGGCGATGAGCCGGTCGGTGAAGAACGCCTGCAGGGTCGGGGCGAGCGCGCTCATGACCGGCCCCCTGACTGGCCGGCGAGGTAGGTGTCGAGGCGTTGCCCGGCAGCGGCCATCAGTTCCGGCGAGGCAGACAGATACCAGTAGGTGCTGGCCGGGTGGACGTGACCGAGCCAGGTAGACAGCAGCGTCAGGCGGGTCTGTCCGTCATCGCCGGCGGCGTAGGCGTCGAGCATCGCCCGGACTGCGAACGTGTGCCTGAGATCGTGAATCCGGGGCCGACACAACGCGGAGCGTGGCGTGAGCCCAGCCGCCTGAACGGCCTGGTGGAACACGTGGTGGACGTTGCAGTAGATCAGCCGGGTTCCTGCTTGGGAGACGAAGAACGCCGCGGTTCCGGTCGCCGGAGCCAGTCGGCGTCGTTGCTGCCGGTAGCGGCGCAGCGCCGTGACGGTGCTCGGGTGCAAGGCCAGTTCGCGGGTCTTGCCGAACTTGCCGAACCGGACCGTCAGCCGCTGTGCTGCGAGGTCGACGTCGCCGCGATCCAGCGCGATCGCCTCGCCAACGCGGATCCCGGTCACCGCGAGCAGCCCGATCAACGTGGCGAAGGTGGCCCGCCGCAACGGCGTGGACAGCATGCTGGTCGCCGCGATCAGCTCGGCGATCTCCGCCTCGGAATACAAGTACGGGCTGGCTCGCCGCGGCCGCTGCGGCAGCAGGTCCGGCGCGGGCACCTCGTGGACCGTGTCGATGCCGTGCAGGTAGGTGGCGAAGCCGCGCACCGCCGCGAGCCGGTAGGCCCACCAGTTCGAACCGCCGCCCTCCGGCAGCCGTGCCCAGTCCAGCGCGCTCGCCACGGTGATCGTCGTTTCGCCGCCGCGTTCGAGGTGGTCGAGGAATTGGTTGAGCAGCTTCTCCGGCCGGACGAGTCGGTAACCCAGCGCACGGCGCAGTGCGAGATAGTCGGCCAGTTGTTCGCGCAGCGGGGTGCTCATGACACACCGCTAACGGGCTCGACCGGCCAGGGCCTGGCCAGCACGCCCAGCGCGTTGCGGTCGACCTTCGCGTAGATCGCCGTGCTCAGCATCGACCGGTGCCGAAGCACCTGCCCAACCTCCGGCAGTGGACTGCCGGCAGCAAGCATCGCGGTCGCGGCGGTGTGCCGCAGCCGGTGCGCATGCATCTTGGGCAGCCCTGCGCGTTGCGCGGCGTCGAAGACGACCTCGGTAACTCCGCCGGTAGTCAGCGCCCGGTGCGGTGCGTGCACCCGCACGAACACGCTGCGGCCCTGCGCAGTGTCCGGTCGGCCCCGGCGCAGGTATGCCGTGATCGCCGCCCCGACGTCCGCCGGCAGAGGCAGTCGCTCGGCTCGGTCGCCCTTGCCACTGATCGCGATCTCGCCGCGGCGCCAGTCGATGTCGTCCAACCCGAGGCGGGCGACCTCCCCAGCACGCAACCCGAGCCGGGACAGCATCAGCATGATCGCGTAGTCCCGGCGGCCGGTGCGGGTGCGCCGATCACACGAGCCGAGCAGCCTGCGCAACTCGCCCGGTTCCAGGCCCTTGGGCAGGCTCGACAACCGCCAACCAGCCACCGACGGCACCGCTCCCGCCAGCGATACCGGCACCTGCCCGCTCACGTGCAACCAGCGCAGCAGCGACCGCACCGCGCAGACGACCAGCTTCGCCGACCCAACGGCCCGGCCCGGGCAAGCCGACAGTATGAACCCGGTGACATCACCGGCAACCAGCCCAGCGAAGTCCAGCACCTCGCCGCGCAACCGTGTCACAACGAATGGACGAACAAAGTCCACGTACCCGCGCGCCGTCCCTGACGTCAGACCACGCTCGCCGATCAGGTACTCGCGGTAACAGCCCAGCAGCTTCTCAACCGGGTCGAGCACGACCACCGCCGAGACAGGCAGCACCCCCAGCGGCGCGAGGAAGTCCAGCATCGGCCGCAGCGCCTTGACCGACCGATACTCCCGATAGCCGGCCGCTCGCCGCTGCACGAGATAGCGTTCGATGACCAGACCGCTCAGCCCATCCAGCGCGACACCCTCCGCGCTCATCCAGCGATCCAGATGCGCAAGAAAACACACATGCTGCGCCGCCGACGTCCGCGAATAGCCCTGTCGCAGCAGTTCCTCCGCGAACCCGATGATATGCGGCTCCAACGGCCCCCGAACGATCGACCGCAACACCTTGACCATCACGCTCTCCTCTCCAAGACGGAGAGGCAAGCATCGATCAACTCACCGGATTATGCCGACCTCGCCAGCCCAACACCCCTGCCCGCAAGGGACCCACCGCCCACATCGGCATAACCAGCAGCTCGGCATAATGCAGTTGACAGCGTTGGATCACTGGATGATCGAACACGTCGACCACCGCCCGACGCAGCGCCTTCGATCCATCGATCACCGCCAGGACCGGGCGGGTGACATCCAGGCCCCGCTCCCGCAGCCCCACGATCAACTCGGTGACCAGGGTGGCGTTCTCGGTCGAGCCCTCCACCAACGCCAGCGGGTGTTTGGTGCCGTCGATGCCGATCCCCAACGCCACGACGCAGCAGTGTTCCCCGAAGTGCACCCCGTCCACCATGAACGCCACCAGATCCAGTGTGGACAGATCCGCGGCGAGCACTTCGGCCAAGGCGGTCTCAGTGGCGGCCACGAACTTGCGGGACACCGCCGACTTGCTCGTTCCCGACGCCACCTGGATGACCTGTTCACCCACCGGTTCCAGCCCGGCGCCGTAGTGGCGCGCAGACAGTCCCGCCAGCATCCGTTCCAACGCCATCCGCCCCAGCACGTCGGTGTCGTTGAGGATCTCGTAGCAGGGCAGCGGCAGCTCACCCGAGCCATCCACCGCGCGGATACGGGGTCGGGTGACCGGGATGCGTCGGCCGCCCAGCGGTACCGAGCCGGGGCCGTGCCCGTGGCGCACCGCGGTGCGGTCCGGGTTGTGCTGGTCACGGGGCCCGCAGGCCGCGGTCACGTCGGCGTCCATCATGGCGGTCAGCACCTGCAGGCCCGCGCCCACCGCCAGGGCCAGCAGGCCCTCGCGCAGGTCGGTGGTGATCTCGGCCAGCGCGATGCTGACTTGTTCGGGCACGGCGGTTCGGGTCGTGTCGATCTTGGTTGTCTGGTAGTCCTTGCTCACGGCGGTCCCCTTGCTGGTTGGTTGTCCTGGCAGACGCCCAACACCTACCTCATGGCAGGTCTCAGGCGGGGGACCGCCACCTGAGAAGTTCCACGAGACCTGGGACAACCTCCTTGCTGCGCCGCTGGTGCTGCCCGACGGTCGGTTGCAGGCACGGAACCGAGGAACCCCGCAGGGGTCGGCGGTCTCACCGATTTTGGCGAACCTGTTCCTGCACTACGCGTTCGACGCGTGGATGGCGCGGGAGTTCCTGGCCGTCCTGTTCGAGCGTTACGCCGACGACGCGGTCGTGCACTGCGTCAGCGAACGTCAGGCTCGATACGTGCTGGCAGCGATCAGGAGCCGGATGAACCAGGTCGGGCTGCAACTGCACCCGGACAAGACCCGGATCGTGTACTGCAAGGACGGGAACCGGGCAAGCTCGTGTGAGCATACGTCGTTCACGTTCCTCGGCTACACGTTCCGGGCTCGCGCGGCGCGCGACCGGCACGGGACGGTGTTCACCGCGTTCGTGCCGGCGATCAGCGCCGATGCCTTGAAACAGCTGGGCCGTCGGGTGCGTCGATGGCAGCTGCATCGACGCACCGATCTCGGCCCAGTGTGGGTGTTTGACCTGGACTTCTGCTTGGCCACCGTCACGGTAGGTACGTCGTCGGGGTTGTGGGTCCTGCCTGCGGCGTGCGTGTGGCCTGGGCGGTGTGGGGCGGGCGAATGCCGCCGTGTGATCGGAGCGGCCTGGCCCGGCCGAGTCTCACCGTTTCGGTATGGCGCCACCTGTCACTGGCGTAGATCCGGACCCGCGCTGTTCACCGGGCTCATGGCTCCTGGGCTCAACCATGGGGCCGCCGGTCTCGGCGTCGTCCAGGTTCGGTCCCGACGGGATCGTTCGCACACCGTTGGCTGGCCACGCGCGGGTTCGAGCCCTCGGCGGGGTTGCCGCAGAGCTGTGCAGGCGGCTGACCACACGTCGTAGTTGTGCGCAGCCATTGCACTGACCTGCGTCTTAGTGGTCGGTTTTCGAAGTTCTTCGGGGGTTTGAGGACCGATCAGTAGGGGTTGTCCAGGTAGAGGCGGCAGGCGCAGTCCAGTGCTTCCTCGGGGCTGCCGCTGGGGAAGCCGCTGGGCAAGATCTGGTTCTCATAC